>NZ_JBLRMH010000004.1:0-376387 GCF_047921575.1 Proteus sp. TSJ240517
TTTTTGTTATTTTAAATAAATAATTGATTCGCTAATATAATAAACCCCTCGGTATTTTTATATCGAAGGGTTTTAATTGAAATATTAAAGTATTTACTTAACTAAACTAATTACAATAGGTGTTGCTTGTATTGTCGTAGTAGTAATAAGCGTATTATCATTCTGATGTTTAATAATAACACCTGATTGAGATGTTGCTAATTTCCACACGCCTTTTACGGTAACTGTGCTGCTTATTGGTTTAGAGTCGGCCGTTAGCCATTTACGAGAATAAACACTGACTTCGACTTGATTTCCATTATTATCAATTTGGTCAGCTTCAATGTCTTGATATAAATTTAAATCAGGATTAACAATACTCAATGTTAACTGTTGGTTTTGTGCTTTAGCCATCACCATAGTAGGTGCATCACTCGATAATAATATTGCTTGAGGTGATTTTAATTGTGTCGCTTCAAAAAAAGCATACCCTTCTTCTTGGGTGATTTTATCTTTTACCGCATGCAATTGATTATTATGTTGCAATACAGTGTATTCAGGCGCTTTATTATCTTGTGACTCAATCGCTATCGCATACTCATAAGTCGCATCACTAGGTGCGTTATCATGAGAGATCACGGCTGTTGCAAATAGTTGTTCTGTTGATTTTGAATTTCTATCATCGAGTGAATGTTGTTTTTGATAACTAAACTCTACAGTTTGACCTTTAGCGAGCTTATATAAGTTACCCGCAGGATCAATTAAAGTATCTGCATTATTTAAAGTTAATTGAGTACCTAATTGATTCACTTCTTTGCCATTAATTATCACAGATTGTAATTTAGGAACAGCAAATTGGAACAGTGTGGTTTCTGTTTTATGTTGTTTGTCCGTATTTTCAATGCCCGATCCTAATGCAATAACCCTATTATCAAATAAGAAATAGGATTTATTAGCTCTTAAGCTTTGTTGTTGATATTTGCTGTGACCATGTAATTTCATGGCAAACATACTGTTATTATTTAATGTATTTGCACCAGAATAGCTTTCTGTTGAAAGCAACATTTCTTCAATACCTGCACTCGGTAATTGGTTTAATTTTGCTTCAAGTTCATCATAAGGAAGATGAATTGTCGTGGTACCCGGATATCGGTTCCAATCCCATCCTGCATGGCTAAATCCTGATTGTGCTAAGTTTGCGGGTATGATTTCCAATTGACCATACTGTAAGTAGCGCCCATAACGATTGTTATTTTCATAACTTTCATTACCAACAAGATAACGACTAAATCCGCGAGCGATAGCAAGCCAGCTTTGTTGGGGGGCTTGAATAGAGGCTCTACGCTGTATCGCCATCGAAGCATAGTTCATCGCCCATGCGCCAGTGGGTTCATTTTCAGCTTTAATACCTTCAAAACTGTCTTTGTTATCTAATTTTGCATAGGCCGCAGCCAATATGGTATCTAATTTTTGTTTGCCATCAGGTGTACCGGCTAATGCCATCCATTTAAATGGTGCGATCCCTATTTTATGTAATCCAGTAGGATGGCGGCCACTTAATACCACGGGAATTTGTGTCTCTTTAGTGTAGATGCGCATTTTTAATAACACATCTTTTAAACGCTCATGGGCTGAAGATGAAAGACGGAAAGGGGAATCACTTAGCGCATAAACACTAGGAGCTAAACCACCAAAAGCATCTTTCGCATACGCTGGATAATGCTGCGAGTGGTGAAAAATAGAACCATCAGGCTTGAAACCACCTGCAACACCTTTTGAACTTAGTATGGTTTTATTTAGCCAGTTTTGCAGTTGCGCTAAGGCTTGTTGGCGTTGTTGATAATCTGGCAACATCAGTAAGCTTTTTATCATCCACTGTAATTGTGTGTTGAGAATATCAACGTTTGCATCAACGATCTCATCGTCTTTTTCAAAAATTCGGCCTGTGGCGTTGTACCACATCATTGCCTGTTGCGTTGGCGCTAAAAGATGATTTTTTGCCAGAATATGACGACCAATAAACCATGCATCAAAAAGCTCTCTGGTTTGATATCCAACATGAGTAATAATTTGATAACCACTACCTCGTGTAAAACCTTGCTCAAGAACGTAACGAGTTCCTAATAAATAAAGATCTTCTAATTTTTTTCTATCGGCTACTGATAAGGAATTACTACGCAAGTAAATAGCAGTTTGAAGAAGCGTTTTACCTACATCTCTTAGCATATTGGCATCAAGTAATGCTTTTTTCGTCTCTTCACTAAATACGCCTTCAACTTTCATAAAGTTTTGCCGGTTGGGGTGATCTAGTGCTTTTCCTGTTATTGATCCATCAGCGTGTTGTGTTAATTCTAATTTTTCCCAGAGTGTTAAATTTTTATCTAGCATATCTGAGGTGATTTTTTTATCGCTGTTAATTCCCTGATAATACTCAAAACGCTGATAAATTGATGCCATTTCAGCTTGATCATCATGAAACTCAGTATCGAAATTTAGAGTTGGATAATGCACTTTAAACATCTGATCGTACATCAGTAAAGCACTCCAGTTTTTACTGACCATGGTATTTACTGCATTATTAACATAAGGCACATTATCATCAGGAACTGCCCAGCGATTGTCTAACGGTACACTCATAATAATTTGGTCGAAAAAGAGAGTTCCAGCTTGATTTGGTGCCGTAATGACTAATTGATCCAATTTTCCTGTTGCAGTGCCTTTCATATCACGAAAGGGAACTGCAATACCGCGCCATCCTGTGAAATTAAGTTGAGTATCAAAACTTAATGCCACTTGATCATTTTGTTTGAATTGTAATGTGAGAGGCGATGATTGTGGTTTTTCATTGTAAATCCACATCATAAACGTGAGTGGTGTCGCGGTATCTTTATCATCCTGATAATTTACTTGATTATTAAGTGTTAATGTTGCTTGTGGTTGATATTGCCACTTGAGTGATTGAACGCCATCTTTGGCATGTTCTTTACTTAACGATAATTGATTGCTATTTGAAGTGACTAATGTATTTGGTATTTCACCTTCAAAGAGGTAAAGATCACCAAAAGGTTCATGAGAAAGAGAAGGTAATGCTTGTGCGGGTAAGGATAAGCAGAAACTTAGTGTAATAGCATGGGCTAAAGGATGTTTTATTAGCATAATCAGATTTCCTGCAAATAAAAAAGGAACGCGAATGCGTTCCTTTAAAGGTTAAATCAAGGGAGAGGTGAGAGTTTAATTTCTTGTGGAATACCAAAATAACTGGTGAAAGTGAGTTCGGTATTCTCACCAGAAACGCGATGTTTTACCTCACCATCTTTATCCACAGACTGCCATTTTCCATTAACGGTGACATTAATTGTGACAGGTGTTGCGGCTTTCTGCCGTGTCATATTTAAATCTGGTGTAACGGCACTGACAGTAAGTGTATTTCCTTGATGATGAGTCATTACAATCGCGGGTTTATCAACCTTTTTGATCCATTTATCTTCAATTGATGCAGATTGATAAAAGGCATATCCCGTCACATTGCTGAGTTTATCGTAAATAATATGAACATCTTTATCTTTACGAAGAACCTGATATAACTCATTATTTTCATGGAACTTCTCTGCCATTTCTCTCATTTTTTCAGGAGTCGCATCTAAAAAGACCATATACTCATAGCTGGAATCTTTAGGTTGAACGCTGTGATCAATCCACGCTGAACTGAAGTTCCCTTCTGTTGGTTGGCGATTTTTATTTTCAGCCGAGGTCTGGTGTTGGCGACTGACATTCACTTTTTCTGCTTGGGTAATTAAATAGCCATTACCGTTGCTATCGATGATCCAATCACCTTGTTTTAGCGTGGTTTGATAAGGGAAACTGTCAACTTTTTGCCCATTAATCCAGATGGTATTTAATGTTGGTGTAATGGCATGTTGGAATAACGTTGTTTCAACATTTTTATTTTTATCGCTGCTATTAATATTGCTACCGACAAAAATTAAATGGTTATCCGCCGCTAATACAGTTTTTTTAGCCGTAAAGTTAGGATCAAAACGCTCAAGATTAGCAGGATAAATAAGATCAAATGCCATCATGCCATATTTACCATCAAGGGCAGATGTTCCACTAAATCCACGCTCTCCACGTTGCATTAACGTATGAGGTTTAGGGCTATCTAACTCTTTAAGAGGAAGATGAATAGTGGTTGCTCCTGGCATTCTATTCCAATCCCAACCTTCTTGTTGATAGCCTTGTGAAAGCTGTGAGCCATTACTGACTATCTGGGCTACACCATGGCTTTGATAACGACCATAGCGGTTATCTTTGTTATAAATTTCAGATGACCAAACATTGGTGTTATACGCTTTTAGTGTCACCATTTTATCTTGCCAACGATGAATACCAAAGGCACCACCATTAAAGGCATAGAATCCTTGAGGAAGTGCTGCTGGTGCAATATTTTCACCAAAAATAGCGCTCGATTCACTTTGCGTTTTATCACTAATGGCAAGATAAATAGAAGCGAGCGTTTTATCAGGTGATGGTTTTGCAGACATTGCAAGCCAGTAATAGCCTTGAGCAACCGATTTTAATGACGGTGAATTAAACGGGTGCCGCCCAGCTAAAGGTAATCCTACTTCAGGATTACTGTAGATCCATGCCGAAACCATGGCTTTTTTCAGGTTATTCCAACCACTTTCACCAACAGCAAAAGGTGTACTACGCAGTAAATAAATAAGCTGAGAGGCATTTTTAAAAGCAGGAAAAGAGTAACCCGGATAGTTACCTTCATGTCGCCATGCTGTACCATCAGGACGTAAACCATCTTTACCGCCTGGCGGTACTTGAGTTAATGCACCAGTAATGTAATGACTGAAAGTATTAACTAAGTTAATGCGCTTTTGATCATCAGGCTCTAGCAATAATAAAGCCAAGTGCTGACGAGATAAGGTGTTGAAATAGTCTAAATCTGAACTGTTTGCTCCTACCTTCATATCAAAACTACTTTTAAACTCTCGTGAATACCACAGTAATGAATCATAAACTTGAGTTTGTAGATTGGCTTCTTTTAGGGCATCAGACATTAATAATGTAGATATATACCACCAACGAGAGCTATATCCCCAGTGATGAGTTGTGACTAATGCACTCCCTTTAACAAAGCCTTGATCTAATAAATGCTTTGTCATTAATAAGTACATCTGTTTTAACTGGGCTTTTTGTGTCGGATCTTTTTCAAGAACATAAGCACGGCTGATATTAAACATTAATGTCGTGTAATTACCTAAAATAACGTAATTATCAAAAAGCGACTTATCTTGAGAATTAAGGTTTTCTGGCTGATAAATAATGGTTTGTTTATCCGTGATCAGATGTCGCCCTTGTATTCCACCATCCGCTAAAGTGTGAATGTTAAGTGCATCAAAATCACTTTTTAACTTGCTGATATTTTCTTCTAACGCGAGATTTGTTTCTTTTTCGCCACCCACAAATTCATTAATAAGACGTTGGCGAATAAGGTCAATTGCCGCTAAATTTTCAGGTGTTACAGGTAATTGAGGCTGTACGGTGTGAAATTGAATTTCTGGCTCTGATAAGCGTGTTTTTATTTGATAATCAGACCATTGATAGCGAGCATCATCGATAGAAAACATAATACGATCGATATATATTTCGCCTTGCCCCACATTAGACGGGGCTTTAAATCGTATACTGTCAACATTTGCACCCAAAGCACGACCGACGCTATCTTGAGAGCCATCTGACGAGGTATTCATGGGATTTAATGTCATTTCACGGTTTTCAAGGTCGTTATTTAGTGAAATACCCACTGCGCGCCAACCCGTAAAATTCAGTTTTACTTTAAAGCCCGCTTGCGCTTCGCTGTTGGTGTTGAGTTTTTCACCAAAATCAACAGTGAGATAGCCATCAATGGGTTTTTCATTATAAAGCCAAAATGATAAAACAGGTGTAGATGCACGTCCCCATGCTTTAGAGGCTTCTTTGTCTGTCGGTACAATCAGCTTTTTATGCAAAGTAAAGCTACTTCCACCTTTCCATTTCCACAAAAGGGATTGGCTTCCCATAATGCTACGCTTATCAGATAACGTCAGTGTTGAGTTTTTATCTGTTGTGAAATCAGCTAACGGATTATTTTGGGCAAAATGATATATTTCAGACTGCATCAGATTATTAGGATCAAATGCAGGATTGTTTGTTGCTGCCATTGCATTATAAGGGGCTGATAATAGCCCCAACGTCATGGCAAGTGCAGTAAAGCGAAATATCGGCATATTTATTCTCCTTAGAAACGCTGGCTAACAGTAAAACCAATGCGCCCTTCATTGAATTTGTCATAACGCTGATATCCCATCGTTGTGCCTAAATTTAGCGTGTTGGTAATATCGAGATTGGCACCTAATTCTGCACTAATAATGTCACCGCCAACGGCATTTCCTTTAATATCAAAAGTGCTTCCTCCAGTATTAAAATAAGTGAGGCTGTGGCGTTGATTAATATTATTTTCCCCCGCAATATCTTTGAAATAACGGAGATTAAGTGATGGTGTTAATTTGCCATAAGAGGTTTGATAGCTATTCCATAAAGCAACAGATCCCCCTAATTGATTAACTGCGTAGCGTTGACCATAAGTACGCATTGATAATGCCGAACCTGTTTCTTCCCACGAATCAATATTTAGCCATTGATATTGGTAAGTCAGCATTGGTTTAATATGGATGAAATCAAAATCAAAATAGGTTCCTGCATTAATCTGATAACCTAATTGCACACCAGAATAATCACCTTTTGCTTTGGTATTTCCTTGCCATCCGGTATTGCCGCCGATATCTCGCTCGCTATCGACAGTGTAATAACCAATATTTAAATTACCGTTTAGGAATAATGTGTCACTATACCAACCGATGTAAGGCATAAATTCAAAATGGTTAATTTCTTTACTTGCGTTACGTTGTTTCGCGTCAGCTTTGGCGTAGTTATAAGCCAAAGAAACGCCGATAAGAGCATCTTGATTAATTTCGTAATCAGTACCGATTTGAATACCTGTGCGGTAAGTGTTGTAACCGTTAATGCCACCTTGATTACTTTGTGTACCGTAACCGTACAGCATATTAGCCCAGCTATTCCAGCCAGCTTCTCTTTCTTCAATAGGTAATTGGTTATCATAGCGTAAATAGCGATGAGCAATATTATTGCGCATATCTTCAACCATGATTAATCCCGCTTGAATATCACTACCATCAGCGATAGGGGCTAAATCATTCGATAATGCGGCAATATTATTATCGTCATTTCCTGCGGCGACTAATAAACTCAGTGCTTCATCTGAGATTTGGTTACGCGTATTATTAAATTCATTTAATACGGTTGGAATAACAAAGTTTGCTGCAGCTAATCCATTTTCACTTACATTGCCACGTTCTGCTGCACTAATAAAATTATTGCCGCCTTCATAACTAATACCATAACGTGCAACTAACTGATTGCCACTAACGCCACCACTAATATTCGGCGGTGTGGTTTCTAACCATGAATCTGTTTTTTCTAATAAAGGAGAAACATCAGGTGCAATGGCATTAGCATCAGTAACGGTGATACCAGCTTCGTCTTTAATGGCGGAATTTGAAGAAATTAATACGATATCTTTGTTAATGATATTATCGACACTGGTTCCTTTAAAATCTAATTTGGCTTGGCTACCTTTTTTAAAGGTGACATCACCATCAACATGGAGAATAGCGTCATCAGTATTGGTATTATCATCAAGGCGGAAAATAAGCTGACTATTTTCCTTATTCATGAAATTACCTTCCCAATGAATTGTTCTATCTTTTCCTTGGATAGTTAAATTGCCATGATTTTCAATTAATGGAACACCTGTGATTTTGTATCCATCAAATAAAGCATTTTGAGCACCACCTTGATAAGCAAAGTTTATTTTAGTGTCAACGTGACCATTTCCTAGAATATCACCGTGGATCTCACCATTTACATCACTTCTAAAACCTGTATTCAGTGTTCTAAAGTCAATAGCCGCTGTTTTTCCTCGAATAATGGCGCCGTCTCTAATATAAACACCAGTACCTCGTTTTGGAAAATTGCCTTCAACAAGTATTGCTGTACCATTTTCACTGGTGACGTTAGCACCATTTAAATTAATATTACTGCTAAAAGAGGCACCCTGATTTATTTTGATTGCACTGGCTCCATCACCCGTTACGGTAATATTTTTTGTGATTGCTTGAGCTTTATATTCTGTTGATGAACCATTAAATACAACGCCATCACCTTGTGAAACTGTGACATCTTTATCTATTTGAGCATTATTGCCATTATTAACATTAACGGTTTCACAGATATTTAAATTAGGATCACAATCAGCAGCCCACGCAGAACCATAAATAGCTGATAAAATAGCAGCGCTCAAAAATAACAATTTTTTATTTTTCACAATATAACTCCATGAACAATTATATGATTTTAATTATTAGAATGTTGCTCGGAATGAAACTTTGAAATAATCCTGAGTTGATTTACTACCATCATTTTTATTTTCAACTCGTTCATTATAATATTCCGTCATGACTCGCCATTGAGGTGATATTTGATAAGCCATTTGTAGGGTATAACGGGTCATATCTTTTTCGACATAAACACCTTTATTTGTTCTATCTTCTATTTTTCCAAAAATAGATTTACGCATTGATGGAGAAACAATTAATCCTATTGGCGTTGTCCAGTTAACATACATACGTAATTGCTGATTGTGGTTTGTTTCTTTTGTGTCATATTCTTCGTGTCGAATAGCTTGCTTACCACCATCAAAATAAGCAACGGTTGTATTAATATTAGGAGTGACAAAATAGCGTAGGCCAGGTTCAATTTCCCATCCTAAGTAATCCGTGTTTGTGACACCATTACTGCGTTTATCTTCTTTCTTTTGTAAGCCAAATAAAACGCTACCCGTTAAAACCCAATTTTTATTGATTGGAAATTGGTAATTGGTTTTTGATTCATAGAAATCAATAGTTAATCGACTTCCATTATCATAGTTAGTGAGATCTTGACGTACTTTTAAACCAGGTTGGATCCAACCATTATTTAATTTAAAACGATAGCTACCCTGTAAATCATAACGCTGATAACGGTTTTTATTATCATGCTCACGTTGACGAAAACCAACATCGAAATACCAGTTAGACTTATCTGGATTAATATTAAAATCTACACGATAACCAGCATAGTTATTTGGTGTATCGTAATCTGCTGTTTCCCACGAAAACATGGCGTTGACATTAGCTGCTTGAGAATGAAAAGAAGTTAAACCTAAGCCAAGAAGAGGTAAAAAAAGAGCAATACGAAGTTTGTTCATGGTATATATCCAATTCTTTATTCGCTTTTATTTGTGTCAATTTTTAGGTGTAGGACATCTTTCCCTTTGTTTTATTAAAAGGATTTTTATATCAGCGAATTGGGTTTATATATAGCGCCATAATATTATGGCGCAGATATTTTTATTATTTCTCTTTACATGTTGATATTGTTTTATTTAATTTATTAGTTGTAGCCGTAATAAATTCAGTGGCGCGCCAAGAATCTCCTGTTTTTTCCAACCAAGGGGTTAATTCTTCTTTAATTAACTTCTCAATTAAAGGCATATTATCTTTGGCAACATTTTTCATTTGATATGGATCGTTCACATTGTCATATAAAGTATATTTTAATGGTTGTCCATCTTGTCTATCTATAACCAAAGTATGAGTTTTGGTTCTGACACCTCGTTTACCGAATGAAGGTTCACCATAAGGAATAAAGAGATAAAGCTGAGAATTTGCTGTGTCGCCTTTGCCTGTGACTACCCTATCTGCAAGATTAGTACCTTCTACGGAATCAGGGATCCATTCCGATAAACCAAGTAGCCCTAAGATAGTTGGGTAAATATCAGGTGCTGACATTAATGCATCGTCAGTGCCTGGTTTAATTTTACCCGGTAAACGAAACATCATAGGAACACGCATAGATTCTTCATAAGGATTATTTTTTGTTGCTTGTCCATTTGCCCCTAAGCAACTGCCATGATCAGAGAAGAAAACAACAAGAGTATTATCTGCAAGACCTTGTTTTTCTAATTCATCTACGATGCGACCAAATTGCTCATCAACACCGTTGACCATTGCCATATATTCTTTGAAATATTGAGGTCCATAGCCTTCTTGATATTCAGTATCCCACTGTACATTAGGGCGTGTATTTAGCTCTTTTGACGTCTTACCTTGATAAGCATCGAGGTATTTCTTCGGTACTTGATCATAAGGTGAATGAGGAGGGTTCATTGAAACCACTAATGCAAATGGTTTTGAATTATCTCTAAATTGATTATTTTCATTTTTGAGGAACTTGATTGCCATATCAGCTTCATGTTCAGGTCCCCATTGATCAATGTAAATTGGCTTATCACGAGGGGTATCGTTTGCCCAATACATTGGTTTTAAATGTAAATCATAAGTGCCATAAGAATACCAAAAATCAAAACCATGACGTCTATCTGGTGCTGCCCATTCATTCCAATAACGACCTTCCATTGGATTGTTGTAACTTTTAATAAACGGTTCGTAAGGTGCGTCAAGGTGCCATTTACCAATATAGCCTGTGCTGTAATCGAGAGATTTTAAAACATCCGACCAACATTTTGCATAAGGCGATAAATCAATACCCACTTTTCCACCGTAATCATGAGCATTACCTGTAATGCCATTGCGTACAGGATATTGTCCTGTCATAAACATGCCGCGAAAAGGAGAACACAAAGGATAGTTTGATGCCATTTGTGTCATTACTTTGGCTTGCTTCGCAAATTTATTAAGATTAGGTGTAATTGAAGGATCTTCCCCCATAAACTGCAGAGCGTGAGCACGCATTTCATCAGGAAAAACAATTAATAAATTAGGTGCGTTTTCTGGGCGCGTTGGTTTGTTAGGCGTAGAGCTCCCTGAATTAGCAAGAACAGGGGTAGAAACAGACATTGCCGCACCGCTGGCTGCGAGTCCTTTGATAAAAGTTCTGCGGGAAACAGTCATTGCTTCCTCCTATTTTACGTTTACTTTCGAATTGGTGTCTTTTATCTTATTTATACTTTTGTATAAGATCAAAAAGTAAGTTAACGAAAGATCAAGAATTGAAAGGGAGATCACAGAATGATGTCAAATTGTAAGCAATTTGACAGCTAAAATAGGAGTTGGAATATTGTTAAGAATAGATTAATTTTTTATTGTTTTATTTATTGTATTGATTTATATGGATATTATTTGTTTTGTGATGATGGTAGCAAAAATATCTAAAAGCCTCCATTTTTAGCTGGTAAATAGGATAACAGAAAGTGTAAGCATTTTTCTTTCGTTTGTTTTCATTGTCCTTTAATGATCCACCATGATGTGCCTTTAAACTCAAAGTTTTTAACGACCTCCATGCCCAATTTTTGGTGTGCTTTTAGTGACCGAATATTTTCGCTATTAACAAATGCGATAGGGTGCCCGCCATGTAGAGAACAGATCTGTTGGTAGAGATTTTTTAATAGTGACTTTCCTCGGTGCGATTTATCAATACAAACGGGGCCGTAAAACCAATTGTTTTGTGTTATTTCTGGAAAGTATTGGTTAATAGCTTGAGCAATTGGAGGGATCGAAAAAGAGGTAACAGGAAAGCTAAAAACAACAGCAATGATATTTTCCTGGTAAAGTGCAACAATGGCGTTAGTGCTATTTTGATACATAGCCTCAACTTTATTTAGAGGATATTCACCATATAATCCACCTTGTTGAGATTCAGAATTTGCCTGTAATAATAGTGCTACTGCACTTATATCTTTAGCGGTCATTTTTTGAAATATATAATTCATTTTTTATTCCTTTTTGCTCTGGCTTATAATCCTAGTATATAAAAAATAATGTATATTACAAAAAATATGTTAGAAATACTAAAGTTAAACTTATCAATTTTTCTTTAGATGATTTATTTATTGTCAATTGAAATTCTTTTTTATAAAGAAGCAGTAATATTACTTAAATTATTACTGCTTTAATTATAAAGTTATTTTTTAATAATCTGATTATAGAAGAGAAAATTGTTTACCAACCATAAGCTAATCCACCGCCAATAATAATTTCTTTTTCACTATTAATGGATGAGTTTAATCGAAATGCAATATCGTTATTTGGTTTATATTGTACACCTCCAGCAAATGCTGTTCCTGTCCGATAATTACTAATACCAATTCCGCCACTTAAAGTGTGATGAGCAAGATAAGGAATGCTAGTCATTGCAACTGATGAAGCTATGCCAGCAAATACTTTTTTTTCTAACGCGATAATTTCTTTGTCTAAATTTGCAATTGAATCTGTGATTTCAGCCTGTCTTTTTTTATAATAATTATCAAAATCATTAATATGGGTTTTGAGATTACTGATATCTGTACTGACCGTTCTCTTTAGCTGATTAATGGTGTTGTTTGTTGCTATTTTATTTTTATCAACCAACTTTTTAGCTTGAGCAAAGTTAACGGCATCAGTATTATTTTTTCCTTCACTGATATTAACTAATCGTGAAGTGTGTTTATTTTCAATGTTTCCAAATGAGACTGTATTTTCTTCCGTTGCTAATGAATTAGCGCCAATAGCAACTGAGTGTGTATTTTTAGCTTGGCTATTTGTTCCTATTGCAATTGAACCGTTACCTGATGCATTACTTTTATCGCCTAATGAAATACTAGGGATATTAATGATTATTGGATCTTCTTTATTTTCTTTGATTAAGTTTGTGTTTGAATAGGAGAAATTTGGAAATAAGAAAACAATTAAAAATAATTTTTTAAATAACATTTAATTTAATCCTTTAATGATCTTTAGTGGTATGAATTAATGCTAAATGATTACTTTTCTCATCACAAATAAAACATTCTGTATTTACTCTTAAAAATAGTTTTAAATAAAATACTAAGCTATTTAATATTTGATCAATAGTTATAGTTCATTAAATAGTATTTAAAAAAATTTATTTTATAAAAAACTGCATCTTACTTAAGATGCAGTTTAGGATAAAAAAAGTTATTAATGTTTTTTTCTAAAAGCAAAAGCGACAGAGATTGCTTGTAGCAGACACATTGTTGAAGTTTGAGAACGAAAGGTTTTTATTTGAGCTTCTTTAACAGTTAAACAAACATCGCTTAAACTCGCTAATGGGCTAATTGGACTATCAGTAACAATAATCTGTTTTGCTTCTTTGTAAGTTGCCATTTCACACATTTTTTGCATTTCATCTGAATACGGATGGAAATGAATACCAAAGAGCACATCACGATGTGTAATATTTCTTAATTGCTCTTTGTACATCCCGCCTAGGCTGTTGACAAAAACAGTCTCACAAGGGATATGCGAGAGAGCATGAAAAAAATAGCTTGCAGCACTGAATGAGTGATGAAAGCCACAAATATAAATTGTGTCAGCGTGTTCGAGTAATTGTAATGTTTTATTTAACATTTCTCTGTGAGTCTGATTTGCCAATTGTTGCAATGAATGGCTATTTGCTTGTGCAAATTCTTGCAAAATATAGGCTGGCTCATTCAGATTAGGAGGCTCCTCTTTATATTTTTGTTTATAAGTTAAATTTTCATTTACCATTTCATTCATCAAGTGATTTTGAAATAATTGTTTCATTTCATTGAAGCCATTGAAATGAAATGCGTTGGCAAAACGAATTAATGTCGATGGAGGAACATTTGCTTTATCTGCAAGGATCGCAATTGTATCAAATGCCACACTGTTTTTATTATCAAGTAGATAATGTGCAACCTGCTGTAGCCTTTTACTTAATCCATTATAGCGGGAGCGAACTTGTTCCTGTAGTTCATTCAGATTTGTTGCAGTAGACATAGTGCCCTCAATAAAAATACTATTGTAATTGTAGTGTTTTTTGCGTGGCATTTGAATGTTTTTAGCTAATAGTAATTAAAATGAAATATAGAGTTAATTTCAAGTAAATTAATGACCTAAAGGTAATTATTCGATGTTTAAAACTCTATTTTATTTATTCTTTATTAATTTTATTATAACCTTGCGAAATTAATTTTCTTTATTTGAATTTAAATGAAATTATTATTTCAAATTAACTAATGTGATATTAATAATGATATTGGCTTCATTAGAAAGATTTTATTTTATTTGACCTTGTTTGTTTTATTTTTTTGAAAATTTAGCTTAGATTGTTATTTTTTATTATCAATGTTATCTCTATTTGAAATGTTAAGTGTTTTAATATCTTTGTGCGCGATGATTGATATTTATAATACGACGCTTGTTTTATTTGTTAATGATAGTAATTTATCACTATCTTAATTAAAATTTATTTTCATTGGTTGAAGTTTTTATATGCAAAACGATCACTCGTGGATTAATTTATTAATGCACTATTGCCATGATCATTACTCAGAAATGATGCCAGTTATATTTTTTATTTGTATTGTTGGTATTATTTTTGGTGTTGTACGCGAAATGCGCTGGTTGTCCGTTTTTTTTACGGTTCCTCTAATTATTATTGTATTTTGCTTAATAAGTTCTAATTTAGGATAAGTGAAAGATACAATTGTTTTTATAGTTAGACAATTGTTGTATTGATATTATTTTGCTTATTATTTTTTATTCCTATTTTTATGTTTTTTATTATGTATATAAACACCTGCCAATATACCTATCTTATTTTGAAAAAAACTGATCCAACAATGTCATTGATTAGATAGTCAACAGAGTGACTAATAAGAGCTTATTACTTATTGATTATTATTGATAATGATAAGCAAATTATTTGTTGAATTATGGACTAACAATTTATCCTCAATACACTAAACTAGATAACATTATTTTAATGAATTAGAAACTATTGGATTTTTATTATGCAATGGCGAAATAATGCGTCTTGCTATGGGCACTTGTCACTCCTTTTACACTGGGGGGTGGCGCTTACTGTCTATGGTATGTTTGCTTTAGGGCTGTGGATGGTGACGCTAGGGTATTATGATAGCTGGTATCATTCTGCACCTGAAATACATAAGAGCATTGGTATTCTTTTATTTATTATTTTGATCGTGCGTGTGATATGGCGTTGGATCTCTCCGCCTCCTAAAGCTTTATCAAGTTACAGTAAATTGACACGCATTAGTGCTCATATTGCACATATGCTTTTATATTTAATCTTATTTTCTATTCTGATTAGTGGTTATTTAATTTCGACCGCTGATGGACAAGCTATATCTGTATTTGATTGGTTTTCTGTGCCTGCCATTTTTACAGGAGAAGCCGAACAAGCGGATTTAGCGGGCGATATTCATCTTTATTTAGCCTGGGCAGTGGTTTTGTTATCGCTATTACATGCTGCTGGTGCTTTAAAACATCACTTTATTGATAAAGATGTCACGTTAAAACGCATGCTAGGAATGCGGACTAAATAATTAAACTTATAAAATGAAATTATGGAGATAACAATGTTTAAGAAAGCTTTATTAGGTTTAACAGCAGGTGCGTTGTTATTAAATGCAAGTACTGCTTTAGCAGCAGATTATGCTATTGATAAACAAGGCCAACACGCATTTGTACAGTTCCGTATCCAACATTTAGGCTATAGCTGGTTATATGGCACTTTTAAAGATTTCGATGGTACATTTAGTTACGATAAAGAAGATCCATCAAAAGACAAAGTTGATGTTGTGATTAAAACAGGAAGCTTAGACACTAATCACGCAGAACGTGATAAGCACTTACGTAGCGCTGATTTCTTTAATGCAAGCAAATATCCTGAAGCTCGATTCGTCTCAACCCAAGTTACTCGTGATGGCGAAAACTATGTAGTAACAGGTAATTTAACATTAAATGGTGTGACTAAACCTGTTTCATTAAATGCCAAATTAATTGGCGAAGGTACTGATCCTTGGAAAGGTTACCGTGCTGGTTTTGAAGCAACAGGTAAAGTTAATCTGAAAGAGTTTAATTTTAAATCAGACTTAGGACCAAAAGCACAAGAAGCAGAATTAATTATCTCTGTTGAAGGTGTGAAAAAAGCGTAATTACTGGCTTTTTCATTGAGTTATTGTGCTCAAAAAAATCTAGATGATTTATAAACCGATGCATTAAGGCATCGGTTTTTTTATGCGTAAATAAGATTAATTGTCTTATACTTAGGAAATTGTTCTTGTTTTGTACTTAATTAATCGAAATTAATTAGCGATTTTATCTATTTTAAGGAAGAGCAAAAAGAGAAATACGAAGAAAATATTCTCCTAATCTAATCATTTATTTCACAGGAAAAGAACCAATGATGAGAAAATTACGTCATACTTTTTTAGGTACTCTACTTGTATCTGGATTTTTAATGGAGGGTATTGCAGAGGTGGATGCCTGCACTCGAGTTGTTTACTTAGGTGATAATAACCAAATTATTACGGCTCGTTCGATGGATTGGAAATATGATATAGGAACGAATTTATGGATATTTCCGCAAGGTATGCAGCGATCAGGAGAGGCAGGCGATAATTCGATTAAGTGGGTATCTAAATATGGTAGCGTTATCGCATCAGGTTACGATATCTCAACCACAGATGGGATGAATGAAAAAGGCTTGGTGGCTAATTTATTGTGGTTGGCGGAATCTGATTATCCAACATATTCCAAAGATAAACCCGCATTGTCAATTTCAGCTTGGGCGCAGTATGTGTTAGATAATTTTGCTTCAGTTGAAGAAGCCGTGAATGCATTAGAGAGTGAGCCTTTTATTGTATTGACGGATAAAGTTCCTGGACAAGATAGAATGGCAACACTGCATCTTTCGCTTTCAGATGCAACGGGAGATAGCGCCATTATTGAATATATAAATGGTAAACAAGTGATTCATCACAGTAAAGAGTATCAAGTGATGACGAATTCTCCTATTTTTTCAGAACAATTAGCGTTGAATAGTTATTGGCAACAAATCGGTGGAACCGTGATGTTACCAGGGACGAATCGTGCTTCAGATCGTTTTGCCCGAGCTTCTTTTTATGTGAATGCCATTCCTAAAGCTCAATCGAGTAAAAAATCTCTCGCTAGCGTATTTGGTGTGATTAGAAATGTATCTGTACCTTATGGATTAAGTACAGCTGAATCACCAGAAATTTCATCCACACGCTGGAGAACCGTGGCTGATCATAAAAACCAATTATATTTTTTCGAATCAGCATTATCACCGAATACCTTTTGGGTTAATTTAAAGGAAATCGATTTTTCAAAAGAGAGTGGGAAAGTGATGACATTACCATTAGGTGAGGAGCAATCAATCATCTATTCTGCTAATGCAACCCGTCATTTCAAACCCGCAGAGCCTTTTAAATTTCAAGGATTAGATAATATCCCTTTAAATAACTAGTGGAATATTCACAATACCTAATATGAAACTATCTGTAATACTACATGTAATAGAGACATCTAAAGTGACGAGAAAAATGATGTCTTTATTACTTATCTTGAATGGTATTTTTATCATTTACTCCATTTTGTTGTCTCGTGGTATTTATCTGGATTGGGAAATACACGGGTTTTCTGCATGGCTTAAATCATTAGGGGTATTAAAACTCCTCGATATACCAAAGGTGATGTTGGCTTGTGCGTTAATCTTGCTCTCAATATTTATGTATCTAGGGGCGAGGATCGCGTGGTGTGTTTCCTTGATTTTATTAGCTACCATTGTTTTTCTTGATGTTGCGGTTTATCAGCAAATTGGCATTCAGGCTTATTTTTCTTTTATTTTAGCGATTGGGTTATTAATCAGTTGGCGCGCATTTCCGCATCATAGTTTAACCAGTGCTGGTTTTGTGGCTTTTATCTGTATTTTTTCTTTGCTGTTATTCTCAATGTTGGGAAGTCTTTATATTGGTGATGAATTTAAGCCACATATTACAACATTGATGGATGCGTTCTATTTTTCTATTGTCTGCATGACGACACTAGGGTTTGGCGATATTGTGCCAATTAGCACGAATGCACGTATTTTTACTCTCACTGTTGTTATCTTGGGAATAACTGTTTTTACTACTTCCATTGTGTATGTCATGGGATTTCTTGCGCGCGGTACTCGCGATATTGTTAAGAAAAGGATCGCTAAAATGCATAATCATTTTATTATTATTGGTTCATCGGCATTAGCTTCTCAATTAGAAAAAGGGTTAAGAGAACAAGGGAAACCTGTCATTGCGATTTGTACCGATAAAAGTAAAGCCTCTTATGACGCGCAAGCCAATATTATTGAAGGTGATCCAACTAATCTTAAAACATTGCTATCTGCCAATATTGCGAAAGCAAGTTGGGTTGTTACTTTATCTGAAAGTGATGCAGAAAATACCTTTATTTTGCTGACTATCCAAGAATGTTCTAATGTTGATGCCAAATTGATCACCATTATTAATCAAGATGAAAATAGGGATAAGATCAGCCGATTACGTCCTGATATGCTGTTTTCTTTAGCATCATTAGGCAAAGAAATTATGATGAAAGTTTTATGTGGTGAATCTATTTCCTCCTCAGATGTGACTGATTTGCTTTTAAACAAATATTTAAAATCATAGTTTTGATAAAACCTTCTTTACGAATGATAATGATTGCCATAAGATGTATTTAAAATGCATCTTAATTGAGGTTGAATTATGGAACTTGTAAGTTATAAAACAATGCCAGAGTGGACTCGTACATCCATTCCTTTAGCGTTATTAGAACGTCACAATACAAAGGAAGGCACTTATGCCCAAATGCGAGTACTGCAAGGCAACATGACATTTGTTGTTTTTAATGATGATGGTTCACAAATTTCAGTTGAGTGTAATACTGAGGATCAGCCACCTTTAATTCAACCTCAACAGTGGCATAAAATAGATAAAGCCAGTGATGATGTACGTTGCCAACTCTCTTTTTTATGTGCCCCAGAAGATAAGCTATTTAAAGAAAACGACTTATCATTACCGCATTCTGAAGTACGTTATATGGCAACGTTTACTCAGCCTTGCAAGGTGTTAGATTTAGGTGCTGGTCGTGGTCGAAACAGCTTCTATTTAGCGTCTCAAGGTTATGATGTGACGGCGTTAGATATTAATGCTTCACATATTGATGCTATTGAAACAGTTAAAACCAAAACAGGATTGGCTGTAAAAAGTGGCTTATATGATATAAATAAAGCTTCACTTACTGAGAAATACGATATTATTCTTTCAACTGTTGTATTGATGTTCTGCCAACGGGAACGTATTGAAAGTATTATTAAAAATATGCAGGAATGTACCAACTCTAACGGTATTAATGTGATTGTTTGCCCTGTTGAAACGCCAAATAGTGATCCAGCTGAAATTCCATTTAAAACCTTTTTACGTCCAAACGAATTAGCTGATTATTATAAAGACTGGGAAATTATTAAATATAATGAGGATCCAGGACATTTACATAAAACAGATGCAAATGGCAATCGTATCGCCTTAAATTTTGCTACTTTAATCGCACGCAAAAAATAGTTAAGAACTATCATCTCTTTTTAAATACCCCAAATAATGAACTGCACCCCAAAAGTTGGGCACCAACTTTGGGGTATTTTTTATTTGTTTAAGCGAATTTTATTGTTGTGGTGATTTATCGCTTTTAATGTCGAGGGATTGGTCTGTTTGTTCTTTTTCTTCAGACTTTTGTAATATGCGTTCTAATAAAACCGTATAAATAGGGCGACCACCTAATAGTTGCGCCAACATCGTTGCTCCTAAGCAGGTAATAATCATAGGCAGAATAAGTTGATAATTATCGGTCATTTCTAATACGAGGACGATCCCTGTTAGTGGTGCTCTTACCGTTGCCGCAAATAATGCGCCCATTCCTGCAATAGCAAATGTACCGATTTGAATTTGATAATCGGGGAAAAGTAAGGTTGCAGTTAATCCGAATGCACTGCCAAATAGAGTACCTAGTGCCAGAGTGGGTGCAAATATACCGCCAGGAGCACCAGAGGCAAAACTGACAATAGATGTGATCGTTCGTAAAACAAAGAAAAGTAATAGCGCAATCAGGGAATATTGTCCCGTACTCAGCGCAGGAATAATACTAAATCCACCGCCAGTTATTTCAGGAATAATTAATGCTAATAAGCCACAAAGCCCACCGATGATGCCACCAGTTAAAACAAAGCGTGATGTTTTATCTTGATAGAAACGCTGAAATTGGGTTTGGACATAAAAAAGTAGCTTACTGAATATAACGCCAATAATGCCAAATAACATACCCAAAACTAAATACAGCCAGAGTGTATTGAGTGGTGCGGATGAAAATTTACCGATATGAATAACACCGCCTTCACCATTAAATAGGCGAAAAACAATGCAAGACATAATAACGCCAATAAAGACTGCTTTAATTGAAATAAGACTGTATTTAAATTGAGGTCGCATCTCCTCAATAATAAATAAAATACCCGCTAGAGGTGCATTAAAAGCAGCGGTTAATCCTGCGGCTGCACCAGTTGCTAATAACGTGTGGCGTGACTCTTTATCTTTTACTCGAGAAATATCATTTACGAGCTGGCCGATATTGGCACCTAATTGAACCGTTGGACCTTCTCGTCCTAACACCATACCAGAGCCTAAAGTTCCAATACTGGCAATAAATTTTACAGGTAATACTCGCCACCAACGAACAGGGCGAATATCTATCATCGCACCTTCAATTTCAGGTATTCCAGAGCCACCCGATTCGGGTGAAAACTTCTTGACTAAATAATATCCCAGCATTGCTAAAATAGAGGAAAAAAGCAAAGTACTTATTGCCAGAATATAAGGATTAGTAAAGGTTTTCATCAGTTCTTCTTGTCGAAAATGAATTACCCAACTAACACTTTTTTCAAATAAAACGCCCACTAATCCAGCTAGCGAGCCAACCACAGCGGATAGTAGTAGGATTTTTAGTGGTGCAAGGTTGGTTTCTTGCGCTTTTCTGAACAGATTAAAACGACGTTCATTTTGGGTATTTTGTGCTGATTTATGATTATGCATAACTTTGACTGAAGTATTGTAACGATGAACCTAATGATAGCGTAATTTAATAATGAAGTGATATTTCTCACATAACTCAGTCAATTTTAAAATTAGTCGTTTTTTTTTCTAGCATATTTTCACTTTTTCATCTTTAGTGTAATTGATAACAAAAAATACATATTTAGATAACATTTGGACGAAAAAGGGTAATTTATGGATTTTATCACTAATATATTAAGCGCTATAAATGGCGTGGTATGGGGAGTTCCGATGCTTGTCGGTATTCTCGGTATCGGCCTTTTTATGCAGTTTCGACTTGGCTTTTTACCTATTAGGAAATTAGGTACAGGATTTAAGCTGTTATTTGAAAAAAATGATAAAAGAGGCGAAGGTCAGATATCACCATTTAATGCGTTGATGACCGCACTATCCGCCACTATAGGAACGGGTAATATTGCTGGTGTTGCAACAGCTGTTGTCTTAGGTGGTCCAGGTGCATTATTCTGGATGTGGATGACCGCATTAGTGGGAATGGCAACCAAATATTCAGAAGCCGTGCTTGCTGTACGTTTTCGTGAAGTTGATAAATATGGAAACTATGTCGGTGGGCCAATGTATTACATCAAAAATGGCTTAGGTAAAAATTGGGTTTGGCTAGGTACTGTTTTTGCTGTCTTTGGGAGTTTTGCAGGTTTTGGTATTGGTAATACAGTACAAGCAAACTCTGTGGCTGATGTACTGGAAAGTAATTTTGGTATTTCGACGACAATTACCGCTATTGTGCTCGTTGTTTTAGTCGGTGCTGTACTCATTGGTGGCATTAAACGTATTGCTGATGTTGCCGGTAAATTAGTTCCTATTATGACCGTTGGCTATTTTGGTGCAGGTATTGTTGTTTTAGCACTGAATGTGACTGCGATCCCAGATGCTATTATCCTTATTGTTAAATCTGCATTTACACCAGTTGCTGCTCAAGGTGGTTTTGCAGGTGCAGCTGTTTGGGCTGCGATCCGTTTTGGTGTTGCGCGTGGTGTTTTCTCAAATGAAGCGGGATTGGGTAGTGCACCTATTGCCCATGCGACGGCAAAAACACAAAATCCTGTTCGCCAAGGTTTGATTGCGATGCTGGGAACTTTTATTGATACCATCATTGTCTGCTCTGTTACAGGATTAACTATTGTTATCACAGGACAATGGTTAACAGGGCAAAGTGGTGCAACATTAACCGCCGCATCATTCTCTATCGCTATTCCGGGTGGTAACTATATTGTGGCAATTGCATTAGCTATTTTTGCATTTACCACGATTTTAGGCTGGAGTTTTTACGGTGAAAAATGTGTGCAATACCTGTTTGGACCTAAAGCTATTATGCCATTTCGTATTGCTTGGCTGATTGCGTTACCAGTTGGGGCAACACAATCATTAGAATTTGTGTGGTTATTGGCTGATACACTCAATGCAATGATGGCGATCCCTAACTTAATTGCATTAGCGTTATTAAGCCCTGTTGTTTATCGCTTAACAAGAGATCATATAAAAGATGTTAACGCTGATAATATTGAATTAGATAAAGAAACTCACTCAGTGAGCAAAAAAGAAGCCGAAGCAGAGTAACTCGTTTTTACTTATTGGCTAACAACACAACATAAAACCGCATACTTTATAGCGATAAGGATGCGGTTTTTTTATGGTAATAACTTGAGGTGTGAGAAATTATAGATAATAAAAAGCCTTCTGGGGAGAAGGCGAAGAGATGAGTATAGATATTATATTTATAAGAATTTAGAAAAGAGAGAAAATCTTATTCTTTCATACTGATGAAGATATTTTTCACTTGGCTATAAGCATCTAACATCATTTTATGTGTTTCACGTCCTAAACCTGATTTCTTGTAACCCCCAAATGGTGCGTGAGCTGGGAGTTCGTGATAAGTGTTAACCCACATACGACCAGTTCTTACTGCTTTTGCAACACGTAAGGCACGGTTAATATCTTGAGTCCAAACACCACCACCTAGTCCATATTCAGAGTCGTTTGCCATGTCGATAACTTCATCTTCATTATCAAATGGGATAACACATAATACAGGTCCAAAAATTTCTTCACGAGCAACACGCATTTGGTTTGTGGCATTGATAATGATAGTAGGGCGAACAAAGAAACCATCATCATAACCTTCACCGGTGATACGTTCACCGCCTGTTAATACTGTCGCACCTTCTTTTTTAGCGAGTTCAACATAGCCTAAGATAGTATCCATTTGATCTTGGCTAACTTGTGTACCCATTTGCGTATTCGGATCAAGTGGGTCACCGACACGAATACTCTCAAATTCAGTTTTTAATGCTTTCAAAAATTCATCATGAATATCTTTATGTAAGAACAAACGTGAACCTGATTCACAAGCTTGTCCTTGGTTCATCAAGATTGCCAATGCTGAATATTTGACCGCTTTTTTCATGTTTGCATCAGGGAACACGATATTGGCTGATTTACCGCCTAATTCCAATGTTGCTGGAACCATTTTTTTCGCTGCGGCTTCTGCTACGGTATAGCCCACATTGGTAGAACCTGTAAACGCAAGTTTATCAATATCTTGATGCTCTAAAATAGCTTGTCCTACGACAGAACCGCGCCCTGTAACAATATTGATCACACCAGCTGGTAATATCTCATTTAAAATACGACCTAGCTCTAATAATGAAAGGGAAGTCAGTGTTGCTGGATTAATAACCACGGTATCACCTGCCGCAATCGCTGGTGCCAATTTCCATGCTGCCATTAATAATGGGAAGTTCCATGGAATAATTTGGCCCACAACACCAATAGGTTCGCGAATAACAAGGCTAATGGTATTTTCGTCTAGGATGGCACTTTCATCGGTATGAGAGCGTATCACGCCTGCAAAATATCGAAAATGGTCAATAGAGGCAGGTAAATCTATGTTTTTCGACTCATTGAGTGGCTTACCGTTATCAAGCGATTCAATCCAAGCAAAGCGTTCTTGCTCTTGCTCTAAACGATCTGCGATTTTTAATAAGAGGGCTTGACGCTCTGCAGGTGACGTTTTGCTCCATGTTTTGAATGCGTTACGTGCAGCGCTCACTGCGTGTTCAACATCTTCAGCACTACCAGATTGGTATTCGCTTAATAATTCACCAGTAGCAGGGCTATAGGTTTTGGTTGTTTTTTGCGATGTGCTAGATACCCATTCTCCTCCAATTAACATTTTGTAGCTTTCTAGAGGGCGAAATTCTGATGGAACATTATTTAATTTAATCATTTTTAATCTCCAATGTAGGGGTGAGTATCTTTCAAATGTGTAGTTTCATTTCGTAATACTCGTGCTAATAACATATATCAATTGAAATAATTTGATTAGCTATTGATGCAATAGGTGATATTAACTATAAAAAATAGTAAAGAATATTACTGAGTTAACAAAAACGGATGAACTTAATCGTTTCATCTCTCAGTCTTTATATGATTAAACAAAAAACAACCATCAATAATTCTTAAATAATCCTTCTCATTTACATGCCTACGGTGTCATGTAATTAATCTTTTTTTTTAAAAAAAAGATTTTTGGCTTAAGCCAAATCAAAGGATAAAAAAAGGAATATTAAAAGGTTTGCTAGAAATTGCGTTAGATCAAACAACATTTAAATTGTTCAATATTGCACTTTCTCTCTTATAAAAATGGCGTATTCTTATGTTGCATCTTGAATGCAACTTATAAAAATAAAGCGTTATCTTTTATTAGAAGGAATACGATATGTATTGTGTGCAATGTGAACAAACAATGAAAACGCCTGTAGGTAATGGTTGTGCCTATGCGCAAGGTATGTGTGGTAAAACAGCAGAAACTTCTGATCTTCAAGATTTACTCGTTGCGGTATTAGAAGGGCTTTCAGCGTGGGCTTTAGCAGCGCGTAGCGTTGGTATTATTGATCATGATGTAGATAGCTTTGCTCCTCGTGCTTTTTTCTCTACGTTAACTAACGTCAACTTTGATTCTGATCGCATTGTTGGTTATGCGAAAGAAGCTATCTATTTCCGTGAAAGTTTGAAATCTCGTACTTTAGCGAAAAATGCGGCAATTCAAGTCACTAATCCAAGAGCTGAAATCCAATTAGCGGGTAACGATTTAGACAGTTTACAAAAACAAGCTCAGCTTTTTGCTTTAAATGCAGATAAAGCGCAAATCGGTGATGATCTTCATGGATTACGTATGCTGTGCCTGTATGGCTTAAAAGGAGCTGCGGCTTATATGGAGCACGCGCATGTTTTAGGTCAGTATGACAATGAAATTTATGCAGAATATCACCGTTATATGGCGTGGTTAGGTACTGATCCTGCTGATATGAATGAGTTGTTAGAAAATGCGATGGGCATTGGTCAAATGAACTTCCGCATTATGGCTATTCTTGATAAAGGCGAAACTCAAGCTTACGGCAACCCTACACCAGTTACTGTTAACGTGCGCCCTGTTGCAGGTAAAGCGATTTTAATTTCAGGTCATGATCTGAAAGATTTGCAAATGCTACTCGAGCAAACGGAAGGTAAAGGGATTAACATTTATACTCATGGTGAAATGTTACCTGCTCATGGTTATCCAGAACTTAAAAAATATAAACACTTAGTGGGTAACTACGGAAGTGGTTGGCAGAATCAGCAAATTGAGTTTGCAAAATTCCCAGGTCCTGTATTAATGACTTCAAACTGTATTATCGATCCTAATGTTGGTAATTACGGTGACCGTATTTGGACTCGCAGTATTGTAGGCTGGCCGGGTGTAAAACATATTACTGGTGATGACTTCTCTGAAATGATTGAACAAGCACAATCATTAGAAGGTTTCCCATACAATGAAATTGAGCATTTAATTACAGTTGGTTTCGGTCGTGAAACACTATTAAATGCCGCTGATACTGTGATTGATTTAGTTTCACAGAAAAAATTACGTCATGTTTTCTTAGTGGGGGGGTGTGATGGTAGCCGTGGTGAACGTAGCTACTACACCGATCTTGCAAGAGAAATTCCACAAGACTGTTTAATTATGACTTTGGCGTGTGGTAAATACCGTTTCAATAAATTGGATTTCGGTACTTTAGAAGGCTTACCACGCTTACTTGATGTGGGTCAGTGTAACGATGCTTACTCAGCGATTATGCTAGCCGTTAACCTTGCTGAAAAATTAGGTTGTGGTGTGAATGATTTACCACTGTCTTTAATTCTCTCTTGGTTCGAGCAAAAAGCGATTGTTATCTTATTGACACTGCTTTCATTAGGCGTGAAAAACATTTATACCGGCCCAACAGCACCTGCGTTCTTAACCGACAATCTGCTGGCGGTACTAAATGAGAAATTTGGTATGCGCTCTATTACTACACCAGAACAAGATCTTAAAGATATTCTTTCTGCTTAATGTTTTAAATTCATTATCATTACCGAAGCCTACGGGCTTCGGTGAAGGATCAATATCCATGACGATGCCTACTTCTCTTTGTCCTAATCGTATGCAAGTTCACTCTATTAATCAGGAAACACCTGAAGTGTGGACGCTGAATTTAATTAATCATGACTTTTATTCTTATAAACCAGGTCAGTTTGCACTGGTGAGTATCAATAATAGTGATGAAATACTGCGTGCTTATACCATTTCATCTTCTCCGGGATTAAGTCCATTTATCACTTTAACCGTTCGCCGTTTAGAAAATGGTGTGGGTTCAGGTTGGTTAACATCACAAGTAAAACCAGGTGATTATCTTTGGTTATCTGATGCTCAGGGTGAATTTACTTGTGCTGGTAAAGAAGGTGCGCGCTATTTAATGTTGGCAGCAGGTTGTGGAGTGACACCTGTTATGTCGATGACACGTTGGTTGTTAAATAATCAACCTAAAGCAGACATCACGGTTATTTTTAATATTCGTGAGCAAAGCCAGTTTATTTTTGAGAAAGAGTGGATCGAATTAGCAAATGCATATCCATACAATCTTAATTTTATCATGATGCCTAAATTACCTGATAATAAAGGGTTATTTAGTGGACGCATTTCTCAAGAAAAATTGGCTGCATTAGTACCTGATATTGCGAGTCGTACAGTTATGTGCTGTGGCCCAAATAGTTATATGGAAGACACAGGACGTTTTGCAAGAAATCTTGGTGTACCTGCTGAGAATATCTTTATGGAACGTTTTGGTGATGAGCCTGTTTGTGTTGATGAAAACGAACAATTAACCATGACTATTCGTCATCCATTATCACAAATTAAAGTTCCTGTTGGCATGACTTTATTATCCGCTATGGAAGAAAATAAAGTTCCTGTCTTTGCGGCTTGTCGAGCAGGGGTTTGTGGTAGTTGTAAAACTCGTATTGTGAGTGGTGATTATGATGTCAGCAGTACCAGTACATTAACGGCTGAAGAGATAGCTCAAGGTTATGTCTTAGCATGTAGCTGTCGTTTAAAAGGAGATGTTGAGCTCGCTTAACCTCTTTTTATTAAGTATTTCCTTCTATTTTCCTGTTTTTTTTTACCCTGTTAATTTATTAACAGGGTTTTTTATGTCTATTCTCCCCATTAAAAAACTGAATAATCTGGAGAATGCTTCCCTTTATTTTAAATTAAAGAAGATTTTTATTTATTCAGAATAATAAAAATATTGGAAATAATGATTAACTAAAAATATATTTTAGTTAGTGGGGCGTTTCCTTATAAACATTCTGCTATTATTTAAACTATTGACTGGGTAAGGGGGGGTATATGAAAAAATTGTTACTTGTTTGTTTATTTAGTGTCATGTTATCTGGCTGTGAAAAACCTCAACAAACCCTTGATGGCTCTAATGTAGAGTCGCTACGTATCTCAATTGTTGAAATGCGCAACTCACTTCCCCTTGATGAACAATCACGTTTTGATGAAGCAATAGAATTAGCGATCCTTAATGATATTAATTTTAATGATTTAGTTATCGCAGGTCGTAATAAAAATGCGGATATTATCACGCGTAAAATGTGCCAATCATTAGATGGTAAAACGGTAAAAGATATATTTTTGCAAGCAGAAGAAATAAGAGTACAAAAATTAGCATTAAAATAATCAATTAATAAACAGATTATCTTTTACTATACGATTTTAGCTTTCGTAGGAAAACTTCATTTCTTTTTATATATTGGTTTCGAATGTAATTGCAATTCTCAATTGTGTGATGAATGCTTGAGGCTATTTTTCAATAGAACTTAAACAAAATCGTTATCGTGCTTTTCATTATATTGTGGGTGGTTATAATGCGCGCCGCATTCGCAAGAAAAGTGCAGTATCTCGTTAGGCGAGGCTCCTATACAAACACAGGTTACTGATCTGACGACGTCGAGAGACGCCCAAGATTAGGACAGGATATATCGACCGAAGGTATATCCCCATGTAACTTCCAGTATTCATCGGATACGTTGTATAGTGCTAAAACCGAGACGTGTAGATAGCTTTTGCATTCTCGCTTCTGGTTTCGCCCCTATGGAGAACTGATTTGCTAAACACAAACAGTAATAGGGAACCACAAAATGAAATTCAATACTCAAAACAAAATGGATGCTGTATTAGTTGCAGATGCATCCTTAAACACACCACAAAATAACTCAACTCAAGACCAATACAATCGTTTAAAAGATGATGCAACCGTTAGTGCTTATATGAGCCAGTCTTATATTGCGGTTTCTGTCGCTGATTCTGTTGAAAATGTGAAAGCTCAATTGGTTAATGATTTAAAAGATGAATTAATTCCAACCTATTTATATGTGGTGGATAAAGATAATTATCTAAATGGGATTTTGCCCGTTAAATCATTATTAACCGCGGCTAATGATCTGTTTGTGTCTGATGTGATGCGTCAAACCTTTTTCTCTGTTTCACCAGAACAGAATCGACATGATGTGTATCAACTGATTAGCCATAGCGGTTTAGACAGTGTACCAGTGATGCATTTTGGAAAATTGGTCGGTGTTTTACGCCCTCAAGATATTGCTGAATTAATTGAAGATGAAAATACACTTGATGCACAAATGCAGGGTGCAACTTCACCTTTAGAGCAGCCTTATTTAGAAACCAGTCCAGTAACATTATGGCGTAAACGTGTTGTGTGGTTATTGATGCTGTTTGTGGCAGAAGCGTATACCAGCACTGTGTTACATGCTTTTGAAGACAGACTCGAAGCCGCAATTTCATTAGCATTTTTTATTCCATTGCTGATTGGTACGGGTGGAAATAGTGGTACACAGATCACCTCAACATTAGTACGTGCTATGGCATTAGGAGAAGTGAGCTTACGTAATGTTTGGTCTGTATTAAGAAAAGAAATAACCACATCGATAATGGTTGCACTGACTATGGGTATTGCTGGTTTTGTGCGTGCTTGGTTCTTAGGTGTGGGTATGGAAGTGATGATTGTGGTTGGCTTAACGCTTATTTCAATCACGGTTTGGAGTGCGATTGTTTCATCTGTTATTCCAATGGTATTAAAGCGTTTAGGTATTGATCCTGCGGTTGTTTCAGCACCATTTATCGCGACGTTAATTGATGGTACAGGTCTTATTATTTACTTTGAAATCGCATCTCATGTGATGAGCGAGTTTGCTTAAGACAATCCCATATATTCATTCTCAAGATAAAGCCGATGTGAATTAATCAACACATCGGCTTTATTTTTGTCTGCATTTATTCATGCTTAATAAATTGCAAAATAGCCTGACAATGGCGACAACGGTATTGTGTCTCTCCGCGTAATACTTTGTTATGGCGGCGAATGGTAAGCTGATGTTTTTCTTCACAATGGCAAGCATAAGGAAAGGTTTTAGCTTTAACTGCGCTGACATCAAAATGATGGGTTCGTTTAGCTGAAACTTGTAATACTGTTTCCATCATCCATTTCCACTCTTTCCCATGAGGTGCTACACGACCAAAATGGCGATTAACTAATAAATGCGCTAATTCATGAGGAATAACTTCTTCAATAAAATTCTGTTTATTTTCAATCAATAATGTAGGATTAATACGAATTTCCCAATTTGCATAATAGGCACTGCCAGCAATAGTTCCTCTCTGATTATAATGTAGAGTAGGTTCTGGGTAATTTGTATTAAGATAAAGATTAGCCTGCTGCAATTTTTCACGCAGTGTTCGCATAACGCTTTGCACTAAGGTGATGGGGACTCTTACCGTTTTCATGTTACAGAGCATATAGTGGCTTATACAAACACGCAATAAAAAGAAAACTTGCACAATATATAAATTAACATATTATTAAAAAGTATATTGATTATGGAGTTTACCATGACACAACGAGTTCAACCTGATTTATTAGATGCAATGAAATTGGCGGCTAATGAAGCGTCTAGCATGCTTAAGACGCTAGGAAATGGCGATCGCCTCTTATTATTGTGTCAGCTAAGTCAGGGCGAAAAAAGTGTGAGTGAATTAGAAGAGAGTTTAGGTATCCGTCAACCGACACTTTCTCAACAGCTAACCGTTTTGCGCAATGAAGGGTTAGTGAATACTCGTCGTGATGGAAAACGTATCTTTTATTCTATTGCTGATGAAAAAGTTCTCGTACTACTCAATACGCTTTATCAGCTTTATTGCCCTATAGCAGGTTAATTTATGAATATAGATTGGGTTCACTTTACGCCTTTAAGTGCGGCAATTGGTGGGCTTATGATAGGTGCTGCGGCCGCCATTTTACTGTTATTTAATGGCCGTATTGCAGGAATAAGCGGGATTTTGGGTGGGGTTTTATCAACAAAACAGCAAGGTAATGGCTGGCGTTGGGCATTTTTACTAGGCATGCTAATCGCACCTACACTGTTTTATTTTTTTGATAAACCCTTATCGCCAGTAATTGAAACGTCACCTTGGATGTTAATTATTGCCGGAGTGCTGGTGGGAGCAGGTACACGTTTAGGCAGTGGTTGCACAAGTGGTCATGGTATTTGCGGATTAGCACGATTATCGCGTCGTTCTATTGTTGCTGTGTTAGTGTTTATGGCAACGGCATTTATTACCGTTTATATTCAGCGTCATGTGATAGGAGGCTAAGAAAATGACTAAGTTTGTTGCTTTTCTTTGTGGTCTTCTATTCAGTGCAGGATTGATTGTTGGTGGAATGAGCAATCCGCAAAAAATTCTAGGTTTTCTGGATATCACAGGAAACTGGGACCCTTCTTTATTGATAATCATGGGAGCAGGACTGGTTGTCAGCGTGATAGGTTACCAATTAACACGGTGTAGACAACAAAGTGTATTAGCATGCCCTTTAAATATCCCAACCAATAAAGTGATTGATAAACCCTTAGTGTTAGGTAGTGCGTTATTTGGTCTTGGTTGGGGATTAGCTGGAATTTGTCCAGGTCCTAGCTTGGTATTAGCAGGTGCTGGGTTTTATCAAGGTATTTTATTTGTCCTTGCCATGATTGTAGGTTGGCTGTTTGTTGGGCTTTTTCGTAAAGCGCAATAATAGCAGTTTGCTCTCATCATTTTAGAGAAAACGTTAAACGGGAAGCCAGTGCTTCCCGTTTGTGTATTTTATACATTGAACGTTATTTAAAGTCAGCATAAGGAATAAGAGGGTTTGGCGGTAAATCTAAATCACCGTTCCAACCATCAAATGAATAACGCAAGTACATTAATGCATGGCTTGGGGTATAGTTTTTGGCTTGTTGAATATCAATAGCTGCACCAATAAACCAATGCGGCGTAATACGATGTTCAACTAATGCTCTGGCGGTATAACCAAAGCCATTGCCAGAATCTCCTTCATCAACCGCATCACGCTCTTGATAATAAAGTCTCATTATTTCTTCTCGATCTTCGGGGCTAAGTTCATTCATATAGCGATTAAATTTATCGAGAGAAACGAGATTTTGTAAAGGATAACGCTTTCTGTCATCTGTTTGGGAGTAAGACCAAGAAAGAGAGCCTGATAATTCCCAAGACCAATTTTCAGTACGTTCACGATAATTAATTGGGAGCCCTAAAGAGACATATTTTTGAGGGCTATAATAACCACCTTGACCTAAAGTGTACCCGCTTAAGTCTTTATCATAATGCCAAAGCATAGTACTTAACCCAACAGAAACGCGGCGGTTGTTCTCATTGATAAGTTTATAATAGTAGCCTCCCATTCCTCGGACACTGCTATTATCTTCAACATTTTTACCTGTCAATTTATCAACAGAAACCTCGCCCCAATAACCATCTTTCCCACCTAAATCATAACTTCCGCTTAAACGAATACCGGTTCTTCTTACACCCCCCCATATTTGGTTAGTCCAAATATCTCGTTGACCACCAAAAGCAAGCATAGAGCTATTAACAGGGCGGCGGTGAATATCAAGTGTCCAGCCCACATTAAAAAGATCATGACTATAGGCGATTTTACCGGCCCAATCAGTCACTTCAAAACCTAACGGTGTGGTACCAAGATCCCATTGCCATTGACCATTTTCCCAGCCAATTGCAGGGCTAACACCAAAGGATTTTTGTTCTAGCGGGAAACAACCCGTGCGGTAACAAGTTCCAAATTTTGAATCATATGGTGATGTACCCAGTTTGCCACTATTAAGATTAACTAAGTCTGCACGCCAGAAGAAACGCCCATCATAAACAGGGTGATTAAGTTGTAACATTGTGGTGTGGGCGCGTAGTTTTGAATAACCTTCGCTACCACTAGAGCCCCAATAATCATGCTCAAGCGTAAATCGCCACTCTTGTTGGCGATAAAGCGCGTCAGCATCCGCGCGTAAACTCCGAGATAGCCAATTATCTTTTTCGTCATTACGCATTAATGTGGTGTACTCAATATTATCTTTTGGCAACCTATCTGTTATTCCATCCTTGATCATAGCTTGTTGATAATAATAGTGAGCTTGTTGGCGATGTTGCCCATCACGCTGAAAACGAGCAATATCGCGTAATACTAAAGGATCAGCACTGTCTGGCTCTGTTTCAATTTGTTGTGCCAAATAAGCAAAATAGTGTTGTGCTTTTTCTGTATTACCTACTTCTTTTTCAGCATTGGCAACGCGTCTAATTGAGTTGTTATTAAACTGGTTGGGAGAAAGCGTTTCTATTTTGGTAAGGTAGTATTTTGCCTGCATCTTTTTCCCTTGTTCTAAGGCGATATCCGTCGCACCTAATAATGCAGTTTCATTATTGGGTTCTAAATTCAGTGCAGTATGGTAATAACTTAAGGCCTGATCGAGGTTATTTCGTTCTTGAGCCCAGTTCGCTAATAACAAATAAGTCTGAATTTTTTGCTCTGGCGGAATATGAGCAAAAAGATAATCAACAGATTGTTGTTCTTGTCCTTTCGCTCGTAGAGACTCTGCATGTGCGACTATTTCACCAAAACGCAATCGACTATCTAACGCTTTCATGCTCTCACTGCGTTGAGATAAGGGGATCGTTTTTAGCGTATCAAGTGCTTGAGTTTCTCGTCCTGTTTTATTGAGATATAACGCATAAGCATAAAGGCGAGACGGATCATTAGGAAGACGACGATTAAGCTGATTAAAATACGCTTCAGCGACAGAGTCTTGCTGGGTAATTAATAAATCATCAGCAAGACGATAAATATTCCAAACATCATTAGGATAATCTTTAGCTATTGCCTTACGTTTTTCAATCGCACTGAGGTATTGCTCTTTATGTTCATCATCAGCCGCTAAATCTTGCCTTATACCAGAAATAATATAGCCATAATCTTCTGCTAAATTTTTATATTGTCTAGGTGTTAAGCCTGCAATAAATTGTTGCGCTTTTTCATGAGATTGTTGGCGATAAAGCTTTGCTAAACGATGTAGCGTTGCAGGGTGATTGGGTTGATATTTTAATGCCTGTAAATAATGGTTTTCGGCAACATCCCATTGTCGCTGTGCAACAGCAATATCACCTAAACCAAGATAAGGCTCGCTTTCATAAGGGCTTAACTTATTAAGCTGATTAAAATAGCGTTCTGCTAATTCATAATCTTGCTTTAAGAGTGCGTCATCGCCTTTTGAAAGCAGATGCCAATATTGGTTAGCCTGCAACATAGATCGCCATTGACCACTATTATCATGGTTGGGCGCTAATTTCAGCGCTTGGGAAAGATAAAAAATAGCCGCACTGCGTTGATTAGCACGAGAATAACGGACACCTAAAGCACCAACAACATCAGCATTATCAGGTTGTTGTCGTGCTTTTTGTTTTAAGGTCGCAATAGGTAATGAGGTAACATCTATTTGCGGTTTTATTGTTGAAACTGGGCTTTTTACTGACTCTATGGCGTGTTGTTGTTGCTGGTAGAGGCTCTCTATTTTCGTATTTTGCGGATACTGACGATAAATATGATTGAGTCGTTCTATTTTATCATCGTGAGACGATTGCATAAGTACTTGAATATACTCGAGTGCTAAAGTCTCATCGGGAGGCATTCCTCGGTAAATTTCATCGTATAAATTTAACGCATCATCATAGCGGCCAGCTGTACGGTAAAGCTGGGCTCGCTGTAATTTTTGCCGATTAACATCCGTTGTCAGTGATAACGTTTTGATTGCACGCTGATATTGCTCTGACTGTGGAAATTGAGTACCTAATTGGGTAAATAGCTGTTGTGCTTTTGCATTATCCTTCTGTTTTACAGCAAACTGAATTTGCATTAACAAGATATTAGGATCATTGGGTTTAATTAACGCTAAACGATATAGCGATTGAGCCACTAAAACTTCATTTCCTGTGGATGTTCCTAATCTCACTTGCTCTTGTAAAAAGGCTTCTGTTGCCTCTTCACTGGCTTGCGTGACAGGCAAAAAGCCTGTCAGCAAAAAGAGAGCAATAACAGAGTGGCGATGTGTGTGACCAAATTGCCACATAGCTTAGTCCTTAGTCGCTAAACGACGTTGGCTTCTTATTTTCATTGCTCGCCAAATAAGAAGAGAGACAAGAATAATGCCGACAATTGCCGCTAAACCAAGCCATATAGGGTGAGAAGCAAACACATACCAAACCACTTCCCACCAAGGTAAATAACCGACGAAATAAGTATCTCCCACACGCAAGCTATTTACGCCAGACTCTCTGACCAATACTACTGAACCATGCATAGCATCACGCTTACCACTATCACTGATCGCCTCATTTAACAGTTTGTAACCTTGCGTACTATCGGCTAATAATGCGACAACGCTACGCTGTGAAAAGAATGGAGATTGGAAACCAATAATTGCCCCCATCGATCCTTTTGAGGTCAGCGAGATCCGGCTATCAGGACGTTTATCAGTCGGTTGATAACTTGTGTGGCTAAAGATACTGATTTCACGAGAAGGCAGAGTGATTTCACTACGTGCTTTATCAATCAGTACGTTCATCTGTTTATCATTATTTAATGCAGGTGGAATGGTTCCGATAAGTAGTAGATCAGCATCTCTTTTTTGCACTTCATCCAATGAACTGGTTAATGAAACATTGAGTGCCGGATAACCTGTTTGAGCACCTATATTCCCCATTGAAATTAATAGGGTAGATAATTGTGTTGGAGACGGTTGCTGATTAACAAAAATCAAGGTTTCTGACAGATCCGCATAACGGCTAAATGGGAAGCCTGCATGGCTGTAAACCCGTAAGTCAGGCAGTGCAATATAGTGTCGATAATCACCTGTAAAATTAAAGCTAGATAAATCATCAATAGCGACAGCATTTGGTACAGGTTGATAAGTAATACATTGATCTGCTGAGCCCCCAGGAATGGGGTTGGTGTAATCAAAGGCAAATGTAATTTGGTTACGTTCACCCAGTTTTACGGCGGGTATATTCAATAAATTCTTATGCTCAATCCAGCCTTGAATAAGCGGTAAATAAGCGATGACAAGATTATCTTTTTTATCTTTCTCAAGAGGATAAGCTTTAATGAAATGGTCGTTTACTGAGATAGACATACGAGAATCATCTTGAAATGCAGGAGCGGTATAGCGATAACGCAATTGCATTTGTAATCCCGTATTATTAAACATAAATAGATCAGGCGGTAATGTCATATTTAATGTAATAGGATTTGGTTTTAATCCGCGAGATTGCAGCTGGCCTTCATAGTCTTGTAGCGTATTAAAGTAGATAGGTTTATTTAACTGTACCCATTTTGGCGCATCATAAGGTTCACGCGGGATCAATTTTTCTACTTCATTAATTGTGACGATATTCCCTCTGAAGATAACTTGTCCACGGGCTATTCCGTTTACGGCAGTGATCAAATCGTTATCATCACGCCCCATAATAAGAAGTAACTTAATATAAGGATTGGTTGGATGCGTCAGCATTTCGATGGTTGGTTCTTTCACATCGGGATGCTGTTTTAAAAAGGCGGGTTTTTGTGTATTGGTTGCAAAAACAATGCTGTGTTGATTTGGCAAAGTATCATAATAAACAGGGTAATTTTGCTTACGCCAATCAACTTGAGTACCAAACCAAGAAGAGAGGATCGCTGCCGCTTTTTGTTGAGCTAAATTAGGTGACTGGCTGAAAACCATTGGCAGTGTTAATTCTCCAAAATCACGGCTATCAAAAAAGGGTTCAGGGAAGTGCGCTAACTCATTACCTAAACGGAGTGATTGAAAGGTCAGATTGAGTTGACTGCTTTTACTTACATCAAGCCAGAGTGTTGTATTTGCTTGGTTTTCACAAATTTCACGATAATGGCCAATAAAAGAGAGTTTTATATGGTTAAAATCTTGAATAAATAAAGGATCAATAGGTATCGTAATTTGATTTTTCTTACCCAAATCTTCTGGTTTTAAGGTAATAACTCCCATCAATTCATCATTTAAATAGACATTAAGATGAGATTCCACAGGAAGGAGTGACGGAGACGGTGTAAATTCTAAATCAAGAGTGGCTTTAGAAACATATTCATCACTACGGACACCAAATTCTAAATAGCCATCAGGGCTAACACCCGTCAAATGGATCGCGCCATAACTAGGTGCTGTCTCTGCAAATTTTAATATCTTCTGGCGAGCAGAAGGCGTGATATCTGTAGAAGGCAATTGTGTATTTCTAGGTTCTGCTTGAGAAATAACTTCAGGAGCCGCTTCAGTTATTGTAACGGGTGGCTCTGAAATAGTGGTTTGCGCTTCTTGCGTTTCATCTCCATGAACTGAAGAAGTGAGCATAAATAAGGCAAATATGAGAAAACGTTTTTTCATTATTGTTACCCATAATCTTATTGTTTATTAATAAATTCCCAGAAAACTGAGTTTTACCTTCAAGACTGATGAAATATTTGTGAAACATTAACGCGTTGAGGGAGTAACGATGAAAGCCATAGCAAAAAGAGACCGAGTAAGCGGAAAGTAGCGTAAATAAAGTAAGGAGCACGCTTTAACAAGGTGTTATAACCTTGCATACTGATAAAAATAATGTTCTTGAGACTGCTTAAAGGTCTGTCGGTTGGAAGTTCATTTTGCCAATCTGCCCAAGTATCGGCTCGCTCAAAAGTACAAGCAGTAAACTCGATAGCTTTTTGCGTTGTCATTTCAAGGAGTTGTAATCCAATAATTTGCCCATCAATACGTGAAATATTGGCTTTAAAGGCATGTTCACGCTGATTTTGACTGAGTAATAGTGTGATGCTTTCATTTGGAGATAGTGAAAGTTTGACATTGTCAGGCAATAAAATTGCACAGCTATTATCAGAAAAATCATAGAGATAACATCGGTAGAGAGAGCCATTATCTAACAGCAACATGGCAGGAACTTTAACGCGAACACGAGGAAAACGGCGCTGCTGCTTTGTTTCGACAGAAACTGCAATTGCAACACCAAGTAAGATAAGGTTATAACAAACCCATAATAAACACATGGCAACAGCCCATGCTTCATCGGGATCGCCCGTTGCTATGCGCCAAAAAGCAAACAAAATACCTAGCAAGTTCAAGTTGAGAAAGAGTAAGTAAGGGCGGTTAATTCGCCAATCGACAAAGCCTTCTTCCATCACGCCACCTTTGCCAGTCACGTTGAAAGTTCCTTTATGAGGAGAGATAAGGGTACTTAACACTGGACGAGTGGTGTACCACGCTAAAATCGTTTCATAAACCTCACCCCAAAATGAGTGGCGATAAGCGCCTTGTAACTTTGCACTGGCGAGTGAAATGTGGATCAAATACGGCACAACATAGAGAGCGATCGCAATCGCAGGTGCATAAATGATATAGGCATGGAAAATAAGAAACGTTAGTGGTGCGAGTAAGAAAATCATCCGTGGAATGCCAGAAAAAAAGTGCAACATGGCATTTAAGTAACAAAGACGTTGCGACACGCTTAGTCCTTTACCAAACAAGGGATTATCAAGACGGAATATTTGCACCATTCCTCTCGCCCATCGAATACGTTGACCTATATGTGCGGATAATGATTCTGTCGCTAAACCAGCGGCTTGTGGAATGCGAATATAAGCAGATCTCCAGCCATGACGGTGTAAGCGTAATGAGGTATGCGCATCTTCTGTAACAGTTTCAACGGCAATGCCACCAATCTCATCCAATGCAGTACGACGTAAAACTGCGCACGAGCCACAGAAAAACGCTGCATTCCAAGTGTCATTACCATCTTGAACCAACCCATAAAAGAGTGTGCCTTCATTGGGTGTTTCACGAAAGTTACCTAAATTACGTTCAAAAGGATCTGGGGAGAAAAAATGGTGAGGTGTTTGTACCAAAGCTATTTTTTCATCTTTTAAAAACCATCCCATTGTAAATTGTAGAAATGAACGTGTTGGAATATGGTCGCAGTCAAAGATGGCGACAAATTCACCAGAAGCAAGAGTTAAGGCATGATTGATATTACCTGCCTTAGCAAAATCATGTTTTTCTCGTGCGATATAACGAATACCAACTTCTTGAGCAAATGCTTTAAATTCAGGACGGGAGCCATCATCAAGCAGATAAATAGTGAGCTTATCTTTAGGCCAATCTAAATTTAAGCTGGCATAGATTGTGGGTTTAACAACTTGCAGATCTTCGTTATAGGTAGGAATGAAAATATCAACGCTTTGCCATTGTGTAATGTCTTCAGGCATAGAAACAGGTTTTCGATGCAGTGGCCAAATACATTGCATAAAACTAAGGAATAGCACACACCATGCGTAAGTTTCAGCCAGTAAAAGCAGTAAGCCACAAAATAGACTGAAATTATCAATCCAATAAAGGGTTGAATGATAACGCCACCATATGTATCGACATGCAATTGTCAGTGCCAACATAACCATTGCGATAGAAGAAAAACGCCCAGGAATATCGCGGATAGCTAAGGCAACTAGCCAAAGAACAATTACAAAAACGAACTGAAATGTAAGATCAAATGGTTGAGTGATACTGAGTAAAATAAAGAAAATGGCAAAAATAGCGATAATGGAATAGAGAGCATATTGCCAAAAAGGTGTGGTTTTTTCCTTATGTTCAATGATTTCAATCGCGATAGGAGAGACATGAACAAAGAGTTTTTTGTATGTTTTTCGAATATAGAAAATAAATTGTGTGGGTTTTTTAATCAGTAATTGCCCTACATAATGGCAAGCTAGCCAAATGCTTTGTAACAAATAGCGCAAGGGATCAAAAATTTTAGGGCAACGGGGATCAATATGAGGATATAGCTCTCGTTGTTTTCTGGCAATTTTCCGCCAAAAAGGGGATTCCATCCGTAAAAAAAACCACATAATGCCCATAAATAGCTCGCTAACAATAGCTGCGCTACGAGATGCACCGTTATGGCGATAAAACTTGTAGTAACGAATAAGAATATGTTGTGTCACATTCTTTTCGATTTTATTCGTAGCATCGTAAGATGATGGCATTATGACTGTCCTTCTTTCCTCTTAAATAACGAAAAACACCATTGAGCAAGTTGCGATATTTCTTCTACTAACATGCAATTAGCTCGGTAATCATATAAAGGTAAACGTGAGGCACAGGCCTCTAGTGAGGCTTCATCTCGATGAAGAACAACAGGGCATAATGGAAATGGTGTCGTTTGCCAAAATTGATAAAAATCTTGGTGAATTTGGCTGGTGGCACGAAATTGGTTAATTAATACATATTCATTTTCGATAAATGTGTGCTGGTTAAGGCGAATATGACAGTTGCTTTCTGCCATTGATACGGTAAAAAAAATATCCGCTTTTTCTATCCAAGACGCGAAAAGGGTGTCTTGCGTATGCTGTAAATCCATTAAAATAATGGCATCAGGGTGTAGCTGAATAAATGTCGTTAAAAAATGGGTAAGATGTTGTTTTGCTGAGAATGACAATTGTAAGAGCAAGTTATCCTTCATATTAACCAAACCAAAAGGTAACACTTGGTAGTGTGGTCGATAGTAAAAAATACTCTCCTCTATTGGCGTTTCTGCTAATAATGCCTGACTTAATGTGGTACTTTTTTGCTGTGCTGGAAAATAGAAAGACAAAATATTTTCTGTGCAATTATCAATAATCAGCACTTCTTTATTTTGTTGATTAAATTGCCGAGCAAGTGCAATTGCCGTGGATGTTGTACCCACTCCACCTCGGAGTCCTTTTAATACAATAAGTGGCATAGTTAGCCTCATTTAGTCATGTAATGAAATGCATTAAGTAATGGCCAGCGATAAATAAGCATATTATTTCCTTCTTCTTTATTAATATCCTGATAGTGATAGTTATTTAATGAAAATAATTTTTTTAGTTTATCAATGTCCTTATTTAGATTATTTTTTTCTATTTTCATATTTGAGTTAATAAAATTTTCATTTTTCATTTTAATAACCTCTGAATAAAATAGAAATAGATTTCTATCAAAATTAAAATCTTGATAAAATAGTGTCTGATTAATGATTTGTTCTGTTTAATTAAGGTTCTTATTTTAGAATAGGCTTTAAAATACATTATTTCAATTACGTAAAAACACATAAAATAGATATTTATTATCTTATTTCTATAAAAGATGGCTATTGGTTTTCTTTTTTATATTTATATTTTTAAAATTTATTTGTTAAATAATAACGGAAAGGGCTTAGCTACAAAGTAAAGTAAAAAAAAAGAAATGTAGATTAGCTGTTTATAACAATATATTAAATTATTCAAATTCGATGATCATTATTGTATCTTGATTAGTATCATTTTTCATAGAAAAATCATTATATTATATTCTTTTATTGATTAGTTTTGTTTTTATATTGAGGCTCTTGTTTGTTTATTGATAAGTATGTTTATTAATTGTTATTTGGTGTTATTGATGTGTAATTTGTTTTGTGTTTGTTTAGAAATATAAAAATAAGATAACTCTGTGTTTCATTATTTAATGTAAATAAAGCATCATTTTTAAAAATAGGCGCTATTATATAAATAGAACGTTGAGTGTTTTATTTTTAAACTCATCTTAAATAATTTTTCTAGCATTAATTTTTCTTTTATATAAGAGACCGGTATTTTCTGGCGAGATTCTTTTTTTATTTAAGGGTTTTTACTTGGTTTTAAATAAATATTCTCTTATATGTTTATTTAGTAGTTAATTAAATATCAGAAGTAATAAAAAGACAGATGTGAGTAATCATATAACTGTCGAATTGGATTTATTTATACTAAAGAGTAGGAAATTAAAATGAACAAATCTAATACAACCCAGTTCAATTTTTTACATTACTGGCATGGGTTGGGAGCATGGAATTTCTATTTTTTACTAAAGTTTGTTTTGCTTTGGTATGGTTATTTAAATTTTGATGCTTTTAGCAATTTACTTTTTCTTGCCTTTTTATTGTTCCCATTACCAAAAAATATTTGGCATAAAATGCGCAATTGGGTCGCTATCCCAATAGGGATAATACTATTTTACCATGATACTTGGTTACCCAGCTTTTCAACGGTACTTGCCCAAGGTGGGCAACTTAAACAGTTTTCCTTTGATTACCTGGTTGAGTTAACTGTTAACTTTATCAATATCAAAATGATAGGTGTCGCCTTTGTTTTGTTAGTCGGTTACCTTTTTATTGAACAGTGGGTAAGGGTATCTGTTTTTATTATTGCAGGTGTATTGTGGCTAAATATTGGTGGGTTTACTCATATTTCTCAAGGTATGGTGCCTCCTGTTTCAGCGAATACTTTTGTGCAAGAAAGTAACATTAATACTGAAAAAAGCACTGCGGTCGTCAAAGCTCCTGAGGTGTTACCCGCATCAGTCGAACCTCAAGTCCTCCCTGAAGTTGTACCGACTAAAGAGGTAGAAAGTACATCAATTAATACTGTTTATCCACCACAAAAACAGAAGGTTAATAATAAGGTATTGGATGATTGGCTCACACAATTTTATGGTTACGAGAAAAAACGTACGACACCATTTCCTGCGCAGTTAGCAGCCAATGCTCAGCCTTTTGATATCTTGATTATTAATATTTGTTCACTTTCTACCGCTGATGCGGCGGTTGTTGGGCTACAAGAACACCCAATTTGGGGTAACTTTAATGTGTTATTTAGCCACTTTAACAGCGTATCTTCTTATAGTGGTCCTGCATCATTAAGATTATTACGCGCGAGTTGTGGTCAGACTCACCATTCTGATTTATACGATCCCGCAGATACGCAATGCTCGCTGATGGATAATTTATCATCGTTAGGATTTGCCAAGAAATTGGTACTCGACCATAACGGGAAGTTTGGTAATTACCTCAAAGAAGTTCAGCAACTCGGCAATCTTAATATCGCCTTACAAGATCAAGAAAATCTTTCTCATCAAATTACCGCATTTGATGGCACCAAAATTTACAACGATAAGGAAACATTACAACGTTGGTTGAAAGCGCGTGAACAGTCTAACGAAGACCGCACTGTGACCTTTGTGAACTTGGTATCACTACATGATGGTAACCGTTATGTAGGAGAAAATAGTACTGCTGATTATGGCAAACGTGCCTCCACATTACTTGATAATTTAGATAGCTTTATGGATGAACTAGATAAAAAAGGAAGAAAAGTGATGGTGGTGATTGTGCCTGAGCATGGTGCGGCTTTACAAGGTGATAAGACGCAAATGTCAGGGTTAAGAGATATTCCAAGCCAAAGTATTACTACCGTACCTGTTGGTATTCGTTTCACTGGAATAAAAGAGCAAGCATCATTTAACCCTCCGGTGATTGTTGATGAACCAAGCAGCTATTTAGCTATCTCTGAGTTTATTTCTCGTAATGTGAATGGGGATGTTTTTAACCAATCTGCTATTGATTGGGATGCATTAGCCAGTGAACTTCCTCAAACTGCCAATGTTGCAGAAAACCAAGCTACGGTTGTGGTTGATTATCAAGGGCAGTCTTATATCAAGTTAAATGGAGGAGAGTGGATTAATTATCCTAACTAACTTTTTATCGCTTTTTATAAAAAAAGCGTTTCATCATAAATCTATGTTCTCGTTTTCTCTTATTGAGATCCCCGTATGATTGCGGGGTTTTTTATGGGTTTTATAAACAGAAGCCATAAAAAAACCACATCTATAAAGATGTGGTCTTATTTAAAATCAATAACATGATGTTATTGGCAAGAGACTTATTTTAAGCCTGCCGCTTCACGTAAGATTTCAGCTTTATCTGTTGCTTCCCAAGGGAATTCAGGACGACCAAAGTGACCGTAAGCAGCCGTTTTTTGGTAGATTGGGTGCAGTAAATCTAACATTTGAATTAATCCGTAAGGACGTAAGTCAAAGAATTCACGCACTAACAGGATCAGTTGTGCTGTTGGGACTTTTTCAGTACCAAATGTTTCTACCATAATGGATGTTGGCTCTGCCACACCGATTGCGTAAGAAACTTGGATTTCACAACGATCTGCTAAACCTGCTGCCACGATGTTTTTAGCAACGTAACGTGCAGCATAAGCTGCTGAACGGTCAACTTTCGATGGATCTTTACCAGAGAAAGCGCCACCGCCGTGACGAGCCATACCGCCGTAAGTATCGACAATGATTTTACGACCGGTTAAACCACAGTCACCCATTGGCCCACCGATAACAAAACGACCTGTTGGGTTGATGAAATATTTAGTTTGCTCATTTAACCATTCTGCTGGCAGAACAGGTTTAATGATCTCTTCCATCACTGCTTCATGCAGATCTTTTTGTGAAATATCTTCAGAATGCTGAGTTGATAATACAACTGCATCAATACCAACAACTTTATTGTTGTCATATTGGAAGGTAATTTGGCTTTTTGCATCAGGGCGTAACCAAGATAAAGTACCACTTTTGCGGACTTGTGCTTGGCGTTGAACTAAGCGATGAGCATAAGTAATTGGAGCAGGCATTAATACATCAGTTTCGTTGGTTGCATAACCAAACATTAAACCTTGGTCGCCAGCGCCTTGTTCTAATGGATTTGCACGGTCAACACCTTGGTTGATATCAGGAGATTGTTTACCAATCGCACTGATAACTGCGCAGGAATTAGCATCAAAGCCCATCTCGGAACTGGTATAGCCGATTTCACGAACAGTGTTACGTGTAATTTCTTCGATATCGACCCAAGCTTTGGTGGTAATTTCTCCGCCTACCATAACCATGCCTGTCTTAACGTAAGTTTCGCAGGCAACGCGTGCTTTTGGATCTTGTTCTAAAATTGCATCCAGAACGGCATCAGAAATTTGATCCGCGATTTTATCTGGATGACCTTCTGAGACTGATTCAGAAGTAAAAAGGTGTGTAGTCATTATATCTCGTTACCTTAATACAAACGGTTTAAGGATGGATGTTTTAACATCTAGACGTCCATTTTATGACTCTTCTCTCTTTAATTCCAGCTTTTTTTAATCAAATATAGGGATAAAGCAGAATCAAACAGTTAATCTTATTTTTTGTTGTCCACTATTTTTGTGTTGAGAAAATAGGGAGTAGAGAAAAAAAAGTTTTTTGTACTTTTTGCTTTGCATTTTTAACTAAGTAAAGGTATAAACTCGCGGTTACTGTGAAATCTGAACACAGTGTAAACCGCAGGATTTCTGATCCTGTTTCTCTGTTAGGGAAATGGCTTACGGGTTTAAGCCATGTGTGGAGTGAATGGGTAATGTTCCATTGTCTACAGGTTAGTCTTTTCAAAAACCAAAACAGTACTCACCAATACTATACACGTAGTATATCTAGAGTAATTTCCTCTTTGAGCTCTTTCTCTTTAGAGCGAAGTTGTCTGTTACTTGCCAATAGGTGATTGTGTTAACTCGTTATAGGTTAACTCAAGAACTTTCTACTATTATGTCCTGCGTATAGCTGGATAATCATATAAAAATATATAGTGAGCCATTACTTCCAACTGTTATTTATCAGTCGTTTCAGATTTTTGTCAGATAATTGACTACTATGGTGACAGGCAAGGTATAAACTCATACTCCCTAAGGAGAATGTCATGAATGATAACATCGCTCGTAAGATGCAGCAGACCTATAACATTGCATATTGGGGGGGCGGTTACTATTTAGCGAATAATCGGGGAAATATTAGTGTTTGCCCTAATCCTGATGTTCCTGATGCTACTTTTGATTTAACCGAATTGGTTAAACGAGTTCAAGAAGAGCAACCAAACCTGCGTTTACCTGCACTTTTTTGCTTTCCACAAATACTACAACATCGTTTACGTTCGATTAATGCCGCGTTTCATCGCGCGCGTGAATCCTATGGTTATAAAGGTGACTATTTTTTAGTTTATCCAATTAAAGTTAACCAACAACGTCGTGTGATTGAGTCATTAGTGAATGCAGGAGAGCCTTTAGGTTTAGAGGCTGGCTCTAAAGCGGAATTAATGGCAGTACTTGCTCATGCCAATATGACAAGCTCTGTGATTGTTTGTAATGGTTATAAAGACCGTGAGTATATTCGCTTAGCACTCACAGGTGAAAAACTTGGGCATAAAGTTTTCTTAGTCATTGAGAAAATGTCTGAGATTAAAATGGTTCTTGAAGAAGCTGAACGTTTAGAAGTTATTCCACGTTTAGGCGTTCGCGCTCGTCTTGCTTCTCAAGGATCAGGCAAATGGCAGGCAAGTGGTGGTGAAAAATCAAAATTTGGTTTAGCTGCGACACAAGTTCTGCAATTAATTGATATGTTACGCCAAGCTGACCGCTTAGATAGCCTGCAATTACTGCATTTCCATTTGGGATCACAAATGGCGAATATCCGTGATATCGCAACGGGTGTTCGTGAATCTGCACGCTTCTATGTTGAACTGCACAAATTGGGCGTAAATATTCAGTATTTCGATGTGGGTGGTGGTTTAGGTGTGGACTATGAAGGTACACGCTCACAATCTGATTGCTCTGTTAACTATGGCCTTAATGAATACGCGAATAACGTTATTTGGGCGATTGGTGACGCATGTGATGAAAATGATTTACCACATCCAACTGTTATTACTGAATCAGGTCGTGCATTAACGGCACACCATACCGTATTAATTTCTAATGTGATTGGCGTTGAGCGTAATGAATTTACGGCAATTACACCACCTGAAGATGATGCTGCAAGACCGATTGCAAGTCTTTGGGAAACATGGGAAGAGATGCAAACTAAGGGGCATAGCCGTTCATTACGTGAATGGTTACACGATAGCCAATTAGACTTACACGATGTGCATACTCAATATGTTCACGGCATGTTAAGCCTGACAGAGCGTGCATGGGCAGAAGAGCTGTATTTGAATATCTGTCGTCGTATTCAGTATGATTTAGATCCAAGTAATCGCGCTCACCGTCCTATTATTGATGAGTTACAAGAACGTATGTCAGATAAGTTCTATGTTAACTTTTCTTTGTTCCAATCTTTACCTGATGCATGGGGTATCGACCAGTTATTCCCTGTATTACCTATTGAAGGGCTAGATAAACCTCTTGATCGTCGCGCAGTGTTACTCGATATTACTTGTGACTCAGATGGTATTATTGACCATTATGTTGATGGTGATGGTGTTGAAACAACAATGCCAATGCCCGCTTATGATCCTGAATATCCACCCATGATCGGTTTCTTTATGGTAGGGGCATATCAGGAAATTTTAGGCAATATGCATAACTTATTTGGTGATACGGCAGCTGTTGACGTTTACCTTGATGAGAAAGGTAACCTGACTTACGAGCAAAGTGAAGAGGGTGATACGGTTGCCGATATGCTCCAGTACGTTAAGTTAAATCCTACCGTGCTGTTAGATCGTTTCCGTACTCAAGTAAAAAATGCACAGTTAGATGAAGCGTTACAAGAGCAATTCCTGACTGAATTTGAAAGTGGTTTATACGGTTATACGTATCTGGAAGAAGAAGAGTAATTCTTCACTTTCCAATGCAAGAGTGATGTTATTAAACATCACTCTTTATCTATCATATTGATTGTATGTTGCTTATTTTAAATAAGTAACAGAGGTAATAGCATGAAAAATAGTACGTTAGGTAATGAGACTGATAATTCATTGATCTCTAATGCATTTGGTTTTTTACGTTTTCCACTGAATTTTCAGCCTTACAGCAGTGATGCAGATTGGGTTATTACGGGTGTGCCTTTTGATATGGCAACATCAGGTCGTGCAGGAACTCGTCACGGACCGGGCGCTATTCGTCAAATCTCAACGAATTTAGCGTGGGAAGGTAACCGCTGGCCGTGGGATTTCGATATGCGTGAACGTTTAAGCGTCGTCGATTGTGGTGACTTAGTTTTTAACTTCGGTGATGCACAAGATATGAGCGATAAATTACAAGCTCATACAGAGAAATTATTAGCGGCAGGTAAAAAATGTTTAACGTTTGGTGGTGACCATTTTGTCACATTACCGTTATTACGTGCCCATGCAAAACACTTTGGTAAAATGGCATTAGTTCATTTTGATGCACATACCGATACTTATGGTAATGGTAGTAAATTTGACCACGGTACAATGTTCTTCCATGCACCAAATGAAGGATTAATCGATCCTAACCACTCTGTTCAAATTGGTATTCGTACTGATCATGACAGTAATAATGGTTTCACTGTATTGGATGCAGCGCAAGTTAACGATCGTGGTGTGGCTGATCTTGTAGATCAGATCAAAGGTATTGTTGGCGATTTACCTGTTTATCTCACTTTTGATATTGACTGTCTTGATCCTGCGTTTGCACCAGGAACAGGAACACCCGTTGTCGGTGGATTAACAACAGATAAAGCGCTGAAGATCTTACGTGCATTGCAACCGTTAAATATTGTCGGTATGGATGTAGTTGAAGTTTCTCCAGCTTACGATCAATCTGATATTACTGCGCTTGCAGGGGCAACAATTGCACTTGATATGCTTTATTTGCAGGCAGCTAAAAAATAACTTCGCTTGATGTCTATTAAATAAAAAATAGCTTCATAATATGAAGCTATTTTTTTATAAAATAACTATTCTTGTTCTTACTCGTTTTATTATAATTATACATCTTATTTTAATGTGTGTTATTTTTTATATTTACATTAATGAAATAATGCAATTATTTTTCAGATAAATAAATTATTTAAATGGAAAATATAAAATGGAAGAAAATAAATTATTAATAGATAATGATGAATCATATCGATTTACACTCATAAAAGCAGAGACAGATATCTTAAAAAAAGTAAGAAATGATAAAATAAATGCATATTATTCATTAAATGATAAAAGAAAGAACACTAACGAAAATGTCATTATTCTTCTGAGTGAAGCAGATGAAATAGAAAAAAACTATCTTAGATATGTAGATGAATATCATGCGGCTGGATATGATTTATTTATTGTTGATGTATCAAAAAACAAAAATGCAGGTTCTGATTTATTAGAACATCTTTGGTTACAGCATAGAGGGCAATTACCTCAAAATATTTTCATTCATGGAAATAACGATCAAAGAGAAAATGCGCTTTTATTATATGCAAATAATATTGCCAAGAATAATGAAATAAAAGGCATTATATTAAGTAGTTATCTTCCTAAAAATGAATTTATTTTTCCATCAGATTTAGAAATAAATACAAATATTTATTTCTCTTATGAAAATCCTGACGAGGACTATAACAATAATCTCATCTATAATGAATTATTAAGTAAAAATAAAAAAGTAAAAAAAATCAGCTTCACAAATAGAGAAGAATATAATAGCTTTTCAGAATTAAACAAAAAAGAAAATAATAAGATATTAAATTCATTAGGTTATAATAATCATAGAAAAAAGGAGTTAAACGAAGTAAAAATAGGTATGCCAATTAAAGATCAAGCGATATTTTCTCAGATAGCAGAAGAAAAAGGGCTTATTATTGGTGTAAGACCGATCGATACTAACTCAACTTCATTAATTTCATCGGGAGAATATAGTAGTAAGAGTTTAGCTATCAAGGCGAAAAGTTCTGATTGGGGACCTATGGCTGGTTTTATTCCTGTCGATCAATCACTGGCTAAAGCATCGGCACAAAAAGATCTATTGAAATATAAGGACGCAGTAGCAGATGCAATAAAAACAGGCGTTGCATCTGTGAGTGAGCTTTATCTTTCTACCGAAAGAGTGGACGAATTGATGGAGAGCAAGGTGATCAATTATCCTTATGATAAAGATTCACCTTTAATTTTTGAAGTCATACACAATAATAAAACACATGAGTTCTTTTTAGAACTACAAATAATAGAAGGAAAACAGTATTATTTAGTTCAACACCATAATCGACTTGAAGTAGAACCTGTATTGGTGATAGCTGATCCTATATCAAATAAACCGATGATTGCAGATTATGATCTATTTACGGTGATTTATCCTTATAGCCATTTAGGAACAAATACACGGGTTAATATGCCTGTATCTTGGGAGGAATGGAAACAAAGTGTGAATTACTCTGAACTCACTGATAAGCAAAAAATATTGTACAATAATCAATTATTATATGAAAAAAATGAAGGACATCAATTAGGGTTTATTAGTCAGCAAATAAAAGAACTAAAAAATGAACTAAACACAGCATTGGGGCGATCAATAGGGATGGAAATAGTCCATCATGGTGCCGATGATGCTAATCCCTTTGCAGTAATTCATGATAATTTTCCTGCCACTTTTTTTGTTCCTAAATCACTATTTGATAAATCTCTTAATTCAAAAAATCAAACATTACATGATTTATTTTATATTAATAATAATGGCACTGTTGTATTACAATCACCAGATGAACTTTCAAAGTTTCAGCAATTTATGATTGATTTAGGTTATATTGCGCCTTTAAATGAAAAATGGAACGATGGGATCAATGATAATTATTTTACAAATAAACGAAAGATCTCAGCCTCATTTATTGATACAAAAAATGAAGTAGGACGAAAGTTAAGCATAGATAAAAAAGATAAATATACGTTAGAACATGAAGCTTCACTTAATAAGTTTAATGAAGGTTCTTATGTTAAAAATAATACAATTTCGTCTAAAATAGAACTCAATAATAATGCTAGGAATGAAATAACTTTATTATCATCAGAATATAATCGTAAAAATGATCTTTTAAATAAGATGACTAATAAAAATCATCTTCTATCTACAAAAGAGAGAATCGAATTTTATTCTAAAATAAGAGATATACAATGGTTTAAAAAAGTAGGTTATCAATTACTTGAGTCATTGATTAAGACAGATGGACTTTTTTTGAATAGAACGAATGAAACTAGTTTAATTAGTGTCTTTTCTTTATTATCTAAATATTCTGATATTGATACACCAATATATAAATCATTTACTGTTAAAAATAGTGATGTTTTAAAAAATAATTATGAAAAAGGAAATTTGCTCGCTTTTGATGGTATTTTTCATGGCTTTAGTAATATTGAAAAAGTAAAGAAAACATCGTCTGATAATGTGTATGTTTCTATTGTTGGAAAGCACCGAGCTAAACCATTAACAAGTCTTCATTCAGGTAGTTCAGAAAGAGCAATTATTGCACCGGGAACACATCTTCGTGTAATAAAAAATAAAATTATCAATAATAAAAATTACGTTGTATTAGAAATTGCTAATGAAATAAATTATCAAGAGCCCGTTTTTGATTTATATGACGGAGAATTAAAAGGCATTGGTATTGATAAGAATAGAACGACATTTAACGAAAAAACGGAAAGAAAGATAAATTCTTTCCAGCTGAATAATATTTTTGGAGCTTGGTGTGGTGAATCACTAGGATCAGTCACTATTAAAAATGTGATAGATAAAATTATCGAAGGCAAAATTTCAGTTGAATATGCAATACATAAATACTTTAAAGAAATTTCAGAGGTTTTCTCTATTGATAATAGCACCTTATTATCCAATAAGTTATATATTGCTCTTTATGATCCATTAATGAGTAAAGCGTTTAATCAGTATGTGAATGAAAATATAACCTTAGAAGCATGGAAAAACAGCTATGATTTTAACTATTTAAACGATACTATAACTGATAATTTAAATAGAATTAAATTATTAATAAATAATATTTATGATGTACCAAAATCGATTGATTATTTAAGTGACGCATCAATTGATTTACTCTCTCATTATTTTAATGAATCTAATAAAAATAAATTGACGGTTGATTTGTTGAAAATAGCTTTAAATGAACAAGAGTATAATATTGCTATTAATGATGTTGATTATTTAATCTCATTAAATAGTAATAAAGATATTTTATCATCATTTGGTATAAACGAAGTACGAGCATTAAGTCAAAAAAGATCACATGAGAATAAATCAACTGATAATTTATTTGAATTAAGCTTAGGGCTTAATAATAGTGAAATTGTAGAGGATAAAATAAAAATCCATGATATCGAAGTAGACAAAAGACTACTTATCAGCTTAGGTGCGAAAATTAATAATAAAAAAATAGAGCATACGGATATTTTTGAAAAAAATCATGATTATTCTAATTTTACATTCGATGCGGATAAGCTAAATGATTATTTCTTATTTGCTTCGGGAACAGATAATGATAAAACAGCTATTTCTATTATTAGAAGTTTATTAAATAATAAAGAAGAGAATATAAAAAAATTAATTTCAATTAATGCTGAGCGTATTGATTATCTTGCAAGTTATGAACGATTAGTTAAAATTTTAGAATTAGAAAAAGTCCCATTTGATGAGCATTATTGGGAGAGCATCAGAAAACCTTCATTAAAAATACCTAGACATATGAAAATATTGAGTAAGGTAGGTTATGCTAATATTGGTTATTCCATGTGGCAGTCTGTTAATAATACTTTTTCTTTAGCAGAACAACTCAATAACCCAAATATATCTTTACAACAACGAAAAGAAATCATTACTGACTTGTCCTTAATGTGGTCTGAAATGGCATTTAATGGGGTTTCTGAAATAATTGAAATTGCAATAGCAAAAGGATTATTGCGATATCGACACAACCCTTTGGAATATGTGAGTAAGATAAGCACGCGAGTAGGGATTGCGCTTAATGTGCTTTCAGTTGGATTTGATATTTATCATGCTTATGATAATTTCAGCCGTATTTCAGGTGAGACTGATGAAAAGAGAAAAATTGATTATATCGTTAATGGTTCATTCGCGATTGTTTCAGGGCTTGTTACTGTAGGCATTTCTATAGCTATACTTGCAGGTTCAACAATTGCAGGACCTATTGGTATTGTCGCGAGTACTTTGATTGCATTGGCAACTTCAATTTATAATGCAGTAAGATTAATTGAAGAGGCAAAAAAACAAGTCAATTTTACACCTATGGAGGAATTAAATAATGGTTTTCATGCCTTTCTTATGGGCGATATTATGCCAGATAAGAAAAATGAGATAATATATTTAGACACCGAAAATCAACTTGAAGAGATGATTGATAAAAAAGCGTTAACTCATTATGAAGAAATAAAAGAACAGAGCCCAAATAGTAGCTATTTTTATACAAATGAAAAACAGATTTATCAAGAACATTATTATTATAAAGTTATTTCTACATTAATAGAAGAAACAGTCGATTCTATTTTAATACCTTCAAAAGATTTTATTTCTCAGCGAATAGCACAAAATATGAGCCAAAAAGAAGCTGAAGAAATGTCAGTGCTTCATCCTAATCTGCGTGCGAAAAAAACAGCCTATAAATATTATTTACCTAAAGAAGCGATTGCCACAGATGAAAAACTTATTTTTGATATGGATTTTTATATTAATGAGTTAAACCGATATACAATAAAAATTGCTTCTGACGACGAAGATGCTATTTTTGGCGAGATAGTGGATGAAGATTTTTTTAAGAATAGTAAAACGACTAAAGAATATGTGATTAATAAATTAGGAGAAAGTAAATTAGAGAATGGATTAATAAAAACTAATAATATTGAAAAATACTATACTTCGGATTGGCATGAAAATGCAGTGCTTTATTTTAACACACATAATGGTAATGATATTATTGCAGCACCCTCAATAACTCAAAATACATTCGATATTTATAATGGCACTAAGCGATTAAGTGGTGGTGAAAAAGATGATGTATTTAATGTCTTTACATCAGAGTCACCTTATTATGCGAGTCGTTTTTATGGTAGAGAAGGAAATGATACACTTCGCCTGATAAAAACTACAGGTAAATACACGGGTTATAAAGTCGATTTACAACATAATTACGTTAAATTTCAAAACTCAGAAGATAAAACTAATAGCCAAAGTTTTCATTCAAAACTTTATCTTTATCAAAGTGAAGGGCGTTTTTATTCGAAAAAACTTATTGATACAATGCCTAATATAGAGTTACAAGATCAGCAAGTCATTGCGTATTTAGACAGTATTGAAAATGTTATTGGCAGTGAAACAGGTGATGATTATATTTTGGGTAATGAAGAGGATAATTATTTAAATGGTGCTGGTAGTGTTGATCATTTATATGGTAAAGGGGGAAATGATACACTTGTATTAAATGAAGGTTATGCTGAAGGGGGGGAGGGCAATGATAGCTATGTTATTTTACGTTCTTCTTTAGAACAGAGTTATAATAAATTATTTGAAACTATAATTAATGAAACTAATAATTTCGGATCTAGTGTTGTAAGGTTTAATTATTGTTTTGATGAGATAACATCAATAAAACGTAATAAAAAAGATATTATTTTTGATTTTAAAATTAATAATGAAAATCAGGAGGGAAAATATATTTATCATTCTGTGACATTGAAAAATGTTTATGATGATTCAGTAAATAATACGCATTCACATCGTTATACATTAATAACTCAAGATGGTTTTACACTCACGTTGGATGAAAGTACTAAAGATAAGGTATTATACAAGTTTAGTTATTTAGAAAAATATAATGAATCAAAATTAGCAATTAAAGATTTTTATATTAATGAGTATGATAATTTAGTTGTGACTGCTTTTAAAAGTCAGAGTCGAAATATAAAATTATTGCCAGAGTTTAAATATAGTGGTTTCTCATCTGGAACAAATTTACGATTTGGTATTCACGGGAATAACCAAAATAATCATTATTTTGGTATTGAGGCTAACTCATACATTAAATTAAGTCAGGGAAATGACAGTTATCAAATAAAAACATTTTTAACAAACAATAACAATGAAAGGGTAAATATCTCACTATCTGACTATATCGATAAACTAACTGATGCTGATGTGAGCCATTTCTTTTTAACAGATATAAGTGGTTTTGATTTAACATTTAAAGATGGCCTTTTATCTCATCGCTATCTTCCTGATGATTATTTAACGCTATCTTTCGATTCAGAGCTATTAAATAAAATCGTCGATACAAACGTGAGTATTCGATTAATAGATAAAGATAATATTGTTTTTACATTACCAACTAAAGATAGCTATTCAAATTTGCTAATGCCTGTAGTTAATTTGAATTTAAATATAAGTAATAATGATGATTTATTAGTGATCCCTGAATCACTTATTTTAAATAAAGAAGCATTATCTGCCTATGGTGTTAATTCAGTAGTGCCTTATTCAACTCCATTATCAGCAGCACTTGCAGATAAACCGAAAGAACTCATTGATTTATTGCCTATTATTGAACTGAATGATGGGAATGATATTATTATTAATCATAATAATATAAGCTCAGTTATTGATGGTGGGAAAGGTGATGATAATATTCTTGTCAATAAAGGGCATCATATTTTAATTGCTGGAGAAGGTAATGATCGCTTGAGCGGAGGTGAAGGCAACGATCTGTTAATTTCTCAATTTGGTCATGATTATCTGAGTGGGGGTGAAGGTAACAATGTATATGTGGTGCAAAAACGGCAAAGTCATGTGACTGTTTATGATGAAGGAAAAAACAGTCATATTTTTGTGACTGGATTGACGGAAAATGAAACATTGATTTCATCTCAAGTGGGTAATAATACACAGTATCAAACTGAAGATAAGCAATTTACGCTAACTGTAAAAATGGCAGCAAATGAGGTGAATGAAAAAGAACAGAAACCTGTTATTTCGATGACTGAAACATCCTCAGAGCTATCATTACAAGGGGTGGCAAATATTATCCAAGATATGGCAATATTCAATCAGCAACAATTTACTGTCGTAAACAATCATGAAACTATGTCGTTATCGACATGGTCGCCTTTGGCATTAGTGGAAAAACAGTTGTGATTTTTTTTAATCATTGAGATGCCATAACTTAAAAAAACAGCTCCAATTTGATTTGGGGCTGTTTCACAGATAACAAATATCTTAACTACGATAACGTTAAAGCTGAAAATAACGAGCAAGCAGTGGAGCGGTAAAATTCTTTTTTAAATAAAAGCCTCTGGGTAATGTCATAATACGTTGTCCATTTTCACCAATGGCTTCGGTTAATGCTTTGCTGTTAGCTGCTTTAGGACGGATTTGTAAGACTTGTCCGTGGCGTGCGGTAATGCTTTCTACTTTACCCAACACAATCATATCCATTAGCTCTTCCCAATCATGACGTAATAATTCTTCTTCCGTCCTATTAGGGCTCCAAAGTAATGGAGAAGCGACGCGACGTTGTGCTAATGGTATTTCCCTTTCTCCTTCAACAGGCACCCATAATACTTTTGAGAGTTTACGTTTTACATGGCTATTTTCCCATGTAATACCGCTGTTTCCGGTTAATGCTGCGACACAGACAAAAGTCGTTTCCAAAGGCATACCTAATCTATCAATTGGAATTGTTTTGAGTTCAATGCCCAACTCACTGAAGTCTTGCTCAGGTTTGCTACCTGCACTTGCACCTAAATAATATTCCAACAACATACCTACCCAGCCTTTATCTCTTTTAAGATCAATTGGGATAGGAAGTTGTGCAAAAGAGGCAAGTTCACCAAAAGTATAACCTGCAAGCGCTTTTGCTCGTTCGAATAAAACTTGCTCATTTTCGGGCGCTACTGGTGGCGTAAACATAGTTATTATCTTCTTGTATAAATAATAGACAGAAAAAACAGGTTATTGATAACGTATTTAGCTTTATTTCATTTAAATCATAATAGCATGATATATCATCATTTTTTTGAGTTAACTCGCCAATTGAAATTTATAATTCTAAGTTGTGCACGGTTATCCTGAAATCATAAACAGGCTTTTGCACTAGGTTATCCACAGCTTTATGGGATAACTCACAGAAAGTGAGATCACTGTTCTGATTTACAGCCTTGACTTTTGCAGATATTTGCCAAAATTATCCTATTTTGTCTAACTAATCGGCATAACCTGTGGATAAAACACCCTATGGTTATTTTTTGTGCGATTTAAGCAGGGGAGTATTTTAATTGTTTTATCCAATCGCTGAAATAGGCATTGAAATATGGCTATTAATTTGAATTATAAGTGATATTTTAAAATTTATATCAACAGCCTTTCTAACAATATAAAAACTATACCCTGATTATCTCACTCTTTTTCACATAGATATCCACAGAAAAAGTGAATAAATCCCCTAAGCATTTATGTGGGTGTTTATAACTTTCAAGGTTTCTGTGAATTAACGCAAATAATGGCTAATCCGTATGCTGAAAAGAGACGATAACCTATTTTAATCTTGGTGTATCGATATCAGGTGTAAACCACGCTGATTTAAAATCAAACCAGCCAAAAGTATTCATTTTGACACCTCGTATGGTTCTCTGCCCTTGTAGCTCTAATAAATGGTGAAATAGAGGGTAAAGCCAAATATCTTGTGTTAGCTGGTGACACCACTCTTCAAGTGGCAAAGATTTTTGATGCCATAATGTGAGCTCTTGTGAGAACGATGCTCCCAAACATTGGTGAAAGAGGGGTAATTCATAAAGTGCAGCAAAAATTGAGAACTCTAAAGGCTTATAAAAATTCACTGTCGCTAACCAAATATCACTATTAGCTTCACCGTAATACCATTGTTCATAATCAAGTACTTGAATGGTTAGTTCAATATCATACTGAGATAAAATACTTTCTATTAAGTCTGCAATAGTACTGTATTCATGATGCTCTTTATAAAGCGTGACAGTGAGTTTTGTTAATGAAGCTGGTTTAGGATGTTGGCGTATTAATTTACTGTGATGCCAATGAAGTAATAAGCCATAAGCGGGAGACCAATGACGTTGATAGAAAGGATCACAATGAGTGAGCATATTAACAGGGGTCAATACACTGCTTAACCATTCCCTTATTTCAGTCTGTTGGCACAGTTTTGAGCGACTATCATAGAGAAGAAAATAACACCCTTCCTCTTTACGACTTTCTAATGAATCTTTATTGGTATCATCGTCCGTTAAATGAATAGTTGAACAAACCATCTTGTTATTCAGTTCAGGAACGACCCAAATATCAATTTCATCTAATAATGCCCGCAAGCCAAAATAGCGATTAAAGGCCTTGATTTGCAGCTTATGTTTATCATTAGCGATAACTTGATAAGCGCCTGTGCCAATAGGGTGTTGTGCAAAAGAGGGAAGTGATGCCCATTCTTGCGGCAAAATAACAGCTTGTGGACTCCCTAATAACGTTGCAAATTGCTTATCAGCTTCGCTTAAGTAAATGTCGAGCACATAAGGTTGGGGCGAGGAAATTTGTTCTATATGGGCATAAAGAGGATTGCAGTGTTTCATTCTCATTAAAGAAGTGCTGATATCTTCAAGTGTAAGCTCTCGACCATGATGAAAATAGATAGAGGGACGTAAATAAAATCGCCAATGTTGCTCTGTGAGCATTTGCCAATGATGAGCTAATTCCGCTTCTACTTCCCCATTTTCCTCTTTTAGATGCACCAACGAATTGAATATTTGGCTCATTAAATGCAATTCAGAGCGCCTTAATGGTGTTCCTGGTAATAAATTTTTAAAGGGACGGTAGTAAATAATACGTAGTAATTGTTGACCGGGATGAAAGCTTTTTTCAATTTGTGAGAGCACCATTTGGCGTACAGAATCTTTATCACCCATTAGTGCTACAAGCTTTTCAATATCATTATCTTCTATTAGTCTTTCGGCGCGATTTTGTTGGATCTCAAGTGCATTAGAATGAAAAATAAGCGTGGATTTTTTACCTCGACCGACTTCTGCTTGCCAATTTATCCAACCTATTTCTTGCATTTTATTTAATAAAGAGCGGACATGACGACGTGTGCAATGCAGGGTTTGTGCTAATTCTTGTAACGTTGTTTCGGTTGCTTTTCCTTGGAAGGCTTGCCATAAGCGAATAAATTGTAACTCTAAGCGGGGTGAGGTCATAAAAGAGGAAATCCCTTGATAAAGTGATCAATTTTAATTTCCTTATATTAGACCGATAATGCCTGTGTTTAAAGTTAGCTCTCATGTTAGTTATCACAAATTACGAATACTGACAGACTCCCCCATTTGAGCATTCGGTGATTACCGGCCAGTGATACGGATCACTGGCTTTTTTATTTGAGCAAAAAAAAGCCGTAAATGAATTTACGGCAAGAATGACAAAGTAAACATCACAGAAAGTAGAAGAAGATGAAAAAATTACTGTAGTTAGCGCATAAAGGTGGGTTGTTTTGCCTCGTAAGCACTAATATCATCTTGGTGTTGCAGCGTTAATCCAATGCTGTCTAATCCTTCAATCATGCAGTGACGGCGAAATGAGTCGATTTCAAAAGAGAAATGTAATTCACCCGCTCTAACCTCTTGTGCCACTAAATCTACGGTAATTGGTGTACCAGCATGTTCTTTTACCCAATCAAATAATTGTGAGATTTCATCATCACTTAATTTGATGGGTAATAATTGATTGTTAAATGAATTTCCGTAAAAAATATCAGCAAAGCTGGGTGCGATAACGGCGTGAAAACCATAATCAGTTAATGCCCAAGGTGCGTGTTCACGAGATGATCCACAACCAAAGTTTTCTCGTGCTAATAAAATAGAAGCGCCTTGGTAAATTGGCTGATTTAAAATAAATGTAGGATCAGGCTGTGTGCCTTCGTCATCCAAAAAACGCCAATCATGAAACAGGTGTTTACCAAAACCAGTACGCGTCACTTTCTGCAAAAATTGCTTAGGAATAATGGCGTCGGTATCCACATTTGCTGCATCTAAAGGAACCGCAATACCCGTGTGTTGAGTAAATTTATTCATTGTGTTCTCCTTTAAGATGCCACTGCAAATGTACGAATATCTGCAAAATGACCATTAATAGCAGCAGCTGCCGCCATTGCAGGACTAACTAAGTGTGTTCGACCTCCACGACCTTGGCGGCCTTCAAAGTTACGGTTGCTGGTAGATGCACAGCGTTCGCCTGGATTTAATCGGTCGTTATTCATGGCCAAACACATTGAACAACCCGGTAAGCGCCATTCAAAACCTGCTTCAATAAAGATTTTATCTAAGCCTTCCGCTTCCGCTTGGGCTTTAACCGGCCCTGAACCCGGAACAACAATCGCTTGAACATGAGAGGCGACTTTATGACCTTTGGCTATTTCAGCGGCAGCACGTAAATCTTCAATACGAGAATTTGTACAAGAGCCAATAAAGACTTTGTCGATAGCGACATCTGTTAAGTTAACGCCTTCACTTAACCCCATATAAGCCAAGGCTTTTTCAGCAGAGGCACGTTCAACAGGATCGTTAAAACTGTTTAATAATGGAACAATTTGGTCAATCGCAATGACTTGGCCTGGGTTGGTTCCCCATGTGACTTGTGGTGCGATATCGGCAGCATTGATAGTCACTGTGGCATCAAAGATTGCATCATCATCAGATTTTAAGGTTCTCCAATAAGTGACGGCTTCATCCCATGACTGATCTTTAGGCGCAAATTGACGCCCTTTTAAGTAGTCAAAAGTGGTGTCATCAGGTGCGACTAAACCTGCTTTAGCTCCCATCTCAATTGCCATGTTACATAAGGTCATTCGACCTTCCATGCTTAAGGCTTCAATGGCTTCACCTGCAAATTCAACGATATAGCCTGTACCCCCCGCACTGCCTAATTTGCCGATAATGGCTAATACGATATCTTTTGCCGTGATCCCAATGGCTGTTTTACCCTGAACTTCGATTTTTAATGTTTTAGCACGAGACTGTTTTAAGGTCTGAGTTGCTAAAACATGTTCAACTTCTGAAGTACCAATCCCAAAAGCTAATGAACCAAAAGCGCCATGAGTTGCTGTATGTGAATCACCGCAAACAATAGTCATTCCCGGTAAGGTTATGCCTTGTTCTGGCCCCATTACGTGAACAATTCCTTGATAAGGATGATTTAAGTCATACAACGTGACACCAAATTCTTGGCAGTTTTTCATCAACTCTTGCATTTGAATTCTTGCCATATCACCACAAGCATTAATATCTTTAGTTTTTGTTGATACGTTGTGATCCATCGTTGCAAAGGTTTTATTCGGTTGACGAACAGGGCGACCTTTTGTCCTTAATCCATCAAAGGCTTGAGGCGATGTCACTTCATGCACTAAATGCCGGTCGATATACAGAATGGGTGTTTCATCACTCACTTCTCTGACAACATGTGCATCATAAATTTTTTGATATAATGTTTTACCCATGTTATGCCCCTTCACGAATATATTGAGCGATACGATCACCCATTTCGGCGGTTGTGATTGCGTTACCATCACCCGCTAAATCTGCGGTGCGATAGCCTTTTGCTAACACTTGTGTGATAGCATCTTCAATGGCTTGAGCTGCATTATCTTCATTAAAGCTATAACGTAATAACAGTGCGGCAGACAGAATTTGTGCAATAGGGTTAGCAATGTTTTTACCTGCTATATCAGGAGCTGAACCTCCAGCTGGTTCATATAAGCCAAAGCGTTCTTCGTTAACACTGGCAGATGGCAACATTCCCATAGAGCCAGTGATCATTGCGCATTCATCAGATAAAATATCGCCAAAAATATTGGAGCACAGCAACACATCAAACTGAGAAGGATCTTTAATTAACTGCATTGTTGCGTTATCGATATACATATGCTGAATTTCAACATCTGGGTATTCTTTTGCGATCCCTGTTACCACTTCACGCCATAAAATAGAGCTTTGTAATACGTTAGCTTTATCAATTGAGGTTACTTTATGACGGCGTTTACGTGCTGATTCAAACGCAAAGCGTGCAATACGTTCAATTTCATAACGATGATAAATTTCAGTATCAAAAGCACGCTCTTGTGCACCTTCACCTTCACGACCTTTAGGTTGACCGAAATAGATACCGCCTGTTAATTCACGTACACATAAAATATCAAAACCACGTTGTGCAATATCGGCTCGTAATGGGCAGTAGGCTTCTAAACCTTCATATAAGCGAGCAGGGCGTAAATTGCAGAACAATTTAAAATGCTTACGTAATGGTAATAAAGCACCACGTTCTGGCTGTTCATTTGCAGGTAAATGTTCCCATTTAGGACCACCGACTGAACCAAATAAAATCGCATCAGCTTGTTCACAACCTGCTAAAGTATCTGCGGGTAACGGAGTACCATGATTATCAATGGCAATGCCACCGATATCGTATTCTTTTGTTGTGATATTGAGTGAGAAGCGCTCACTAACTGCCTTCATCACTTTTTGTGCTTGAGCCATGACTTCAGGGCCAATACCATCTCCGGGTAATACTGCAATATGATAATTTTTTGACATAATTAAACCGCTTCTTGTGTTGTGTGTTGTTTGCGTTTTTCTATTTCGACTTGCTCTGAGCGCCAAATGCTATTAATAACGTGGATCATGGCATTTGCTGATGAACCTACGATGTCAGTTTCTAAACCCATTCCATGAAATTTACGTCCTTGATATTCAACGACGATATCAACTTGCCCTAAGGCGTCTCTGCCTTCACCTTTAGCTGTTAATTGGTAAGTGACTAATTTCAACGGATAACCTGTTGCGCGAGAGATGGCTTGATAAACCGCATCGACGGGACCATTACCCGTTGCTGCTTCAGTAATTTCTTTATCACCATGAGTAATGCTGACACTCGCGGTAGCAACGGTTGATGAACCCGATTGAGTATTAAAATAATTCATTACAAACTCATCAGGCTCTTGTTGCTGTTGTCCCATAAATGCTAAAGCTTCCAAATCGTAATCAAAGACTTGGCCTTTTTTATCAGCCAAACGTAAGAAGGCAGAATATAAAGTATCCAAGTTATAATCTGTTTCACGATAACCCATCTCTTCCATACGATGTTTAACTGCCGCACGACCTGAGCGAGAAGTTAAATTCAGTTGCACTTCTTTTAATCCGATAGATTCTGGAGTCATGATTTCGTAGGTTTCGCGGTTCTTCAAAACGCCATCTTGGTGAATACCCGATGAATGCGCGAATGCATTGGAGCCAACAACAGATTTATTAGCATGAATTGGCGTATTACATAATTGGCTGACTAATTGGCTGGTGCGATAAATTTCTTTGTGATTAATCCGTGTCTGAACATTCATCATTTGCTCACGGACTTTTATCGCCATAATGACTTCTTCTAATGCGCAGTTACCTGCACGTTCGCCTAAGCCATTAATTGTCCCTTCGACTTGTCTTGCACCCGCTTGTACTGCGGTAATTGAGTTAGCGACCGCCATGCCCAAATCGTCATGACAGTGAACAGAAATAATAGCTTTATCAATATTGGGAACACGCTCAAACAAGTTGGTGATAATGCCACCAAACTGATAAGGCGTTGTATAGCCTACGGTGTCTGGAATATTAATGGTGGTTGCACCAGCATTAATTGCGCTTTCAACAATTCGACATAAATTATCGATATGAGTACGTCCCGCATCTTCGCAAGAAAATTCCACATCATCGGTATAGCGACGAGCTCGTTTTATTGAGTTCACGCCCATTTCAATAATATCTTCGAATGATTTCTTCAATTTATGTTCAGCATGCAATGCCGAGGTTGCCAAGAACACGTGGATACGAAAAGCTTCTGCGACTTTTAAAGACTCTGCTGCAACATCAATATCGTTATCAACGCAGCGTGCTAATGCACAAATACGGCTATTTTTGATTTCGCGTGCAATGGTTTGTACGGATTCAAAATCACCGGGAGAAGAAACAGGAAAGCCCGCTTCAATGATATCCACACCTAAACGCTCTAAAGCGTAAGCAATTTGTAACTTCTCTTTTACGCTTAAGCTCGCCTGCAATGCTTGTTCACCATCTCTCAATGTGGTATCAAAAATAATCACGTCATGGCTCATAATCTATTCCTTTCTCTTTTTATTTGCTGTTTGCGCTCTCCCAGGTATAAAAAAACCCGCGACTAGCGCGGGTTTTCTCTCTAAGGGCAGGTGTGTTTCACTTTTTACCCATAAGCCGACCGCGCATAAAAGTTGCGAGTAGTAGTAGGCTTGATAGTAAAATTGCGTTTGACATGAAACATCCTTAGATAAGTTCTCAATAATCTGTATTTATTGATACCTAATACCAATAAAGATGTCAAGTGTTGGAATTTATTAATTCATTTGTCAGTGTTATTTATAAATTTTTCATAGTGATTCTGGCTAATATCTAAATTTTTACTAATGATTATAACTATCAAGCATTCATTGATTGGGTTAATGTTCCATACGTTGTTTGAAAAAGAGTGAAATGAAAAATTAAACAATTGTTTGCTTTTTTTTTAATCAGCCAGTGGGTAGGGGAAAAAGAGGGGGTTAGGGGAGGAATAATTGACAAATGTGAGCAACGTTTTGAATGTAAGAATAAAAATCATTGTATTATAAAAAATAATAGATATCGGATACCTATTTTAGGAATGAAAGTACATTATTTTATTATGATTTTTATCATACTTTGTTTTATTATTTGCAAGGCAGAAGGTAAAACAGGTTGTAATATATATTGATATAATCATTTTCTATACATGTAATTTTAATGTCAAAATTAATTTCTTATATGAAATATGTTTTTTTATTGATATGAAAATTATGTGTTTAGTTATATGCATGGATGATGAATAATAAATTTTAATAAATAGTTTAAGTAATAGTTAAAGCTTATTTATTATTAATAATATATTAGTTAATAATGTTTATTTGACTATTATGATAACATAGTGGAGTAAGAAATGACGGATTACACATCAGCAACAGTTACCAGCAGAGAATCAGCAGATATGCATTTACGTAATGTTGATCTTAATTTATTAACGGTATTTGATGCTGTTATGCAAATGCAAAATGTTACCCGTGCTGCGCAAGTACTGGGCATGTCACAACCCGCAGTGAGTAATGCTGTATCTCGCCTTAAAGTTATGTTTAATGACGAATTATTTGTTCGCTATGGACGCGGTATTCAACCTACATTAAGAGCTAAACAACTTTTTGGCCCAGTAAGACAAGCCTTACAATTGGTTCATAACGAGCTTCCTGGAGCAGGATTTGAACCAGAACAAAGTGAGCGTATATTTAATTTATCTATTTGTAGTCCTCTAGATATAAAACTAGCACCCAAAATAGTTGAACAAATTAAAAATGAAACACCTAATATTAACGTTAATATTAAGTCTTATTTAAATAGCAATATAGAACACCAATTAAAATATCAAGAAGTTGAGTTCTTTATTAGCTATAAGGAATTTGAAAAGACTGAATTTCATTCACAACCACTATTTAATGACGAAGTTGTTTTAGTCGTTTCTAATAAACATCCTCGTATTAAAGAGAGTGTGACCCAAGAGATGTTATTAAATGAGCAACATTCCATTGTTTCTTTAGATGATATTGGTTCATTTAGTGCGCCTTATTATAAAGATACTCATTTGGAAGATTTAATCACTTATCAAGGAACCGATTTAAATAGTGTATTAAATATTGTATCTAGAACTTATTTGGTCGCTATTGCACCAAGATGGTTAGTTGAAAGTTATTCTGAGCAATTAGATATTAAAGCTGTGTCGTTACCTTGGGAAAAAACAGAGCGTCCATGTTACTTGATTTGGCATGAGTCAACAGCGCGTGATAAAGGCCACTTATGGATGAAAAATTTATTAAGTGAAGTTTGTCAAAAATAGAGTGTTTTTGCTCATAATTAGTTTTTTTTACTAATTATGCAGAAATAGTGGCAGATAACGTTAGCTATTCGGCTAATGACCAAAATGGCGTTTATGCAGTTAGGTAAACTAAATTGGATTGCTGTCACTATTTTTGCCCTTTCTTTGTAATAATGACTCTTATTTGTATTATACTGTGCTAAACCTATTTTTTTTCACTAATATTCTCCTCTCTATATTGTCATTGATTAAGTTATAACAATTACCTATTGTTATTTATCAGCTTTTCTTTTCGGCTTTCCATAAAAAATAAGATCATCATATTTAGTTTTCTCACGATGATGAGATAGCCTTTTTTGACAAAACTTTTCATAACTCACAATTTTACAAATTTATGTAAAATTGAATTCCTTTATTTTGGTGGATCACTTAGACTTTTATTCGAGTCAGCGAACATGTGTAAGCTGAAATTGTAAGGGAGACATTTTATCCATTTCGGTTTCATAACACGGTCGCTTTTCCATAAATAGCAGGAAAATTATGATAAATAATAATAATCTTCATGATTATCATATAATTAGAAGATTGCAGATGCAATTTTTGCACAGCGGGAATAAAATTGCTTATCGTCAGTGGGATGCTAAGCGCAATATCGAAATGTCTTGGGAGTTGGTTGAAAAGAAAACACGCGCGCTCTCAAATGCATTGTTAGAAATGGGTGTGGATATTCAAGAAAATATTGGGATCTTTTCTCAAAATACCATTGATTGGTCTTTAGCTGATATTGCTTCTTTGCAGCTACGCGCAGTAACTGTTCCTCTTTATGCAACAAGTAGTGTTGAACAAGCCGCTTACATTTTAAATGATGCGAATATTCGTATTCTTTTTGTTGGCGACCAAAAGCAATACGATATTGTTTCTGAATTATTAGCGTTATGTCCTCAGCTTGAACATATTATTGTGTTTAACTCTGATGTTGTGTTAAACGAAAATATACCTTCATGCTATCTGGAAAATTTAATTAACCAGTCAACATTTCAGCATGATGACGTGTTAAAACAGCGTATTAATGAATGCAATTTAGATGATCTGTTTACTCTGATTTATACATCAGGAACCACAGGTGAACCTAAAGGCGTTATGCTTGACTATACAAGTCTAGCATCACAACTTTATCTACATGATGAGCGTCTCTCATTATCTGATAAAGATGTTTCTCTCTGTTTCTTACCTCTTTCTCACGTTTTTGAACGCGCGTGGAGCTTCTATGTGATGCATACAGGTGCGGTTAACGTGTATTTGACTGACACTCATGCTGTCAGAGAGGCAATGAGTGCGGTTAAACCTACCGTGATGTGCGCCGTTCCTCGCTTTTATGAGAAAGTGTATAGCGCTATTCAAGATAAAGTGTCTCAAGCTTCAGTGTTTCGTCAATTTATCTTTAAATGGGCGATAAAGCAGGGTGAAAAACAGCGTGAAGCACAACTAAATCAACGTCAACAGGGCTTTATTTCCCGCTTATGTTATCGTTTTGCAGATAAAAAAGTGTTAAGTCCAGTGCGTCAAATTTTAGGTGGGCGAGTTCGCTTTTTACCTGCGGCAGGAGCGCGTTTAGATGATGCTGTGATCCGCTTCTTCTTGGCTACTGGTATCAATATTAAATATGGCTATGGTATGACAGAAACCTGCGCCACAGTTTCATGCTGGGAAGAGAACAAATATAAATTAGGTTCTATTGGCACCCCATTGCCGAGCGTCGAAGTGCGTATTGGCGCAGAAAACGAAATCCAAGTACGTGGCAGCATTGTCATGAAAGGGTATTTCAATAAGCCTGAAGATACGGCGGATGCCTTTACAGAAGATGGATGGTTACGTACCGGAGATGCTGGTGCACTTGATAGTGATGGCATGTTATTTATCACTGAACGTTTAAAAGATTTAATGAAAACGTCAAATGGTAAATACATTGCACCACAAATGATCGAAGGAACATTAGGGCAAGACCGCTTTATTGAGCATATTGCGGTGATCGCAGATACACGCAAATTTGTTTCTGCACTTATCGTACCTTGCTTTGATGCATTAGAAGAACACGCGCGTGCATTAAATCTAAAATATCAAGATCGTATGGAATTATTACGCCATACTAAAATTAAAGAGCTATTTGATGAACGTTTACGTGAAATGCAAAAAAACTTTGCAAGTTTTCATCAAGTTAAGCGCTTTACTCTTCTTGCTGAAGGCTTTTCTATGGAATCGGGTGAATTAACACCAACATTGAAACTTCGCCGTAAAATTATTTTTGAACGCTATCGAAATGAAATCGAATTAATGTATCAAGATTAATTTTAATTGATGAAAAAGCACCTAAATGGTGCTTTTTTCTTTTGAAATTACTTATTGATAGATAATAATGATTGAAATAATTGATAAAAGACATAAACGGAAACGTTGACGCATACGGTTTTATCAGTAAATTGTGTTAAAATGCAAACTCAGATCAGCATGATGACTGAAATTCATAGCAATATGTAATAAATAACACATTTAATAATTAAAAGAGGCTAATGTGAAACTGGATGAAATCGCCCGCTTGGCTGGTGTTTCACGAACAACAGCAAGTTATGTCATTAATGGTAAAGCGAAACAGTACCGTGTAAGTGACAAGACTGTTGAAAAAGTGATGGCGGTGGTCAGAGAGCATAATTACCACCCGAACGCTGTTGCCGCGGGATTACGTGCTGGTCGTACGCGTTCTATTGGTTTGGTTATTCCTGATTTGGAAAATACCAGTTATACCAGGATTGCAAATTACCTTGAACGACAAGCGCGTCAACGCGGTTATCAATTACTGATTGCCTGTTCAGAAGACCAGCCAGACAACGAAATTCGTTGTGTTGAGCACTTACTGCAACGTCAAGTTGATGCCATTATTGTTTCAACAGCATTGCCACCAGAGCATCCTTTCTATCAGCGTTGGGCAAATCGCTCATTACCGATTATTGCGTTAGACCGAGCATTAGAAAGTGAGCATTTTATCAGTGTTGTTGGCGATGACTTAGAAGATGCCAAAATGCTGGCAACAGAATTAAAAGCATTCCCTTCGCAATCTGTACTCTATTTAGGCGCACTTCCTGAACTCTCTGTGAGTTTTTTACGTGAACAAGGTTTCCGTAATGTATGGAAAGATGATCCTAGAGAAGTCACCTACCTATATGCAAATAGCTATGAACGAGAAGCTGCTGCGGCTGCTTTTTCTGAATGGTTAAATAACAATCCAATGCCTGATGCGTTATTCACTACCTCTTTCGCTTTATTACAAGGGGTTATGGATGTGACATTACAACGTAGTGGTCGTTTACCAACACAATTGGTTATTGCGACTTTTGGTGATCATGAGTTATTGGATTTCCTTGAATGTCCTGTTTTATCTGTCGCTCAACGACATCGTGATATTGCAGAACGTGTGTTAGAACTTGTTCTTGCGAGTCTTGAAGAAGAACAAAAACCGCAAGCAGGAATTACACGTATTCGTCGTGATTTATGTCGTCGAGGCAGTTTGGGGCGTGCGCGTTAATTGATGTCGCTCTGTTGGTAATTATCTGCATTTATACTCATCCCTGTTTTATTAAATTAAAACGGGGATGTTTTATTTGATTTAAGAATGTCGAATTGCTTAGAGAATATTAAATTTGAGATTAATCTTAAGCGTTTTTTTACTATTTCTCGCATTTTGCTAAATTAGTAGATTGAATTTTGACATATCCATAAGTGATATTGCTTAAATTTAATGAGTAATTAATTTTATTTTGGGAAACTTAAGAAAAAAAGAAATAACTATCTTCATGATATTGAATTATTTTTTTTCGTCTTGCTGTTTTTGTTTATATAAAAGCAACCTCAAATTATTATGTTGGCTAAAGGTAAATGAACTGCAATAAATTAGTTTTTTATAATAAAAATCATGATTTACTTATTATGATTTCTTTATCTGGTTTTCTTCCTTGTAATCGCTATAAATAATTACTTTTCGTGATTAAAAATAGAATTTGAAAAATAACCTCTATTAATCATAGTGTTAATATTTCTTTTTTTCTTTTTGTCGATAATTTAAACATTCCAGAGTATCTACCAAATTACTGTAAATATAAATAAAGCTTCCTATATCTGGCTTGACAACGTTTTCATACCATCCGTAAACTCTATTTGTGGGGATTTGTGGGATAATGTGGTGTAAATTACAAAGCTGGGGGTAATGAGGATGTTTCGTGGAGCAACACTCGTTAATCTTGACAGCAAAGGGCGAATAACAGTTCCTTCCCGTTATCGAACAACGCTGAGTGAGATTTCTGAAGGTCAAATGGTTTGTACCATTGATCTCAATCAGCCATGTTTATTGCTTTATACCCTTCCAGAATGGGAAAAGATTGAGTTAAAATTAGCGGCTTTGTCCTCCATGAATCCTGCGGAACGTCGAGTTCAACGTTTGTTATTAGGTCACGCCAGCGAATGCCAAATGGATAGCGCAGGACGTCTTTTGTTAGCTAGCACGCTAAGACAGCATGCGGGGCTAACAAAAGAGGTCATGTTAGTCGGTCAATTCAATAAATTTGAATTGTGGGATGAACAGGTCTGGTACAAACAGATCGAAAAAGACATTGTAGCCGAGCAAACCTCACAGGAACCGTTATCGACACGACTATTGGATTTATCACTTTAAATAATGACAACGAATAATTTTAGTCATACCAGTGTATTACTGGATGAAGCAGTGAATGGCCTGAATATTAAACCTTCAGGTATCTATATCGACGGAACATTTGGTCGCGGAGGGCACTCTCGTCTAATTTTATCGCAATTGGGCGAACAAGGTCGCTTGATTGCGATAGACAGAGATCCACAAGCGATTGCTGTTGCTAATGAAATTGATGATGCTCGTTTTTCTATTGTTCATGGGCCGTTTTCAAATATTGAGCAGTATGTCACTGAGTTAGGTTTAGCAGGGAAAATTGATGGTGTATTACTGGATTTAGGTGTTTCTTCACCTCAACTTGATGATCCAGAACGTGGTTTTTCTTTTATGCGTGATGGACCTCTTGATATGCGTATGGACCCAACATCAGGGCAATCAGCCGCACAATGGCTGATGACAGCAGCAGAAGAAGACATCACATGGGTATTGAAAACCTTTGGTGAAGAACGATTTGCTAAGCGTATTGCTCGCGCCATTGTTGCACGTAACAAAACAGAAGAGCCTTTGACTCGAACCAAACAATTGGCTGATTTAATTAGCGACGCAAGCCCAGTAAAAGAACGACATAAACACCCAGCAACACGTAGCTTTCAGGCAATTCGTATCTATATCAACAGCGAATTAGATGAAATTGAAAAAGCATTAAAAGGTGCTGTTTCTGTTTTAGCACCAGAAGGACGTTTGTCGGTCATTAGTTTCCATTCATTAGAAGACCGATTGGTGAAGCGTTTTATTCGAGATGAAAGTAAAGGGCCAGTTGTCCCTGCGGGTATTCCTCTCACAGAAGCGCAGATAAAAGAGTTAGGAAGTGCTCGCTTATCGAGTATTCACAAGATGAAACCGACAGGCGTAGAAGTTGAAGAAAATCCACGGGCACGAAGCTCTGTATTGCGTGTAGCACAACGTATTGAGGAATAAATGTCTACTGAACGACACTCACTACCGAGAGTTATAGGGCAGGATTTACTGCGTCATGGCAAATTACCTGTATGTTTACTGATTGCTGTGATTATTTCTGCGGTGTATGTCGTGACGACCGCACATAAGACACGTTTATTAACAGCCGAGAAAGAGCGTTTAGTGCTGGAGAAAAACGTATTGGAGATCGAATGGCGCAATCTCATTCTTGAAGAAAACGCACTGGCTGACCATAGCCGAGTAGAGCGTTTTTCAAGTGATAGTTTGGGAATGATCCATGTTGACCCAACAAAAGAGAACATCGTGGTTACTAAATAATTAAGGCAAGTATGAAATTTTCACGTTCGGCAAAAGCGAAAGCAAAAACAAAGTCAAATGCCAAACTACGCAAGCCTGAAGAAAAAACAGGATTTGTGAGTTGGCGTTTTGCGTTGCTTTGCGGTGGTATTGGTATCGCTTTAGCCGCGCTATTAATCCGTGTTGCCTATTTACAGATTATTAACCCCGATCCCCTTATTCGTGAAGGGGATATGCGTTCTCTACGTGTACAAAAAGTACCGACAGCAAGAGGCATGATCAGTGATAGAATGGGGAGGCCTCTTGCCGTTAGCGTGCCTGTTTTTGCCATTTGGGCAGATCCTAAAGTTGTATTAGATGCTAATCCCGATATGACAGATTCTCGTTGGTTAGCACTTGCTGATGCACTGAAAATGCCAGTGAATCACATCGAGCAAAAAATTGTCGCAACGCCTTCCGCTCGTTTTATCTACTTGGCTCGCCAAGTGAACCCTGAAATTAGTGATTATATTAGTAAACTAAAAATCACTGGGATTAATATGCGCCAAGAATCAAAACGCTATTATCCATCAGGCGAAGTAACTGCTCACATCATCGGTGTAACAAATATTGATGGTGATGGTATTGAAGGTGTTGAAAAAAGCTTTAACCAGTGGCTGACAGGTGCTCCTGGTGAGCGTGTTGTTCGTAAAGATGGTTTTAACCGTGTTATCGAGAATATCGCTCAAACAGACAGCCAAGCTGCTCATAACCTGATGTTAAGTATCGATGAACGTCTGCAATCTGTGGTTTATCGCGAATTAACCAATGCGGTTATTAAGAATAAAGCAGAGTCGGGAACCGCTGTTTTAGTTGATGTAAATACCGGTGAAGTGCTGGCGATGGCTAACAGCCCATCGTACAACCCAAATAATTTAACGGGAACGCCTAAAGATGCGATGCGTAATCGTGCTATCACCGATATTTTTGAACCAGGTTCTACCGTAAAACCGATGGTTGTGATGAGTGCGCTCCACAATCATATTATTAAAGAAAATAGTGTTATTAATACCGTTCCTTATCGTATTAGCGGGCATCAGATAAAAGATGTGGCGTTATATCATGAGCTTTCGATAACAGGAATATTACAGAAATCGAGTAACGTTGGTGTTTCAAGACTGGCGTTAGCGATGCCTGCATCTGAACTTGTGGATGTTTATTCACGATTTGGATTCGGGAAGCCAACTAACTTGGGGCTAGTTGGCGAAAGTAGTGGCATATTTCCAATAAAAAAACAACGGTGGTCCGATCTTGAAAGGGCCACCTTCTCTTTCGGATATGGGCTAATGGTAACGCCGTTACAGTTAGCGCGTGTCTACGCAACGATTGGTAGTTTTGGTATTTACCGTCCTCTTTCTATTACAAAAGTTGACCCTCCAGTACCGGGAACTCGCGTATTCCCCGAGCCTGTGATGAGAACCGTCGTTCATATGATGGAAAGCGTTGCATTGCCCGGTGGCGGCGGTGTGAGTGCTGCAATTAAAGGTTATCGTGTTGCGATTAAAACAGGGACAGCGAAGAAAGTAGGGCCAGACGGAAAATATATCAATCAATATATCTCTTATGCGGCGGGTGTTGCTCCAGCAAGTCGCCCTCGTTTTGCATTGGTTGTCGTAATCAATGAACCCAAAGCAGGGAAGTACTATGGTGGGGCAGTTTCTGCACCGGTGTTTGGCGCGATCATGGGCGCGGTTTTACGCACAATGAACGTAGAACCTGACGCATTGACGCCAGACGATAAAAATGAATTTGTAATTAAAAAAGAAGAGGATACAAGTGGCCGATCCTAACTTAAGTGACCTATTAGGGGCACTCGGGATACAAGCACCGTCATTGATGCTCAAAGACATGACACTCGATAGCCGAAAAGCGGCGAGCGGTGATCTTTTTATCGCCATCAAAGGTCATGAAACTGATGGTAGACGCTATATTCCTCAAGCAATTGCTCAAGGTGTTTCGGCGGTATTAGCGGAAGCACAAGATGTTGCAACGCATGGTGAAATCCGTGAAAGTCACGGTATTCCAGTTATTTACATTGATAATCTTAATGCAGAATTATCAAAGTTAGCGGGACATTTTTATCATCAACCTGCGGAAAAACTGAAACTGATTGGTGTTACTGGGACTAATGGAAAAACGACAACAACACAATTGTTAGCACAGTGGGCACAAGGTTTAGGTGAAACAAGTGCTGTGATGGGAACAGTAGGTAACGGACTTTTAGGTCATGTTGTTCCTGCGATGAACACCACAGGATCTGCGGTTGATATTCAATTAGAGTTACAGCAATTATTAAATCAAGGCGCGACATTGACCGCTATGGAAGTTTCTTCTCATGGTTTAGTTCAAGGTCGTGTGAGTGCATTGCCTTTTGTGGCGAGTGTATTTACGAATTTAAGTCGTGATCATCTTGATTACCATGGTGATATGGCTAACTACGAAGAAGCAAAATGGTTACTGTTTTCCACTCATTGCAGTGGTGAAAAAATCATCAATGCGGATGATGCCGTTGGTCAAAAATGGTTATCTCGTTTACCTGACGCTGTTGCCGTGACAATGGAAAATAAATTGCCACAGAATTGGCAAGGCCGTTTTGTTAAAACAACCCAGATTAATTATCATGATGCGGGTGCAACCATTCACTTTAGTTCTAGCTGGGGTGATGGTGAAATTGAAAGCCCATTAATGGGGGCATTTAATGTTAGTAATCTTTTATGCGCTTTAGCGACATTATTAGCACTTGAATATCCATTAGATGCGGTTATTAAAGCGTCATCTTCACTCACACCTGTTTGTGGCCGCATGGAAGTATTTAGTGCGGATAATCGCCCTACGGTTATTGTCGATTATGCTCATACTCCAGATGCTTTAGAGAAAGCACTTCAAGCTGCTCGTTTACACTGCACAGGTAAACTATGGTGTGTATTTGGTTGTGGCGGAGATAGAGACAAAGGTAAGCGCCCACTAATGGGAGCAGTCGCAGAAGAGCTGGCTGATAAAGTTGTTATCACCGATGACAATCCTCGTAGTGAAGAGCCTCAAGCAATTATCCAAGATATTCTTTCGGGTTTAATGGATCCTGGTCGTGCGATTGCTATTGAAGGTCGGGCTGAAGCGGTTACTAACGTGATTATGCAAGCAGATACCAATGATATGATTTTAGTCGCAGGTAAAGGGCATGAGGATTATCAGTTGGTTGGCTCGCGTCGTCTCGATTATTCAGACAGATTAACCGTTGCTCGGTTATTGGGGGTGATAGCGTGATCCCTCTGTCTTTAGGAAATATTGCACAAATTAGCAAAGGCACATTGAGCCATCTCGCTCAAAGCCAAGCGGATCAACTTATCATCAAATCGATTTCAACAGATAGTCGTAAAATTGATGAAGATTGCCTGTTTATTGCATTAGCGGGTGAGCGTTTTGATGCTCATGATTTTATTGCTGATGTAAAAGAAAAGGGCGCCGTTGCGGTTTTAGTTAATCGTGAGATTGATGTTGATTGTCCGCAAATCATTGTGAAAGATACCCATCTAGCAATGGGCGAAATTGCAGCACATATTCGTTCGCTAAGCCACGCCAAGATTGTTGCGTTGACAGGCTCTTCTGGAAAAACCTCCGTTAAAGAGATGACCGCTTCTATTTTGCGTCACTGTGGCGAAACCTTATATACCCATGGCAATTTAAATAACGATATTGGTGTACCTTTAACGCTTTTTCGTTTAACGCCAGAACACCGTTTTGCGGTTATCGAATTAGGTGCAAACCATATCGGTGAAATCGCTTATACCGTAAATATGGTAAAACCAGATAGTGCATTGGTAAATAATCTCTTTTCTGCACATATTGAAGGTTTCGGTTCACTGGAAGGGATTGCTCAGGCAAAAGGTGAAATCTTTACCCACTTAAAAGAGCAAGGTACAGCCATTATTAATCTGGATAGTAATGACTTACCTCTGTGGAAACACCATTTGAATGCGCGCCAAACGCAATGGTCATTCTCTTTATCAGCACAAGGTAAAGCCGATTTTTATCCATCAGATATCACGGTTAAGCAATTCATCACAAACTTCACCTTACACACACCAGAAGGTTGTGTAGAAGTCACTCTTCCATTACCGGGTCGTCATAACATTGCGAATGCTTTAGCGGCAAGTGCGCTTGCGCTATCTGCTGGGGCGACGCTTGAAGATATTCGCCTTGGTTTATCGACATTAAAAGCCGTACCAGGAAGATTGTACCCTGTTGAATTAACAGCAGGAAAAATGGTGTTAGATGATACTTACAATGCTAACGATGGTTCGATGATCGCAGGCTTACAGGTTTTGTCTCAATTACCGGGATATAAGATTTTTGTCGCAGGTGATATGGCTGAATTAGGTAAAGATTCAGAAAAATGTCACCGTGATGTGGGGCGTTTTGCACACGATGTAGGTATTGATAGCGTATTTACCGTAGGACATCACAGCCATTTTATTAGTGATGAAAATCAAGGTGGTCAGCATTTTGCATTTAAAGCCGACTTACTTGCTCAATTAATTCCATTATTACAGCAGCATGATGTTGTTTCAGTTTTAGTAAAAGGTTCACGAAGCTCCGCGATGGAAGATATCGTGAACGCATTAAAGGAGTGCTTTGAATGTTAGTTTGGCTAGCCGAATATTTGGTTAAATACCATACATTTTTTAATGTGTTTTCTTATCTGACATTCAGGGCGATTGTTGGCTTATTGACGGCATTAATTATTGCGTTGTGGATGGGGCCTCATCTGATTGCATGGTTACAAAAAATGCAAATCGGGCAAGTGGTTCGTAGCGAAGGGCCTGAGTCTCACTTTAGCAAGCACGGTACGCCAACAATGGGCGGGATTATGATCCTGTTCTCTATCTCCATCTCCACACTACTATGGGCAAGATTAGATAACCCCTATGTTTGGTGTGTATTACTGGTTTTAATTGGTTACGGCGTGATTGGTTTTGTTGATGATTATCGCAAAGTAGTTCGTAAAGACACAAAAGGCTTAATTGCTCGCTGGAAATATTTCTGGCAGTCCGTACTCGCACTTGTTGTGGCATTTAGTATGTACGCAATTGGTAAAGATACGCCAGCAACACAGCTAGTCGTTCCATTCTTTAAAGATGTTATGCCTCAATTAGGTATGCTCTACATTTTATTGGCTTACTTTGTGATTGTGGGTACCAGTAACGCTGTGAACTTGACAGATGGTTTAGATGGTTTAGCTATTATGCCAACAGTATTTGTTGCTGCGGGCTTTGCATTAGTTGCATGGGCAACAGGTAACGTTAATTTCGCCAGTTATTTGAAAATTCCTTACTTAATGCATGCGGGCGAATTGGTGATTGTCTGTACCGCGATAGTTGGCGCTGGTTTAGGTTTTCTTTGGTTTAACACTTACCCAGCACAGGTCTTTATGGGCGATGTTGGTTCACTTGCATTAGGTGGCGCATTAGGGACTATCGCAGTGTTATTACGCCAAGAGTTCTTATTAGTGATTATGGGGGGTGTGTTTGTTGTTGAAACACTCTCCGTTATTTTACAAGTCGGTTCATTTAAGTTGCGTGGTCAACGTATTTTCCGTATGGCTCCAATTCATCACCATTATGAATTAAAAGGCTGGCCTGAACCTCGTGTTATTGTCCGTTTCTGGATCATCTCACTGATGTTAGTGCTTATTGGTCTGGCGACATTAAAGGTGCGTTAAGATGGCAAATTATCAGGGAAAAAAAGTGGTTGTTGTTGGGCTTGGGATAACAGGCCTTTCTTGCGTTGACTTTTTTATCCGCCAAGGTGTTACACCTAAGGTTATTGATACACGCCAAAAACCAGGAGGCTTAGATAAGCTTCCTGTTGACGTTGAATATCATACAGGTAGTTTTCATCAAGCATGGCTTAACGATGCTGATTTAATTATCTCAAGTCCGGGTATTGCACTTTCGACACCGGAGCTTGTTGAAGCCGCAAATCATGGTGTTGAAATTGTTGGTGATATTGAACTGTTTTGCCGTGAAGCCAAAGCGCCTATTGTAGCGATTACGGGCTCTAACGGTAAAAGTACCGTGACAACGCTTGTGGGTGAAATGGCAAGCGCGGATGGTATTCGTGTTGGAGTCGGTGGCAATATTGGTGTTCCAGCTCTGACCTTATTAACCGAGCCTTATGATTTATATGTATTAGAGCTATCGAGTTTTCAACTAGAAACGACTTATAGCTTACAAGCCGCTGCTGCAACGGTATTAAATATTAGCGAAGATCATATGAATCGCTATCCGTTAGGATTAGAACAATATCGTGAAGCAAAACTGCGTATTTACGATAATGCTAAAACCTGTGTTTATAACGAAGATGATGCATTAACGCTACCTTTAGCGGGTAAAGATAATCGTTGTGTTAGTTTTGGTGTTGGACAAGGTGATTATCAGCTTGATAACACAAATCGCATTTTAAAAGTGAAAGGTGAAAAAGTCCTTTCAACGGCTGAAATGTACCTTTCAGGACAGCATAACTATACCAATGCATTAGCCGCATTAGCTCTTGCTGATGCTGTGGGTATTTCTCGTAAAGCTGCAACCGAGGTACTGAAAACGTATCACGGTCTTGCTCACCGTTTTCAATTAGTTTATTCACATCAAAATGTACGTTGGATAAATGACTCGAAAGCCACCAATGTGGGAAGCACTGAAGCGGCATTACGAGGACTTGAAGTTGAGGGCACACTACATCTTTTATTAGGTGGTGATGGGAAATCTGCTGACTTCACTTCTTTATTGCCTTATATCAGTGGAGACAATATTCGTCTGTACTGTTTTGGACAAGATGGACACGCATTGGCAAATCTACGACCAGATGTCTCTTTATTAACAGTGACAATGGAAGAAGCCATGCGGGCTTTAGCTCCTTCTGTAAAATCAGGGGATATGGTGTTGCTCTCTCCTGCATGTGCAAGCTTAGATCAGTTTAAATGTTTTGAGCAGCGTGGTGATGAATTTGCACGTTTAGCAAGGGAGCTTGGCTGATGAGCGTATTCGCAATGCGAAGATTAAAACAGTGGCTAGTGGGCAGTTATCAAACTGAGAATACGGCATTTGTACCGTATGATCGCACTTTGCTCTGGTTTACTTTCGGATTAGCGGTTGTCGGCTTTGTTATGGTGACATCAGCTTCAATGCCTGTTGGTCAACGTCTTGCAGAAGATCCTTTCTTATTTGCTAAACGTGATGGCATCTATATTGTTGTCGCATTTTGTATTGCGTTAGTCACCATGCGCATTCCAATGGCAATTTGGCAACGTTATAGCAGCTTAATGCTGTTTGGTTCGATATTACTTTTATTAGTGGTATTGGGGGTAGGGAGTTCCGTTAATGGTGCTTCACGCTGGATTGCGGTGGGACCATTAAATTTCCAGCCTGCTGAATTATCAAAACTTGCGCTGTTTTGTTATTTATCGAGCTATTTAGTCCGAAAAGTTGAAGAAGTCAGAAATAACTTTTGGGGTTTCTGTAAGCCGATGGGCGTGATGTTAGTACTGGCCGTTTTATTGTTATTACAACCAGACTTAGGAACCGTTGTGGTTTTATTCGTAACAACATTAGCGCTGTTATTTTTAGCGGGTGCTAAAATTTGGCAGTTCTTAGCCATTATCGGTTCAGGAATTGCCGCTGTTGTTATGTTGATTATTGTTGAACCTTACCGTGTTCGACGTATCACTTCTTTCTTAGAACCTTGGGAAGATCCATTTGGAAGCGGTTATCAGCTTACACAATCTCTAATGGCATTTGGTCGTGGTGATTTGCTTGGACAAGGTTTAGGAAACTCAGTACAAAAACTAGAATATTTGCCAGAGGCACATACCGACTTTATTTTCTCCATTTTGGCTGAAGAACTTGGTTATATCGGTGTGGTTTTGGTGCTTTTAATGGTATTCTTCATCGCTTTTCGCGCGATGCAAATTGGACGACGTGCGCTGATCCTCGATCAACGTTTTTCAGGCTTTTTAGCTTGTTCTATCGGGATCTGGTTTACATTCCAATCATTGGTGAATGTAGGCGCAGCAGCAGGCATGTTGCCGACAAAGGGATTAACCCTTCCTCTTATTAGTTACGGTGGTTCGAGTTTGATTATTATGTCAACGGCTATCGTGATGTTATTACGAATTGATTATGAAACACGTCTAGCACAAGCTCAGGCGTTTGTAAGGAGCCCGAAATGAGCGAGCGTAGACGCCGTTTAATGGTTATGGCTGGTGGCACTGGGGGACATGTATTCCCAGGTCTGGCTGTTGCTCATTATCTACAATCTCAAGGTTGGGAAATCCGATGGTTAGGAACGGCAGATAGAATGGAAGCCGATTTAGTTCCTAAGCACGGTATCGAAATTGAATTTATTCGTATCTCAGGTTTACGTGGAAAAGGTATTAAAGCATTAATCGCAGCACCTATTCGTATTATTAAAGCGATTTTTCAAGCTCGTGCCATTATGAAGCGCTATCAGCCAGATGCTGTACTTGGTATGGGTGGTTACGTTTCAGGTCCTGGTGGTGTTGCCGCTTGGATGTGCGGGATACCCGTTATTTTGCATGAGCAAAATGGTATCGCTGGATTAACCAATCGCTGGTTATCGAAAATTGCGAAACGTGTATTACAGGCTTTTCCGGGGGCATTTCCTAAAGCACCGGTTGTTGGAAATCCTGTTCGTGAAGATGTATTGGCACTTGAAGCGCCTTCTGTACGATTAAAAGAGAGAACAGGACCTATTCGTGTACTGATCATTGGTGGTAGCCAAGGTGCTAGAATTTTAAATCACACCTTACCCGTAGTTGCAGGTTTACTAGGTGAACATGTTACAATCTGGCATCAAGCAGGAAAAGGTGGCGAAAGTGATACAAAAACACGCTATCAGAACGAATTAGCAAAAAATTCAGTTAAATCTGAATATAAAGTTACTGAATTTATTGATGATATAGCGCAAGCTTACCAATGGGCTGATGTTGTTGTGTGTCGTTCTGGTGCATTAACGGTCAGCGAAATTGCCGCAGCGGGATTACCCGCTATTTTTGTTCCTTTCCAGCACAAAGATAGACAGCAATATTGGAATGCACTGCCGTTAGAAAAAGCGGGTGCAGCGCGTATTATTGAGCAAAACGATTTAACTCCAGAAGTCATTGCACAAACCCTGAAAAATTGGGATAGAGAAACCTTGTTAGCAATGGCAGAGAAAGCAAAAAGTGTTGCGATTACGGATGCCACAGAGCGCGTAGCGAATGTGATAATCGAAGTGGTAAAAAAATAAACGTAACTTGTAACCATTAACGTAGAGTGAAGAAGTAAATAGTGAATACACAACAACTGGCAAAATTAAGATCATTTGTGCCTGAAATGAGAAAAGTTAGGCATATTCACTTTATTGGCATCGGTGGTGCTGGTATGGGGGGGATTGCCGAAGTGTTGGCTAACGAAGGTTATGAAATCAGCGGTTCTGATTTAGCACCAAACGTAGTCACACAACAGCTCGTTGCCTTAGGCGCGACAGTCTATTTTAATCATCGCCCTGAAAATATTCGTGGCGCAAGTGTTGTTGTGGTTTCGACAGCAATCAGTGCTGAAAATCCTGAGATTATTGCAGCAAGAGAAGCGCGTATCCCTGTTATTCGTCGTGCTGAAATGCTGGCCGAATTGATGCGTTATCGTCATGGTGTTGCGATTGCCGGAACACATGGCAAAACGACAACAACAGCGATGATTTCAAATATTTATGCGCAAGCGGGTTTAGATCCTACTTTTGTTAATGGTGGGCTTGTTAAATCGGCTGGCACTCATGCTCGCTTAGGTTGCAGTCGTTATTTAATTGCTGAAGCTGATGAAAGTGATGCATCGTTTTTACATTTACAACCCATGGTTGCTGTCGTTACGAATATCGAAGCAGACCATATGGACACATATCACGGTAATTTTGACAATCTAAAAGAGACGTTTATTACCTTTTTGCACAATTTACCATTCTATGGTCGTGCAGTGATGTGTCTGGATGACGATGTCATTCGCTCTATTATTCCTAAAGTGGGTCGTTATATTACGACTTATGGCTTTAGTGAAGATGCTGACGTTCGTATTACACATTATGAACAAAAAGGTGCTCAGGGCTTTTTCACTATTTCTCGTGAAGGTATGCCAGATTTACAAGTTGTATTAAATGCACCTGGTCGCCATAACGCACTGAATGCGACAGCTGCGGTTGCTGTCGCCACAGAAGAAGGCATTGCTGACGAACATATTTTAGCCGCATTACTTAACTTCCAAGGTACTGGACGTCGTTTTGATTTCTTAGGTAACTACGGTCTTGAGCATGTTAATGGTCAAGAAGGTGAAGTGATGCTAGTGGATGATTATGGTCATCATCCAACAGAAGTTGATGCAACGATTAAAGCGGCGAGAGCGGGATGGCCAGATAAACGCCTAGTGATGATTTTCCAACCTCATCGCTATACACGTACTCGCGATTTATATGAAGACTTTGCCACTGTTCTCAATCAGGTTGATATTTTATTATTAACAGATGTTTATTCTGCTGGGGAAGCGCCTATTGCAGGTGCCGATAGTCGCTCACTTTGTCGAACAATTCGCCAACGTGGGAAGCTAGATCCTATCTGGGTTTCTGATGTGACTAATATTTCATCAATATTGGCAGGTGTATTAACAGATAATGATCTTGTTTTAGTTCAAGGTGCTGGAAATATTGGTAAAATAGCGCGTCGCTTAGCAGATACGAAATTACAACCATCTTTCAGCGAGGATTAAGACGGATGTTTGAGCAAGTGAACATCATTTATGGTGAAATGGTCAATAAAGTAACTGTAATGATGGGGTGTTATGAGGAAAATAACACTGTATTAGCGAAAAAAATGATCGAGAATTCGCTTGCTCAAATCTGTGTTGAGAAAAAATTTCAGTTAAAAAGTAAGAAAAACGCAGAAAAATTCGCAATTTCTTCTTTTAAAGTAAATAATTCTCAACAGATTGAACAATTTAGTGATTTAATTATCAAACCTAAAAGTGTTCATAAAGTATATATATGTAGGAAAAGTATTAATCGCTGGAATATCGGACAAAAGAATGGGCGATTCTCTTGTTTAAACGTTGCTCAGGAGTTAGTGGGTTAATATGTCACAAGCAGCGCTAAATATAAAAGAACACAAAGAGAAGCAACATTCTGACAGACCGAGTAATGGTACTTATTTATCAGGATTAATCTTTTTCTTATGTGTGATTGCCACCATCATTTGGGGTGGAATACAAGTGGTTAACTGGATGAAAGACGCAAATCGTCTGCCAATCTCAAAACTTGTATTAACGGGTGAGCGACATTACACAACGAATGATGATGTACGTCAGGCCATTTTGTCTTTAGGACAGCCGGGTACATTTATGACACAGGATGTGAATATTATTCAGCAACAAATTGAACGTATGCCATGGATTAGGCAAGTCACTGTTCGTAAACAGTGGCCTGATGAACTTAAAATCCATCTGGTAGAGTATGTTCCCTTTACCCGTTGGAATGACACTTACTTTCTTGATAAAGAAGGACGCGTTTTCAGTCTGCCAACGCAGTTGGAAACCAAAGGAAGTTATCCTTTGTTATATGGTCCTCAAGGAAGCGAAAAAATGGTGTTGTCAGGTTATGTGGCAATGAGAGATCAGCTTCTTGCAAGTAACCTGAATTTAAAAGCAGCGTCAATGTCTGCCCGTCAAGGATGGCAATTAGTTTTAGACAATGATGTCCGATTGGAGTTAGGTCGTAAGGATAACGAAAAACGGATCGCTCGCTTTATTGAGTTGTATCCGATACTGCAACAACAAACAGATAAACGAGTTGATTACGTGGATCTGCGTTATGACAGTGGTGGTGCAGTCGGATGGGCTCCTTTATTACTTGATAATGAATAAACAAGACGTGGCAGATGACACGATGAAGGCGAAGGCAGAACAATAATGATCAAAGCGACGGACAGAAAATTAGTAGTTGGTCTTGAGATTGGTACGGCCAAAGTAGCCACCCTTGTCGGTGAGATCCTGCCTGATGGTGTAGTGAATATTATCGGGGTGGGAAGTTGTCCATCTCGGGGCATGGATAAAGGTGGCGTTAATGATCTCGAATCCGTCGTAAAATGTGTACAACGGGCGGTAGATCAGGCTGAGCTAATGGCTGACTGCCAAATATCTTCAGTATATTTGGCGTTATCAGGCAAGCATATCAGTTGCCAAAATGAGATTGGTATGGTGCCAATTTCGGAAGAAGAAGTGACTCAAGATGATGTTGATAGCGTGGTTCATACCGCGAAATCCGTCAAAGTAAAAGATGAACATCGTGTTTTACACGTTATACCGCAAGAGTATGCCATTGATTATCAAGAAGGGATCAAAAACCCAGTTGGATTATCGGGTGTGCGTATGCAGGCTAAAGTTCATTTAATTACCTGCCATAACGATATGGCAAAGAATATTGTAAAAGCAGTTGAACGCTGTGGGTTAAAAGTGGATCAACTGATTTTTGCGGGACTGGCTTCAAGTTTTGCTGTATTGACCGAAGATGAACGTGAATTAGGTGTGTGTGTTGTTGATATTGGTGGCGGTACAATGGATATCGCAATTTATACCGGTGGAGCATTAAGGCATACTCGCGTTATTCCTTATGCTGGCAATGTAGTAACAAGTGATATCGCTTACGCGTTTGGCACTCCGCCAAATGATGCCGAAGCTATCAAGGTTCGTCATGGTTGTGCATTAGGCTCTTTAGTTGGTAAAGATGAAAATGTCGAAGTTCCAAGTGTCGGAGGCAGACCACCAAGAAGTCTGCAACGACAAACTCTTGCTGAGGTGATTGAGCCTCGTTATACCGAACTGCTCAATCTTGTTAATGAAGAGATTTTAAAAGTTCAAGAACAGTTACGCCAGCAAGGGATTAAGCATCATTTAGCCGCAGGTATTGTGCTAACAGGTGGTGCTGCACAGATTGATGGACTTGTTGAATGTGCTCAACGTGTTTTCCACACGCAAGTACGGATCGGTAAACCGTTAAATATTACCGGGCTAACAGATTATGCGCAGGATCCCTACTACTCAACAGCGGTTGGGCTCTTGCATTACGGTAAAGAATCTCACTTTGGTGAGGAAACTGAAACCGAGAAACGCTCTGCTGTCGGTGGTTTATTTAAAAAACTCACTGGTTGGCTAAAAAGAGAGTTTTAATAATCAGACAAATTTAAAAAGAGGTCGTTTGAGCAAGCGGCCCTGAGAAGGCACAAAACGGAGAGAAATTATGTTTGAACCTATGGAATTAACCAACGATGCGGTGATCAAAGTCATCGGCGTTGGTGGCGGCGGCGGTAATGCGGTTGAGCACATGGTTCGTGAACGTATTGAAGGCGTAGATTTCTTTGCAGTCAATACGGATGCTCAAGCGCTACGTAAAACAGCGGTCGGACAGACTATCCAAATCGGTAATGCCATTACGAAAGGCTTAGGTGCAGGTGCAAATCCTGAAGTAGGCCGTAATGCAGCAGAGGAAGACCGCGAAGGGTTACGTGCAGCACTTGAAGGTGCCGATATGGTCTTTATCGCAGCAGGTATGGGCGGTGGTACTGGTACTGGTGCTGCGCCTGTTGTTGCAGAAGTGGCTAAAGAATTAGGCATTTTGACCGTTGCTGTAGTGACTAAGCCTTTTAATTTTGAAGGCAAAAAACGTATGGCATTTGCGGAACAAGGTATTACTGAGTTATCAAAACATGTTGACTCATTAATCACTATTCCAAATGACAAGTTATTAAAAGTACTTGGTCGTGGAATTTCATTATTAGATGCATTCGGCGCAGCTAATGATGTATTAAAAGGCGCAGTTCAAGGTATCGCTGAGCTAATCACTCGCCCAGGTTTAATGAACGTTGACTTTGCTGACGTAAGAACTGTGATGTCTGAAATGGGTTATGCCATGATGGGATCGGGTGCTGCGAAAGGCGAAGATCGCGCTGAAGAAGCAGCAGAAATGGCGATTTCAAGTCCATTATTGGAAGACATCGACTTATCTGGCGCGCGTGGTGTGTTAGTCAACATCACAGCAGGTTTTGACTTACGTCTTGATGAATTTGAAACAGTGGGTAATACCATTCGTGCATTTGCATCAGATAATGCGACTGTGGTTATCGGTACATCCCTTGACCCAGAAATGAATGATGAATTGCGTGTGACTGTGGTTGCAACAGGTATTGGTATGGACAAACGTCCAGAAATTACGCTGGTAACTAATAAACAGAATCAGCAAAGCGCAATGGAGAATCGTTACCAGCAAATGCAAAATAGCATGTCTTCTTTCTCTGCTGTAGAAGAAAGCAAGCCTGCCGCAAAAGCCGTTAACGAACAATCTACTCAGGCAAACAAAGAACCAGATTATTTAGATATCCCTGCGTTCCTGAGAAAACAGGCTGATTAATCGCCAAAAAGATTGGCATCTCCGCTTTTTGTGCTAAACTGTCCTGCCAATTATAAGTATAATGATTGGTAGGACGGATAACATTGCGAGATAAAATGATGATCAAACAACGGACATTAAAACGAATTGTACAAGCAACCGGTGTGGGACTTCACACGGGTAAAAAAGTTACGCTTACAATGCGTCCGGCGCCAGCAAATACTGGGGTCATCTACCGTCGTACTGACTTAAATCCACCGGTGGATTTTCCAGCAGACGCAAAATCAGTTCGTGACACTATGCTATGTACTTGCTTAGTTAACGAAGACGATGTGCGTATATCAACCGTTGAGCATTTAAATGCAGCACTGGCTGGTTTAGGCATTGATAATATCGTAATTGAAGTGAATGCACCTGAAATTCCAATTATGGATGGAAGTGCGGCACCTTTTGTTTTCTTGTTACTTGATGCAGGTATCGAAGAGCTTCGTACTGCGAAGAAATTCATTCGCATCAAAGAAACAGTACGTGTAGAAGATGGCGATAAATGGGCAGAGATGCGTCCATACAACGGGTTTAAATTAGATTTTACTATCGATTTTAATCATCCAGCCATTGATGCAAGTACACAGCGTTATAAATTAGATTTTTCCGCTGAATCTTTTATGAGCCAAATTAGCCGTGCTCGTACATTTGGATTTATGCGTGATATCGAATATCTACAATCTAAAGGATTGTGTTTGGGCGGAAGCTTCGATTGTGCAATCGTAGTTGATGACTATCGTGTTCTCAACGACGATGGCTTACGTTTTGAAGATGAATTTGTTCGTCACAAAATGTTGGATGCAATCGGTGATTTATTTATGTGTGGCTATAACATTATCGGTGAATTCACCGCGTTTAAATCAGGTCATGCACTGAACAATAAATTGCTCCAAGCTGTATTAGCGAAAGAATCTGCGTGGGAATTCGTCACATTTGAAGACGAAGCGCAAATGCCAGTGGCATTCAAAGCTCCCTCAATGGTCTTTGCTTAATTCCTGCGAAGGAAAGCGCGTTAATTATCTCTAATTAACGTTCATCTTTGGCTGTACTTGTACTCTCTCCGGCAAGTGCAGCCAACCGTTCTAATCTCTCTCTTAATTTCTTTGGACTTTTCTCAGCTAAATACTTCAATGATTGCGCACTTTCTAAACTTAAGTGACGTTTCTTTTTAGGCTCTTGTTCTTTTAATGATGATATTAAAGATCTTTTTTCCTGTTTTACGCCTAAAGACGGATTTATTTTGATGTCTATTGAGGATAAGGATGGTAAAATTTCTTGTCTCAATGCGGAAAGTAATGACGGGGTTTCATAACGTAAACGAGTTAACCAACTTGCGTTTGCAACTTCAATAATTAAAATAGCATTACGATAATTTGCGACACGGCACTTATCTCGTAAAGGAACGGGTAAAAGAGCCATGACGGCACGATTTAATTTTAGTAAAATCGTTGCGCGCTGTTGTATAAGTTGTAGTGTACTCTTGTTGGAACCTTCAAGTTCAATGAAGATTTTTTCCAATGATTGTGGGTAACTATCCCGCATAGATTTTGACTCCACAAAATAAAGATTAATGAGCAACGAAGGTTAATGAGTATTATAAGTTTTTGGCGACAGTTTGGCAGGCGATATTTTTGGTCGCATCTGCTTTTAGGGATGGTAGCAGCAGGTATCGGAATACCTTCGCTGTTGTCTGCTCATGCCGAAAATCCACAGCAAACAGATACTCCTTCTTCTCAAAACCGTCAAAGCCAGGCAATTATTGCGTTTGATAACTTATTCTTACGTCAAAGTGTACAGAATCCTGCCTCATCCTTCACCTTTAATTACTGGCAACAGCATGCAGTAAAAAATGTGATCAAACAGCTCTCTTTTGCATTCACCATTAATTCACCCGAATTGATGGTTAAAGCCAAAGATGAACCGTTACCTGCTTCTAATGTTGCAGCGGTTATGCTTGATACGCTGTATGCCTTATTAACAGAGACTCCATCATCGGCACTAAGCCTCCTCCCTCTTTCTGGCTATGTTTTAGTACAGAATAAAATTTCCTATCATACCGGATTATGGCTTGCACAAATCCGTGGTATTCGCGCAGGGCCTTACCTAACAGCTTAATTGAGTCACTTAATCTAATAAGATTATGATTATCTCTGTTTATCAATAAAAACAGAGGCTGTTTTCGGCGTTTCACGCCATAAATGAGAATAAAGATTTATGTTAGGTAAAATTGTAACCAAAATTTTTGGTAGTCGTAATGATCGTTCAATCCGCCGTATGCGCAAGGTTGTTGCTGAAATTAATAAACTAGAGCCAGAATTTGAAAAGCTGACAGATGATGAGCTAAAAGCGAAAACGGATGAATTCCGTGAGCGCTTAAAAAATGGTGAGAAAGAAGAAGATATTTTACCAGAAGCGTTTGCAACAGTGCGTGAAGCCAGTAAACGTGTTTTTGGTATGCGTCACTTCGACGTACAGTTAATCGGTGGTATGGTTCTGAATGAACGTTGTATTGCAGAAATGCGTACGGGTGAAGGTAAAACATTAACCGCAACATTACCTGCGTACTTAAATGCGCTATCAGGTAAAGGCGTTCACGTTGTTACCGTCAATGACTATTTGGCACAGCGTGATGCCGAAAACAACCGTCCTTTGTTTGAATTCTTAGGATTAAGCGTTGGTATCAACTTACCAAATATGGCGCCACCAGTAAAACGTGAAGCTTATAATGCTGATATCACTTATGGTACGAACAATGAATTTGGTTTCGACTACCTACGTGACAACATGGCATTTAGTCCACAAGAACGTGTTCAACGCAAATTACACTATGCATTAGTGGATGAGGTTGACTCAATCTTGATCGATGAAGCACGTACACCACTGATCATTTCAGGTCCAGCAGAAGACAGTTCTGAGCTTTATATCCAAATGAATAAAATCATTCCTCATTTGGTTTCTCAAGAAAAAGAAGACTCAGATACATTCCAAGGTGAAGGCGATTACTCTGTTGATGAAAAAACACGTCAAGTGAATATCACAGAACGCGGTCTGGTTAAAATTGAAGGTTTATTAGCAGATGCTGGCATGATGAAAGAAGGGGAGTCTTTATACTCACCGGCTAATATTATGTTAATGCACCATGTAACAGCGGCATTGCGTGCTCATGCGCTGTTTACCAAAGATGTTGATTATATTGTTAAAGATGGCGAAGTTATCATTGTTGACGAACATACAGGTCGTACAATGCAAGGTCGTCGTTGGTCTGATGGTTTACACCAAGCTGTTGAAGCAAAAGAAGGTGTGAAGATCCAAAATGAAAACCAGACATTAGCGTCAATCACATTCCAAAATTATTTCCGTTTATACGAAAAATTAGCAGGGATGACGGGTACTGCGGATACAGAAGCGTTTGAATTTAACTCTATCTATCGCTTAGAAACAATTGTTATCCCAACTAACCGCCCAATGGTACGTAAAGATCTGCCTGACTTAGTCTATATGAATGAGCAAGGTAAATTTGCAGCCATTATTGAAGATATTCGTGAACGTACTCAAAATGGTCAGCCTGTTCTTGTCGGTACCATTTCAATTGAAAAATCAGAAGAGATTTCTAAAGCGCTGACTAAAGCGAATGTTCACCATAACGTGCTGAATGCGAAATTCCACGCAATGGAAGCGGATATTATTGCTAACGCAGGTTTACCTTCAGCGGTAACTATCGCAACTAACATGGCAGGTCGTGGTACCGATATCGTGTTAGGGGGTAGCTGGCAAACTGAAGTGGCTAAACTGGAAGAGCCAACAGAAGAAAAAATTGAAGAAATCAAAGCTAAATGGAAAGAGCGCCATGATGCAGTATTAGCATCAGGTGGTTTACATATCATAGGTACTGAGCGTCACGAATCTCGCCGTATTGATAACCAGTTACGTGGTCGTGCGGGTCGTCAAGGGGATGAAGGTTCTTCTCGTTTCTATTTGTCTATGGAAGACTCCTTAATGCGTATTTTTGCTTCAGACAAAGTGTCTGGCATGATGCGTAAATTAGGGATGAATGAAACCGAAGCGATTGAGCACCCTTGGGTAACCAAAGCAATTGCAAACGCACAGCGTAAAGTAGAAAACCGCAACTTTGATATTCGTAAGCAACTGCTTGAATATGATGATGTGGCAAATGATCAGCGTCGTGCAATCTATACTCAGCGTAATGAATTACTGGATGTGGCAGACGTAAGTGAAACTATCGATAGTATTCGCCAAGACGTTTTCACTTCGATGATTGATAACTATATTCCACCTCAATCACTAGAAGAAATGTGGGATATTGACGGCTTAACGGCATGTTTACAAAAAGACTTTGATTTAAATTTACCAATCAAAGAGTGGTTAGATAAAGAACCAGAATTACACGAAGAAACATTACGTGAGCGTATTTTAGAAAAATCTATCGAAGTCTATAAAGCGAAAGAAGAGATCGTTAGTGCTGAAATGATGCGTAACTTTGAAAAAGGCGTGATGTTACAAACGCTAGACTCACTGTGGAAAGAGCACTTGGCAGCAATGGATTATTTACGTCAAGGTATCCACTTACGTGGTTATGCACAAAAAGATCCAAAACAAGAGTACAAACGTGAATCGTTCGCTATGTTTGCTAACATGTTGGAATCACTGAAATATGAAGTGATCAGCACACTAAGCAAAGTACAAGTTCGTTTACCTGAAGAAGTTGAAGAGTTAGAACGTCGTCGTCGTGAAGAAGCCGAGCGTTTAGCTAAACAACAACAATTAAGCCATGAAGTGACAAAAGAATCTCAAATGTCAGCAATCGATGGTCAAGTTGCTGCAGGTAAAAAAGTGGGTCGTAATGAGCCATGCCCTTGTGGATCAGGTAAGAAATATAAGCATTGTCATGGCCAATTAGGTTAATTTATTTTTCATAATAATAGCTGTGTAATGTACTGATTAGAAAAAGATCCACTTAGTCATAAGTGGGTCTTTTTTATCGATTACTGATCGTACTTTACGTTCTATTTTGAAACGAACACATAAAAAACCCCACTTTATTATCCTAATAAGTGGGGTTTGGTTTACAAAAGAATAGGCATTACTCTTTTATAGGGTGTCTATTATTTTTCAGAAATAGACGATTTTGTGTTTACCGTTTCATTCACTTTAATAGGTGATTTTAATGATAAGTCACCACCTGCAAGTTGTTTCACTAAATCAACAGCAGATGATTTCAGATCAAGATCTGCACCTGCTTCATATTGATGACCTTCAATATTGTTTAATTGAACGTTGCTACCGCCTAAATCAACCTGACCTTGCTCACTTTTAATTTCAGCACCTGTAAGTTTAGTTGTACCACTTACATTTAATGAAATGTCATTTTTGCTTGTTAAGGTTGTGGTTTGGGTAACGGCATCATTATCAATATGAGAAACTTTGATATCCGCATTCGCCGTATGGCCTTCAGCACCTGTTACGATATTTTTGATGCCATTGCCCACTGTACCAACACCTTTATCAATTTTGGCTTTTGTTTCGCCACTGATACCGGTTTTATCTGCGATAGTTGAAGAGAGTGAGTTGTATTTATCAGAGATAACATCAGTTGCAGATTTAATACCTGAATCAATAGTCTCTTTGATCGTATTTTCTAATAGTGATCCACCTGCTTTAGCTGTTTTATCAACTTGGCTAGATTTAGGATCATTATTGTGGTTGTAACCGACATTTACACCAACAGTAACGTGACGATCGCTGTCTTTTTGGCTTGTCACTGTAAAGTCACCACCCACATTACCTGTCACATTATCCGCAGAAACATTGGCACCAGAAAGAGCAAGGTTTTTGTCGCTATTTACAGTTAATGTGCCTGTTTCTACTGAAACATTTTGGTGTGTGGATTTTTGTTGATCTTCAACGTTTACTAAGACTTTGCCACCAATATTATGGATAGAGGTTGCTGGGTTTTCTTCAGTCACTTCTTTTGGCGTCGTATTAGTTTGTTTGCCATTTAAAGAGATATCAGTACCCCAATTATTTTTGTAATCAGTGGATTGTGCTGAAGTCAGGGTAGTATCACCAGATTGAGAGGTTAATTGCGTATCTTTGCTATTAACTTTAGTACCTTGAAGATTAACGGAACTACCGTTAACGGTTAAATTGCCTTGGTTAGCAATTATTCCACCTTCACGAGAGACCGTTTTCTCATCTTGCTTACCAATAGCAAATTCAGCGCCACCCAAGCCATTGACAGAAGATGATTTCTCTCCTGTTTTTTGACCGAAGCCCGCTTGTAATCCACCAGATAAGTTTTTACCTGTTTCAGTACGTTGAGATTCTGTTGCTTGGAAATCAACTTTGTTAGTTGCTGTCAGAGCAACATCATTTTCGCTGGTTAAATGAGTACCTTGTAAAGTCAGATTATGACCTGAATTTAACTCAATACCTTGAGAGCCATTCACTGAACCTGCTTTCGCTGTTGTCTGATCTTTTTGATGAGTAGCACCACCTGCGTTAAAACCGCCACCGTAATCTTTGCTGTCTGGTGTTGTACCTACTTTAAGGTTTGCGCTACCATTCACGTTATGTTGGCTTTCAGAGTGAGTATCTGTTGCTTGTGCCAGTGTTAAATCACCGCCAGCATTGATCACCGTTTTGCCATCTTGAGCATCAAACTTAGCGCCTTCATAATGTGCATCTTCACGTACATTAATATTGATATTACCGGCTGAATTAAACTGGCTACCATTAGCTTTCGTTGTGGTTAAGCTTGTATCTGTGGTTTTACCTTCGCCTTTAATGGCAACGGTAATATCACTCCCTGTTTTCGTGCTGACACCAACTTGACCACCACCTGCTGTTTCATGGAAAGACTCTTGGTGTTTGTTTTGAGCCGCTTCACTGGTGTGAGTATTTGCGGTTAGTGATACATCACCTTGTGTTGATTGGTAATGAGTACCTTGGTCACGTAAGTTGTTATTACTGTCAGAATTGATTTTACCCGCAGTAATTGATGTTGAAACCGCTTGGCTATCGCTTTGTGATTTCTGGCTACCGCCACCTTTAATACCGACTTCAACACCGACATTAGGTGCTTCTAGGTTACTTAAGTTAGCAAGATTACTAATGGCATCTTTAAAAGTAACTTTTTTATCCATATCGGTATTGTTACCTGGTTTTGTGGTATCAATTCCATCTTCTACTGCTTTTTTAATCGGTTTAGTCACACCACTGTAATCAAGATTAACACCTACATCGACACCGATATTTAAGGTATCTGTTTTAGATGTTGCACTGTCATTTGCCGCAAGATGATTAATATTTTCGCCTGATTCTTTATATGAACCGTCAACTTTGTGTGATGCACCTTGATGCGTTACATTATTGTTCGCAGTAATGGTTAAATCACCTGCAACTTGAGTTTCACTACCTTTATTTTTGGTGATCTCAGTTGTTGTATGCTGTTTATCATATTGAAAATCAGCTTTAGAGCCCACTTTATCAACACCACCTGTGTAGCTAAAGCCACCTGAAATGGTTCTATCTGTGCTGTCTGTTTCTTTTTTGTTTTCTGTTGAAACAAAAGCAACATTGTCACCAGAAACAGAGGCATTACCTGCGGTTGTTTTTAAATCAGAACCTGCAAAAGTGACATCTTTATCCGCTTGAACTTTAACACTGCCACCACTAATAGTAGATCCTACTTGTTCGGTTTCAGTGCTATTGTTTTTATTGGATGTATGAGTAATATGAAAACCTGCGCTATATTGCTTGTCTTCAACTTCTTTAGCATGACCAGTGATCTCTAATGATGTTTTTTCATCATTAATTTTTGTGGTCTGCTGTGCAGATTTAACGTTGATATCACCTAAAGATTCAATGCCTAACTCATCAGCACTTTTAATCAAGCTACCAATAACATTGACATCTTTCCCACTGATCACGGTTAATTGTGCATCAGAAACTAATTCACTACCGGTTGAAACTTGTTGATTAGTTTCATTTTTATGGGAATTCTTAGTAATATTAAAGGCTGTGCCTGTACGCTCATCAGTTTTAGTGATGGTTTCGCTAATCGCATTATCAATAACAATATCACCTTGGGTTGTGTTAACAAAAGCCCCTTGGTTGCCTTTCACTTGGCTACCCGTGATTTTGACATTGTTATCTGCCGTAAGTAACAGTTGTCCGTCAGCCGTTAATTGTGTTGAATGGCTAACTTCTTGTTTGTTATTATTATTCTTATTATTACCACCGCCGATACCCCCCCAAACAACATGATTGTTGGTTACTGTTTTATCATTGTTGGTATTTTGAACATTAAGATTGATGTTCTCTTTAGCGTTAACGACAACATTCTCATTAGAATGTAATTTTGCACCTTGAGCGGTAATAGAGCCTTCAGCATTTAAGCCCAGCGTTTTACCTGCGGTCAGTTCACTCGCTTTTAAGGTTTCTGTTTGATGGCTATTGCTCCAGCTACCTGTTTCTAAACGAGAAGTATGGTTACGTTTATAGCCGTTTTCACTGCGACTTTCTTTTTCAATTAATCCATTGATATTAATATCTTTATTGGCATTAATTGCCAGCGTGTTACCTGCATTAACTTTGGCACCTTCAAGTGTTACATCACCTTTAGTTGCTGTTAATGTTGCACTATTTTTGGCATCAATATGGCTACCAACTTGCTGTACTAGCTCTTTTTCTTTAGTGACATCATATTGCCAAGAATAGAACCAACGATTGTCAGTATCTGTGTCTTTTTGTTGTAACTGTTTGCCATCAACAGTTAAATGAGCCCCTTGTAATAAAATATCATCACCCATTAAATCAGAGGCTTTGATTTGGTTTTTATTATCAGCGACTAAAGTGATGTTTTTACCTTTTAACTCTGTTTTTGTCAGAGTCTGGCTTGAACCACTGTTATTAACCGCGATACCACCACGGTAATTTTGATAGTTTTCACTACCATCTTTGTCGTAACTGTCATAACGAACTTGGCTATCCGTTTGAATATTGTCTGCTCTGACACTTAATTCGTTATCAGCAACAAATTTACCTGTTAATTTAACACCACTTCCTTCTGCGGTATTAATGATGCGGATACGACCCGATTGCATACTTCCAAAGAAATAGCTATCTAAGGCAGAAGCGGGGTTTTGTGATGAAAGAATATCAAAACGTTGAGAGAAGGTATTTTGACCCGTTAATGCAGAAATCTCTGCTGCTGTTATTTTACCTCGGCTATCAATGCGAGGTGCAATTAAATCTAAAAGGCCGGGCGCATATAATCCGTTTTTACCAATAGAAAGTAAATTTGTATTATTAAGCGTGCTATAACCTTTTAACTCACCGTTTTCAAACAGTGGGTTACCTACAACTAAAGAAGAGCGGCTGGTATTGATAAAACCACAACCATCACAGGTGATACCATTTGGATTAGAAAGTACATATTCCGCAGCGATACCAAAAACTTCTTGCTGGCCTAATAAGAACGAAGGATTACGACTAACAACTTCATTTAAAATTAAAGAAGCGGCTTGTCCATTTAAGTTACTGTTGGCATTTAGCTGTCCAGCAAGCTGTGATTGTCCTGCCTCTAAAGAGTTGTTAAAAACAGCTCCTGGTTTACCTACATTAAAATTTTGATATTGGTTATGAGAGATACCTTCGTTATTTGGTGTAACGATATTAATGACTTGAGTGCCACCATTAACTGATGAAACATTCGGTCCTTGATTGCCCGCATCAGGAACAATACCGCCAGCATATGCATTTAGTGATACGAAAATAATCGCTAAAGATGCAGCAAGCCTACCCGAAGGAGAGAGCTTGAAGTTTTTTGATTTCATAGAGTTTTCTCCGTTTATTGCTATGAGTGTGAATCAAAATAAGTATGAAAATCTAACTAACACTTGAGTAGGGTCTTTGGTTTTATTGGAATTCGTTTGGTTGTAAAGCAAATGCCCCTTGGCAACTTCAATATCGAACTGTGCTTTTTGATATTGGAGGTTTAAGCCCGAACTTAGCCCATAGCCACTACGCCATCCTTCATAGTTACCATGTTGTTGAACACGACCAGCATCAAGACCAATTCGAGGGGTGATTGAAAATGTGTTTATCCGATAAGGATAAGAAAGCGTATTGCGCAAATAGCCGCCGTTATCGCCAGAAAGTGTGCTTTGATCAAAGCCACGGATTGCGTTTTTATCCGTTAAACTAAGCCATTCCACACCCGGTAAGGTGTCGGGGCTATATTGACCAAAGAAGGCGCTATTGAATAAAAATGTAGAATTCGATATAGAAAAACGATGTTGCCAATTGGCAAAAAGCTTAACTTTTGTAAAGCGATAGTCATTACTATTGCCATTAGCAATACGAGGTGACTCATCTGCACCAAACCAACCAATGGCTTTCTCAGCACTTAAATTAACGCTGATAACACCACTTGGAACAATGTGTAAATGGTTGATGCCTAGCTCTACCGTTGTAAGTGCAGGGCTACTTAGATCAAGGCGGATTTGGCTGAAATAGTTACGTATTCGTTTATGTGTTACCTGTATATTTAAGGTATCAATCTGTTTTTGACTACGATAAAAAGCGTAATCGCCCCTTAAACCAACTTGTGTGGTATCACCAGATAAACGTACGGTACGTGTTTGTAATGCTTGATGAAATTCATACTCGGAATAGCTACCAAAAGTACTGAATGTCAATGCACCATAAGGTAAAGAATAGAGTAGGGTGTAAGCACGATTAAAACGTGTATTGGGATTATCAGTGGTAATGCTGGCATTTAAGCTAACAAAATCAGATAACCCTAATGGGCTGTCTAAGCTTGCATTCGTTCTAACTAACCAGCGCCCTGAGTTTTTTTGCCCATAATTATCACTTGAAATATTTAGGTGCCACGGTGCTTGTCGCTGATTGGTGAGCTGAATAATAGAGCCACCTAATTGCGTACCAGGCAATATATCTAGTTTAACTTTATTCGATTGTAAGCGATTTGCTTGATCGAGCCCTTGATCCAATTTTGAAAGTTTAAGAGGCTCTCCTTCAATATGAGGGAAAAGTAATGCGGTATTAACGCCTCTATCGCCACCTTCTATTTTTTCAATAAAACCTTCAATAACATACAACCCAAGTTGTTGCTCTTGATTCGGACGTAAAAATTGGACTCTGGCTGTGATATAACCATGTTGAAGATAGCGTTGGGTTAACTCTTTAATTAAACGGTTAACGTCAGCACTTTTTATACATTGCTCTGGTAATGATGTTAAGGAATCAAGATCTTTTTCATTAAGTAAAGTAATTCCTTGAACATAAACCCCATTAATAGGCAAACAATGTTCTGATTCAGTAATAAGTGTGGGGGTAGGTGAAACTTCTAATACATTTTCTTGAAGTTGTTGATAGCGATTTTGTTCAATAAGTTGATTTATTTCACGTTGGCTATCTTGTAATGCGCGCCGCGATTCTCCCATCGAGCCTAAATAACCGGCGTCATTTGCTGTTAATCCACTGGTTGAAAAACCACTTAATAGTGTTAATAAAATAACTTTTTTTCTCATTTTACCTCAATATAAAGGTATTAATTCAAATATAAATAATATTGCTTAAATATAGAAAGATAATAATTAATGTTTTTATATTATCGTTAATTTTAGAATAATAAATACCGGTTACTCTCAATATGAAAAGAAATTAAAAATCGACGAAATAAAGATAAATTTTTATTTCTTTCGCTATTAAATAGCGATATAACTAAAATGATTGATATCTCAAATAGCATTACTTAAACAAATGATTCATTTAAATGGTGTCTAGTGTATTGATTTTCATGGTTATAATCTTTCATGTTATTTTTTCTTCTTGCCTAAACTACCATCGATTCAGCTATGTTAATTACAATTTTTTCATTTTTTATAAAGAGAAAATAAATAATGAGAGGAGATTCGAAGATATAAAAAAAGCAGAATGCTAATTAGCTTTTCATTTGTTGTTTGGAAGTTTATTAATGTTTTATTCTGGAATAAATATTTCATGAATTATTATTTCATTTTAATGAATAAAATGATTAGCAAGAAAGTAAAAAGATTAGGATTTTATTGTTAAATCATTAATCATGATAAAAAGTATGGTTATTTAAATGCAACTTTCATTCTGTGAAAATGCAATGTAAATACATGTATTACCACTTAATATTATCAATAAAAATTTAAGTTATAAAAAATAGTTTATTAAATAATAAAGTAAGTGATAGTGATCACGTTAATGTATCATTAATTATAAATAGTGTGATTTTTATCCAAAATATACTATTGTTATATTACTAATTGTGTTTAACTGTTATATAAATTAGCGTGTAAATTGTACTATTTCCTGACGATAAGGGTTAAAGTATGTTCTCATCATTTAATGTTTTGATAATATTAAGAGGTTTCTTCAGATTGAAGAAATGGTTTAATATTGATTCTGAACTCGCCTTCTTCTTCCCTGAAAAATAATCCTTTTTTATATCTATTCAAAATAATTTAATACTCTTTTCCGTTTAATTTAAATGGGAAGGCTATTTTATTTATTTTTAATTTTATTATTTAATTTATATTAAAGGTATTATCATGGCTAAAAGAATCGTAGAACCATTCCGTATTAAAATGGTAGAGAAAATCCGTGTTCCTTCAAGAGAAGAACGTGAAGCTGCATTAAAAGAAGCAGGATATAACCCATTCTTATTACCAAGTCATGCTGTCTATATTGATTTATTAACTGACTCTGGTACTAACGCAATGAGTGATCACCAGTGGGCAGCAATGATAACAGGTGATGAAGCTTATGCAGGCTCAAGAAACTATTATGATTTAAAAGATAAAGCCAAAGAGTTGTTTAACTACGATTATATTATTCCTGCTCACCAAGGACGTGGTGCTGAAAATATTCTTTTTCCAGTATTATTAAAATATAAACAAAAAGATGGAAAAGCGAAAAATCCTGTATTTATTTCTAACTTCCATTTTGACACAACAGCAGCGCACGTTGAATTAAATGGCTGTAAAGCAATTAATATTGTGACTGAAAAAGCGTTTGATTCAGAAACCTATGATGATTGGAAAGGCAATTTTGATATTGCTAAATTAAAAGAAAATATTGCTAAACATGGTGCTGATAACGTTGTTGCCATTGTTTCAACAGTGACCTGTAATAGTGCTGGTGGTCAGCCTGTTTCAATGGATAATTTAAGAGAAGTTTACGAAATTGCAAAACAACACGGTATTTTTGTTGTTATGGACTCAGCGCGTTATTGTGAAAATGCGTATTTCATTAAACAGCGTGATCCTAAATATAAAAATGCGACCATCAAAGAAGTTATTTTAGATATGTATAAATATGCTGACGCATTAACAATGTCAGCGAAGAAAGATCCTCTGTTAAATATCGGTGGTTTAGTCTCAATTCGTGATAATGAAGAAGTATTCACATTAGCAAGACAGCGCTGTGTACCAATGGAAGGCTTTGTGACTTATGGTGGTTTAGCGGGTCGTGATATGGCAGCAATGGTACAAGGTTTAGAGGAAGGTACTGAAGAAGAGTATCTACACTATCGTATTGGTCAGGTTCAATATCTGGGTGATCGTCTACGTGAAGCGGGTATTCCAATTCAATATCCTACTGGCGGACATGCTGTTTTCGTTGACTGTAAAAAACTAGTACCGCATATCCCAGGTGATCAATTCCCAGCTCAAGCTGTGATTAACGCACTTTACTTAGAATCTGGTGTTCGTGCTGTTGAAATTGGTTCGTTCTTATTGGGGCGTGATCCTGCAACGGGAGAACAAAAACACGCAGATATGGAATTTATGCGTTTAACCATTGCGCGTCGTGTCTATACCAACGACCATATGGATTATATTGCTGACGCACTTATCGGTTTAAAAGAGAAGTTTAAAACGCTTAAAGGTCTTGAGTTCGAATATGAACCACCTGTATTAAGACACTTTACTGCTAGATTAAAACCTATCAAATAAATAATACTCCACAATAATAATGGCTCTCGTGCAATGCGAGAGCCCTATCCTTATTTCAGTAAGGACTAAAAATGGAAAATAAGTCGGTAAATAAAGAACCCTCAATTATTGTAGGGGGATTTGTGTTGGGCGGCGCCATGATCGGTGCGGGAATGTTTAGCCTACCAACAATAATGTCTGGTGCTTGGTTTATTAACTCACTCTTTATATTATTTATTGTCTGTTTCTTTATGTTTCATTCGGGAATTTATATTCTTGAATGTATATCGAAATATGGCGCAGGAACAAACTACTTTCATATATCGAAAGAGTTATTACCTAAATGGGCGTGTTATCTCGCGAATGCCTCCTTGATATTTGTATTGTATATATTAATTTATGCTTATATCTCTGCCGCGGGTTCAATCATTTATGAAGCTTCATCATTATATGGCTTTAGTCTAAACCTTAGAGTGATATTCTTTGTATTTACCATAGTTCTTGGAGCAACAATATGGTGGGGAGGCGCTTGTGCCAGCCGTTTAACCTCAATATTTTTATTTATTAAGATTGTTCTATTCGTATTAGCATTCTCGGGCTTATTCTTCAAAGCGAGAGGCGATTTATTATTTACTGCTACCTTTGAAGGCAAAAGTCAATTATATCTTTATCCTTTTATTTTTATCATCATTCCTTATGCTATAACCTCTTTTGGTTATCATGGTAATGTTTGTAGCCTTTATAAGCTTTATCATGAAAATGAAAGAAAGGTCGTGAAAAGCTGTATTATTGGTTGTGTGTTAGCACTGGTGATTTATTTGCTCTGGATGATTGGTACTATGGGGAATTTACCTCGTGAGCAATTTATTACTATTATCCAAAAGGGCGGTAACTTAGATGCCTTTATTGATTCGTTATACACTGTATTAAATAGTAAATATATTGAAGGCTTTTTATTATGGTTTTCTATTAGTGCCGTATTCTGTTCATTTTTAGGGGTTGCGATTGGTTTATTCGACTATATTTTGGCATCACTAAAATTTGAAGATAACAAAACAGGGCGCTTAAAATCTGGCGTTTTATGCTTCACTCCGCCTTTACTATTATGTTTACTTTTCCCTAATGGTTTCTTAATTGCAATTGCTTATGCAGGAACCGCGGCATGTGTATGGGCAATTATTTGTCCTGCGGTTATGGCGCTAAAAGCACGCGAGAAATTCCCAAACTCAGGCTTTAAAGTGTGGGGCGGCAAAGGATTAATTTATGCCGTTATCGCTTTTGGTGCAGTGGGAATTATTTGCCAAACATTAGCACAGTTCGGTTTATTACCTATATATCGCTAATCAACGAAGATAATCAGGGAAAGAAAACCAGAGTAGCGCTATTGGATATACGTTATAATAACGTTAAGTTGTTATAATAACTGGACTATTCAATAGGTTGTCTATAATGGATAAAAAAAAGCTACATATTGCAGCGGGTATTATTTGTGATCAACACAATAATGTCTTTATCACCCAACGTCCTCTAAAATCGCATATGGGGGGATTTTGGGAATTTCCGGGGGGAAAATTAGAAGATAAAGAAACCCCAGAGCAGGCGCTAGTCCGTGAGTTGCAAGAAGAAATCGGTATTGATGTAACACAATACTCCCTTTTTGAAACGGTAGAGCATGATTTTCCAGATAGACACATTACGTTATCCTTTTTCTTAGTCACACAATGGGATAATGAGCCCTATGGTAAAGAGGGGCAAAAATTCAAGTGGATATCTATTGGATCGTTAAATGCTGATGATTTTCCGCCTGCTAACCGCACTATTGTGGCGTTATTGCAGAAGTAAGTAAAAGTAGAATCGTGTTAAATAAGCGTTTATAAATAAAATAGCCACTCGATTGAGTGGCTATTTTTATGTTATTAATCAGAGTATTAAAAGTCTTTAGGCTCTTGTTGCGGAGCCTCGCTCCAATCATCACTGTCATTAATATCACTTTGGCTGGGAATGCGTTTTGATTCATCCGCCCATTCGCCTAAATCAATAAGTTGGCAACGTTTACTACAAAAAGGACGATAAGGGCTGCTTTCATTCCAAACAACTTCTGTTTGACAGGTTGGGCATTTTACAATTAATTCTTCGCTCATTATCTCTCCTAGATTTCGTTGGTGCGATTTATGCTCATATCAATAAGCATAATGTTAGCAACAAGCAATCTCAAAAGGTAGCTCTAGAGGTACTGTTCCATTTTCACTATCAAGTGGTAAAAAGCGGATCGCATAGCGATTTTTATGCCCAGAGACTTGAGGATAGATTTGGTGATCAATGGCTATCTTAAGACGTAGCAATTCACCTTCTTCAGCGCTGTCTTGATAAAAACCACGGTGACTGAGCGCGGGCTTAAATGTATCTGATTGGCGAATAAGCATGAGCAAACTATTTAATGCATTTTGTAATGGCAATAAACCCGTCAACCAGCTTTGTAATCTTTCATCACGGGTTGCTTGAGGTAAGCTTAACCACAAATGTAATGCTGGCACATCAAAGTTACAGCATCCGCCAGGAATACTTAGGCGCTGTTTAACTAAACTGATGACTTTATCTTGTTTTAAATGCTGACCAATGCGAGGTGCTTGACTTAATACGGCAGCATTTTCAGCTAATTCATCAATAATTTGAGTGACAATCGCTTTATCAACATTAGGAAATGAAAGCCATTGCTGTAATTTTTTTTGTCTTTTTTCTAATTCTTTAAGTAATTCAGCGCGGATTTCGCCACGATCAAGCACTTCAATAAATTCTGATATCGCACGGAAAAACGAGAGTGCCGTGGGTAATGAATCAATTGCACTAAAACTGTTAATCTGAATCAATGAGTTTTCAATTCTAAGCCATGAACGCATTTTTTCATTGAGGGGATGTTCGAAGATGATTGTTGTGATGTCATCACTCATGGCAATTGTCCTGTAACGCTTGTTGAGCTAATTCTAAGTAATGCTGATGGAGTTGCTTAACTTTTCCAATCATATTTTGGCTATTATCGTGATTTTCAATAATATCATCAGCGACGGCTAATCGTTCCTGTCTTTGAGCTTGAGCTTTTAAAATATTGAGAACTTGCTCTCGACTTACGCCATCTCGTTTCATGGTTCTTTCTATTTGCTCTTCCTGTGTAACATCAACAACAAGAACGCGAGAGGCGAGATGCGTTAATTTATTTTCAATTAATAATGGAACAACCCAAATAAAGTAGGGCGCTGTAATTTGCTGTATCTGTTTTTGAGTCTCTTGCTGTATCAATGGGTGAAGAAGATTGTTAACCCAAGTTTTTTCTTCATTATTTTCAAAAATAATCTGGCGCAGCTGTGCTCGGTTTAACGAGCCATCGGGTAGCAAAATGCAGCCACCAAAATGCTGATGCAATGCATTTAGTCCTAAGGAGTTAGGCTCTACCACTAATCGAGCAATAATATCAGCATCAACAAGAGGTACACCTAATGAGGCAAAAGCATTAGCAACGGTAGTTTTACCACTGCCTATTCCGCCTGTAAGAGCAACCGTATAAGCCATTTGTGTTTATCTGTTTTTAATGAATTAAAATTTACTATTAGTCCAAGTATTCTAAAGCCTAATTTTGTTTTTATCACAAGATAATAACTGCAATATTTGGGTTTTATTCGGTTATTATGATAGATGATTTTCTGCTACCCTGACACCCTACCTCATAATATGTAATAGAATTACCATCAATCAATAAGTTAGTGCAATACAGAGTAACAGCATGTTACTCATAAAACTTGTGATTCATTGTATAGTATCACCTAACTGTAATATAGGAAGATACATAGCAATGATTAATGTGCCAATAATCAATGCAATGACCGTCATCAGCATTGGTTCTAACCAAGCACTAATTGTCTTTAATTGCTCATCGAGTTGATGATAAAACCAATCACTCAATTGCTGGCAAAAATAGAGCAACTGCCCTGAGCTTTCTGCACAAATAATAAACTGATAACAAATAGGTGTAAAAAGAGGCTCATTCTTCATAAATAAGCTCAACGATTTACCTTGCATAATGTGATCACTCATTTGAGAAAGGATTCGCTTATAAATAGGGTGTGTAAGTTGTTCTGTTCCTATTTTTAAGCTTTGTAATAAAGGTAATCCTGCTTGTTGTGTAATACTGATTATCTGAAAAATAAGATGTAGCTGCTGATATTTTAAAAGTTTACCTAAATAGGGAAGATGAAGAAAGAGAGCTTGTTCAGCAAAATAAAAGGGTGATAAAGAGTAACGAATCAAACGATAAATAAATATTAACCCGATAAAGATAAACACTATCATGCAGATATAATCAGTAAGCCATTGTGAAAAATCAATAAGGGCGAGTGTTAAAAGAGGAAGTTCTGTATTAAAAGCGCTGTATAAAGATTGATATTCAGGTAAAACATAGAGCAACATAATACTGGTAATAAAAACTAATACAGTCAGTAAAAAAATAGGATATTTAAAAGCTTTTTTGATTTTTTTTACAATCTCTCGGTGTTTTTTTAACTGTATTATTTGCAGAGTAATCACTTCATCTAACTTCCCACTTTCTTCACCAATAAAAACAAAACGACTTAGTGAGGTTGGAAAATAAAGTGGATAGCGATTTAATTGTTTAGAAAGTGAGCCTCCTTGCATTAAGTTAAAAATAATATCTTCTAATACACATTGCCAATGTGAGTAACGACATTCATTTTTTAATAGTGTTAATGCAGGAAGAAGTGCTAAACCAGAACGAAGTAATAAAGCTAATTGTTCGAATAATTGAATTCGATATTGTTTATCAGCATCTTGAAATAAAACGATTTTATATAAACGGATTTTTATGGGAACTTTTTGTTGTTGAGTTAAGTTAATAAATGCTTCGTTATTAGAGGAGGCAAGTATTTTTCCAGTGCACCATTCTCCTTGATAATTTAATGCATCATAGCGATAAATTAGCTGTAATCTCATTCAATATCTCCTAGCGTTTGATAAACCTCCTCAAGTGTTGTTATGCCTTGTTTAATTAATGAAAAACCTGAATAGAGTAGATGATAAAGGGATGAGTGTGTTTGTTTTGATGGTTCAAAGCATTCATAGATAGCCGTTCTTCCGCTATAGCCTGAACAGCATTGCTGGCAACCAACAGCTTGCCAATTTGGTAATTCGACCTCTTCTTTATTTATACTAATATGCTGTTTATTGGATAAGCATATTTTACAGTGAGGGCACAAACAACGAACTAATCGTTGTGAAATAATTAAACTAACACAGGAATGAATAAGATCTTTTTCAATCCCTAAGTTATATAGACGCATTAATGTGGATGAAGCCGAATTAGTATGTAAGGTTGATAATACAAGGTGCCCTGTTTGCGCTGATTTTATTGCCATTTCAGCAGTCGATTGGTCACGTATCTCACCTACCATTATAATGTCAGGATCTTGGCGTAGTAATGCTCGTAATATTGTCGTAAATGAGATCCCTGATTTTTCAGAAATTTGAATTTGATTAATACCTTTTAGAGGTAATTCAATCGGATCTTCAACACTATTTATATTTAGGTTCTCTTTATTTAAATAGTGTAAACAACTATACAAAGTGAGTGTTTTCCCGCTTCCCGTTGGCCCTGTGACTAAAATCATTCCTTGCGGTAAATTTAAATATTTCTTTAATAGCGTTAAATGCGAGGGTTGAAAACCTAGATGATTTAATTCTGGTTGTTGTAAATTATTTATAAGTCGTAAAACAACTTTTTCACCATACAGCGTGGGGAGTGTCGCTATTCGTATAGAATAGTTTTTTTCATTATAAGACCAACTAAATTGCCCATCTTGAGGTAACCGCTTTTCTGCAATATTTAAGTTAGCAAGTACCTTTAATCGAGTGACTATTCCTTCAGAGAATTCATCTGGAGGAGATGATAATAGATATAAGTGATTATCTATTCTGGCTCGAATTCTTACACTGGTTTGTTGAGGCTCTATATGTAAATCAGAGACGCGTTTTAAAATACTTTCACGTAATAGATGCTCAATAAATTCTGTTGCAGAGTGTGTGATATCCATTCTTCACCTCTTTATACTTTTTGATTTATCTGTGTTGTCTTCAATGTTTAATGTGCGTAATAGGAACACTCAATATGAGTGCTCCTTTATATCTAAAGCACTAATATGATTTTAAAATCTCACTACACTGTTTTTGCAACGTAAGATTTGCTGCTGAACATTGTGTTTTCCATATCGGAATAAGGTCGTTAATTCCTTTCTCTGGTGACATTGTGATCGTCAGGCCATCAAGCTGTGATTTTCCGGTTGCACTAATCACACCGTTTAACACATTAATATCGGACAAATATCGACTACGGAATTGTTGCGGTATAAAGGTTGAATCAGAATTACAGTGTTGAGGCTCGTTTTCATAGCGACATAATTCTATTGCAGAACGATAGGGAGACAGTGTTTGCAATACATCGGTTAATGCGGCTTTTTGGATATAACCTTGATAAGCCGGAATAGCAACAGAGCTTAAAATCGAGATGATAGCAATTACAATCATAAGCTCCATAAGGGTAAAACCATTTTCATTAGAGTGATAATTAAGTACATTCATCTAGCGTCCTCCTTGAGTAATAGACACTAGAAGTATGAAAAAAAAGGACTTTATTGGCGAATAGATAAAATAAAGTTTGAGTAAAATATCGAAAAGAAAAAGGAGATATACATATTTAGCCTTTATTATTGAGGGAAAGTTCGCATTTATTGATGAGTATGCGTTAATAACATTATTGATAATGGCTAAAACAAAATAAAAGAGGGTTGATGTGGAAATTAAACAAGGTTGGCTAATCGATGCTAGACAAGTTCCTTCACCTAATCATGATAAGAGACCCGAAGGTGAGCAGCCTTCTTTATTAATCGTTCATAATATCAGTTTGCCTCCTGGCCAATTTGGTGGACCTTATATTGACCAGCTTTTCACCAATACATTATCAGAGCAAGACCATCCTTTTTTTAGTGAGATTGTTAGCTTAAGAGTATCGGCTCATTGCCTTATTCGTCGTGATGGAGAAATTGTGCAATATGTGCCTTTTACTGAGAGAGCGTGGCATGCTGGTGTTTCTTTATATAAAGGCAGAGAAAAATGTAATGATTTCTCTATTGGTATTGAGCTTGAAGGTACTGATGAATGCGATTTTACCCAGCAACAATATCAACAATTAGTGAAGATAACTCAATCGCTTATTGCTCTTTATCCTGCTATTGAAGAAAACATTACTGGGCATAGTGATGTTGCACCAAATAGAAAAACTGATCCAGGACCTCACTTTGATTGGGCTTATTACCGCAGTTTGTTAACAAAATAACCACCTAAATCGAATTTAAAATTATAAATTATGAATTTAAATTCAAAATAACATTGCTGTCACGCTTCAGTTTGATTGTTTATGTGTTTAAAAAACGTTAAAAAATTTATTTTTAGCGTTTCTGTGTAATGCGATCTAGTTATCAATTTTGATGAATTTTTAAAATAATTTGTTAAAATTTGCAGGTTTTTATGATTTCGCTCAACAACTGTATGGACAGTTAGTGAATACTTTGTTACTTTATTATCCGTTATATTAAATTGGTATTACCAATTGACAACTCAATCACTAAGGTAATAGTTATCCAATAATGGCTTCCAGCAATATGGCTTATACAAAAATCCGCCAACCTAAGCTTTCTGATGTTATTGAGCAACAGCTTGAACATCTGATTTTAGAAGGTACTCTGCGCCCGGGAGAGAAACTCTTACCTGAGCGTGAACTGGCAAAACAATTTGATGTATCTCGCCCTTCATTGCGTGAAGCAATCCAAAAATTAGAAGCTAAAGGGTTTTTACTCCGTCGCCAAGGCGGTGGTACTTTTGTTCAGCATAATCTCTGGCAAAGTTTTAGTGATCCTTTAGCTCAACTGCTTAGCGGACACCCCGAATCTCAATTTGATCTTTTAGAAACTCGTCATGCACTTGAAGGTATTGCTGCATATTACGCTGCATTACGTGGTACTGATGAAGATCTTGAACGTATCAAAGCTAGCCATGATTGCATTTTGAAAGCCCATGAAGAGGGTGATTTAATCGCTGAGTCTGAAGCTGTATTGCAATACCAATTAATTGTCACGGAAGCTGCTCATAATGTCGTTTTATTACATCTATTACGATGCATGGTGCCAATGCTTGAGCAAAATATCCGCCAGAATTTTGAGTTTCTTTACACTCGTAAAGAGATGTTAACAGCAGTAAGTGAGCATCGTAGTCAGATTTATCAGGCTATTATTAATAGAGAGCCAGAAGCTGCGCGTGAAGCATCACATCGCCATTTGGCCTTTATTGAAGATGTTTTGTTGGATATGAGTCGTGAACATACTCGCCGTGAGCGCTCTTTGCGCCGGCTACAACAACATCCGGATTTATTTTAGTAGCACAGATCCTGACCGCTGAGTCTGTACTATCTATCGCCCTGTGATTTTCAGGGGAAGCGGTAATAACAGCAGGGCCTATCTTCCCGTCATATCAGATGGGTAGAACGGGAAGATAGGCTCCCATAACCATTAAAAACAGATAACAGATAAGGAATACACCATGTCAGATATGCTGAAAAATGACGTGGATCCGATCGAAACTCGCGACTGGTTACAAGCGATCGACTCGGTCATCCGTGAAGAAGGTGTTGAACGTGCACAGTTCCTGATTGATCAGGTATTAAAACAAGCCCGTAATGGTGGTCTTAATATCGCTTTAGGCGGTTCTGTACACAGTGATTATATCAATACCATTCCTGCTGAAGATGAACCCGCTTACCCTGGCAATCTGGAATTAGAGCGTCGTATTCGTTCTGCTATTCGCTGGAACGCAGTAATGATGGTTCTGCGTGCATCCAAAAAAGATTTGGAACTCGGCGGACACATGGCGTCATTCCAATCTTCTGCAACTTTATATGAAGTGTGCTTTAACCATTTCTTCCGTGCGCAAAATGAAACTGATGGCGGCGACTTGGTTTACTTCCAAGGTCATATCTCCCCAGGTATCTATGCACGTGCATTCTTAGAAGGTCGTTTAACAGAAGATCAATTAAACAACTTCCGTCAAGAAATTGGTGGTAAAGGTTTATCTTCTTATCCGCACCCTAAATTAATGCCTGAATTCTGGCAGTTCCCAACAGTTTCTATGGGTCTGGGACCACTATCTGCAATTTATCAGGCTAAGTTCCTGAAATATTTAAATCATCGTGGCTTGAAGAACACCACTGCACAAACTGTGTATGCGTTCTTAGGTGATGGTGAAATGGACGAACCAGAATCTAAAGGTGCTATCACTATCGCTGTTCGCGAAAAATTAGATAACCTGTGCTTCGTTGTTAACTGTAACTTACAGCGCCTTGATGGCCCAGTGACAGGTAACGGTAAAATTGTTAACGAACTAGAAGGTATCTTCGCAGGTGCTGGCTGGAACGTTATCAAAGTGATGTGGGGCGACCGTTGGGACGAACTGCTGCGTAAAGACACTTCTGGTAAACTCGTTCAATTAATGAACGAAACACTGGATGGTGACTACCAAACGTTTAAATCTCGTGACGGTGCTTACGTTCGTGAACACTTCTTCAATCGCTACCCAGAAACTGCTGCATTAGTTAAAGACATGACTGATGACGAGATTTGGGCATTAAACCGCGGTGGTCACGATCCGAAGAAAGTCTTTGCTGCATTCCAAAAAGCAAAAGAGACTCAAGGTAAACCAACTGTTATTTTAGCTCAAACCATCAAAGGTTATGGTATGGGTGAAACGGCAGAAGGTAAAAACATCGCTCACCAAGTTAAGAAAATGAACATGGATGGCGTTCATCATTTCCGTGATCGTTTCAATATTCCTGTTGCTGATGAGCAAATCAAAGACCTGCCTTATATTACTTTTGACAAAGAGTCAGAAGAGTACAAATACCTGCACGCACGTCGTCAGGATTTAGGCGGTTACTTACCAGCTCGTCGTCCACGTTTTGAAGAAAAACTGGATATCCCAACACTGGAAGATTTCAGCCAATTACTGGAAGAACAATCTAAAGAGATTTCAACAACTATCGCATTCGTTCGTGCTCTGAACGTGATGTTGAAAAACAAATCTATCAAAGATCGTTTAGTTCCAATTATTGCTGACGAAGCACGTACTTTCGGTATGGAAGGTCTGTTCCGTCAAATCGGTATTTATAGCCCGAATGGCCAACAATATACGCCTCAAGACCGTGAGCAAGTTGCTTACTATAAAGAAGACGTTAAAGGTCAGATTCTGCAAGAAGGTATCAATGAACTGGGTGCTGGCGCATCTTGGTTAGCGGCTGCAACATCTTACAGCACTAACAATCTGCCAATGATCCCATTCTATATCTACTACTCAATGTTTGGTTTCCAACGTATTGGCGACTTATGCTGGGCAGCAGGCGACCAACAAGCACGTGGTTTCTTAGTAGGTGGTACTTCAGGTCGTACAACACTTAACGGTGAAGGCTTACAGCACGAAGATGGTCATAGCCATATTCAATCGCTGACTATCCCTAACTGTATCTCTTATGATCCAGCATTCGCTTATGAAGTTGCTGTTATCATGCAAGACGGTTTAGAGCGTATGTATGGTGATAAACAAGAAAACGTTTATTACTACATCACTACACTGAACGAAAACTACCATATGCCAGCAATGCCAGCCGGTGTTGAAGAAGGTATCCGTAAAGGTATCTACAAACTGAAATCACACGAAGGTGCGAAAGGTAAAGTTCAGTTACTGGGTTCAGGTTCTATCCTGCGTCACGTTCGTGAAGCCGCAGAAATCCTGTCTGCTGAATACGGTATTGGTTCTGATGTTTATAGCGTAACTTCATTCACTGAATTGGCTCGTGATGGTCAAGATTGTGAACGTTGGAACATGCTGCACCCATCAGAAACACCACGCGTACCTTACATCGCTCAAATTATGAATGATGCACCAGCTGTTGCGTCTACTGACTACATGAAATTGTTTGCTGAACAAGTTCGTACTTATGTACCAGCAGATGATTACCGCGTATTAGGTACTGATGGTTTCGGTCGTTCTGATAGCCGTGAAAACCTGCGTCACCACTTTGAAGTTGATACTTCTTATGTGATTGTTGCTGCATTAGGTGAATTAGCTAAACGTGGTGAGATTGATGTGAAGGTTGTTGAAGAAGCAATCAAAAAATACAACATCAACCCTGAAAAAGTAAACCCACGTCTGGCGTAAGAGGTAAAGTGAATGTCTATTGAAATTAAAGTCCCAGATATCGGTGCTGATGAAGTTGAAGTCACCGAAGTGATGGTGAAAGTGGGTGACCGTATTGAGGAAGAACAATCCTTAATCACCGTAGAAGGCGATAAAGCGTCTATGGAAGTCCCATCACCACAAGCGGGTATTGTTAAAGAGATCAAAATTGCCGTAGGCGATAAAGTCCAAACGGGTTCTCTTATCATGATTTTTGAAGCAGAAGGTGCCGCGCAAGCAGCACCAGCTCAAGCAACTGCACCAGCACCAGCCGCAGCACCTGCAACAGCTGCGCTGAAAGAAGTTCACGTTCCAGATATCGGTGGTGACGAAGTTGAAGTCACTGAAGTGATGGTAAAAGTGGGCGATAGCGTTGCTGAAGAACAATCACTGATTACTGTTGAAGGCGACAAAGCTTCAATGGAAGTACCAGCACCATTTGCTGGCGTAGTGAAAGAAATTAAAATTGCAACAGGTGATAAAGTGAGCACAGGCTCTCTTATCATGGTATTTGAAGTTGCAGGTAGCGCACCTGTTGCTCAAGCAGCACCAGTACAAGCTCCAACGGCATCTGCACCAGCAGCATCTGCTGTGAAAGAAGTGAATGTTCCAGATATCGGCGGTGATGAAGTTGAAGTTACTGAAGTGATGGTGAAAGTAGGTGATTCCATCTCTGAAGAACAATCTCTGATCACAGTTGAAGGTGACAAAGCTTCAATGGAAGTGCCAGCACCATTTGCAGGTGTGGTTAAAGAGATCAAAATTGCAGTGGGTGACAAAGTGAAAACTGGCTCACTGATCATGACTTTCGAAGTTGCCGGTGCAGCGCCTGTCGCTCAAGCACCAGCAGCAACCGCGCCAGCGCCAGCAAGTTCTGCACCAGCAGCACCAGCTAAAGCACAAGCGACTGCGCCAGCTGCGAAAGAAGAGTTTGTTGAAAATGATGCTTATGTTCATGCAACACCAGTTATTCGTCGCTTAGCGCGCGAATTCGGTGTGAATTTAGCGAAAGTAAAAGGTACTGGTCGTAAAGGTCGTATCTTACGTGAAGACGTTCAGTCTTACGTGAAAGAATTAATTAAACGTGCTGAATCAGCGCCAGCTAATGCAGGTGGCGGATTACCTGGCATGTTACCTTGGCCGAAAGTTGACTTCAGCAAGTTTGGTGAAATTGAAGAAGTTGAATTAAGCCGTATCCAGAAGATCTCTGGTGCTAACTTAAGCCGTAACTGGGTGATGATCCCTCACGTAAATCTGTTTGATGAAGCAGATATTACTGAGGTTGAAGAATTCCGTAAGCAGCAAAATAAAGAAGCAGAGAAGAAAAAACTGGATGTTAAGATCACGCCATTAGTCTTCGTAATGAAAGCAGCAGCGAAAGCGCTGGCAGATATGCCTCGTTTTAACAGCTCTATCTCTGAAGATGGACAGAAACTGATCCTGAAAAAATACATCAATATCGGTATCGCAGTAGATACACCTAACGGTCTTGTTGTTCCTGTTTTCAAAGATGTTAACAAAAAAGGCATTATCGAACTGTCTTATGAGTTAGCTGAAGTTTCTAAGAAAGCGCGTGCAGGTAAACTGACAGCAGCAGATATGCAAGGCGGATGTTTCACTATTTCTAGCCTTGGTGGTATCGGTACTACCGGTTTTGCACCAATCGTTAACGCACCAGAAGTTGCGATTATGGGACTTTCCCGTTCTTCTATGAAACCTGTATGGAATGGTAAAGAATTCGTACCACGCTTGATTTTACCAATGTCACTATCTTTCGATCACCGTGTGATCGATGGTGCTGATGGTGCTCGATTCATCACTCTGATTAATCAGTACATGAGTGATTTACGTCGTTTGGTAATGTAATTTTAAAACCGGTGCTTAGCGCCGGTTTCTCTGATTACAGTGATGGGTTTTACAGTCATACATCTTAGGTTGTGAGATCCGTCATGTTAGAGCGCTTTTCAGTTTATTAACATTTCTGTAAACTGCATGCGGTATGTAAGTCTCGGTGTTAAATATGGATTATCGTCTGACTCGCCGGACAAATAAATAATGAGGTCACGATGAGTACTGAAATTAAAGCACAGGTAGTGGTTCTCGGTGCAGGCCCTGCGGGTTATTCCGCGGCGTTCCGTTGCGCTGACTTAGGTTTAGAAACAGTTTTAGTTGAACGTCACTCTACTTTAGGTGGTGTTTGTCTGAACGTGGGTTGTATCCCTTCTAAAGCGTTACTCCACGTTGCTAAAGTTATCGAAGAAGCGAAAGCATTGTCTGAACACGGTGTTGTATTTGACGCACCAAAAACAGATATCGACAAAATTCGCATCTGGAAAGATAAAGTTATCTCTCAGTTAACGGGTGGCTTAGCGGGCATGGCTAAAGGCCGTAAAGTTACTGTCGTTAATGGCGAAGCACGATTCACTGGTTCTCACACATTGTCTGTTGAAGGTGCTGAAGGTACAACTACCATCACTTTTGACAATGCAATCGTTGCTGCCGGCTCACGTCCAATCGAATTACCATTCATTCCACATGAAGATCCTCGTGTATGGGACTCAACAGATGCACTGCAACTGAAAACCGTACCAGAGCGTTTACTGGTTATGGGTGGTGGTATCATCGGTCTGGAAATGGGAACGGTTTATCACTCTCTGGGTTCTCAGATTGACGTAGTTGAAATGTTTGATCAGGTTATTCCTGCTGCTGATAAAGACGTGGTTAAAGTATTTACCAAACGTATCAGCAAGAAATTTAACCTGATGCTAGAAACCAAAGTAACTGCGGTTGAAGCAAAAGAAGATGGCATCTACGTAACAATGGAAGGCAAAAAAGCCCCAGCAGAACCACAACGTTACGATGCAGTATTAGTTGCTATCGGTCGTGTACCTAACGGTAAACTGTTAGACGCGGGTAAAGCAGGTATCGAAGTTGATGATCGTGGCTTTATCCATGTTGATAAACAAATGCGTACTAACGTACCTCACATCTTTGCTATCGGTGACATCGTTGGTCAACCAATGCTGGCTCACAAAGGTGTCCATGAAGGTCACGTTGCAGCAGAAGTTATCTCTGGTAAGAAACATTACTTCGATCCTAAAGTTATTCCATCAATCGCTTATACTGAACCAGAAGTTGCATGGGTTGGTATGACTGAAAAAGAAGCGAAAGAGAAAGGTGTTAGCTATGAAGTGGCTTCTTTCCCTTGGGCGGCATCAGGCCGTGCAATCGCATCAGATTGTGCTGATGGTATGACTAAACTGATTTTCGACAAAGAAACTAACCGTGTTATCGGTGGTGCAATTGTTGGTTCTAACGGTGGTGAACTGTTAGGTGAAATCGGTCTGGCAATTGAAATGGGTTGTGATGCTGAAGATATCGCATTAACTATCCATGCTCACCCAACGTTATACGAATCAATTGGTATGGCTGCGGAAGTATTTGAAGGTAGCATCACTGACCTGCCAAATCCAAAAGCGAAAAAGAAAAAATAAGCGACTCGTTTACTGAAAACAGTTTACTAAAGTTGTTTAAATGATAAGGGCTAAGTTCTTTATAGAACTTGGCTCTTTTTTTATGGTTTCTATTTAGAATATGACTGTTTTGTGAAGACTCATATCGATTATTATGTGCATTAGTCGTTTATTTAACCGTTAATTTCACTTTAGTGCTAATTTGGGTATTAAAAAAACTATAAAAAGTGTGGTTATTAACCCAAATCTTGGTTAAAAGTCTCTGTTATATATTTTGTTTAAGTGTTTTAATCTGAATAAGTGGATATTTGAATCTGATTAATGTTACTTTTATGTGAACGAATTAACATCGTGTTGAAGATTTGCTATGCTGATAGCCCTTAGCTGGGCATAATTTTACAACCTCTTATGTTTTATGCGAGCAAAAGATCCTCTGACCTGGCATCCTTCAACAGACAGGGTGCAGACAGCCGGGTTATACAAAATGACAAAGAAGCGAGGAGACAGTCGTGCTAGAAGAATACCGTAAGCACGTAGCAGAGCGTGCAGCTGAAGGTGTCGTTCCAAAACCTCTCGATGCCACACAAACAGCCGCACTTGTTGAGCTATTAAAAAATCCCCCTAAAGGTGAAGAAGAATTTCTTCTTGATTTAATTGTTAACCGCGTTCCACCCGGAGTTGATGAAGCTGCCTATGTTAAGGCGGGCTTTTTAACTGCCCTCGCGAAAGGCGAAACCACATCACCTCTTATCACACCAGAAAAAGCTGTTGAATTATTAGGCACCATGCAAGGTGGCTATAATATCCATGCATTAATTGAGTCTCTGGAAAATGATAAGTTAGCACCAATTGCAGCCAAAGCGCTTTCTCACACATTACTGATGTTTGATAACTTCTATGATGTTGAGGAAAAAGCGAAAGCAGGCAACGTTTATGCTAAGCAAATTATGCAATCTTGGGCTGATGCACAGTGGTTTACTGAGCGCCCTGCACTAGCGGAAAAAATTACTGTTACCGTATTTAAAGTCACTGGTGAAACTAATACCGATGACTTATCTCCAGCACCTGATGCTTGGTCCCGCCCTGATATCCCATTACATGCTTTAGCAATGCTGAAAAATGCGCGCGAAGGCATTGAGCCTGACCAGCCGGGTAGCGTAGGCCCAATTAAACAAATCGAAGCATTAAATAAGAAAGGCTTCCCACTGGCTTATGTTGGTGATGTTGTTGGGACTGGCTCATCACGTAAATCAGCAACTAACTCTGTACTCTGGTTTATGGGAGACGACATTCCGTTCGTTCCTAATAAACGAGGTGGTGGTGTTGTTCTTGGCGGCAAAATCGCGCCTATCTTCTTTAATACTATGGAAGATGCGGGAGCACTCCCAATCGAAGTCGATGTTTCTAAATTAAATATGGGTGATGTTATTGATATTTACCCATACAAAGGTGAAATTCGTAACCATGAAACAAATGAGTTACTGGAAACCTTTGAGCTGAAAACAGAAGTATTAATTGATGAAGTGCGTGCTGGTGGTCGTATTCCATTGATCATTGGTCGTGGATTAACGTCAAAAGCGCGTGAATCGCTAGGTTTACCGGTTAGCACATTGTTCCGTCATGCTAAACCTGTTGAAGAAAGCAACCGTGGATTCTCTTTAGCACAGAAAATGGTTGGTCGTGCTTGTGGTCGTACAGGTATTCGCCCTGGCGAATATTGCGAACCAAAAATGACCTCTGTGGGTTCACAAGATACCACAGGTCCAATGACCCGTGATGAGCTAAAAGACTTGGCGTGTCTTGGTTTCTCTGCTGATTTAGTGATGCAATCATTCTGTCATACCGCGGCCTATCCAAAACCAGTAGATGTTACAACACATCACACCTTACCTGATTTTATTATGAACCGTGGCGGAGTTTCACTGCGTCCTGGTGACGGTATTATCCACTCATGGTTAAACCGCATGTTACTGCCTGATACTGTTGGTACAGGCGGTGACTCACATACTCGTTTTCCTATTGGTATCTCATTCCCAGCAGGTTCAGGCTTAGTGGCTTTTGCTGCGGCAACAGGAGTAATGCCATTAGATATGCCAGAATCTGTTCTGGTACGTTTTAAAGGTGAAATGCAACCGGGTGTGACACTGCGTGATTTAGTTCATGCTATTCCTTATTACGCGATCCAAGACGGTTTACTGACAGTTGAGAAAAAAGGTAAGAAAAATATTTTCTCTGGTCGTATTCTTGAGATTGAAGGCTTACCAGAGCTTAAAGTAGAACAGGCATTTGAGCTTGCTGACGCATCAGCAGAGCGCTCAGCAGCAGGTTGTACGATTAAACTGGATAAAGCGCCTATCATTGAATATCTGCAATCTAATATCATCTTACTGAAATGGATGATTGCTGAAGGTTATGGCGACCGCCGTACTATCGAACGTCGTATTACATCAATGGAAAACTGGCTGAAAGATCCTCAATTACTTGAAGCTGATGCAGATGCAGAATATGCGGCTGTTATCGAAATCGATTTAAATGAGATCAAAGAGCCAATTTTATGTGCGCCGAATGATCCTGATGATGCACGTCTGCTCTCAGAAGTGGCAAACAGCAAAATTGATGAAGTGTTTATTGGTTCTTGTATGACCAATATTGGTCACTTCCGTGCCGCGGGTAAACTGCTTGATCAGCATAAAGGTCAATTACCAACACGTTTATGGGTTGCACCACCAACAAAAATGGATGCGGCACAATTAACGGAAGAAGGCTATTACAGCGTCTTTGGTAAGAGTGGTGCGCGTATCGAAGTGCCGGGTTGTTCATTGTGTATGGGTAACCAAGCACGCGTTGCTGATGGTGCAACAGTGGTTTCAACATCGACACGTAACTTCCCTAATCGTTTAGGTACAGGTGCGAATGTGTATCTTGCTTCTGCGGAGCTTGCCGCAGTTGCGTCATTATTAGGTCGTTTACCTGAGCCACAAGAGTATCTGGACTTTATGAGTAAAGTGGATGAAACCGCAGAAGATACTTATCGCTATTTAAACTTTGACCAACTAGAGCAATATACAGATAAAGCAGACCAAGTTATTTTCCAAACAACGGTATAATGATTAATTTATTGCTTTAAAGTATTTTATATGAACAAACGGGAGGCAAATGCCTCCCGTTTTTTGTTATTTTTGTCATAATAAGAATAAGATATTTTTTATCAAAAAGTAGCAGCTTAATAAGGGGCGTACACCATGGATTATGAATTTCAGCGAGATCTCACTGGCGGTATACTAGCCCGTTTTTCGATGGATCATGAAGCAATAGGCTATTGGCTGAATGATGAAATTCAGGGCGATATTAGTCTGATAGATCAAATTCTTGAAGAAATGGAAGGTATTAAAGGTAGTGAAAGACAGTGGGAATTAATCGGTAAAGAATACAGCCTTTCTATTGATGACGAAGAAGTGATGATAAGAGCGAATACATTACATTTTGAAACAGATGAAATGGAAGAGGGCATGAGTTATTACGATAACGAGAGTATTGCTTTTTGTGGGCTAGATGATTTCGCTACTATGCTACAAAAATACCGGTTATTTATTCTGGAAAATAGAAAAAATTAACAAATCCTATATATTTTTGGAATAAATCTGCCACAATATACTATTGAATTACTCTTCTTTTTATTACGTTTTTAAGTTTAAAAGGTGGTCTAATGAATGAATTACCTGCTAGTTTAGATGAAGCAACAGGTTGGTTTGTCGCCAATCAAGATCTCTTTATTCAGTATGCAGTCAATATTGTTGCCGCATTTTTGATCCTATTTATAGGTTTATTTGTGGCAAAAATGATTGGAAAAGGTGTTGCTAGAGTTTTAACGTTACGTCATATCGATGCTACTGTCGTGACATTCTTATCTGTTTTAGTGCGTTACACTGTTGTCGCTTTCACTTTAATTGCAGTATTAGGCCGATTAGGTGTACAAACGGCTTCTGTTATTGCTGTATTAGGTGCGGCTGGTTTAGCGGTTGGTTTAGCTTTACAAGGCTCACTTTCAAACTTTGCTGCTGGTGTGCTTATTGTTATTTTCCGCCCAATTCGTGCAGGCGAATATGTGATTATAGGGGCTGTGGAAGGTACCGTTAGAGATGTCCAAATTTTCTCAACGACTTTGCGCTCAGCCGATGACAGAATTATTGTTATCCCAAATAGTAAGATAATCAGTAGCGAAGTGATTAACTTAACGCGAGAGCCTGATCGCCGTACTCAAATCATTGTTGGTGTAGCGTATGATGCTGACATTGATACGGTAAAAAAAGTATTAGGTGATGTCGTTGCTAAAGACAAACGTATTCAACATGATAAAGGCGTGACTATCCGTTTACATGAAATGGCACCGTCTTCATTAAATTTTGTGGTACGAGTGTGGACAAAAAATGATGATGCGTGGCCTGTCTATTGGGACTTAATGGAAGACTTTAAACGCACATTGGATGCGAATAAAATTGGTATTCCATTCCCACAAATGGATGTCTATATGCATCAAATACAAAGTGCGACGACTAAAGCAGAATAGTCACACTAAAATAGATGATTTAGAGCCACGTTAATAACGTGGCTTTTTTGTATTTATTGCCATTAGTTTTTCTTATTATCAATAAGAATGATTCATTTCCTCTAATATCAAAACCCCTCTATTATTCATCCAATATTAAACGAATAATTATTAGGATATTTTGCATGTTCACAACTTTTTTTCAGGGGTTCTTATTAAGTGCAGCAATGATTTTACCAATAGGGGCTCAGAATGCCTTTGTTTTACAACAAGGAAGTAAAAAACAGTTTCATTTGATGAGTGCATTTTTATGCGCTTTAAGTGATGTTATTTTGATCTCGGCAGGTGTCTTTGGTGGAAGTGCCCTACTTAGCCAATCAGAAATACTTTTATTACTGATCACTTGGGGTGGAGTCGCGTTCTTATTATGGTATGGCTGGAATGCATTTAAAACTGCTTTTTCAAAAGATATTGAATTGTCACAAAGCGAAAATCAGGTAAAAAGCCGTTGGCGTGTGATCGTAACATTAGTTGCCGTAACATGGCTTAATCCTCATGTTTATTTAGATACTTTTGTTGTGATAGGTAGTATTGGCGGGCAATTAACGTCAGAACTTCGTCCTTGGTTTACATTTGGTGCGGTATTTGCCTCTATAAGCTGGTTTTTTGCGTTATCGCTCTTAGCAGCTTGGTTTTCTCCAATATTAAGCAAAGCGCGCGCTCAACGTATTATTAATCTGTTTGTAGGATGTATAATGTGGTTTATTGCTATTCAATTAGCTGCACAAGGATGGAAAACACTCTTTTAATCTTAAAGAACTTTACATCAGATATGCTAAGGTTCTTCTTAGCCATAAAAGATGGTCTTAAATTTTATTATGTCGGGGGTTTTTGTGAAATTAAAAGCAATTGTATTAGCATCCGTGTTTATGCTGGGATTACCTTCTTTTGCATTAGCGGCGTCTGAGCCAGAAGGGCCTCATATCACAACATCGGGTAATGCGACAATTAAAGCCGCTCCTGATATGGCAACATTAAATATTCAGGTTAACGAAAGAGCAAAAGATGCAGCTCAGGCTAAGAAACAAGTTGATGAGCGTGTTGCAAAATATTTTGCCTTCTTAAAAGAAAATGGTGTTGTTAAAGAAGATATTGATGCTGCTAATATCCGTACTCAACCAAATTATGAGTACGATAAAAAAGCAGAGCGTTCAGTGATTAATGGTTATACCGCAACACGTACTGTTAATGTTAAAATTAAGAAATTAGAACAGCTTAATACGTTGCTTGATGGCGCATTAGCAGCTGGTTTAAATGAGATTAATAACGTTGAATTTGGTGTCAATAATCCAGAACAATACAAAACAAAAGCACGAGAAGTTGCGATTAAAAATGCAATTGATCAAGCAACGTCAGTAGCAAAAGGTTTCGGTGCAGATTTAGGTGCTGTTTATAGCGTGAGCTATCGTGCGCCAGAAGCCACACCTTATCCAATCGCACAAGTGCGTATGGATGCAATGGCATTAAAAGCACAAGCACCTGCTGCTGTGCAAGAAACCTATGAACAGCAAAGCATCGAGTTTAAAGATTATGTTGATGTGGTTTTTGAATTAAAACGCACTAAATAATCATGTGGCGATAAAAATAAATAGGCTTCAATATGAAGCCTATTTTTTGTGTTAATAAGATAAAATAGCGTATTACTCTTCATCCTGTTTTAAAACTTTACGGCCAAAATCAATGAGTGCGTCTGTCACTTTTCTCATAGTTCTACTTTCTGGCGCAAATCGGTGCCAATAAAGCATACGTCGCTGGCAAAGCCCAGGAGTTAAATCAACCAACTCTCCGCTTTTTAGTTCATTAGCAATTTGCAGATGAGGGATCATACAACAGGTTGAACCTTGTTTAGCTAATTGCACAAAGGCTTCAGATGAGTTCACGATATGACACGGCACACTACCAGGTGATAAGCCGAAATTTTGTTGTAAAAATGCCTGATGCATATCATCAAGATGGTCAAATGCGACTGCTGGCGCTTTTAATAACGAAGATTTTGTTACGCCATTGGAAAAGTAGCGTTGAGCAAAGTCAGGAGAAGCAACGAATAGGTAATCGAGAGCGCCTAATTGATCGACAAGGCAACTTGGTAGTGCTTGTGGCTGAATACTGATTGCACCAACCACTTCGCCTCGTCTTAATCGTTCTTGAGTACGAGTTTCATCTTCTACTTGAATATTGAGACGAATAGGCAGTTGCGTTAAGACGGGATGTAAAGCAGGCAATAACCATGTTGCTAAACTGTCAGCATTCACCGCCAAAGAGAGTAAAAGAGGCGTAGAACCGCTATTTTCATCACCTAACCATTGTTCTTCAAGTAATTCTACTTGATGCAATAGCGCTAATAATTTTTGTCCTTGCTCAGTGGGTTGAGGTGGAACAGTTCTGACTAATAGCGGTTGCCCGAATAAGTTTTCTAATTGTTTGATACGCTGTGAAACGGCAGATTGTGTAATACATAACTTTTGCGCGGCTCTTTCAAAGCCACGTTCTCGAATGACGGCATCAAGGGCTTGTAATGCTCGATAATCAGGGCGTTTCATTAACAGACTCTCTTCGATTTTATATTCTATTGCTTACTATGCCATATTTTTCGTTGTAATGAGTTAAAATGTTGCTTCTCAGTTTTTGATGTGTCTCGTGCTAGTTTTGAATGCAATATGCTATTCTTAGTCCATTAACGTGATAAATAAGGTTTTTTAAATGACTCAGGATGAATTGAAAAAAGCAGTAGGTTGGGCGGCGCTTGAATATGTAAAACCAGGCACGATTGTGGGTGTCGGTACTGGCTCTACGGCTTCTCACTTTATTGATGCATTAGCAACAATGAAAGGTCAAATCGAAGGCACAGTTTCAAGTTCAGAAGCATCAACTGCAAAATTAAAAAGTTACGGCATTCCTGTTTTTGATTGTAATGAAGTTGACTCTTTAGACATTTATGTTGATGGTGCTGATGAAATTAACCATCACATGCAAATGATCAAAGGTGGCGGAGCAGCATTAACCCGTGAAAAAATTATCGCAGGTGTAGCGAAAACATTTATCTGTATTGTTGATGAATCTAAACAAGTCGACGTATTAGGTAAATTCCCACTACCAGTAGAAGTCATTCCAATGGCGCGCTCTTATGTTGCTCGTGAATTGGTCAAACTGGGTGGTTTACCTGAATATCGTGAAAATGTGGTAACGGATAACGGTAACGTTATTTTAGACGTTCATAACTTAACTATTCTTAATCCTATTGAACTGGAAAACAAAATTAACAGTATTCCAGGTGTTGTAACCGTAGGATTATTTGCTAACCGTGGTGCGAATGTTGTTTTAATGGGTACCTCTGAAGGTGTGAAAACCATTAAGTAATTCTTTTTAAGATAGGTAGCGATGGCTACCTATTTTTTAAATTATTTTAGAAACTGCAAATTCAGTGATATATATCACACGACAGTTATATCTCTCTTTAAAATCCTGCCATTTTCAAAGTCAAAATCATTTTACTCGGTAGAAAATCGCTTTCTTTACCGCTTATTCTGTCATCACAGCAATCGGTTGTATTGCCACAAAATCTATTTTTGTTATGTTGTTGAGACAGGATTTTGTTTTTCATTAAATGTAATAACGATAGGGCAGGGTAAATGGTCAAAGTATCTTTGGAAAAAGAAAAAATAAAGTTTCTACTCCTTGAAGGTGTGCACCAAAGTGCAGTAGAAAATTTAAGAGCTGCGGGTTATACCAATATTGAATATCACAAAGGCGCATTATCGGACGAAGAATTAAAAGAAGCTATCCGTGATGCACGTTTTGTTGGTCTTCGTTCCCGCACTCATTTAACAGAAGAGATTTTTGCTGCGGCTGAAAAATTAGTTGCAGTGGGATGCTTTTGTATTGGTACCAATCAGGTTGATTTAGAGGCTGCTGCCCGTCGTGGTATTCCTGTTTTCAACGCACCTTTCTCAAACACCCGTTCCGTGGCTGAGATGGTGCTTGGCGAATTACTGTTATTACTGCGTCGTATTCCTGAAGCCAATGCGAAAGCTCATCGTGGTGTTTGGGATAAACAAGCCAAAGGCTGTTTTGAAGCACGAGGTAAAAAACTGGGTATTATTGGTTATGGTCACATTGGCACACAATTAGGTATTTTAGCCGAAAGTGTGGGTTTAGATGTTTATTTCTATGATATTGAAAACAAACTGCCATTAGGTAATGCAACGCAAATTCGTCATCTCTCTGAACTGTTGAATATGTGTGACATTGTCAGCTTACATGTGCCAGAAACACCATCAACCAAGAATATGATTGGACATGAAGAAATTCAGCGTATGAAGCCGGGAGCAATTCTTGTCAACGCTTCTCGTGGTACGGTGGTTGATATTCCTGCATTGGCTCAAGCGTTAGAATCAAAACATTTATCTGGTGCTGCGGTTGACGTATTCCCATCAGAGCCGGGTGCAAATAACGATCCTAACGATCCGTTTGTTTCTGAACTTATCAAGTTCGACAATGTGATATTAACACCACATATCGGTGGTTCAACTCAAGAAGCGCAAGAAAACATTGGCTATGAAGTTGCGGGTAAATTAGCGAAATATTCAGATAACGGCTCTACATTATCTGCTGTTAATTTCCCAGAAGTATCACTGCCAAGCCACGGCGACGATGTAAACCGTTTACTGCATATTCATGAAAACCGCCCAGGTATGATGAATAGCATCAATAAAGTGTTTACTGAAGAAAATATCAACGTAGCCGCGCAATATTTACGTACGTCAGGTAACGTAGGTTATGTTGTGATCGATATTACAACACAAACGAAAGCTCAAGCTGAGTTAGTGTTACAAAAACTCAAAGCATTACCGGGAACAATCCGCGCTCGTATGCTTTACTAATTATTAATAAATTATTCGTAATATATTGAAGGCTCGAAATATCGAGCCTTTTTTGTATCTTTTAATCTTTATTTATTGAATTTGTTGCTGCCATAATTGGTAATAGAGTGCTTGGTTTTCTAATAAATGAGAGTGAGAGCCTTCTTCTAATACCTGCCCTTTATCTATTACATAAATATAATCTGAATGCGCTAATGTATTAAGACGGTGCGCAATACTAATTACGGTTCTGTTTTTACAAATCTGAGGTAAATTCGCTAAAATTTGTGCTTCAGACTCATAGTCTAATGCAGATGTTGCTTCATCTAAAATAAGAATACGTGGATTAGTTAATAAGGCTCTAGCAAGTGCAATACGCTGGCGTTGCCCGCCTGATAAATTAGAACCTCTTTCTCCTACTTGTGTATTAAATCCTAAAGGAAGTTGATTAATAAAATCTAAAGCGCCAGCAAGTCGAGCCGCTTCTGTTATTTCTTCTTCACTCGCATTCGGTTTTGATAAACGAATATTTTCAAAAATAGAGCCACTAAATAAAAAGCTCTCTTGTAAAACGATACTCATGCTTTGGCGTAGAGATAAAGGATCAGCGATAGCTAAATCCATGCCATCAATATAAATTTTTCCTTGTTGGGGCGTATAGAAACGTTGAATTAAGCGAGTAAGAGTACTTTTTCCTGAGCCAGAACGCCCTGTAATACCAATAAATTTCCCTGCTGGAATAGATAAAGAAAGTGACTCAATAACATCAGGTGTCTTGTCTGTGTAACGAAAATAGACATTTGAAAAAGTAATGCTCCCTGTTATTTTAGGAACGGTAGCTAATCCTTGGTATTGGTGTTCTGTGGGATTACTTAAAATATCACCAATACGGCGCAAAGAAATGGATGTTTGTTGAAAATCTTGCCAACATTGCGCTAAACGTAAAATAGGTTGTGTAATATGGGCGGCAAATAAATTAAACGCGATAAGTTCACCTACGGTCATTTGTGCATTAATAATGAAATTGACGCCTTGCCATAAAATAATTGCAGTAGTGATCTTATGAATAATAAAAATAAATTGCTGAGCGAATAACGCTTTTTTAGCACCTGAAAAACGTTTATTAATGTGATCGGTCAACTTGTATTGCCACTTTTCTATAAAATGATTTTCTGTCGCCGTCACTTTAATGGTTTCTATGCCATTTATCGCTTCTGTCAGTAGACTAATATTATCTGCGTTGGTTTGATATTCTTGCTTTACCCAATAACGAATGATAGGTCCTAGAATAAGCCAAAATATAAAATAAAGAACTAAAGAACTTAATGTTATCCACGTTAAGGTTGATGAATAAATAAACATCACAAAGATAAACACAGCAATAAAAATAAGATCAAGGACCATCATCAATGCTGAACCAGTAATAAATTGTCTGATATGTGAAAGCTCTTGTATACGAGCAATGATTTGTCCAGATGGGCGTTGAGTAAAAAAATGACTCGGTAAGCGGATGAGATGTTGATACGCTTTTCCTGAAAATTCAGCACTTAATTGACAAGATATAAATACATATAACTTATCTCGCAAAAAAAGATATATGGGTTCCGTGATAGCAATTAAGACGAATAGACAGCCAAATAGATGTAAATTAGATAAATTTCTCCCCGTTAAAACGGTATCGATAAATTTTTCAAAAATAATGGGATTCACTAAAGCAAAGAGTTGAATGCAACAAGATAAAATAAAAAACAGGAATAATGATTTTTTCTGCTTTAGTATAGAAGGAATAAACCAATTTAGATTAAATTTTGATAATGATGCAGAGGGCTCTTTAGCAATAAGTTGTAATGTATTAAGCTTTTTTTCTTTATCAATGACATGTTCGGTTTTTATATTATTTGTAGGATTTATAATAATTAATGTTTTTTCTTTTGTTTTTTTTAAAATATACCAAGAATCATTTATTTCTATAAGGGTATCGATAATAAGATGCTCATTATAATCGAATAAGCAGAAATCACCTTTTAATTCCAAAAGTTGAATGGCTTCAAGAATATCCCACTTATTAAGATGATCTTCTTTACCCAGGAAATGAATAACTTGCTCTTTTTTTATCTTTCCACTTTGTGTTTTTGAAAAATAAATTAGTCCATCAATAATTGATGAGTGATATTTTTTTTCTTTCTCTAAATTAATATTGTTCATGATATTAAGCACCTTATTATTTTTCTGTTAGTGCGTTATGACGGTAAACTTCTATTGGGCTTAAGAAATAGTCAATAACACGACGTCTATCGATAATAATTTCAGCGACTAAAGACATCCCAGGAGCAAGGTTATATTGTTGATTATTGCTTTCTATCATTTGCGTATTTAGTTCAATTTTTGCGGGATAAACTAAACCTAGCTGCTCATGTTGAACGGAATCTCTGGCGATATTGGTTATATTTCCTTCTAAGGTGCCATAACGAGTGTAAGGAAAAGCATCTATTTTTATCATTGCTTTTTGCCCTACATGAATAAAACCAATATCTTTATTGAGAATATTAACTTCTGCTATATTGTGCTGATTATCAGGAATTATCGTCATCACTTGTTGTGATGGCTGTAAGATACTGCCAAGTGTGTAATTTGTGATTTGTTGTACAGTACCTGTAACGGGAGAACGGACGATTTTTAGCTGTTGTCGTTTTTGGGCATGATTAAGATTTTGGCTATAAATTAATAGTTCACTTTCATACTGTTTATATTTATCATGCCATTCTAATTTTTTCTGTTTCTCTAACTGATCTAAATTTTCATTTAGTTTTTTCTCTTGACTCTTAATAAGTTGATATTCAGCATTCTTAATTGTAATGACTCGGTTTATTTCTAATAATTCTTTTTCATTTTCTAAATATTCCATTTGGCTAATTATTTTTTTTATAAAGAGCTTTTCCTTAAGAATAAAACGTTGTTTAATATTTTCTTTTAATATATTTAATGATAATAGTTCATTATGGATCATGGTTTGATTTTTATTATTCACCTCGATTTCGGCATCAATTAAATTTATATTACTTTCAAATTCATCTTTTTCTTTTTGGTAACTGATAAGAATAGATTTTTTTGTTTTTTCATCTAATTTATTAAAATGATAAAGTTTTTGTGGAGATGTTTCTTGGCTTAATGCTTGATAACGAAGTTTAAGTAACAGCAGACTATCTATTTTTTTCTGTATTCCCTTAACTTCCTCATCAACACCCAGTATATCGAGTGTTAATAATGCATCACCTTGATTTACTTTTTGTCCCTCTTTTACATGAAGGACAGCAAGGCGGCTATGCTCATAAATTTGAATAACTTGAGAATGCCCTGCAACAATAAGTTTACCTGTTGCAGATGATTGCACATTTAATTTACCTAAATAAGCCCACATAAGAAAAGCGATAACACTGAATGAAATAATTGATGCAATATAACGACTATATGGCGTTAAAGGTTTTTCAATAAGTGCAATATGATTAGGGTAGAAATCATAATTAATATTCTTTTTCTTACGCTGAAATACTTTAGAAAGTGCAGATTTTATATTTAGGTTCATACTCAACATCCTTGTTGACGTTGCCAAAGTTTTTTGTAGTGGCTATTTTTTGCAATTAATTCCTTATGTGTTCCTTCTTCAATAAGGTTGCCTTTTTCCAACACAATAATACGATGGCAAGTTCTCACCGTTGAAAGCCGATGAGCAATAATGATAACGGTTCTCTCTTTTGCAATAAGAGGAAGGTGCTCTTGGATAATAGCCTGAGATTCATCATCTAATGCGCTGGTGGCTTCATCAAAGATTAAAATTTTAGGCGAAGATAATAAGGCTCTTGCAATCGCAATACGTTGGCGTTGTCCTCCTGATAAGGATTGTCCTCCCTCTGCAATAATAGTGTCATAACCTAATGGTAGTTTTAAAATAAATTCATGAGCGCCCGTTAGTTTTGCTACGTAAATAACGTCTTCTAAAGAGGCATTTTGTCGAGTGAGTCGGATATTATCAAACACACTGAGATTAAATAAAAAATTTTGTTGTAGAATAATACCTATTTGCTGGCGTACTCTATTTAAATTAAGTTGTGAAAGAGGAATATTATCAAGTGCGATATGACCTGATTGTGGAATATAAAGACCTGAGATCATGCGTGCTAAAGTACTTTTTCCTGATCCTGATGTTCCAACAACACCAATAATTTCATGTCTTTTTATATGTAATGAAATATTATTTAAAATAGCAGGCGTATGATTTTGATAATGAAAACTGACATTATCAAAGGTAATTTTCCCTTTAATATTTGTTTCTAATATTGAACTATTTTGTTCTTTAGGAAGGTTAAGTATATCTTGTAAGTTGTAGATTGCTGTTTTTGTTTTGATATATTTTCCCCAAACATCAATAGCTGTCGCTAAAGGTTGTAAGCAATAGCCAAGTAGCATCGTAAAAGCAATAAGCTGACCTATTGTCATTGAGAGCGAAATAACTTCACAAGCCCCTACCCATAAGAGTAGTGCAACTGTTGTTTTATTTATGAATGACACAATAAAGCGAGATAAATTATCAATATTTTGAAGTTTTTCGTTTTCACCTGTTAGTTTATGAATTTGTGTATACCATTGTTGTGTAAACCTTGGTTCAAGAGAAAGGCTTTTAATTGTCTCAATACCACCTAAGCTTTCAGTAAGAAAGGCTGTATTGACTGCAACTTTTTGATAAAGATGCTGAACTGCAAATTCTATTTTTGGGGCAATTAATTTAGCTAAAATAAGATAAAGAGGAATTGTCGAAATAAATATTAATGTTAGCTTTAGCGATAATATTGCCATTGCAAATATAAATAAAAAAATAAAAGAAGAATCAACAAATAACAGTAACAGCGTTTTTGTTATAAATTCTCGAATAATATCTAATTCTTTTATTCGAGCCACAATGGCACCTGTTTGACGTGATTTAAAATAGCCGATAGGAAGTCTAAATAAATGTTGGGCGAGTTTTAGACTTAACGTTATATCAATTTTATTTGCTGTATGCTGATAAATATATTCTCGAATTCCTTTTAGTGTTCCTTCTAGAATAGCAATAAAAATCAATCCAATAATTAAAACATCTAGTGTTGATAGAGCCTGATGGATAATCACTTTATCCATAATAATTTGTATTATAAAAGGCGATGTGAGCATTAATAATTGGAGAATGAGTGAGTAAAATAAAATATTTATAAAGATAAGTTTGTATTTCTTTATTACTGTAAAAAACCATGAGAGACTAAAAAATGGGTTTTCTTTAAAACAGAGATAATAGCATTGTGAGATGTTTAATGAATTGAATTGGCTTTGACTTAGGTTTTCTGTTTTATCTGTTTGTATATTATAAATAAGATATGTATTTTTATTTTTTTTTAATAATATAAATGTATTGTTTTTATTATCTAAAAAAATAATGTGATGTTCTATTTTTTTTAAAATAAATGATTTTTTGTTTTTTTTAGTTTAAATTGATATTCAGTTTCTAATGAGTTTATAGTAGAATCTTTTTTTATTTCTATTTTTCTCTTTTTAGTTAGATTGATAATAATACTAATGCTTTTTATTATGTGACTTTTTGTTTTATTATCCATGACAATAAAATACCTTTTGTATAGCTGAAAATATAAAAAGGTATTTAATATTATTTTTTTTATCAAAAATATAAAAAAACACAGATGATAATCATTAATTTTAATCTAGCACTAATAAAAAGCTAAAAATGCCAGATCTTTTCTGGCGTAATAATTTCAGGTAATGGTACATCCCAATTCGCACTAGGAAGGTGAGCAACTTGTTGGCAAGTATGCGCTAATCCCATTGGGTAAAATGATTTTTGTTGCCAGTTTTCTAGTGTTCTATCGTAAAAACCCCCCCCCATACCTAATCGTTGACCTTGTTCATCAAATGCGACAAGTGGGGTAAAAATAATATCGATATTAGAAAGAGGGATCACCGCATTCACATTTAAAGGCGGCTCTGAAATATTAAAGCGATTTTTTACTAATGTAGTAGAAGGTGTGTAGCGTAAAAAAAGGAGGTGATGGCGATGAAAGGGATGCAATACAGGTAAGCAAACTTGTTTATTTAATGCCCATAGCTGGGAGATCAAAGGTGATGTATCAATTTCACCATCAAAAGAAAGAAACAGTGCAATCGTCTGCGCTTGTTTGATTTTAGGGTGAGTAAGAACTTGCTCGCATAGTTTTAGCGCAGCGTCCTGCTGTTGCTCTTGAGTGAGTAAACGTCTCTTTTGGCGGATAGACTTGCGTATTTCATCTCTTTGCTGAAAAAGTGAGGCTTCTATCATTCATCAACCCATCAGTAAGTCGTTAGTGTTAATGATGAAGTATCATTAACATCAATTTATTACACTTTAGAGGTAAAAAAGAGAAAAGCCAAGATTGGGTAAGGGAAAAGGGTATAAAAAAAGTTCTAAACATTAAGCATTTATAAAATACTCAGTGTTTAGAACTTAAATGGAGGTCTCCAAGATGCCGCCGCAAGCTGTAACCCTTGAACCCATGGTCCAAGGTGAACATAGTGTTGCTGCCATTAGGCTGCCTGAACGAATCGGGTATGCTCACAAGCAACAGATCACCACGTTCTATGTGTTTCGAATATCGGCTCAGGGGACTGGCCCGCTGGCAAACATCTCAGAGAAATTTGGTGGGTGTGTTAAACACCTTATCTATGAACTATTGTATTATTTTAATTGTAGAAAGCAACCTATTATCTGTGAATTTCGTGGTGTACGCGTGCTTTCTGAACAAATCTACTTCGCAGTTGAAAAAGTGCGATCATGATGCTTGCCTTGATCGTGTAAAGCTTGTTCAATGGATTGTTGTAGCATTTTTATCTTCTCTTCCATGTTGTAGGCATAGTCTCTGGTTTTTAACTTTTCTTCTGCCAACTCATGACTCATATTTAATGCCACGATAAAAATTAAGTGCTCTGTGTTGGAAACACCACTGCGTTCTTTGAGATCTTGTAATCGTTGTTCCAGTTCAGCAGCAGAAGCCAGTAAAGCATCTCTTTGTTCTGGTGGGCAATTGACACGTAATGAGCGCCCAAAAATTTGAAGATCAACGGGTTGTGCGGACATGATTCCTTCCTGACATAAAATCTGTGCTACGTGTTTAGTAGTGTATACGGTTATAACGCTGTATTAAACGCTATTACTGCAAAAATTCCAATGATTAACATGGCTTAACTGGTACAGCGACTTCTATTGATGGTAGCATATCTTGAACTATTCCCCTAAATGCGACGTTTATTCTTATGTCAAAACAGAACACATTACCGAATTATCAAACTATTGATGCATTATTACAGCAACATACAGTACCTTTAACCGCGGCTGAAATGCATGGTTTGATTACAGGATTTATTTGCGGTGCAGTGCGCGATAACAGTTGGAAAACCTTATTACACGATTTGACTAATGAGGGTTTAGCTTTTCCTAAAACGTTATCAGATCCACTTGAAGAGCTTTATCACCTCACCTATGAACAGCTCGATGACAGTGTGTTCAACTTCTCTATGTTAGTGCCTGACGAATCTGAATCTGTTTTTCTAAGAGCCGATGCCCTTGCGGGATGGGTTAATCATTTTCTTTTAGGTCTGGGTGTTGCTCAACCTAAGTTGTCTGATCATAAAGAATTGACCGAAGTGATTACTGATTTGCGTAATATTGGTGCGCTAGGTTACGAAGAAGACGAAAACCAAGAAGAACTTGAAGATGCACTTGAAGAAGTCAGTGAATATGTAAAAGTATCCGTTCAACTTTGTTATATCACTTTTGTCGCTCCAAAAGACAAAGGAAATGACAAAAAAAATGAGCAACGTGTACTACATTAATTTCATCATTAATTAGATAACCATAAAGATAAATGAAAGACAGGAGTGGGTATGAATAAGCAAGAATTTTTATCCCGTCGTCAGGCATTATTAGCTCAAATGAAGCCTGCGAGTGCAGCTATCTTTTTTGCCGCACCACCAGCGCAACGTAATGCCGATAGTGAGTATCCTTATCGCCAACATAGTGATTTCCTTTATCTAACTGGTTTCAGCGAGCCTGAAGCTATTCTTGTGCTGATTAAAAGTGATGAAACACATAATCACAGTGTGCTTTTTAATCGCGTTAGAGATTTAACCGCTGAAATTTGGTTTGGTCGTCGCCTTGGACAAGAAGCTGCACCTGAAAAATTAGGTGTTGATAAGGCGCTACCTTATGAAGATGTTGGTGAGCAACTGTACCAATTATTAAACGGGTTAGATGTTGTTTATCATGCTCAAGGTGAATATGCGTTTGCTGATGAGATAGTCTTTGGTGCATTAGAAACCTTAAGAAAAGGTTCTCGCCGTAACTTAAAAGCACCACAAACTATCATTGATTGGCGTCCAATTGTTCATGAGCAACGCCTATTTAAATCTGATTTTGAACTTGAATTACTGCGTAAAGCTGGAAAAATTACCGCATTAGCACATACGCGTGCGATGCAAAAATGTCAGCCGGGTATGTATGAATATCAACTTCAAGGTGAGATTGAACATGAGTTTACCTCTCATGGTGCGCGTTTCCCTTCGTATAATAGTATTGTCGGCAGTGGTGAAAATGGTTGTATTTTGCACTACACCGAAAACGAAACCAAAATGCGTGATGGGGATTTAGTTCTTATTGATGCAGGCTGTGAATATGAAGGTTATGCCGGTGATATCACCCGTACTTTCCCTGTTAATGGTAAATTTAGCCGTCAACAACGTGAAATTTATGACATAGTCTTAAAATCCATCAATGTTTCTTTGGAATTGTACAAACCTGGTACAAGTATCAAAGAAGTCACTGAGCATGTCGTGTATATCATGGTCGAAGGACTGGTTAAACTGGGCATTATGCACGGTGAAATCGAGCATCTTATTGAGACAAAAGCCTATCAGCGTTTCTTTATGCATAGCTTAAGCCATTGGCTAGGTCTTGATGTTCATGATGTTGGACATTATGGCACGGAGCGTGACCGCATTTTAGAACCTGGCATGGTACTGACCATTGAACCGGGACTTTACATTGCGCCAGATGCAGATGTGCCACAAGAGTATCGTGGCATTGGTATTCGCATTGAAGATGACATTGTTATCACGGAAACAGGCAATGAGAATTTAACGGCATCTGTCGTTAAAGATCCTGATGAAATTGAAGCTCTGATGGCAGGAAAAATTTAAGGCTAAAATCAGCATGAATGTGATTATTGTGGGTGGTGGAATGGCAGGTGCGACATTAGCACTTGCACTCTCTGCATTAAATAAAGGTAAGATTTCAATTTCGTTAATTGAAGCAAGAGAGCCTGACAATGGGCACCCTGGGTTTGATGCAAGAGCGATCGCATTAGCACATGGAACAGCGAAACGGTTAGAGCAAATCGGGCTTTGGTCAACATTAAAACCTTTTGTCACTCCCATTAATCATGTTCATGTCTCTGATAAAGGTCATTGTGGTTTTGTTAATATTCATGCACAAGACTATGATATCTTAGCACTGGGTTATGTTATTGAATTGCATGATGCTGGGCGTCAGCTTTTTGCTAAGTTAAAAAAACAATCTAATATCACGCTTTATTGCCCTGCTAAAGTTGAACAAGTTCAACGTAATATCGATTCTGTTGAGGTAACACTTGATGATGGTACGCAATTATCGGGTGATTTACTGATTGCTGCTGATGGTACTCATTCACCTATTGGTCACCAGTGCCATATTCAATGGCAACGAGAGCCTTATCATCAAGTGGCTGTGATCGCTAATGTCAAAACAGAAATTGATCCTCAAGGCAAAGCTTTTGAGCGTTTTACGGAGTTTGGTCCATTAGCCATGTTACCAATGAGTGAAGGGCGTAGCTCATTAGTATGGTGTCATCCTATTGAAAAATTGGATGAAGTTTCACTGTGGGATGATGAAACAACTATCGCGCATTTACAGCGTGACTTTGGCTGGCGTTTAGGAAAGATAGAGCATATTGGTAAGCGAAATTGCTACCCTTTAGCGCTACAAAAAGCTAATCAAATTATTGGTCATCGTTTAGCGTTAGTTGGAAATGCCTCGCAAACACTTCATCCTATTGCAGGACAAGGTTTTAACCTTGGTTTACGTGATGTTATGGCACTTGCCAATACGATCACCCAAGCGATTAATGCCAATACTGATATTGGTAGTTATCGAGTACTCTCTCAATATCAACAACTTCGCCAACAAGATAGAGAAAAAACAATCTCTATTACTGATGGGTTGGTGAAAGTGTTTGCAAATCGTTGTGTGCCACTGATTGTTTCTCGCAACTTAGGGCTAATGACGATGGAATTACTCCCAATGATGAGAGATAAATTGGCGCATCAAACACTTGGCTGGACAGACTAGAGCGTGTTGATCTTTGATGGTCAATTTTTATTCGAATTAAATATAGTCGCTTTTTAGGATACTTTTATTATGAAATCATTTGATGTTGTTATTGCTGGTGGTGGAATGGTTGGGCTTGCATTAGCCAGCGGATTACACGGGTGTGGATTACGTATAGCGATAATAGAAAATCACCCAGTAACGACGCTTTTTCACCCACAAGATGATTTTTCATTACGCGTATCTGCTATTAATACAGCCAGTGAAATGCTGCTGAAAAAATTAGGTGTTTGGGAAAATTTGCAAGCATTACGAACAGCACCTTATCAAGGTATGGAAGTTTGGGATCAAGATAGCTTTGGCCGTATTGAGTTTTCAGCACAAAAAGAAGGATTCAGCCACTTAGGCTCTATTATCGAAAATAACCTTATTCGTGAAGTGCTTTGGCAAAAATGTGAAAGCCATAGTGATATTACCTTCTATTCATCAACGCAAATTGAGCGTGTAGTGTGGGGGGAAAACGATGCTTTCATTACCCTTAATGATGGCGAAATGTTAACCGCAAGACTTGTTGTGGGCGCTGATGGTGCTAATTCATGGCTACGTAAACATGCTGATATTCCACTGACGTTTTGGGACTATGAACATCACGCATTAGTTGCCACTATTCGTACCGAACAACCTCATGAAAATGTTGCGCGCCAAGTTTTTCATGGCGAAGGTATTTTGGCATTTCTGCCTCTTTCTGATCCTCATACTTGTTCTATTGTTTGGTCTTTACCAAGCAACCTTGCTGAACGTTATAAAAGCGCAGAAAAAAGCTTATTTGAGCGCACATTGGGTGTGACCTTTGATATGCGTTTAGGTCAATGTGAATTAATAAGTGATCGCATGACCATACCATTAACAGGTCGTTATGCTCGCCAATTTGCCGCTCCTCGCTTAGCGTTATTAGGCGATGCTGCTCATACTATCCACCCTTTAGCTGGACAAGGTGTTAACCTTGGTTTTATGGATGTTGCAGAGTTAATTGGTGAAATTCGCCGTTTAAAAGCTGAAGGTAAAGATTTTGGTGAATATCTCTATTTGAGACGATTTGAACGCCGCCGCAAACATGCAGCCGCGGTGATGTTGGCAAGTATGCAAGGATTTCGTGAACTTTTTGCTGGCAATAACCCCGTTAAAAAACTGGTTCGAGATATCGGTCTTTCGTTAGCGGATAGTTTACCGGGGGTAAAACCTAAGTTACTTGAGCAAGCAATGGGACTTTCTGATTTACCTGAATGGTTAAGTAATAAAAATTTCACTTCAGTTGAAAAAATCTAATTTCTCTCTTATTTCACATTACTTTTATTTATATCTGACTGAAGAAATAGAACTAAAAAAATCTATTTTTTCAGTCTATTCTTTGCACTAATTCCCTTTTTTCAGTAATTCCTCGCTAAAAATGAGCGCTGATACGCATAATTGCAATCATTAGTTCTGCATACCCATATGTCTACATTATGATTAAAAGACACAATACCCTATTTTAACTTATGGTTTATTTTTTCTCACAATGCTAAGTTCAAGGGGATGGTATCGTTTGCGTTGTACGTTAATTGCTCGTATTTGTTAAATCAATGTTTAAAAATAAACTTAAGTTTGAGATTAACACTATGATTTCAAATCAAGTTTAATTTTATATTTAACAAATTACGTTCTCTGAATAATCTAAAGTAAAAGTAGAAAGAGGGAAGAATGGCAAAACAGACTCCGTTGTATGATGAGCACGTAGCCTGCGGTGCTCGTATGGTCGATTTTCATGGTTGGATGATGCCTTTGCATTATGGCTCCCAAATAGATGAACATCATATTGTACGTCGTGATGCAGGTATGTTTGATGTTTCTCATATGACCATTGTTGACTTACATGGCTCACAAGTTAAAGATTTTCTACGTTATTTATTAGCGAATGATATCGCTAAACTCACCGAAAAAGGTAAGGCGCTTTATACCGGTATGCTAAATGCATCAGGTGGTGTAATTGATGATCTTATCGTCTATTACTTTGATGACTCTTTCTATCGTCTCGTTGTGAATTCTGCCACTCGTGAAAAAGATCTCGCGTGGATTGAACAACATGCTTCAGATTATGTGGTTGATATCACTGTTCGTGACGACTTAGCATTAATCGCTGTTCAAGGTCCTCATGCACAAGAGAAAGTACAAAGCTTATTAAGCGAAGCGCAACGCCAAGTCGTTTCTGCCATGAAGCCTTTCTATGGTGTAGAGCTTGGAGACTTGTTTATTGCGACAACGGGCTATACCGGTGAAGCTGGCTATGAAATCGCAATGCCAAAAGAGCAAGCAGTCGATTTTTGGAAAAAATTATTAGCTGTGGGAGTTAAACCCGCAGGATTAGGTGCAAGAGACACATTACGCCTAGAAGCGGGAATGAACCTCTATAGCCAAGAGATGGATGAAACGATTAATCCACTTGAAGCAAATATGGGATGGACGATTGCATGGGCACCAGAAGATCGTCAATTTATTGGTAGAGAAGCATTAGAAAAATTACGCGCAACAGGCACAGATAAACTTGTTGGTCTTGTAATGCGAGAGAAAGGTGTGTTACGTGCTGGCACTGCCGTACACTTTACTGATGATTTAGGCGAGTTAAGAGAAGGTATTATTACAAGTGGTACTTTTTCGCCTACATTAGGCTTTAGTATTGCATTAGCAAGAGTTCCAGCAGGTATAAAAGATAGCGCAATTGTATTAATGCGTAATCGTGAGATGCCAGTAGAAGTGGTAAAACCTGGTTTTGTTCGTTCAGGTAAAGCATTGGTATAACACGTACAATTATTTTAAATGGAGAGTAAGGTCAATGAGTCAAATACCTAGTGAATTAAAATACGCACAATCTCATGAGTGGATCCGTTCAGAAGGCAATGGTGAATACACTATCGGTATTACTGAACATGCACAGGAATTATTAGGTGACATGGTGTTTGTTGATCTACCAGAAGTGGGTAGAGAAGTCGCAGCTGGTGATGATTGTGCGGTAGCGGAATCAGTAAAAGCAGCATCAGATATTTACGCACCATTATCGGGTGAAATTATCGCAGTAAATGAAGAGTTAGATGGTTCTCCAGAACTGGTGAACAGTGCGCCTTACGGAGAAGGTTGGTTATTTCGCATTAAAGCAAATAATGAAAGCGAATTAGATAACTTACTTGATGCCGCCGGTTATCAAGAGCTGGTAGATAGCGAAGAGTAAAACGAAGCGCCCCGTCAAATCAATGTCGGGGCGTTTTTATTTGTTAGCTTGTTATCGTAATGCTATCTCAACGCGTTTTAAGCCTTGTGCTATTTACCTATCCATTCATAGTGAATTCAGGAAATTACTTGCAATGACACAGACTTTAAATCAGTTAGAGTATCGCGATGAATTTATTCGTCGCCATATTGGCTCATCACCAGAACAGATTAAAGAGATGCTCAGTGCTGTTGGCGTCTCCTCATTAAATGAATTAACTCAAAAAATTGTTCCAGATAATATTCAATTAGAAACACCACCGAATGTGGGTGCAGGGGCAACAGAGCAAGAAGCCTTGGCTGAATTAAAAGCGATCGCCAGCCAAAATAAACGTTTTACTTCTTACATTGGAATGGGTTACGCACCTTCTTTATTGCCTCCTGTGATTTTGCGTAATTTATTAGAAAATCCAGGTTGGTATACCGCTTATACACCTTATCAGCCAGAAGTTTCTCAAGGTCGTCTAGAATCACTATTGAATTTCCAACAGGTTACAATTGATTACACGGGAATGGATCTCGCTTCCGCATCGTTGCTAGATGAAGCAACGGCCGCAGCTGAAGCAATGGCAATGGCAAAACGTGTAAGCAAATTGAAAAATGCGGATCGTTTCTTTGTCGCTGATGATATTCACCCTCAAACCTTAGATGTTGTCAGAACGCGTGCAGATACTTTTGGTTTTGAGGTTGTTGTTGATAAAGCTGAAAAAGTATTAGAGCTTGAAGGTGTCTTTGGTGTGCTATTACAACAAGTCGGCACAACGGGCGAAGTTCATGATCACAGCAAGTTATTAGCCGCACTAAAAGAGCGCAAAATAATTACCAGTGTTGCCGCTGATTTAATGGCGCTGGTGGTTCTCACTGCGCCAGGTCATCAAGGTGCTGATATCGTATTAGGTTCAGCGCAACGCTTTGGTGTCCCTATGGGTTACGGTGGCCCACATGCGGCATTCTTTGCTTGCCGTGATGAATATAAACGTGCGATGCCGGGTCGTATTATTGGTGTCTCTCGCGATGCTGCGGGTAATCGAGCATTACGTATGGCGATGCAAACGCGTGAACAGCATATTCGTCGTGAAAAAGCGAACTCGAATATTTGTACATCCCAAGTTTTACTTGCCAATATCGCGGCTATGTATGCGGTTTATCATGGGCCAGAGGGGTTAAAAACCATCGCTCAACGTATTCATCGTTTAACGGATATTTTAGCTGTGGGTTTACAACAAAACGGTATGGTATTACGCCATAAAACTTGGTTTGATACATTAACGATTGATACCGCAGATAAAGCCGCTGTATTACAACGTGCTAAAGATGCCGAAATTAACTTACGTACCGATATTGTGGGTGCTGTAGGTGTAACACTAAGCGAAATTACAACGCGTGAAGATGTATTAAAGCTTGTTGAAATTATCAGTGGTAAAGCATTCACTGGTGATATTGATGCACTTGATAAACAAGTTGCCTCCTCATCAGTATCAATTCCTGCTTCTATGCAACGTAAAGACACTGTGCTGACACATGAAAACTTTCATCAGTATCACAGTGAAACAGAAATGATGCGCTATATGCATCGTTTAGAAAATAAAGACTTAGCATTGAATCAAGCGATGATCCCATTAGGATCATGTACGATGAAACTTAATGCTGCTGCTGAAATGATCCCTATTACATGGCCTGAATTTACAGAGCTACATCCATTCTGCCCAGCCTATCAAGCGAAAGGCTATCAAGTGATGATTGGACAACTGTCCAATTGGCTTGCTGCATTAACGGGTTATGATGCGATGTGTATGCAACCAAACTCGGGTGCGCAAGGTGAATATGCGGGCTTATTAGCGATTCGTCGTTATCACCAAAGCCGTGGTGAAGGTGCGCGACATATCTGCTTGATCCCAAGTTCAGCACACGGTACTAACCCAGCTTCTGCTCATATGGCTGGCATGACAGTGGTGGTGGTCGGTTGTGATGATAACGGCAATATCGATATTGCAGACTTAAAAGCCAAAGCAGAAAAACATCAAGCTGAACTCTCTTGTGTGATGGTGACATACCCATCAACGCATGGTGTTTATGAAGAAGGTATTCGTGAAGTTTGTGAAATCATTCATCAATATGGCGGACAAGTTTATCTTGATGGTGCCAATATGAATGCGCAAGTGGGGATCACAACACCGGGCTTTATTGGTTCTGATGTTTCTCACTTAAACTTACATAAAACCTTCTGTATTCCTCATGGTGGAGGTGGTCCAGGAATGGGGCCTATTGGCGTGAAATCACATTTAGCGCCATTTGTACCAGGTCATTCTGTTGTTGAAATGGAAAATGTCACTACACAAGGTGCTGTTTCTGCGGCTCAATTTGGTAGCGCTTCAATACTACCGATTAGTTGGATGTATATTCGTATGATGGGCGCACAAGGGCTTAAACAAGCAAGCCAAGTGGCAATCTTAAATGCGAACTATATCGCACAACGTTTGAAAAATGATTATGACATTCTTTATGCTGGCGCTGATGGTTATGTCGCACATGAATGTATTATCGATATTCGCCCATTAAAAGCGAATTACGGTATCAGTGAAATGGATGTGGCTAAGCGTTTAATTGATTATGGATTCCACGCTCCAACTATGTCATTCCCTGTTGCGGGCACATTAATGATTGAGCCAACAGAGTCTGAAAGTAAAGTTGAAATTGATCGCTTTATTGAAGCTCTGCTTTCTATTCGTGCTGAAATTGCACAAGTAGATAAAGGTGTATGGCCAATTGATGACAATCCATTAGTTAATGCACCTCACACACAATATGAATTAGTGCAAGAGTGGTCACATAGTTATAGTCGTGAATGTGCGGTGTTCCCAAGTGAAGCAACGAAACAAAGCAAATATTGGCCAGCGGTTAAACGTCTGGATGATGTGTATGGCGACCGCCATTTACATTGTTCATGTGCGCCAATTAGTGACTATGAATAAGCTTTAATCTAGCTATATTCTTAAATTTAAATACCGATGGTTAAGTTAGCCATCGGTATTTTTTATTTAACAAATTCAGCATTGAATAGATTACTTCAGCCAGCCTTTTTTCTGTGCCTCTAATAATTGAGGGTAGAGATATTGCCAAAATTCAGGCCACTGTTTTTCAATAAACAGATTACGTGCTAATACTTGCTCTAAGCGGATATTATTTTCGACCCAGCTTTGACCTTTATTATGTAAATTCATCAGCATCGGCATGGTGCGATCAAGAATATTAGCAAACTGAGATTCTGGTGTTTCAGCCGCATCATATTCCAGCCATAAATTGAGGAAATATTCACTTTGTGGGGAAGGCAATAAAGAGAAAATACGTTTTGCGGCTTTTTGCTCGTGCTCTTTAATCGCTTCGCGAGCGGCAACGTCATAAACCATCACATCGCCAGCATCTATTTCGACGATATCGTGAACAAGGGCTAATTGAATAGCTCGTCCCATATCAATGTCACCCGCGTAAGGCTGAAAACTCATTGCTGCAACGGCAAAGTGCCAACTATGTTCTGCGGTATTTTCGGAACGACTATTGTCTAATACATTATTTTTACGATAAACACGTTTTAGTTTATCTAACTCCATAATAAAGTTAATAGTATCAGAGAAGGGGCCAAATGCCCCTTTTGGTAATTGTGTCATAAAAGTCCGTATTGGTTATGATAAATAAGAATTACTCTTCTTCTAAAGAATAAGGCAGTGGTTTAATGGATAAACGACTGATGTTATCGTCTTGAACTCGAAATACACTATCTGGCTCCATATCGTTATTCATAACAACTTCAGCCAAAATAGTATTATCAGCCATACGTACAGCGCTTAATACCGTTCCTGTTTTACGCCATTTATCTTCGCCTAATTGCCATTCAACGCTACCACCAATCTCTGGCAATTCAGTACCACCACCTGATAACAAATACATAGCACGTTTATTTGCGCCTCTGAATTTCGCACGAGATACCATCTCTTGCCCAGTATAACAGCCTTTTTTAAAGCAGATACTCAGCGGTAATGCTTGCAGATTTGTTGCTTGAGGTAAGAATTGCTCAATATTTGGAGTATCAATAATAGGATATCCAGCCTCAATATCTAAGGCTAACCATTGTTCACTATTACTGGTTTCTGCTTTTAATGTTGTTGCAAGATTTTTTGCTGTTTCTTCGTCTGTTACGATTAAAAAGCGTTCAGTAGGTAAAGGTAATTGCAGTATATAAGTATTATCGTGATTAACCACTTCGTTTGCTTTACGAGGGATATTTGGAAAGTAATCTGCTAATGCAAGAGCAGCACCTTGCCCTGCTAATCCTAATAAAACGCTATCTGTATTTTCAGCTAAGGTTACTTTTGAAAATACAGCATATTTTTTTAATTCAGCAAGTTGTTTTTGTGCGACATTTTTACGCAAAATATAAGCAAAACCCTCTTGCTGGTGGAATAAGCGAAGTGTACTCCACATTTTACCTTTTGCTTCACAGTGTGCAGACAATGCATGTGTTGTTGTTGGAAGTGCTGCAATATCCGTTGTTAGTTGACCTTGTAGATATTTTTCACTGTCAGCACCTGTTGCTGTTATCAGTGACCATTCATCTAAAGAAACCAGTGTTAATGGCAAATTGATTGCTGCATGAGGGCGTTTAGCCTGAGTAGAATTTTGAGTCATGATGTCACCAGCTATTAAATTAATCAGATACATCAGTTATGGTAAAAGAGTGGCAAGACAATGCAAGTCATTATTATTTTTAACGCACGGAAAATGAACTTGATAAATAACAAATGAAAGCATGTTCAATAGGTTGTCTATGAGACTAAACCTGCAAACTGTGATCATTTTGATGTTAAAAATTTTGCGATAAGACTATTATCAATGCTAGGAAGAAATAGTGGTATTTCTTGATTTGAACAATGTAAAGAGCAGAGTATGACTATCGATATAGAGAATAAAGCACGAATTAACTGGGCATGTCGTCGTGGAATGCGTGAACTGGATATTTCTATCATGCCTTTTTTCGAGAATGAGTACGATACGCTATCTGATAACGATAAAGCACTTTTTGTTCGTTTACTAGAGTGTGCAGATCCTGATTTATTTAACTGGTTAATGAATCATGGACGCCCTGATGATGATGCGCTCTATTATATGGTGAAATTAATCCAAGATCGCAATAAAGCTAGAATGGCAGAGATCGTTGATAAATATTAATAAAATAGATTATCAAATCAACGATAGGATTAAATAGTAATTAAGATTGATTAAAAATGACGCCTTTATTTTCTCATCAAATAAAGGCGTTTTCATTTTTTATGTAAAAATTTAATAATATTAAGGATACTCTAAAATTTACTGAAATAAAAAATGTAGTTGCGTTAAATTTGCGCACTACCTCTAAAAATGATCGCTTAAATCGTCTTTTTTTGATGTTTTTCGCTTTATACTTAATAAATCAGGTATGCTGACTTTATTAAAACAGCGATTAAGAAAGAATAGAAATTTCGTACTTATTATTAAGTTATATTTTTTTAATACATATTAAATCGAAAAAGTAACAATAAATAATTAAGCTAAAATATAAGATAAACTATTTGCAAGGTTAAGGAAGAAGTTACATTATAAATAGATTGGTCTTTATTATCTTTAACTTATTTATATTCGTATAGAATTATAGCAGGAGTTAATATAACTCGTGATTTTATGGAAGTCGCACCTCACAGTATCATGGTTTACTCAACTCTTCTCAACAGTTGCTTATGTTGCCTTTGAGATCGGTTTACTGTTGTATCCATGGCCTCCTGATTTTATTTATGTTTGGGTTCCATTGTTACTTTTCTTGATAGGTGGTTGGTATTTCACACAAAAGAATATTAGTCGTATCAAAGGGGATTTTATTTTACTGAATGGCAACCGAATTCAATGGAAACTGCATGAATGGCAAATAACAAAACGCCCTTGGATCAGCCGTTTTGGTGCTCGAATAACGTTAACCTCTATTCTAAATAAAAAGCAAATCACGTTATGGGTTGCTTTTGATAGTATGACTGAAAATGAGTGGCGTAACTTTTCTCAGTTATTGATGCAATATCCAGATATTTAATATCTGGATATTAAATTTATAAATTTTCTTCTACTTCACGCAGAATTTGCATACACCATTGTGATAAACGTTCATCAGTTTCTTCAAATTGGTTTACGTCATCTAATGCAAGACCAACAAAATGTTTACCATCACCAGATAAAGGTTTTGGGCTGACAAATTCATACCCATCAACAGGCCAGAACCCAATAAACTTAACACCACTTGGTAATAAATGATGGTAGAGCATACCCAGCGCATCAAGGAACCATTCGCTGTAATCAACCTGATCACCCATTCCATACATTGCAATAAGCTTATTTTTTAAATTTAATGTCGGCAATGTATCCCAAATATTGAGCCAATCTTCTTGGATCTCACCAAAATCCCAAGTTGGAATACCTAAAATAAGGATGTCATATTGTTCCATAAGCGTGATATCACACTCTTGAACATTATGAAGATCAACGAACTCTTCACCGAGAATATCACGAATTTTTTCTGCTGCCATTTCGGTGTAACAAGTGCTGGAACCGTAAAATAGACCAATTTTCATAAAGGTTTTTAGGATATTTTTGCCAATAAAGGTCACTATTGTACCAGAAAAATTTTTTTATAAGGCATAATGTAAAGGCGATAAGCTAAAGAGAGGGAGAGTAAGACTGTGTCACAAACCAAATTATCGACAAAAAAGGCAACTCATATCAATGAAGATACTGATATTATCATTGAACAATTTCTCGACAATATTTGGTTAGAGCAAGGCTTATCTGCAAATACGCTCAGCTCTTATCGCTTAGACTTACAAGCATTAGGGCAATGGCTTGCACATCACGAATTAGACTGGTTATCAGTCACTACTTTGGATTTGCAATCCTTTCTCGCAACGCGTTTAGATGAAGGCTATAAAGCCAGTAGTGCCGCGCGTCTACTCAGCACAATGCGTCGATTATTCCAGTATCTGTATCGTGAAAAATTACGTTTAGATGACCCAAGCTCATTACTGTCAACACCTAAGCTTCCTAAGCGTTTACCAAAAGATTTAAGTGAGCGACAAGTTGATGATTTACTCAATGCCCCTTGTATTGATGAGCCACTTGAATTGCGCGATAAAGCAATGCTTGAAGTCCTTTATGCATGTGGGCTTCGTGTTTCTGAATTAGTGGGATTATCCCTCTCTGATATCAGCTTACGACAAGGCGTACTACGTGTTATTGGTAAGGGCGATAAAGAACGATTAGTTCCTTTAGGTGAAGAAGCTATTTACTGGCTGGAGCAATATCTGCAATATGGAAGACCCACTTTAATGCAAGGAAAAACAGACGATATTGTTTTTCCTAGCTTAAGAGGGCAAAAAATGACACGCCAAACATTTTGGCATCGGATAAAACATTATGCAGTGATAGCAGGGATCGATACGGAAAAACTATCACCTCATGTGTTGCGTCATGCATTTGCGACACATCTCTTAAATCATGGAGCAGACTTGCGTGTTGTACAGATGTTATTGGGGCACAGTGACCTCTCTACAACACAGATTTATACCCATGTTGCAACAGAACGCTTGAAAGCGCTTCATCAGCAACATCATCCAAGGGGATAGCCGCTAAAGAGCAGGCGTTAAATAGGAATTCAAATGAAAAAGAAATTATTCTGGTTGCCAATATTATTAAGCATGGTGTCAATGCCTGTGCTTGCTGACAATGCCTCAATTGAAGCGCAACTGGCTAAAATGCAAATTAAAGCAGAAAGTATCCAACCTACACCGATTGTTGGGTTAAATGCGGTGTTATCAGACAAAGGTATTTTTTATATTACGGATGATGGTAAGTATCTAACAGCGGGCCCTATTTATAATATCAGTAATGGTGAGCCAGTCAGTATTGCCAATCAAATTATTATGAAAAAAGTAGATTCACTTAAAAATGAAATGATTGTCTATAAAGCACAAAATGAACGCCATGTGATCACTATTTTTACTGATATTAGTTGCCCCTATTGCCAAAAACTTCATCAAGAAGTACCCGAATTGAATAAACAAGGAGTGACAGTACGCTATTTAGCGTTTCCTCGTAATGGCATTAGCAACAATATTGTGAGCAAAGAAATGAATGCTGTGTGGTGTAGTGGCTTCCCTAATAAATCATTAGACAGTGCATTTAAAGGTGACAAAATTATTGCGATTGATGATTGCAAAAAAATCAATATCAATGAACATTTTAAATTAGGCACTATGATGGGGATCCAAGGCACACCTGCTATTGTATTACCTAATGCTAGTATTTATGGTGGATATATTTCTGCACAAAACCTTGTTGAATTATTAGATAAAAAAGAGAAGTAATTACGTTTTATGGTCACTATTGAACCGACATTGCGTCGTCGAATTGCACAGGCAACTCAATTACCAGATAACTTAGATCCCTTATTACGACAAATTTATGCTAATCGTGGAATAACCTCTGAAGCTCAACTAGAACGATCGTTAAAAGGCTTACTTCATTATCAAGCATTAAAAGGAATAGAAACGGCAATTTCATTACTGATTGATGCATTACAGCAACAATCTCGTATTGTTATTGTTGGCGATTTTGATGCTGATGGTGCAACAAGTACCGCACTTGCGATTAAAGCATTACGCCAAATGGGATTTAAGCAGGTTAGCTATCATATCCCTAATCGCTTTGATGATGGTTATGGTTTAAGCCCTCAAGTTGTTCATGACGTTGCTAAAAAAGGGGTTGATCTCATTATCACTGTAGATAATGGAATTTCCTCTTTTGAAGGTGTAGATGCGGCTCATGAATATGGTATTCGTGTCCTCGTTACCGATCACCATCTACCGGGACAAACCTTACCTGCCGCTGATGCGATTATTAATCCTAATCTGACAGATTGTTCTTTTTTATCTAAATCATTAGCAGGTGTTGGCGTTACTTTTTATTTAATGACGGCATTAAGAGCTGAATTAGAAAAACAAGGCTGGTTCGAGCAACAAAACTTAACTCGCCCAAATATGGCGGATTTTCTCGATTTAGTTGCACTAGGCACAGTGGCAGACGTTGTTCCTCTTGATGAAAATAACCGTATTTTTGTTTATGAAGGATTACGCCGAATTAGAGCTGGACGTTGTTGTGTGGGTATTAAAGCGTTAACAGAAGTGTCTCGTAAAGAACTATCTCAATTGGTTAGTAGTGACTTAGGTTTTTCTTTAGGGCCTCGCTTAAATGCAGCAGGGCGTCTAGATGATATGTCGGTGGGGGTTGCTTTACTCTTAACTGACAATATTGGTACTGCTCGTGAAATTGCCAATGAACTTGATGGATTAAATCAAACTCGGCGTGAAATTGAAGCGGGAATGCAAGAAGAAGCCTCAACCATTTTTCGCCAGTTTATGGGCACTCAACATGATTTACCTAATGGTTTAGCGATATATCATCCCGAATGGCATCAAGGCGTTGTGGGTATTTTAGCCTCTCGTATTAAAGAGAAATTGCATCGTCCTGTTATTGCGTTCGCACCTAGTGGTGATGGTCTGTTAAAAGGCTCTGGTCGTTCAATTAGTGGCGTACATTTGCGAGATGCCTTAGAGCGATTAAATACATTAAATCCGGGGTTGATGGTGAAATTTGGTGGGCATGCAATGGCAGCAGGGCTTTCACTTGAAGAAGATAAATTCCCTTTATTTCAGCGTCATTTTTCGTTTTTAATGGCAGAGTTAGTTTCTGACGAGCAATTGCAAGGCGTTATTTTATCTGATGGTGAGCTAACAGAAAACCAGCTATCACTACCAATTGCGGAAATGCTAAGAGAAGCTGGTCCGTGGGGACAAGCTTTTCCAGAGCCTTTATTTGACGGTAAATTCACGTTATTACAGCAACGTATTGTGGGTAGTAAGCATTTAAAAATGATGCTTCAGCCCGTAAATAGCCATCTTATGATTGATGCTATTGCCTTTAATGTTGATATTAATATGTGGCCTGATAACAGCATTAAAATGGTTGAGCTAGCGTATCGATTAGATGTGAATGAATTTAGAGGGCAACGTAATGCTCAATTGCTTGTTGAGCACATTTGGCCTTGTTAATGCGAATAAATTAAACAATTTACTGTGATATAGAGAGTCACGTTGTTATGGTAACAACTATCTGATAGACAGTTGTATATAAATGCTATAAACCCGCTGATATATCCGTTACAATATGCGGTTCAAAATTTATTCCAATTGTTTTTGAAAACAACATAAAGACGAAAAAATATGTTTGAAATCAACCCCGTAAAACACCAAATTGAAGAAGTCTCTGAAAGAACGAATGTTCTCAGGGGGTATCTTTGACTATGATGCCAAGAAAGAGCGTTTAGAAGAAGTTAACGCTGAATTAGAACAACCTGATGTATGGAACGAGCCAGAAAGGGCACAAGCATTAGGCAAAGAGCGTTCATCTCTTGAGGCTATCGTAGAAACAATCGATCAGTTAGAGCAAGGACTAGAAGATGTTTCTGGTTTACTTGAATTAGCGGTTGAAGCTGATGACGAAGAAACATTTAACGAAGCTATTGCAGAGTTAGATGGTTTAAATAAAAAGCTTGAGCAATTAGAATTCCGTCGCATGTTCTCTGGTGAATATGACAGTGCGGATTGCTACCTTGATTTACAAGCTGGCTCTGGTGGTACAGAAGCGCAAGATTGGGCAAGTATGCTGATGCGCATGTACTTACGTTGGGCTGAATCAAGAGGCTTTAAAACAGAAATTATTGAAGAATCTGACGGTGATGTTGCAGGATTAAAATCAGCGACTATCAAAATTATTGGTGAGTACGCTTATGGTTGGTTACGTACAGAAACAGGTGTTCATCGCCTAGTTCGTAAAAGCCCATTTGACTCAGGCGGCCGTCGCCATACCTCATTTAGTTCTGCCTTTATTTACCCTGAAGTTGATGACAATATTGATATTGAAATCAATCCAGCTGATTTACGTATTGACGTTTATCGCGCTTCGGGTGCGGGTGGACAGCACGTTAACAAAACAGAATCTGCGGTTCGTATTACCCACGTTCCAACAGGTCTTGTTACTCAATGCCAAAACGATCGCTCTCAGCATAAGAACAAAGATCAGGCAATGAAGCAGATGAAAGCGAAGTTATACGAGCTGGAAATGCAGAAGAAAAATGCAGATAAGCAAGTAATGGAAGATAACAAGTCCGATATTGGCTGGGGTAGTCAAATTCGTTCTTATGTTCTTGATGATTCACGTATTAAAGATTTACGTACTGGTGTGGAAACGCGTAATACACAAGCAGTATTAGACGGTGATCTTGATAAATTTATTGAAGCTAGCTTAAAAGCGGGCCTGTGAGGAAAAACATGTCGCAACAGCAACAAGGTGCGGAGCAGGCACCTGATTTAAATAACGAACTGCAAACACGCCGCGAAAAATTATCCGCTTTACGGGATAATGGTAACGCATTCCCAAATGATTTCCGCAGAGATGCGCTGTCTGACGAATTACATCAAAAGTATGATGCAATGAGTGCAGAAGAGTTAGAAGCAGCAAATGTGGAAGTTTCTATTGCAGGTCGTATGATGACTCGCCGTATTATGGGCAAGGCATCTTTCGCTACATTGCAAGACATGGGTGGTCGTATTCAGCTTTATGTTTCTCGTGATGATTTACCAGAAGGTATCTATAACGAGCAATTTAAAAAATGGGATCTCGGCGATATCTTAGGTGCTCGCGGTCGTGTTTTCAAAACGAAAACGGGTGAATTAAGTGTTCACTGTACAGAAGTGCGTTTATTAACGAAAGCACTACGCCCATTACCAGATAAATTCCACGGTTTAGCTGACCAAGAAATGCGTTATCGTCAGCGTTATTTAGATCTGATTTCTAATGAAGAATCGCGTAAAACTTTCCAAATTCGTTCACAAGTCATGGCGGGTATCCGTCAATTTATGGTGAACAAAGGCTTTATGGAAGTTGAAACGCCAATGATGCAAACCATTCCTGGTGGAGCAAGTGCGCGTCCGTTCATTACCCATCATAATGCGTTAGATATCGATATGTATCTACGTATTGCACCTGAATTATATTTAAAACGTTTAGTTGTGGGTGGTTTTGATCGTGTATTCGAAATCAACCGTAACTTCCGTAACGAAGGTGTATCACCACGTCATAACCCAGAGTTCACCATGATGGAACTCTATATGGCGTATGCAGATTACCGTGACTTGATTGAATTAACTGAAGAATTATTCCGTACATTAACTGAAAATGTACTGGGCTCTTCATTAGTGAAATATGGTGATCAAGAGTTTGATTTTGGTAAACCTTTTGCCAAATTAACCATGAAAGAAGCTATCTGCAAATATCGCCCAGAAACCGTAATGGCTGATCTTGATGATATGGATAAAGCGGTTGCTATTGCTCAATCTATTGGTATTAAGATTGAGAAAAGCTGGGGCTTAGGCCGTGTTCAGTGTGAAATTTTTGAAGAAGTTGCAGAAAGCCACTTAATTCAACCAACATTCATTATTGAATACCCAGCAGAAGTTTCTCCACTGGCTCGTCGTAACGATGATAATCCATTTATTACTGACCGCTTCGAATTCTTTATTGGTGGTCGTGAAATTGGTAATGGTTTCTCAGAACTCAATGATGCACAAGACCAAGCAGAGCGTTTTGAAGATCAAGTTCGCCAAAAAGAAGCGGGTGATGCAGAAGCAATGTTCTTCGACCATGACTATATCACGGCATTAGAACACGGCTTACCGCCAACTGCAGGTTTAGGTATTGGTATTGACCGTATGGTGATGTTATTTACTAACAGTCATACTATTCGTGATGTTATTTTATTCCCAGCAATGCGCCCTAATAAATAATTGTTATTTTAAATAACTGTTATTTTAAATAAATGGTTAATTAACGAATAGCATTAACGAATATCAATATAGTTATAAAGCCACCGAAAGGTGGCTTTATTGTTTTTTAAAACAAATGGTTATCTTTTTTTCGATGATTAAATAATCATTTAAATAAAAAGGGGATTGTCGTTCAATCAAGGAGGCGTATAATCAAAAAAATCTAATGCGGGCGTAGTTCAATGGTAGAACGAGAGCTTCCCAAGCTCTATACGAGGGTTCGATTCCCTTCGCCCGCTCCAATTTTTCATCGTGAATTTTCTTGGCTCCATAAATTTGATTGCGTAATCTGTATACAACATTAAGTTGATATTTTACATATCTAATATACTAATCTTAACGCAGGAGGTTAAAATGGCTATTACAAGTAGTACGTTCGGTCGCACCATCCTGACGGGAAAAGATGCAGAACAAATGCTTAAGCAAATAAAGAACTCTAAGCCTAATGCTAATGCTAAACGTTCTTTAGAAAATGCACGTCAGAATCGCCAAAAAACAGTAAAAAATGCATAGTTTAAATTTAGGGTAGGTTGTTGAACTAAAATGGAATTATTATAACCTAACCTAATCATCCTTCCTTTAAATCAATATCATAAACATAAAAATTTTAGTGGTGGTTCAAAAGAATATCAACCGCTAAAATCTTTCATTCAAAAAGATGCCTTATTATTCCAAGATGGTTGTATCGCTCAAACATATATTGTAGCTGATGACAATATGCGAGAAGACAAAAATAAGCCTATCGACACTTTTCCTTTTAAAATACTAGGCTACATTACATTAACTTGTAGTCAGGTTAACCTTAAAGAATATGATTTAGGTGATTGTGTTCGTGCTAGTTCATATGAATTTTTACCAGCTGTTAAAATCGCACGTTTAGCTGTTGATTCTAATAATCGGACTTCAGGAATTGGTTCAATGCTTTTTGAATATGCATTGTTAATGTCACTGGATGATATTCGTCCTATGGTTGGATGTAGGTTTTTGATAACAGATGCTAAAAAAAGTGCTATGGAATTTTATTCTAAAAAGGGAATGGAATTGCTTGATACTGAAGAAAATAAGAGTGCAGATCACCCAATTATGTTTATTGATTTGTTTACGTTGATTGAAAGTTAATTGCGTCATTCTATCCTTGCTCTACTTTTAGCTAATTTAAGAATATTCCAAACCTTATTTTCCCCTTCAATTATCCTTTTATCTCTTTAATACTTCTTATTTGTTTTTCAAGTCACTAATTTTATAGTTTGTTGATTTTAAATGAATTTGTTATTCTCATGTCAAATTATAAAAAATGATAGATAAGTAACATTTTTGCTTCCTCCATCTAACTCTTTTTATGTATAGAAAATAAAAAACCAATTTATAAAAAACTTTAGTAAAAAATTAAAATAAATTGAAAAAGTGTCGATAAAAGTACATTACGCCCTATTGGGCTTACTTTATCTTGTTAGTTGAGAAATTCGATGCGGAAACTTCGTAACATTACTATTCGTCTGATGATGTTAGTCATACTGGGGACTTTATGTGTGCTATTTGGCGGTGTCAGTCTTTATAGCGCATGGGCGCTAGAGCAAATATCCAAAGGTAATCAATCTGATAATCAAATAATAAAACAAATGGCTGCGCTCAGTCAGGGAAATGATCAGTATTTTCGATTCACTTCTCGATTAAATCGTCTCGTTGAGGAAAAAGCAGAAGGCAAAGACGTCGATTTTACACAAGTACAATTGGCGATGGAAAATATGGAAAAACAGATCACGTATATGAAATCTGTTTCTCCAGGGCCGATGGATGAAAAAGTATCAAAAGAACTAATGGACGTATGGCAAGCACTTTTTGAACAAGGCGTAAAAAAGCAGATGGAATTAGCGCTCAATGGCACTATCGAGCAATATGTACATCATGCAAAAAATGTAACACCTGCGTTGAGTCGCGAATTAGGTAATGTAAGTGAAAACTTTAATAATGCCGCAAATATAAAAATTGATAGTACGATTGAAGAAGTGGATAACCTTATTGAGGTGACACAAATTGTTATTATTATTAGTGTCATTTTAGGGGGAATTATTCTGCTCCTCACTGATCGTTATTTAGTCGCTATGTTACAAAAACCACTCGAAAATATTCGCCAACATTTTGTGAAAATTACAGAAGGTGATCTGAGTCAGTCACTAGAACCTTTTGGTAATAACTGTGCTGGGCGATTAATACCGTTATTAAATGATATGCAAAATAGTTTGCATGAAGCGGTAAGTACGATCCGAATGGGAAGTGATAGTATTTATCGTGGCGCATCTGAAATAGCCAAAGGGAATAACGATTTAGCTTCTCGTACAGAAGAGCAAGCAACAGCATTAGAGCAAACAGCAGCAAGTATGGAAGAGATAACAGCTGCCGTTAACCAGAATATGGAACACGCTTATCAAGCGAGAGAGTTGGCTGAAGTTGCATCAGTGACTGTTGAAAAAGGCAATGAATTAGCTGAATCTGTTGTGACAACAATGGACGGGATATCTAATAGTTCAAGTAAGATTGCAGATATCATCAATGTCATTAACAACATTGCGTTTCAAACAAATATACTCGCCTTAAATGCGTCAGTGGAAGCGGCAAGAGCAGGGGCTCATGGTCGAGGATTTATGGTTGTCGCTAATGAAGTGCGTAATTTAGCAGGAGATAGTGCCAAAGCAGCTAAAGAGATTGAAGTCCTTATTGCTGATTCCACTGCGCGTGTAAAAAAAGGTGCAAAATTAGTGAGTGATATGGAAAACACGATGGAAGACATTTTGATGGGAGTTAAGCAGGTAACGTCAATAATGAAAGAAATCACTATTGCATCTGAAGAGCAAAGTAAAGGTATTGGTCAAGTGAGTGTAGCTATTACTCAAATGGATGGTGTAACACAACAGAATGCTTCTTTAGTTGAACAAGTTTCAGCGGCAGCTATTTCATTAGAAAGACAAACCGAAGAATTACAGTTATCGGTACAAAAATTCAATCTTGCTCATCGTTGATATAGAGAATATTCATAAAGTGTGTCTAAGGTGGTAAGTTTTTACTCTTTAGACGCATAAACATAATAAATCTAAAGTTTAAATTCTTATTATTCGTGCTTTTATTTAAAATTAGAAATAAGTTTAACTTAATCATTGATCGAGTATTGAAACAGTAATGGTTTATAATTTTTTTCATAAGGAACAGAAAATCATTATTCAAATTAAGTGAGCCATAAATAATAATATTATTTCGTTTATACTCAATCAATTAAAAAGTACTTTTTATTTCAACTTTCATAATCAATCAGTGATTATGTTAAAGTTTAAATCGATTTGATTTTTAAAGATATAGATATAAATCCTCTCTAATATAAATAATAATAGAGAGGGCGATGAAGAATGTAGCTTTAATGTTTAGAGTATTTTTTTTATATACTGTTCGGTCTTGCTTATAATATTTTGGTATTGAGGATGATCGATATAAGCATCATTGATGGTCTTATTTATATCGTGGATCACTATTTCTTTTTGTTTATCTGTCAAAGTCAATAACAAGGCTTTTAGAACTACTTTTACTGCTGCAATTTCATACTCTATATTGACAACTTTTTTTTCCATAAGATCCTCAAAAGAACGACAATTTATTGCTGTGTGATAAATTATTTTTATATTAATTAATTGTTTATTTAAATCCAAGAAAAAATTAAATTGATAAAAGAATATACAACTTTATCGCATTTTTCGTTAGAACAGTAACTGTGAGGATATTTGAGATGTAGGAAATAGACACTCAGTAAATTTAACTTAGCGTTGTGTGAATGAAAGAAAAATCACAGTATATCCTATACAAAATAATCAATAGGATACTATTAGTACCCTATAAGAATTAGGGGATAAATTTAATAGCAATAGAAAATATCGTTTTCATTAGGTTTGAATAAGCTTTTTCACATATTGCTCAGTTAAGTTAATAACTTCATTAAGCTGAGGGTATTTGTTAGATGTATCCTCAAGCACTATAGATATATTGCCCAACATATCTCTTCGTTGTTTATCATTTAGCGTGGAAAGTAAAGATTTGATAACAATTTTTAGAGCAGCGATTTCACATTCAATTTCTTTTAAATTTTTATCCATGACTTACCTGCCAGTATTTAATGGATGAATAATATAGATAATTTTTTTGTTTATCACAATTATAGAAGCATATTATTTAGATATGTATCGCACATTATGGCTAACGTTCTTACCTAATATAAATTATTAAAAATAATTATCAAATTTTAAGTTTTATATGTGGTAGTAGATTGAAGTCTATTGATATTTTCTGACTTTAGAACGAATAAGATAAATGATTAAATTTGATCTCAAGCCCGATTCTATTTAAATCACTTTATTTTTGGTTATATAACAAACAGTTTTTAATTGTAATAATAAAGTATATCTCTTAAAGATAATCTATTTTTGTCTTTTGTTATTAAATGTTGAAGTGAGCAAGATTATTATCACTTTTTATCTATAAAATGTTAAAACTTTTATTTGTCAGTAGAGATATTATAACCAAATAAATTAAATTAACTTTGATGTTCAAAAAAAGAGCTTATGTTTTTCACATAAAGCTCTTTTTAGTCTATTTGATTATTGATTATTTTGCTTCACAAAAGCCACGTAGGCATCAACCCAGTTTTGCATAAAAGTTGCTGTTTTCTCTGAAAACTGCCCATTCTCAACCATTCCGTCATACCATTTTAGATAACATTCAGGTTGATTTAGCGTCGGCATATTTAAGAAGGCTAATGAATTACGTAAATGCTGTTGAGCTATTGCCGTACTAATATTACCAATTGAAACACCAATAATACCGGCTGGAATTTCATTCCAAGCATTCGTTCCATAAGGGCGAGAAGCTTGGTCAATCGCATTTTTAAGTACACCAGGTATTGAGCGGTTATATTCTGGTGTGACAAAGATGATACCTTGGCACGCTTTTATTTGTTGTTTGAAATCGATAACAGAAGAAGGGGTATGACTGTCATCATCTTGGTTATAGAGAGGAAGAGCACTAATATCGATAAACTGACAGGTAAATTCTTGAGGAAATAACTTAATTAAAGCATGTGCTGTTTGTCTATTAAACGAATCTTTTCTTAAACTACCGACAACGATACCAATTTTAAAATGACTCATCTTAGTTCTCCTATTTGGAAGGATAAAATGAATATCAATACCGATATTAGATATTCATTTTTTGATTTTATCTCGGTATTAAAAAACAGCAACAAAATATAAGGGTATTTTTTACACGTAAATTACGTAAATAAATGATAAAATTAGTATTATTATTTTTATTATTATCTGGTATTATTCCATCAATATAAAAAACGATCAGTTTATATGACAACATTTTTACTAAATAAATCCGATATTCAATATTTGATGTATTTAGTGTGATGTAAGTAGTGTTTTAAGAAAAAATAAATGAAATGATAGGAACACTCATTGCAACCAAGGGTGTTAGCCTATTTATTTAGTATACAGTAGGTAATAGAAAATTATAATAAAATGGCTTAAAATGCGACAACTCATATGCTCTTATTTAAGTCTGATCGGAATTAAGGAAAAATGATGTCCTTATTACAAAATAAAAAGAATGTCCTCGCTGTATTTATGGCAACCAGCGTCCTCGCCCTATCTGGGTGTGCGTGGACTGATCACACTCGTCCAATTGAAACGCCAGCGCCAACACAAACCACACAGCCTGTAGCAACTACTCAACCAGTGGCTGTTGCACAACCGCTTTCTATGGCACCTGCAGCAGAGCCTGCTGATAGTGGCGTAGATGCAAGAAAATTGGGGCTAGCACCACAAAGTGCTTGCATTAAACAACTTGATTCTTTGAAAACTTTTTCTCCATCTGACTATCAATCCATGATGAGTTCATTTAAAGAAATTAGCGAAATCAATGCGATGTACCGTAGTGTTCAAGGTACAGCAAGTAAAGATAGCTTAGATTTATTGAAAATGAGTATTGAATCAAAAACAGAAGTTTTATGTGCAAAAGTTCGCTATTTGTCGATTATGTCAGTTAATTCGACATTAAAAAAATTAGGTGAATAATTACTATGAAATTAAAGCAGAGTGTTTGTCTCGCTTTTATGCTGTTTCCAACACTATCGTTTGCCAATAATGAGTTTAATTCTGTTATTGAAGATTTTGACCGTTATTTTGAAACGCAAGAGCCAATTAAAATTGAGCCTAAAACATCTGCTACAATTTCATCGTCAACGAGAGCTGGTCAGGCTAATCGTGGAGTAAACCGCACCACAACAGCGACTCAACAAACAAAACCAGAGCAACGAGTTAAACCTTCTACGCCAGCTAAAATAGATAATCAGGCAGTCGAACCTGTTAAGACTCCTGATATCACGCTGGCAGAAAATTGCCCTGTGTTACCCGCCAGTTATTCAAAATTAAAGAGTGATTACACTCGTTATTTAACGCCGTTGCTTTCATTTGTTCCGATTAAACCACAATTTACACCAGAGGATCTTAATCGTTATAGCTACCGAAATAATGTAACGGTTTATAACCCGTTAGCTCTTTATTCAAAAGAGAGTTATACAAGGCCTCAACGTAATGACAACTTCTTGTTAGATATTATTCCAGGAACATTTTATTCTGTTACGGCCATCCCTTTTCACTTTGCATATCAGTTCAATCGCTCTGTACTCGATCATAAACAACCTCTTTTTAATAAAGAGCTATTAAATCGTTTAGCTGATACGAGAAATAAATACCAAACGTTGTATCAAAAATACACTGAACAGGCAGCTATAACAAAAGAGCATTTGGAAAAACTTCAAAATGCCAATAACCAAATTAAACAACTCGAATTGACGCTGGCTGAAACAGAAGAAAAATTAGCTACGGCGAATAACTTACTTACTGATGACACGTTAAAACAAGCTGTTTCCAAGCTACAAAGTGATTTGGAAACAATAAAAAAAGAGCGTGACTTATTAGTTAAGCAATTAGCTGAAAAAGAGAACGTATTACAGGCTACAACAGTAAAAAATACAGAATTAGCAAAACAGCAACAAGATTTTGAAAAACAAGCAGGGATACTTAAAAGCTTAGAGGCGAAATATACTCAGCTTGAGCAAGACAAAGAGCAATTAGAATCTCAGTATCAACAGGCTCAGGCTCTGTTAAAAGATGATAGCGCCAAAAAAGAGATTGATAAATTACAAAGTTCACTTGAAAGCATAAAATTAGAGCAAGAGAAGTTAATTAGCCAATTAAATGAAAAGCAGACACTACTCGCTAAAATTGAACAAGAAAAAGAAGCTATACAAGCTCAGTATGTCGAATCTCAGCAATTGCTAAATAGTAACAATGAGCAAAAAGAACAAGAATTAGCTAATTTAGAAGCAGCAAAAAATAAAGAGATAGCAACATTAGAAAATTCGTTATCAACAATAACGACTGAGCAAGATAAATTAACGAAACAACTCACAGATGTACAAAATCAATTAGCAACAATAAAGAAAGAGAAAGAAGATGTGCAGACTCAATTTGCACAGGCTCAACTTTTGCTAAAAGATGACTCTGCGAAAAAAGAGATAGATAAATTACAAAGCACATTATTGAAGATCACGTCAGAACGTGAAGATTTATCTAAAGAACTTGCATTAAAAGTGGCAGAAGCAGAAAAGCAACAAGATGCTAATAGCAAACTTGTTGAGGAACAACGTAAAGAAATAGCACAATTACAAACACAGGTTGAAAAAAATAATCAGGAACAAACTCAACTTAATAAAACGCTTTTAGCTGTCCAGCAACAAAAAGAGCAGGCAGATGAAAAACTAAAAGCAATTCCAGAATTAAAATTACAGTTAGATAATAAAATAACTGAATTAGCTGATCTGAAAAAGAGCTTATCTGCGGGTGAAAAAGCCGTTGATAGTTTAATTACTGATAAAAATAATCTGATAGCTAAGTTAGAGAAAGCGCAAAGTGAGCTATCGAATAAATATCAAACATTAGATACACAATTTAAAGAGAATAATATCGCATTAGCTCAAGTCACCACAAGCAAAACAGAAAGTGAGAAAACGTTAGTATTGCTAGAAAAACAACTCTCTGAAAAGCAAAATACGACAGATAAATTGAGAGCTCAATTAGCTGAAGCGAAAGTACAATTAGAAAAACAAAATACAGAAAGTACACAGCAAATTAGTACATTAAAGCAACAGCAAACAGAATCTATTGCTAAATTAAATGAGCAAATTAAAGCAAAAGATGCTGAATTAGCGAAAGTTAATACAGATACTAGTAATATTTTAAAAGAAAATAAAACGCTAAAAGAGCAGCTTGAGAAAATGGCGGGCGAAGGGCAAATGATTGCAGGACAACTTGCTTATGCTTATTCGATTATTGGAAAAGATAATGCCCAGCGTAATAAATCCATTTTATCTGAGATCCAAAAACAGAATTACGTACAATATGACGACAATACCTATTTTAAAATTTTAAAACAGGGTAAACCCGTTACATCAATTGCGGGCAAAACAGTTGTATTTACTATGCATGAAGAGCTAACAGATGGCACTGTGACGCTTAATTATGATAAAGCTAAGCCTCTTATTTTACCTTATCGCCAATTACCACTACCATTGAATACCTTTATTGCCAAAGCAGGTATCAATGGTAAAGCTAAAATTTATATAAAACCAGGTGGTGGTTATGGGAAAAATGGTGTTCCAGGGCAAGTGCCTCCAGAGTCCATGTCTATCGTTACAATTGAGATCTTAGATATTAAATAGAATAATTAAAAGTTAATATCAGCTCTTCTCTTTTTATTTAGAGAAGAGCTGAAATTTTATTATCGCCATAAAAATTCATCGTTCTTTAAGCAAAGATCTCTTTCTAATAACCAAATTTTTAAATTTTGACAATTTTCAGGATTTTTTGGAATACTGTTTAAAATCTTCCATAGCGGTTTTATCAATTCTGAACGTGGTGTTACACCTTGGATATAATCTAGTGTGTTATTTATTTCAAAATTAAATACTGGTTCATTTTTCCAATTCTCTAAAAGTAACTTAATATCTTTTTGTAGTAGATCATTAATCACAATGAGTCGGACTTTATCTGAATTTAGTTTGATATTAATGTCATCTAAAGATAAAAAAGAATCACTTGTATTTGATAGCTGTTTTCTTTCGAATGACTTAATATTTTCACACTGCTTAATTTGAGACTCTAGCTCTCTTTTAGTTTTATAAAGTGTGAATAGTTGAGGGGCAAGATGCTGAACCCACCAAATAAATAGAGGCTTTATAACAGCTTGAATTAAGCGCATATGTTCATTGATATTGACAGTAGCTCTCAATGATTTATCCCAATCCATTGGGGTTAACGTAGAATTTGCTTGTTGCGTATGAAATGAACTTGCTAAGCCAACAACATCACGAATTTCTTCTTTAGTGATATCAACAAAACAGTATTTTTTTCGTAAAAACCAAGTGGATTGCAATAAATTGTCTAAGCTTTCACGACATAATACTCGAGATAATATTTTTATCTGATGTGCATTAACATCACATTCAGTGTCGCCGTTTTTATTAGACTGCAAAGAAAACTGTAGATCAAACAAATCATCTACAGTTTTTTTATCACTGGTTGCCATCATTTTTTTTAGTAAAGCTAAATAGTCATAATAATGGGCTTGTGGGGTATGTTTATTTTCTTTGATCACGATATAGAACTCACTCATAAGAATAAATTTCAAGTATTCTAACTATGAATGACTTTTAGATATTATGATATTCGGTCGGATTTTTTATAATTTTAATCTGATGTTTCTCGCTTTACTTGGTGTCATATTAAAACGACGATGGTAACTTTGTGTAAAGTAAGATTGGCTTGAAAAGCCTGACTCCATTGAAATATCAACAATACTCATTTCAGTAGTCAGCAATAGTTGATGTGCGTAAATAATTCTTCTTTCGCAGATCCATGTTCTTGGTGATGTGCCATAGACGTGGTTAAAAAGCTCTTTAAATGTTGTTAACCCCATACCAAATTCACGGGCAAATTGTTTTAGCTTCCAACTTTTTAAATGGTTTTTTTCCATAAATATTTTCAAGCGATCAACTTGGCGATGACTGAGTTGACGCAATAATGCCATTAAATCTGAACCTTGTTCCGTTGACAGTAAAAGAATTAAAAGCTCTTCAATTCGTAACCGTGTGAACGCTTCAGGGCAGGATTGGGCGGTGAGATATTCAAAACCATTGCTACAAAAGTGAATAAGAGGAGAGTTTTGAAAACAAATAAAAGCACTAGAAAATTCTTCATCCCTTTCTATATTACACAAAATATCGTTGTATTTTGACATGAAATCTCTTAAGAAATCATCTGAAAGGGGTATCGCAATAATCTCTACAGGATCGGCGCCTTGTGTTTTTAATGTGTAATTGCCCTGTTGTAAAAAAAGAACTTGATCTTGGTTTGCTGTGATTGTATCCGTACAGTTTTGCAAAATAAGTGCATTTTTCCGAATAAGGAAGAGAGCTTTTTGTTCATTTTCTAGTATTTGATATTGTGGATAGAAAAAAGATTTTTTTTGAATCGCACAATTGTTTTGATTATTTTTGTCACATTGCATTGTATTCATAATTCGCCCAAAAATTATTATATGAGTATCACTGTATTTTTATAATGATAAATATAAGTACATTTATAAAAACACTTCTTTATTATTGAGTGCTATTAAAAATAAAAAGGAGACTATTTTCTTTAATTTGATGATGTTTTTTTTTAGATATTAGACACTGCATTTTGTTTTGCTAATTTAAGATAAGTCATTTTGTTAATTTAATGTGGTTTGGTATAAATTGCAAAAGAAAATTAAATAAGAAAAAATTTTTATTTGAGACAATAAAGAATGGTAAGTGCATTTGTGTAATCAATAATTTACACTTATTTTTTCAAGTGTTAAAGTTTATATATAACATGGAGTTATTCTTACTTAGTTTTCTTTACAGTGTAAATAAATAATAGATGCATTTAAAAGATAGGTATAATCATTGTTTTTTTATTGTCGTTGTTTTGTTATTTTATTGTTGTGTTTTATTTGAAAAGATAAAGTTCATAAAATGAAAGTTAAAACTAAAAAAGCAAACTAGTTTTCCCTGTTATATTAACATAAGTTATAAAAATAGATAAATAAAGATTGATTTTAACAAAAAATAAACACAAATCTCACATTTAAATCTAATTTTTTCTTGGTGATTTTTCATTTCTATTTTTACTGTGACTGATGTCTCATATTTTTATTTTTGAAAAATTAGATTGTTCTGCGGTTTTAAAATAAATATTTTGAACAATATTTTTATAAAAAAGAATATAAGTATAAAATGTTAATTTTTAATGCGAAATATTTGTCTAGATAAGTGTTTGCTACTCATAATTTATTTACATTAAAGTTTGGTGATTAAAATAGATAATCTTTGTGTTTAATTAAATATTTTTTAGCCTAAGGAACAAATCAAAAAACTAAAAGGTAATAATAGGCTTATTGCTGGCATTATGCTTGCCATCTGTTTATTAGAATGGTGAATGCATAAGTGTATTTATTGTCAGGGAGGTAAGGATATAGCTAATTATGGAGAATAAGCGAACACTGCGAAATATTATATTCAGCGGGATATGGATAATTTGGACTCTTGCCTTAATTGCTTTTTGGCGTTATCAGATGGCAGGCGAATTTTTGATTATTCTAATCCTAATTTTTAGCATTATTATTTATTATATGACGTTGAGGTTAAAAAAAGCCGCTATGTTTAGTCGTAAAACTGAAACACCAAAAGCAGCAGAGCCTGTTGCACCAGTAATAACAGAAGAGAAAAAACCGATGCCAGAGCAAAAACTATACACGATTATTGCAAAAGGAACGGTATTCCAAGGCGATATTAATGTTGAAGGCGATATCCAAATTTGGGGGAAAGTAGCTGGTAATATTAATGTCAAAGATGGCGTTATTCGTGTTATGCATGCGGGGCAAGTTGAAGGCGAATTAACAGCACCAGATATTATTATTGACGGTTTTGTAAAAGGAATTTGTGCTGCTAATAACCTAGATATCTTAGAGCATGGTGAATTACGTGGTACGAGCCGTTGTGGCAGTATGTCTATTAAGCGTGGCGGTATATTTACTGGGCAATCAGAGCAAGTTGAACATCAAGCAAAATCAGTTGCTCAACAACGCGTTGTTTCAATAAAAGAAAGCGCTAATGCAAATAAAGATAAAGTTGTTGCTCCAGTAGAAAACCAACTAAAAGAAAACAAAAAATAAAGTACCATTTTTCTTTTCATTGTTCGTTGTTTATCCTATTTTATCGCTATTGTCTTAATTTTATATAAACAGAGAATAACGATGAATTTAGATACTCCCAGACTACACCTAAGAGAATGGCGTGAGAGTGATAAAGCGCCATTTTTTTCTGAAATCAACTCTTCACCTGAAGTGATGCGCTATTTTCCTTGCACTTTATCTCAATTAGAAAGTGATAATATGGTTGAGGTTATCCGTGAAAAATTTGTTCAACAAAATGGATGGGGAATGTGGGCAGTTGAATTAAAAGAGACTCAAGAGTTTATTGGTTTTGTTGGATTAAATATTCCAGCCGCGCCTTTGCCATTTAATCCCTGCATAGAGATTGGTTGGCGTATTGCGAAAAAGTTTTGGCGAAAAGGTTATACTTATGAAGCGGCTTTAGCTGTATTTAAATTTGCTTTTGAGACTTTGCAGTTAGAGGAAGTTGTTGCTTTTACCGCAGTTTCAAACCTTCCATCTCAAGGTGTAATGCAAAAACTAGGTATGCATCAGTCTGATAATTTCTTTCATCCAGCATTAGATAAAACCCATCCTCTCGCTGAGCATGTTTTATACCGCTTGAAGAAATCCAACTTTACTTTTCAGTCGAACGAATAGTGCGTTTTTTTTCAGGAAGTGGAGGAACAGGTTTTTTATCGTCAATAAGATGGCGTATTGCTAAGATTGGATGATAAATTAACATTCGTGGACCAGCCCAACGCATGATTTGTTTCATCGTTTCTCGTTTTGCTGGTTGGTAACAATGGATAGGGCATTGTTTACAAGCGGGTTTATCTTCACCATAACGACATTTATCTAATCGGTTATAGGAATAATTGATTAATTGTTGATAATAATCTGAGTCAGCTTCAGGATGTGAATGAGCATAAAGGTGAACCATTTTTTGAATGGTTTTTTTTTCACGATTTATTCTTTTTCCTGACATACCTTTCTCTCTTAGTTGTATGTTGTATTTATTATGCATCTTATCATTAAGCAGATAGAGACGCTAAAATATTATTTAATGCGTAATAATAAAAATTTTACTAAAAAGACTTTTCTTTTTTCTTAGAATATACTACTGTATTTATATACAGTTTATTTGCCTTTAAATGGTGAAACCAATGCGTGTGGAAATTTTATTTAATAAACAATCTAAGATAACCGACTCATTATTTCCGCTCTTAGAACACGAACTGAGAAAAAAGATCATTCCAGAATATCCAGATATGCAGTTTCGTATCGCCTTTAGTAGCATGAATTCGATTCAAGTTACAGGCATAAAAGATGAAACTAAGCATGAACACATAATGGAACTTATTCAAAGTGTTTGGGAAGATGATGGCTGGTTGCAAACAGACGATGAATAAAATGTAGTAAATAAAGTAATTACGATTGTCAGAACGAATTGGCTTTTTATTTGTTTATATAAAAAGCCAATGACATAGAAAAGGAAATCACTGGCAATCGAGCTTTAAAACTGTATATCTATCAATGATGACAAATCTTATTTTCACTCGTTGTAAATCCACCTTCTGCTGGAATAAATTTACCTTTCCTTTCTAAGAAATCAACTAATTCAGTCGCTGTCATATTTTCAGCTGAACAAGTATGAAAACGTGAGTCATTGCCGAATTGTTTATGGATAGCATCAATTAGCGATGTTTTAGTAAATGCAGTCTCTGAAGAAAGGATCATTTGCAAAACTTCATGACCATGTATTGATGACATATTGAGCCCCTAAAAAATAAAAGATACATTAATTATGCATCTTTATGGGGTAGTATCTTTGTTTTTAATCATAAAAAGCGATGACAGATTATCATCGCTTAAAAAGAGCCTTATTTTTCACTTCGTTGAAGTATTTTTTGCATTTCATCTTTAAGATGAAGCTTTTCTTTTTTTAGTTTGGCAACTTCATCGTTATAGCCAGCTCCGTTAGGGCCTTCTAATTTAGCAATTTCTTGATCGAGTCGATGATGTTTATCGTAGAGAGCTTCAAAGCGGGGATCACTATTTCTTAATTGAGAAACAAGGGCTTGTTGATCTGAGAACATATAACCTCCTATGAAAAGAAATTGGGTCTCTATTTCAGTATAATCATAGATAGCTTATCTGCACGGTGATGTATCACAAATTTACATTTCATGAAAAAACGTGATTTTTCTTTTTAAAACATTCAGAATTATCCACTCATAGTACTATTTACTAAGATGTTAGCATTCAATCACTAAAAATATTAGTATTCAGATAATGAGCAATAAAAACATCTGACTAATTTTGTTAACGGCGAAGTGTTCGCTGTAAAAATGGAGAGAGTGATGAACAAAGTAATATTATCTTTAGTAGCAGCAATGTCTTTATCTGCGTGTGCACAAGCTACTGACAGTTTAGATAAAGTTGCACCTTATCCTAAGGCTCAAGAAAATCAAGTTCGTCATGTTATCGAATTAGAGAAAAAAGATAATGAAAGCAATTACCAAGTTGAATTAATTATTGGTAAAGAACTTAAAGTAGATTGCAACCATCAGTGGTTTGGTGCGGATTTAGATGAAAAGAATTTAGAAGGTTGGGGTTATAGCTATTATGTTGTTGGCGATTTAAATGGTCCAATGTCAACAATGATGGGATGTGCTGACAATACGAAAAAAGATGCCTTTGTACAGGCAAATATAGGATCAGATGCCTTTATCCGCTATAACAGCAAATTACCTATCGTTGTTTATGCACCAAAAGATGTTGATGTGAAATATCGTATTTGGTCAGCGGCTGAGACTACTCAAGATTCAGTTAAAAAATAACAGTCAACCTGATTTTAAATAAACCATCATTTGCTAAAAAGCCCTTTGTTGTTGAGACAAAGGGCTTTGTTGTTATTTAAGCTAAATATTAGCGTATAACTAAAACTGACATTTTGGCATGGCGTACAATTGATGATGCTGTTGAGCCTAATAAATAAGAGGAAACATTAGGTCTATGTGACGCAATCGCAATTAAATCAGCATCAATGTGGCGGGCATATTCTAAAATTTCATCTTTTGCGTTACCAACACCAACATTACATATAATTTGCTCATCAGGAATTTTTGCATCTTTAATCATGTCTTGTAGTGCAACAAAAGCAAGACGAGTACGTTCTGACGAGTCTTTGAATTTTTCAGGAATAGCAGCAAACTCGATACCAAAGAAAAGTTCAGCATTAGGAATAACGGTGAGGAAGTGGATCTCAGGTTTACCCACCTTTGCTATTTGTTCAATGTGAGCGATTAGTTCCTGAGAAAGTTCATCTTCTAAAATATCAATGGGAACTAGGATTTTCTTATACATTACAAACCTCACTTAGCGTTAGTTTAAAATATTTACCATTATCGCCTAATAGTAAAAAATAGCTGTGATCTGTGTTTTAAATAAGAGTGAGAATGATTATTTACTACTTTACATTATTAAGCATTAAAAATTAAAAACAGGCTGAAATAATATTAACAATATAATGAAAATAAGTTATATACCTTAACTCGTTGACAGGGAAGCAATTAATAATGTCATGTTAAAAATAAATTTCTCTTTTTCTCATTAAAAATAGAAAATGCATAAAAGAATGATTATCAATTATATTATTGTTCTGTATCTATAAGATTTTATTGATAAAAATAAGAGACAGAAAGATTTAAATATGGCATATTAATAGACAATGACATCTCAATATGATGTCTGGACAGCAATCTTAGTCCCTAAACTGGATTGTTATTCAGAGTCGTCCTTTATCCTCACCAATGAGTTATGGAACCTGAAATAACCTATGGAACTCTATTTATTTATGGCAATAGAGTAGGCTATTTAAAACCAAATAAGATTATTATTATGACACATAATCACATTGATGATATTGAGTTGGATCGGGCTGATAATAAGCAGTCTGAAAAATTTAAGGCAGCTAAGAAAAGCACGTTAGTGAGTGTTTTTGTCAATATCATTTTATCCATTTGGCAAATTACAGTGGGCTTTTTTTCACACTCTCAAGGTTTAATTGCCGATGGCATTCACTCACTCTCTGATCTTATTGCTGACTTTGTTGTTTTAATTGCCAATAAAGGTAGTCAGAAACAACCTGATGCTGATCATCCTTATGGGCATTTTCGTTATGAAAATGCGGCATCACTTATTCTTGGGACGATTTTATTAATTGTTGGTTTAGGAATGGTGTTTTCTGCCATTCATAAAATTTTAGATCCCTCTACTATTCCTGAAGTTCATAGTGTTGCTTTATATGTGGCTTTACTTGCATTAGCTGCTAAAGAAGGATTATTTCGCTATATGCTTGCTGTTGCAAAAAAAGTGGACTCAAATATGTTAGTCGCAAATGCTTGGCATGCGCGTTCTGATGCAGCTTCTTCATTAGTTGTTGCAATTGGTATTATCGGAAGTTTGGCTGGATTTAAATTTTTTGACCCATTAGCAGCATTAATTGTCGGATTATTTGTCGGTCGTATGGGATGGCGTTTTACTTATCAAGCTCTACAGGATTTAATGGACAGAGGGGCTGATAAAGAGACGCTGGAAGAGATTAAACAGATGCTGGTTTCAACACCAGGCGTGCAAGGCGTTCATGATTTAAAGACGCGTCGTTCAGGTGATTATTTACTCGTAGATGTACATCTTGAAATTAAAGGTGATCTCACCGTTAATGAAAGTCACGAGATTGTTGTTAATGCACGTAATAAGGTTTTGCAAAATAAACAGATCTTGAGTGTGATGGCTCACGTTGATCCTGCTTAAACTGATTTGCACATCTAATAAAAAAGGTAATGATAGATTTTCATTACCTTTTTTTGTATCTAAAAAAACGCTATTTACTATTTTAGAAATTGACGCAGTTTTCTTTTACGTGATCACTTAGCGCCGCAATCAGATTATCTACTGCACATTCAGCCATCGCATAGCGAGTCTCTTTTGTTGCAGAGCCTATATGTGGAACAGCAACGACATTCTTCATCGTTAATAAAGGTGAAGATGAAGATAGAGGTTCTTTTTCAAAAACATCAAGTCCAGCACCTGCGATCTCTTTTTGTTCTAATGCATGGATTAGTGCCAATTCGTCCACCACAGCTCCGCGCCCTGCATTAATTAAATAAGCGTCAGGTTTCATCATCGAAAATTGTTTCTGTCCCATTAAATGATGCGTTTCTGGTGTTAATGGTAACGTGATACAGACGAAATCAGATTGCTGTAATAAGGTCTCTAAAGTGCAATGCTTTGCAGTAAATTTATCATTTACTTCTGTATATTCTGTACGTGAGTGATAAAGAATATTCATATTAAAACCAAAGTGTGCGCGCTGTGCTAAAGCTTTTCCTATTCGCCCCATTCCAATAATACCCATGGTTTTATGATGAACATCAGTACCATACCAATCAGGTGTGATACCTTTAATCCATAAGCCTTGTTTAATATTATCAGCAAGTTCAGGAATGCGTCTTGCTACGGCAAGTACTAATCCCATCATGGTATCTGCGACGGTGTCTGTTAATACGGTTGGAGTATGCATTAGTTTAATATTACGTTTAGTGAGTGCATTAACGTCAACATTGTCATAGCCAACAGAAACCGTTGAAACGGCTTTTAAATGAGGTGCTTGGTTAATAAAATTTTCATCGATGTTGCCACCAGCACCTAGTAATCCAGAGGCATTGGCAAGTGCTGAACGAAAATCATTAGAGTCTAAAGAGAGCGTTTTAAATTGTTTGATATCAGCAAAATTAGCTAATTTTTTGTACAGTTTTTCAGGAAGATCTTGATATAGCACGACAATCGGTTTCATTATATTTTCCTTATATACTCGTCATACTTCAAACCATAGCGTTGTTGACTTGGTTCACTCGCATTAGTCACATACTTCAATACTCGTCATACTTCAAACCACAGCGTTGTTGACTGCGTTCATTCGCACTAGTCACATACTAATGTATGCTCCTAGCGACTCATTTACTTGTCGCCTAGCTGTGCCTTGAATTATTTAGAGTATCTATTTAATCATTAGAATATCTATTTAATCATTAGAATATCTATTTAATCATTAGAATATCTATTTAATAAGATGTTTATAGCATTTACTCAAGTAGATGTAGTGTAGGCTCACTTTTCGTAGAATTATTGAGAGTGTTCTTACTACGCTTAAACATATTAGCGAGGAAGTTAATAAGGTATGATAAAACCCATTGAATGTCAGTTTTATCATATAATTAGCGCATTAAATGAGATGTAATCGTTTACTTTTAATGTGTGTTATTTTTAGTGTTAAGGCGAGATATAGTGTTACTTATTCTATTGAATTACTGTAATACAATTCTAAATTAGGATGTTGTATAAAAATTTAAAGCGCACAAAAAGAGTGTAAACGTTTACACTAAATGTCGGTTTGATCACGAAATGATTTTGTTGATCTTGCTAAACTCTGTGTCAGTGAACAGAAACCGTCTTGCGCTTTTCCTTTGAATCAAAAGAGGTGAATGTGGAAATATTAGTGACAGGTGGTATGGGATATATCGGTAGTCATACTTGCGTACAAATGATTGAAGCAGGCATGACACCGATTATTTACGATAATCTTAGCAATGCGAATGAAGAAGTACTTAATCGTGTTGAAGCCCTAACAGGTAAACGCCCTCTGTTTTATAACGGTGATATTCGTGATGAGCAGCTATTAGCATCAATTTTTGCTAAGCATTCTATTCAGTCTGTTATTCATTTCGCGGGATTAAAAGCGGTTGGTGAATCCGTCCAGAAGCCAATTGAATATTATGACAACAATGTTAATGGCACATTGGTGCTCGTACGTTGTATGCGTGATGCGGGCGTAAAAAGCATTATTTTTAGCTCATCTGCAACTGTTTATGGTGATCCGCAAGCGGTTCCTATCACTGAAGATTCGCCAGTAGGGGGCACGACTAACCCTTATGGCACCAGTAAATATATGGTTGAGCGCATTTTATCTGACTTATTTATTGCTGATGAAAGTTGGTCTATTAGTTTGTTGCGTTATTTTAACCCAGTAGGGGCGCATCCATCAGGTACGATGGGGGAAGATCCTAAAGGTATTCCAAATAACTTAACCCCTTATATTGCTCAAGTGGCAATTGGTCGTCGTGAACAAGTGGCTGTTTTTGGCGATGATTACCCAACAAAAGACGGTACCGGTGTTCGTGATTATATCCATGTTATGGATCTGGCAGATGGTCATATCGCAGCATTAAATGCATTAGGTAAAAAAGCGGGCTTACATATTTATAATTTGGGAACAGGTAACGGTACTAGCGTGATTGAAATGATTGAAGCATTTCGTAAAGCTAGCGGTAAACCTATTCCTTATCAATTACAAGCTCGTCGTCCTGGTGATATTGCAGAATGTTGGTCAAGCCCTGCAAAAGCAGAGAAAGATTTACACTGGAAAGCCATTCGTTCAATTGATGATATGGCTGCGGATGCTTGGCGTTGGCAGTTACAAAACCCAAATGGTTATCTGAAATAAGACGTAAAGTATTCAGATAATCTTGAATAAATAAGAGAGAAGGCTATGTCGAAACTGATTTTTGATCCTGTTGAACATCCTCATCGTCGTTATAATCCGCTAACTGGCCAGTGGATTTTAGTTTCACCACATAGAGCGAAACGACCTTGGAATGGCAAAGATGAAAAGCCTCAGATTGCGACACTTCCCTCTTATGATCCTCACTGTTATTTGTGTCCAAATAACACCCGTGTCTCTGGCGATAAAAATCCAGATTACACAGGAACGTATGTCTTTAATAATGACCATTCTGCGTTGTTGCAAGACGAATATCATATTGAGCCTTCATCAAATCCTTTATTTCAAACTCAAGCAGTAAGAGGAATTAGTCGAGTTGTCTGTTTCTCACCTGATCATGGAAAAACTATTCCTGAATTATCCGTCAGTAGCTTACGTAAAATCGTTGATACTTGGGATAATCAAATAGAAGAACTCAGCAAAGAATATCTTTGGGTTCAAGTATTTGAGAATAAAGGTGAAACGATGGGATGTTCTCAACCTCATCCTCATGGGCAAATTTGGGCGAGTGATTTTTTACCTAATGAATTAGCGCGAAAAGATGCGCAATTAAAAGCTTATTTTGAAAAATACGGGCGCAATCTATTAATCGATTATGTCGATGCTGAATGTAAAGATGCAAGTCGTACCGTAGTTGAAACTGAGCATTGGCTGGCGGTAGTACCTTATTGGGCTTCTTGGCCTTATGAAACGATGTTATTACCTAAAGCGCATATTCGAAGAATGAGTGAATTAAATAGTGCTCAGCGAGATGATCTTGCTATTGCAATGAAAAAATTAACAAGTCGTTATGATAATTTATTCCACTGTTCTTTCCCTTATTCAATGGGATGGCATTTTGCGCCTTCTTTTAAAGATGATAGAAATATCGATCATTGGCAATTACATGCGCTTTATTATCCGCCATTATTACGTTCAGCCACTGTGCGTAAATTTATGGTGGGATATGAAATGCTGGCAGAATCGCAAAGAGATCTAACGCCAGAACAAGCCGCGAATAATTTACGTCAAGTAAGTGACATTCATTATAAAGAGCAACGTTAATGGCCATGCAATATAGCAAGGTATTTTAATTAATCTGCTTTTTGCGCACGAAATAAATTAAATCAAGCATCTTATTATTTACATAATGATGTGATGGGTTTTTTATACTCCTCATCCTTCAAGTTGCAGAGGTGTTGGCTACGCTCAGCTACCCGAATCATATACATGAGTATGCTCATCGGGATATCTTTGCTTGCCACCTACCTGCAACTCAAATGATTTAGAATATATTACTTAATTTTAAGCTAAGGATTTATTATGCAGGCACTTATTAATAATGTGACTCGTTCATTTTCATCTATTTTTGGTTACGCACCTACACATTTTATTCAAGCGCCTGGTAGGGTAAATCTTATTGGCGAACACACTGATTATAATGATGGGTTTGTTTTACCTTGTGCAATTAACTATCAAATGGTCGTTGCCGCAGCAAAACGAGAAGATAATATTATTCGTGTCATTGCTGTTGATTACCAAAATGAAGTTGATGAATTTAGCCTCGATAATACCATTGAGTTTTTACCTAATAAAATGTGGGCTAACTACGTTCGGGGTGTTATTCATTTTCTACAACAAGATAACTATTCTTTTCATGGTATGGATATTGCGATATCCGGAAATGTCCCTCAAGGCGCAGGGTTAAGTTCTTCTGCTGCGTTAGAAGTCGCCATTGGTCAAACGCTTAAAACACTTTATCAATTACCTATTAGCCAAAAAGAGATTGCATTAAATGGTCAAAAAGCAGAAAACCAATTTGTTGGTTGTAACTGCGGCATTATGGATCAGCTTATTTCGGCTTGTGGTGAAGAGAATCATGCACTATTAATTGATTGTCGTTCATTAGAAACGTCGGCAGTGACAATGCCCGAAAATATGGTTGTGATGATTATCAATACTAATAAAAAGCGTGGGTTAGTTGATAGTGAGTACAATACTCGTCGCCAACAGTGTGAAGAAGCCGCTCAGATTTTAAATGTGACTGCATTAAGAGATGCCACATTAGAGGATCTACTTGCAAAAAAAGCATTAATGAGCGACGTGGTTTATCGTCGGGCACGCCATGTTATTACTGAAAATAGCCGTACATTAGAAGCGGCTGACGCCTTGCGTGAAGGGGATTTAACAACATTAAGTCAACTGATGATGCAATCACATCACTCAATGCGTGATGATTTTGAAATTACAGTCAAGGAGGTTGATTCATTGGTTGAAATTGTTAAATCGGTGATTGGTGATCGTGGTGGTGTAAGAATGACTGGTGGTGGATTTGGCGGTTGTGTCGTAGCATTAGTGACACCAGATTTAGTTGATAAAGTCATTGACTCTGTTAAGGCGCAATACGAAGCTAAAACGGGATTAAAAGAAACTATCTATGTCTGCTCTGCAAGCCAAGGAGCGGGCTATTCGGAGGCAAAATAATGGCGACTAATGAGCTTCGTTTTCTTGAACCTGAACAAATGACAGCACAACCCGCATCAGATGGAAAACCTGCGCAAATAGTAGTGCTTAAAAATCGTTTTGGTATGTCTATCTCTTTAATGGATATTGGTGCGACTTGGTTAACCTGTATTGTACCAGTTAATGGATATCGTCGAGATGTGTTATTAGGCTCGGCGGATATGAATGCCCATAAACAACAAACCGCATATTTAGGTGCAACGGTTGGGCGTTTTGCTAATCGCATTGCCGGGGCAAAGTTTGTATTAGAGGGGCAAGAATATAAAATTAGCGCGAATGAAGGTAAAAATACCTTACATGGTGGTAAGCAAAACTTTAGCCATCTTCGCTGGGGGATCACCGCGCAATCTTCTCAATCTGTCACTTTTTCACTAATTTCAAATGATGGTGACCAAGGTTTTCCCGGTACTGTAAAAGTAAGCGTGACCTATACACTGACAGATAATAATGAAGTGTGTATTGATTATCAGGCGATGAGTGATAAAACGACACCATTAAGTTTAACTAATCATGCTTATTTCAATCTTGCGGGTGAACATACTGCGCGCACTGCACTTGAGCATGATTTAAAAATTTGTGCGACTCATTATTTAAAAAATGGTAAAGGCAATATTCCTACAGGTGAGTTTGCAAGCGTCATAGGGACAGGGTTTGATTTTCGTAAATTAAAGCGTGTTGGCCTTGATTTTATGGCAGATGAGTGCCAAAAAGTCGCAAATGGTTACGATCATGCGTTTATTTTAGATAAGAAAGCGATTGATGATAAAACCCCTGTTGCGACGGTGATTGCTCCTGAAGGCGAACTTAAAATGGATGTTTTTACAACCATGCCTTCTGTGCAGTTCTATACAGGTAACTTTCTAGTAGGAACAAGAGGAAAGAGTCGTCATTACGGCAATTACTCAGGGTTGGCATTAGAAACACAATATTTCCCAGATGGCCCTAATCATCCAGAATGGCATGAAAACCAAGGTATTTTACCTGCAAATACCGCGTGGAATAGCCAAACAATTTATAAGTTTTATTCGTAACAACAAAAGGAAAGTGTAAACGCTTTCCTTTTCACTATTTATTTGATCTTTTTACTTTTTAAATTTCCCTTCTTCGCTGATAATCAAGCAACTTAAATTCTATTACTCTCTTTTTTCTTTGTTTGTAGATTAACGGTTCGTTATTTCTTAACCATGAATAAAGGTGATCCATAAGGGGTGGATATGGCGACTATCAAAGATGTAGCGAAAGAAGCGGGTGTTTCTGTCGCGACTGTATCTAGAGTCATTAATAACTCGCCGAAAGCAAGTCAGACATCTATTGAAACCGTTAATGCTGCGATGCAAAAGCTAGGCTATCGACCTAATGCAGCAGCAAGGGCTTTGGTTAGCCAAAGTACGCAAACTTTGGGTGTTTTAGTGCATGACGTTTCTGATCCCTTTTTTGGTACACTCGTTAAAGCGGTTGATAACGTTGCAAGACAATCAGGGAAACACATCTTGGTCTGTAATGGTTATCATGATGCTCAAGATGAGCGACAATCTATCGAGTTATTGATTAATAGTCGCTGTGATGGTCTGGTGATCCATTCAAAAGCACTCTCTGATGAAGAGTTGCTGGCTTATGCTCAAGAAGTTAAAAGCATGGTATTGATTAACCGTTTTATTCCTGCAATTGCCGAACGTTGTGTCGCTTTAGATAATTATAAAGGGGCATGGATGGCAACAGAGCATCTTATTCGTCAAGGTCATACTAAAATCGCATATATTTCATCTACTCATCATATTGAAGATACAACTCAGCGTCTTGCTGGTTATAGAGCTGCTTTAGAAGCTAATAATATCTCATTGCCAGAAAGCTATATTGAGTATGGTGAGCCTGAAGGTGAAGGCGGTGAAAAAGCAATGATGCATCTACTAACGAAATCTATCGATTTTACAGCCGTAGTGACTTACAACGATTTTATGGCCGCTGGGGCTTTATCTGTTCTTGATGAAAATGAAATCCCTGTGCCTGAAAAAATCTCAGTTATTGGCTTTGATGACGTATTAATTGCACGCTATATTCACCCTCGTTTAACCACGGTGCGTTATCCCGTACAAATGATGGCAGAACAAGCCGCAACACTCGCTATCAGGCTTTCTAAAGGTGAAGTGCTTGAACAAAAACAACGTATTTTTTCGCCAACATTAGTTCAACGTAATTCCGTTTTTAATCTTAGTCACCTCTCTTAATTACCTCATTTGCTTTTTAATTTAATCGATCCTCTTAATGGTTTTTACATTAAGAGGTCATACTTAATTAATTTGTGTAATCGTTATCATTTGTAGGGTTTTTTCAACGATTATTTTAATATCTGAAATTTATAAAATAAAACTATCATCGTATTTTAAGCTTAAATTTTGCTTTGCTCGTTATGCTAATTGTTCGTTTTCCTGTTTTATGATCCATTTACGTAACATAAGCGATAAATTTGTGAACAGAGTAACGGAAAAAGATTGTGAAAACGTTTACATTAAAATCCTATTCTCTCTATGGGTCTGAAAGGAAAATATTATGCATACAGAAGGTGTTGGGTTAAGCACAATAGACTATGCAATTTTTGCCCTCTATGTCGTCATCATTATTAGTCTAGGATTATGGGTTTCTCGTTCAAAGGATGGTGAGAAAAAAGGAACAAAGGACTATTTCTTAGCAGGTAAAACCCTTCCTTGGTGGGCAATTGGTTCTTCGCTTATTGCTGCTAATATTTCAGCAGAACAATTCATTGGTATGTCTGGTTCTGGTTTTTCCATTGGTCTTGCTATCGCTTCTTATGAATGGATGGCTGCACTGACATTAATTATTGTTGCTAAATACTTTTTACCTGTTTTTATCGAAAAAGGTATTTATACCATTCCAGAATTTGTCGAGAATCGTTTTAAAAGCCGTAACTTAAAAACCATTCTTGCCGTATTCTGGCTGGCATTATTTATCTTTGTTAACTTAACATCGGTACTATATTTAGGTTCATTGGCATTAGAAACCATCCTTGGTGTACCAATGATGTATGCCATTATTGGTTTAGCATTATTTGCTGTTGTCTATTCACTCTATGGCGGACTCTCTGCTGTTGCGTGGACAGACGTGGTACAAGTATTTTTCCTTATCCTTGGTGGCTTATTTACCACTGTATTAGCAGTCAGCTATATCGGTGGAGATGGCGGGATTATGGAAGGTTTGAGCAAAATGACACAAGCTGCACCTGATCACTTTAAAATGATCTTAGAAAAAGATAATCCGCAGTTTATGAACTTGCCGGGTATCGCGGTGCTGATTGGTGGCTTATGGGTGGCTAACCTTTATTATTGGGGCTTTAACCAATACATTATTCAGCGTGCTTTAGCAGCTAAATCCATTAATGAAGCACAAAAAGGGTTAGTGTTTGCTGCATTCTTAAAACTGATAGTGCCTGTTCTTGTGGTTGTGCCGGGTATTGCTGCATTTGTTATTACGACTAACCCTGAATTAATGGCAGGTTTAGGTACAATGGCACAACAGCATATTCCAACGTTATCACAAGCAGATAAAGCTTATCCTTGGTTAACTCAGTTCTTACCAGTAGGTGCAAAAGGTGTTGTTTTTGCTGCACTTGCCGCTGCAATAGTTTCATCTTTGGCATCTATGCTTAACTCTATTGCGACTATTTTCACGATGGATATCTATAAAGAGTATATTGAGCCAAAAGCTTCTGAAACCCGTTTAGTGAACGTGGGTCGTATTAGTGCAGTTGTTGCTTTAATTATTGCTTGCTTTATTGCACCATTATTAGGTGGTATCGATCAGGCATTCCAATATATTCAAGAATATACAGGCTTAGTCAGCCCAGGAATTTTAGCGGTATTCCTGTTAGGTTTGTTCTGGAAAAAAACGAATGCAAAAGGCGCAATCATTGGTGTGGTTTTATCTATACCGTTTGCATTATTTCTAAAATTAATGCCATTAGGTATGCCATTCCTTGATCAAATGATGTACACCTTTATGTTTACTACTGTTGTGATTGGTTTAGTGAGTTTAACCTCGACTAAAACTGATGACAGTGTAGGGGCGATTGCATTAACAGATAAAACCTTTAAAACACAAAGCGGATTCAATATTGCTTCTTACGCCATTATGGTCATTTTGTGTGTGCTTTACGCCGTATTCTGGTAATAGCAAGAGTGTAATTTGTTAATTTTCTAAATCTAAAAATACCCTACAAAACGATACAAAGCAGATGGTTATGCCATCTGCTTTTTTTGTGCTCAAGATCCGCTATTTCTGTACTTAATCGGAATAGCACTAATTTGCTTTGATGCAGATTAAAAAAAAACACTAAATATGAAAAGAAAATCATTCTCATGAATATTTGATTAAGATAATATTAATCATTCTCATTACTATAACCGTTATTAATTCAGGGAACTGCTATGAACTTTAAAATGGGTGTTTTAACAGCCTGTATTTTATCTGCCTCTTATCCGCTGTATGCACAAGAAAACAAAGAAGAAAAACTTGTAGTATCAGCATCAGGGTTTGCTCAACAAATTACAGATGCACCAGCAAGTATCACCGTGATCAGCAAAGAACAACTCGCTAAAAAGCCCGTTCATGATTTAGCTGACGCCGTAAAAGGTGTTGAAGGTGTTAGCATTAATGGTAATGCTAATAAACAAGAAATCACCATGCGTGGTTTACCAGGTGACTACACCCTTATTCTTGTTGATGGTCGTCGCCAAAATAGCCGTGAGTCACGTCCTAATGGGAGTGGTGGTTATGAAGGTGGTTTTATTCCACCAGCAGAGGCGATTGAACGTATAGAAGTTATTCGTGGACCAATGTCATCTCTGTATGGTTCAGATGCAATGGGTGGTGTTATCAATATCATCACGAAACCAGTAACAAAAGAGTGGCATGGCTCTGTTGCACTTGGCGGTACATTGCAACATAACCGTGATGCAGGCGATTCCATTAATGGTGATTTTTATCTTTCAGGACCTTTAATTGAAGATAAATTAGGCTTACAGCTTTATGGCAGTAGCTATTTACGTGCTGAAGATAAAATCACTTATGGCCAAGGTCGTAATGACAATAAAAATATTACGGCAAAATTGGCTTTCACACCGACTGATAATCAAACCATTTTATTAGAAGCGGGTCGCAATACGTTACAACGTACAACGACACCAGGTAAATCCATGAGTGAATTTACTATCCGTGGTGGAAAAGCGGATGAAAATAAAATGCTGGAAACCAATAATGACCGTAATCACTGGGCATTAACCTATAAAAATCAGTTTGATATTCTGCATTCAGAATTAAGTGTTTATCAAGAACAGACTAAACGCATCACCAAAACAGAAATGATTGATAAGGTGACAAAAGAGCGCGAGAAGTATTATGAAGATCGTCGCCCTGAAATTACCAATACTGTTTTTGATGCGAAATTTACTGCATTCTTGCCTGATAACGTGATGACTTTTGGTGGTCAATATCAATATTCACGTTTAAAAGATGAATCATCCACTGGCTCTGGTATTAAACAATCCACCATTACCGCAGATCAAAAAGCGTTATTCCTTGAAGATGAATATAGCGTAACAGACAACCTCGCATTAACTGGCGGTGTGCGTCTTGATGATCACGAATATTACGGTAATCACTGGAGCCCAAGAGCGTACGCCGTTTATCATTTAACGGATGAATTCACCTTAAAAGGTGGTGTAGCTAAAGCCTTTAAAGCACCAAGCTTACGTGAAATTAGCCCAGAATATGGCACTTCAACAGAGAAAGGTCGCGCGATTATGTACGGTAATCGTGATTTAAAACCTGAAACGTCTGTTAGCCAAGAAATTGGTATTGGCTATGATAATGGAGATGGTGTTACTGCAAGTGTGACGTTCTTTAATACTGATTTTAAAGATAAGCTAACTAACTACGATACAGGCGAAATAGACCCAATTACGGGTTTAAAACTGTATCAATACGATAATGTCGGTAAAGCGAATATTAAAGGGATTGAAACCGCGGTTGGTTTCCCAATTACAGAAAGTTGGCATGTCAATGCAAACTACACTTATATCGATTCAGAACGTAAAAGTGATGATGAAAAATTAGCATCAGGTGAATCCTTAAAAGGCTATCCATTAGATTTAACACCAAAACACAGCGCCAATGCACGAGTTGATTGGCAGTTTGACGAAGCAACCAGTTTTTATGCCAATACCGCTTATACTGGTAAGCAAGTTTGGGCGGCACAACGTAATGGTTACACTGGGGCACGTTATCGTAGTGGGTACACAACCTTTGATTTAGGAATGACCTACAACTTTAATAAAAACACGATGTTTAATTTTGCAGTATTAAATATTACAGATGAAACAGGTCCTGCTGTAAATGATAAAGGCGGCAACTGGGTTGTCGATGAAGGTCGTCGTTATTGGGCAAATATTAAATATAGCTTCTAATCGAGCCTAAATTTAAATAAACCCCGTTAAGTATGGGGTTTATTTTTTTATGCCTCTCTATTATTTTCATCTTAATGGCTTACTTTTTAAATTACCGACAGAGTATCTGATTTATGCGAATACTAATGTTATGTGGAATGATTATGTTATCTGCGGTGGCTCAAGCTAGACCTAACCAAGAAGTTCCTGAAATTGAGTCTCAGGCTCACTCTTATTATCAAATTACAAATAAGGAAGTGGCATATGAAGGAAAACAATATCGCCTCTTTCTTGCTATTCCTAAAAACGCCACTAAGACAACGCTAATTTATAGTGTTGATGGAAATGCCCAGTTTCCGTTGATGATAAACGAAGCCATAAAGCAGAAAAACAAACCGTTGCCTGCGATTATCAGTGTGGGGTATGTGGGGGATAAAGCTTATTTTATTACAGAGAGAACGCATGACTACACGCCGAGTGTAAAAGGAGAGGCATTTAGCCGAGGTGGAAATGCAGAAAATTTTTATCAATTCTTCTTAACGCAAGTAAGGCCTTATGCGTTAGAGCAACTCGCTAAAGAACACGTTTCGATCACTCAGCAATCTTTGTTTGGTCACTCCTTTGGTGGCGTGTTTACCCTCTATGTTTTATTCAATCATCCAGAAACATTTCAACGTTATATCGCAGCAAGCCCATCATTATGGTGGGGAAAAGGCGAATGGGTGAAACAAGAGCAATGGCAAGCTATTCCTAATGATATTTCTATTGCAATAACCTTGGGGGAAAAAGAAGAAAAACCAGATTTAAGCCAATTAAGTGAAGAACAACAGAAAAATTATCAAAAGCGTAGTAGCTGGTTAACGCAACGTCAGTTATGTCAATATTTATCGGAAGCGGGAAAACAGTGTGAGTTTTATCTGTTTGAGGGCAAAGGTCACGGTGGTTCAATTCCTGATGCCATTAAAATTGCTTTAGAGAAAAGTGTGGAATAAACAAAAGTATCTCTTCATTTTTAGCTATCCTATCGAGTAACGATAGGATAGTAATGAATGTTTATTATTTTTATTTTATTTAGCACGTATTTACTCATAGTCTTCTTAATAAAAAATACTTATCATTTAATAAAAATAAATATTAGATTAGCGCTATTTCTTTTTGGTGGAAAAAGACGATAATCATGATTGATATAAATAAAATTGTTTTCTGACATTAGATTTTATAATTTTATTTATCATCATTTAAACGCTATATTCGCGTCTCCTGAATTTAGGAACGCCATCCACTGTTTTCACCTTTGTTTCTTTTATCTTTCCTAGATAAAAGAACCGCCTCTATCAGGCATCGAGAAAACAGCGCATCATCAACCGTTTTGACTGTGGAGACGAGGGTAGTGAAACAGAACACTACTTTGGTACGCAAAGGCGACAGTACATTAGTACCTGTGGCTGGGTTAACGGTATTTGCTATCGCGTCAGGCTATTTAATGAGTTTAATTCCACTGTCTATGAGCAGTTTTGGAATGGATACGCTCTATGCCAGTTGGTTAGCAAGTATTTATTTTATTGGATTGTTAATAGGTTCAGTCATGATAGAACCTATTATTGCAAGAATAGGGCACAGTCTTTCTTTCGTTGTATTTTTATTATTGTTGGCAGTGACGGTCGGTGTGTTGCCTTTAATGCCTTATTTATCAGCATGGATGGTTTTCCGTTTTATTGGTGGTATGGCGGTTGCAGGTATATTTGTTGTTGTCGAGTCATGGTTATTAATTGGCGATAATCCTAAAGAGCGAGCTAAACGCTTAGGTTTTTATATGACCTCGCTTTATGGCGGCACAACATTAGGACAATTGGCGATTGGTGCAATTGGTACGCAAGGCGCTATCCCGTTTATGGCGATATTAGTTTTATTACTCATTGCCGTATTACCGCCTCTACTTTTTAAACAAGGGCAACCACAAGGGCACTCTCATAAAAGTTTATCACTCAAGCAGATGAGCCGATTAAATAAAGCCGCTTTAGTGGGCTGTATGGTATCTGGCGTTGTGATGGGTAGTATTTATGGCATGATGCCATTGGCTTTAAATCAAGGGCAATTTACAACAGACCAAATAGGTGTGTTGATGGCAGCAATTATTTTAGGCGGAATGGTGATCCAGCCTATTATTAGCAAATTGTCTGTGATGATCAGCAAGACACTGTTATTAGCGATGATGTGTTTAGTGGGAGTTTTTGCCATGGGACTGACTTATCTTTCTAGCGATTATATGGTGCTTATTATTGCACTAGCGCTATTGGGAATGTCTTCTTTTGCACTTTATCCTATCGCTATTACATTGGCATGCGATCATGTGAACGCGAGTTACATTGTCGCTATTACACAAGTGATGCTATTAAGTTATAGCATTGGCTCCGCTATTGGGCCTTTAGGGGCGGGAATGTTTATGGCGCAAGCCAATAACGGCATTATGAATTTCTTCTTTGTGGTGTTATTAGTGACGGCAGTTTACATGCTGTTTGCAAGTTTACGCCGTAAAAGTCATATTGTGTTGAACTAAACTGTATTCTCTTACTTTTTCTCTTTCTTATTTTTTTCCCTTATTTATCAGCCGAGCTTACCCTAAAGGTGGCTCGGTTTTTTTATCTCTACTCTAAAAACGGCTCTAAAAACGAATTAAGACTTCCCTGATATTTTTATGCTGTGCTTTATCAGTATAAACAGATAATGTTATTTCTTTCTTAAATAATGGATTTAACTTTTTCATGGAGAACATACAGTGAAAATAATGGGAATTACTGTTTTACTCTTACTCATTACTCCCTTTTCAAGTGCACAAGCGCTAACTTCAGAACAAAATAAAAAGCTGGTGGAGTATGCGGCTAACTTACCAAGAGCCGTATTTTACGACTCTGATTATCGTAAAATAGACTACCCAATGGGGGACGTGCCTGCTTATAAAGGAGTCTGTAGTGATGTGATTATTCGTAGTTATCGTGGGATTGATATCGATTTACAAAAATTATTACATGAAGATATTAAAGCAAATTTTTCTGCTTACCCAAGTAAACGAATGTGGGGATTGAATAAACCCGATACGAATATTGATCACCGTAGAGTTCCCAATTTAGAGGTCTTTTTCACACGAAAAGGAAAAGTAAAACCGATTACAAAAAATGCCGAAGATTATGTGCCAGGCGATATTGTTAGCTGGCGTTTAGATAATGGGCGACCTCATATTGGCATTGTAGTAAATAAGAAAAGCGGGGATAACCAACGCTATCTAGTTATGCATAATATTGGGTTTGGACAAGTCGCAGAGGATGTCTTATTTTCATGGAAAATAACGGGGCATTTTACTTACTAAATAGATAAACGAGGAAAGTTTGGGTATCTGGTTTTTTATAAAAAATAGAATAAAAATAATAACAGGAAAAATAAATCTAGAATTTAAACGACAAGTAAAATAATGCCCATACTGATTTTATGTAAAGTATGGGCATTATTTCTGGGGAAGAATATTTTCATCAGAAATATTCATAATCATTCCTCTAAGCCACCGAGTAACATACTAACGACAGCAGTAGAACAGATAAAAGAAAGGAAAAGGATAAAAAAAGAGCTACTGATCATAATACCCTCCAAATATATCGCTATTTTTAAATAAAAAACCTCGCTAAACACACGTTATTAATTCATTACCTTATATACTAGGTTATTTAAAAATAAAGTCAAACTAACGTGTTATTTAATAACAATTTTTTGCACTGTTATTTTATTTTTTATAAAAAAGCGTGTTGGGTATTACTAAATAATCAGGAGGGGCTTAACCCCTCTGATGTCTTACGCGCTGTGAGGTAAGGTGATATGAGTTAATGGCGGTAAACCATAAGCCGCTCTCGCACGATCACAAGCTTCATTAGGAATGCCATTTACCCAAGATTGTTGAAACTCACGACAAGGAGAAGGACGTTGTTCGTAGATAGAACAGCTTACACACTCTCCAACTTCACCAATCAGTTTGTCACAGCGTGGTTTTTTAGAATTTGTTCCTTTCATGCAAGAGAGAAAAGGCGTTAATGGTTCTGTTAATTCATCTGGAACCACACCGCCACCACTTACCATTTCAGCCCAATAGAACGAAACTCTAAAATAGGCGCAACAAGCACCACAATGCATACAGGGATTATCCTGCATATAAATAAAATCGTTAGAATGTTTGCTCATACCAGATACCATTTTATCTGACGTTAAAGTGACAAAACGCACGTTTTAAGGGTGCGGTAGTTTAAGAGAGGCAAAAAAAGACAGAGAAACGATGCTTCTCTTAGAGCAATCATTATGCGCCGAATGAAAAATATTTTTCAAGAGAAATGTTTCTATATATAGAATATTTTTATTACAAAACAGACTATTATTTTGGAAAAAAAATCTGAGTAGACTATATAACTTAATGGTAAGTGATGATGTTATTTAATCCTCCGTAAAAATCACACTATAAATAGTATTAAAAGTAATCAGAAAATGAGATTTCGAATAAAAAAAGCCTTATCAGTTTTGATAAGGCGATAACAAAATAAGCGTAGATAACATGCTGTAAAAATGAGCTAATGATATCTACTAATCGGTTTTTCTAAAAAGGGCCTTTAAAAATAAATAAAGCACCTGCACCAATTAAAAGAAAACCAATAAAATGATTTAATGTAAAATTTTCTCCCAAGTAAGTGACAGAAAAAATAGCGAAAATAGTTAATGTGATCACTTCTTGTATGGTTTTTAATTCTGCTGCACTGTAATAATTATGACCAATGCGATTTGCGGGTACAGCAAAGCAGTATTCAACAAATGCAATCAACCAGCTTAAAATAATGACAACAATAAGGGGTTTATTGCCATATTTTAGATGTCCATACCAAGCAAATGTCATAAAAACGTTGGAAATTATAAGAAGAATAATAGGGGTAAATTTGTAGAACATATTAGTGATACCACTGGTCGTTTTTAGGCAAAAATTGCCAATAAGAATAGTATGAGATTACTGCAAAAAAAGAGGGTTTTCTATTGCTATGCTAAGAAAAAAAATAGTGAAAACTAAAATGGCAGACTTTTTTCGATATAAGAAAGTTTGTTATTTTATCAATTCAATGCAAAGTTAAAGTAGTAAATGGCTATTTTTAAAATTATTGGCTGAATTTCAATCTATTGATATTGTGTTAAATAATATTTTCTTATTATTAATCGATTGAAATTTAAATTTATCAAGTAAGATGCGATATGTCCTAAAATGAAGTTATTCGCACTAATAGATATGATATTAGTTATTTTATACATTATGTTAAACATAAATTTTATTATAAATATCTATAAGGAATTCGCGTGAAGATAAGTTTATTTCTGATCTCTTGTAGTTTACTTACAGTGAGCTTTTTTTCTTCAGCACAAGGTAAATACGATCCTTTAGCGAAATGTTATGAAGTGACCGCAAACGAGCCAAGAACCGCTGTGCAAGCTTGTTTATTGGATGAGTTAAAACTGACAGAACAGCAAATGAATGTCATTTATGACAAAAGTAAGAGTGATCTTGAAGATACTGATTCTGTTGCAGCGAAAAGTGCCATTGATGCATTAGCCAGTTCTCAGCAGCATTTTATTCAATTTAGAAGCGCTGAATGTCAACGACAATCCGCATTATTAATGGGCGGTTCTGGGGCAGGAGATGTTTTACTCGCATGTGAAATAAAATTAAATCAATGGAGAGCAAAAGTTTTATTAAATAATTAATTGGTAAATAATAGAGAAAAACCCAAAAGCCATTAACTTATCTTTTGGGTTTGATTTAGGCGTCGATGATCGACTCTGACTGTTAGCTATTTTGTTATCGTTTTAACGTTATTTTATCTTGAATTAGCAATCTTCAATAATAAGATAAGCTGCATGAACAGGGCCATGAACCCCCCATACTTTAATCAATTCAATGTCAGCAGTGGAACTTGCACCACCAATTAAATTGATACAAGACGGCATTCTCACACCTTCTTGAGCCATCTTATGTAAACGCTCAGCAATTTGAGCCACACGAGGCAAAATATCGCTTTTACGTAGGATCACAATTGAGGTTTCAGGTAATAAACTCACGGCACGTCCTTTCTCTGGAGACGAAAATAAAACAATTCCACCAGATTCCGTTAATCCCGCTTCAGCAAAAACAATTCCGATTTGAGAGCGTTCAGCATGAACAATATTTTCACGCCCAAGTGTAGGATCCCAAATATAAGTTTCGTATTTTTCGCTAACCGCTTTTGTGATGCCAAGTGCATCTAAACGCTCATCACCACTTATTACCACCGAGCCTTTACAATCATAACTTTCACATAGCTCAATTAGGCTATTAATAACTTCATTCGGTTTGCTAACAACACATTTCACCATTTGAGTCTGTGCAAAGTCCGTAAACTCTTTGCACAGTTCATCTTGAGTTAAATTAGTTAAGCGTGTTTTCGCTAAATCATTCACTGGTGTAGGCTGCGGCTGTGGCTTATGCGCAATAGGACGTCCTAATTTTTCAGCAATAGTTTGCAGAAATTCATTACGATTTTGTTCGTTTAACATATTATTTTTTTCCTTCTGCTTTATGGCGTTTAAACCAACTACGGAAGCTATAACCATCTGGTTTAGGGAGATCACGTGATTCCATCCAATCATTAAGAACACTAATTTTGATTGGTGTAGAACCATTTTTGATCATTAATCCCGCCATTTTTGCACCGACATTCATACCCACTTTCCAAAGGGCAGGGTGTGAATTGAGGTAGTTAAACATACCTGTCACTCGACGTTCTGCTTTTGGTGTAAGGCCTGTTTCTGCCATCACACGGCGATGTTTTAAAATCAGTTGTGCTAAAGGAATTTTGACTGGGCAAACTACATTACAAGCGTTACATAGCGAACATGCATAAGGGAGATCGTGGAAATCTTTATAACCCCCTAATAATGGTGAAATTACCGCACCAATTGGACCAGGATAAATTGATCCATAAGCATGACCACCAATATTACGATAAGCAGGGCATGTATTTAGGCAAGCACCACAACGAATACAACGTAAAATATCTTTAAATTGTGAGCCTAAAATTTCAGAACGACCATTATCGACAATTACTAAATGGAACTCTTCAGGGCCATCAACATTGCCCGCTTCGCGTGGGCCTGTCACCCAAGTGTTATAACTGGTTAAACGTGAGCCAACGGCACTACGACATAACATGGTTATCAACGGATCAACTTCTTCAAAGGTAGGAGCCACACGTTCCATACCCATAACCGCTATATGGGTTTTAGGTAGTGTTGTGGTCATTCTTGCATTACCTTCATTGGTGACTAAACAGACAGTACCTGTTTCAGCCACGGCAAAGTTACAGCCAGTGATACCAATATCAGCAGAAAGGAAATCTTGTCTTATACGTTGTCTAATGAAAAGCGTCATATCTTCTGGCGTTTCACTGCCTTCATAATTGAGTTTTTCATTTAAGACTTTGCGAATTTGATAACGATCTTTGTGGATCGCTGGAACCACGATATGAGACGGTGGATCATTATCTAATTGAAGAATATATTCACCAAGGTCAGTTTCGATGATTTCAATGCCTTCATTTTGTAAGGCTTTATTCATCCCAATTTCTTCGGTGACCATCGATTTAGATTTTACAATCTTCTTCGCATTTTTCTTTTTGGCAACTTCACAAATATAACGAGAGGCATCTTCTGCTGTTTTAGCAAAATAAACATGGCCTCCGTTTTCAGTCACTTTTTCGGATAATTGATAGAGATAAGCATCTAAGTTTTCAAGAACATGGTTACGGATTTGTTCAGCGCGATCACGCCACTCTTCCCAATTACCTAGCTCCTTCACCATGATTTGACGGTTAGCCCCAATGCGTTCTTGCGCCATAACAACCGCATTACGCATGATTGTGTCTTTCATTTCATGTTCTAGACGAGGTCTGAAATCTATATCACTGGTTTTGATAGACATAAGCAGGCTCCCTTATTGGCTCATTAAAACTTGTGCAATATGCAACACTTTTACAGGACGTTTTTCACGACTTAAACGACCTTGAATGTTGATTAAGCAGCTTGTATCGGCACCAATGACATAATCAGGACTCACATCCATAATATGTTTGACTTTTTCAGTCACCATTTCGCCTGAAATTTCAGACATCTTCACGGAGAAAGTTCCCCCAAAGCCACAGCAGGTTTCTGAGTTTGCAAAAGGTAACATTTCAAGACCTTCAACATGTTTTAACAGCGTTAAAGGCTCACTTACGACACCTAATTTTCTGGTTAAACTGCAAGATGGGTGATAAACCGCTTTACCTGGCAGACGAGCCCCAACATCGACAACACCAAGAGTGTTAACAATAAAGCTGGTTAAATCAATAAGGCGATCGGCAACACCTTGTGCCCGTAATGCCCATTGTGGTTCATCAGCAAGATAAGTTGGGTAACCTTTAATGGCATAAGTACAGGAGCCTGCGGGTGAAATAATGGGATAGTCGTTCACTTCCAATGTTTCAATTAACGATTTCATGGCGGGTTTTGCATTATTAACATAACCGCTATTAAGCGCAGGCTGACCACAGCAACCTTGGCGTTCCTGAAATAAGACTTCGCAGCCTAATTTTTCAAGTAACAAGACGGTGTCTCGGGCTGAATCTGCTTTCAGCACATCACCAAGACAGGTCGCATAAAAATTAACTTTCATTAATCGAACTCCAAAACATCGCTCAGATGTTATTATTTTTACTAAAGATAAAATTCTTTTATTGCTTCGTTATAAGAGGAGAAGTGAATGGAATAAACACGCTCACTTCTCCTTATTAATTAGTTCATTAGATGATAAATAATACCGATCTTCGCCCCAAGAATAACAATGTAGGCGATACAGTATTTTAAGGTTTCACGCATAATGGCACTGCTTTGGCCATCCATTTTTGTCGCTGAAACAGCAATGGCGATACTTTGAGGTGAAATCATTTTACCGCCCGTTGCACCAGAGGTATTGGCAGCGGCCAGAATGAATGGGTCAATATTAAGTTTAGCGGCTGCACTGGTTTGTAACTTACCAAACAGTACGTTAGAGTTGGTGTCACTACCTGTTACGAACGTTCCTAACGCACCGATCACTGGGGCAATAAAGATAAATCCTGCACCTGTGAAATCGACTAAGGTTTCAGCGATACTGCCAATCATGCCACTGAAATCCATGACAGTTGCCATCGCTACGATTGCTGTGATGGCAATAATTGAGTTTTTCAGTTGGATAGTCGTTTTAACCAGAACAGAGATAAGTGTTGAAACACTTGCGCCTTGAATGGTTCCCCCCACAAAGCTGGCGAGAATAATTAATACCCCCGGTGTACTTAACCAAGCAATGGTTTGATATTCCGTTTGTGTTTCACTTAATACAAATGGGATCTTTGTGGAAATCGCACTTGCCATGCTTTGGAGCGTAGGGAATAAAGGTGAACACGCTAAAATAAAGATAAAAGTAAACAGATAAATAGAACTTGCTACTAACAACTCTTTGCCAGTATGTTTTTGGACATTTTTCTGTTTATCACCACTATTTTTCATGCGTTTAGCAAGGAAAATAACCACAATTAAGCTGACTAAGCTACCTGCAAACGCTGGTAATTCAGCACCTAAATTAGCTGCAACGATATATTGAGGGATCAGTGTACTGATACCACACATTAAGGTAATAAATCCGACACCTTTAATCGCTTTAATTCCGCCACCAGCAATGGCAACGATGACAAAAGGCAATACGATATTAAATAATCCCAACTGAATAATAATCGTTTTACTCAGTACTAATACATCAAGCCCAGTATTTTGCGCCAAAATTGAAACTGGAATACCGACTGCACCAAAAGCAGTAGGAACTGTATTGGCAACTAAAGAGGCAACTGCTGCTTTAAAAGGATCAAATCCAAGTGCAATTAAAATACCGATAGGAATGGCAACCGCAGTACCATAACCCGCAACAGCTTCAAGAAAGCCACCAAAACACCATGAGATAAGCAGAACTTGCACTCGCTTATCATCACTTATGCCAGCCAGTACATCTTTAAGGACATCCATGCCACCTGTTTTTAGCATTAAGTTATAGCTATAAATGGCAGCAAGAATAACGATGATGATTGGCCACAATCCTTTAACTGCGCCATAAAGGACAGAGACTGAAGCAAATTGAATGGTGTTGTTCCAATGGAAAATAGCAAGTGCAACAGTTATCACTAAAGATACAAGCACGGCATGGTGAACGGCTGATTTCATTTTTAAAATCATAAAAATCAAAACCGCTAAAGGCACAATGCCTAATAAGAATGATAGATAGTCTGACATGATTATTTTTATCCTTAAGTTTGCAATTGTTATCGTTTATAACTGCGTTGGCAAACCTATAAGTTGGTCATTATATAATTGTGTAGGGTACTAGGTTTTATTAATGCTCTACTTTGCTGAAACGATAAATCATAAATAAAAAAAGATAGTTACTAACCTAAACAATGAAAGATATCATCACTTAGGAAATTGTCAGGTTAGATTAGTTGGCTATTGTAGGGAATATTTATTGATATGTAATAGAATAAAATCAATTGTGTGACAAATATAAAAAAATTCCTTTTTTCTCATTATTTGCTTGTTAATTGTCGTGTTTTTTGACGCTCATCAATGTAATTGCATTGCTAATGTTGTTGCAAAATTGGTTTTTGATGAAAAAAAGAACGATATTGATGGTTTTAGCTATGTAATAAAAAGATAAATTGAAGTCTAAAATGCCATTTTTAGGGTAAAAAAAGACCATCAACCCCCAAAATAAACATAAATTAAATTAATGAATTACTTTTTTACCTATTTTATTAACAAATAAACTAAAAATTTTTTATTTCGATATTTTATTGTTATAAATTTTGTTGTCTTAATAATTTAAATTATCGTTTTTTTATTTTTATAATACTTTATTTCATTATCAATAATATTTTACTTTGTATTTTTAATATTTTATTTTGTTTTTTCTATCTTGTTTTAATGTTTAGTGTTTTCTTTATTTTGTTTTTTTTATTTCTTGCCTATTCTTTACGTGTTTTTTATTTATTAAAATATATTTATTTTTTTATTTCTAATTTATATCTATTTTTATCTAGTGTGAAAATAAATTGTTATCATTGATTTGTTTTTATTTATTCTTAATATAATAATTTTAATTATACAAAATTAATATTATTATATTAACTGTTTAAATGGACTTTAATATGATTTTCTCATCAATGATTAACTTCTTTTTGTATCCAGAGGCGCACAATTACTCGCTTTCAAACTAGATTTAATTGTAATACAAATCAGTGGGATAATGGAACCATGATAAGAAAAGTAAATAATAAATGAGAATGGTTCTTCCTAATGTTCCTCAATTAAAGATATGATTGACGTGATCTTGATCGTATTGATAAAAGTAAAAAGTCTATTTTTTTTATTCTTTATAAATAAGAAAACGTGAAATAAATTCTATTTAATAATAGGAAAATATTTATTTAAGGGGATTTCTTACCTTTTTAAAAGTGTTTAAGTTGACTGTTATAGAACAAAGATAAGATATGAAATATTTTTGAAGTAATAGTCTCATTTTTAGGTGAAATATTAATTTCATCTAGATAATTGTCATACAAATATTCAAAGTAAAAAAGGTGATTGAAAAGTGAGTTTACAGATAATTATTTTCGATTCAGCTACGTAATAATCTCTAACGGAATATTTTCTTTAGTGTGTAAATGTGTTGCTGCCTGTTTTAGCTCTATAAGCTTATCTCACAATAAGTGACATTATCCTGAGATTATTATGGGAGTATTAATAGTGAAAAGATTATTTTCATCATTAAATAGCTCTGTTTTGATAATGGAAATCAGCGATTATGTTAGCGATGTTTTAGGATTTAACATTTGACGCCATCCATAAACGTTGAAATAAGTTGGCAAAAACAAACAGTTTGTCTGATATTGGTAAAATTGTTTACATTTTATTGTCGACGTTGTTACACATGAAAAAAAAGAACCAAAGTGTGAACTAGGTTCATTTTTTAGTGAGTATGAATAGGGCGTTAAAGACTAAGCCAAGCTTCTTTGTGGTTCTCTTTTCACTTTATATTGAGCAAAAACCAGTAATAAACCAATGATCCCAACTAAGGCCGCACTTAAAGGGACAATGTTGTAACTGTATTTTAAAGCAACTCCGCCAATAACGGCTCCAATAGCGTTGCCTAAATTAAATGCACCGATATTTACTGATGAAACTAAACCCGGCGCATCATGGGCTATCTGCATTGTTTTTATTTGCAGTGGTGGAACAAGGGCGAAGCTCGCCACACTCCAAATAAAAAGAGTGATAATCGTTAAGAACAAATGATTTGAAACTAAGGGTAAAAGGATCATTGATAAAATCAGTAATATAAAAAACATCACTAATGTTCTATCAATTCCTTTTGCCGATAACTTACCCCCTAAGTAATTACCTACGGTAAATCCTAATCCAATCACAACAAGTAGCATTGCGACATCGCTTTCGCTGATATGAACAATATTAATAAGGAAAGGGGCGATGTATGTATAAAGAGCAAAAAGAGCAGAGGCGCCAAATACGGTAGTCAGTAGTGCTAACACAACAGGTAAACGAGTGAGTACTTTTAATTCATACTTGATATTAGGCTTGTTTCCTTTAGGGATCGTAGGGAGCAGCATTAATAAACCCATCAGTGTCACAACACCTAATCCAGAAATAAGAACAAAGGCTAAACGCCAGCCATAAACTTGACCAATCCAAGTAATAAAAGGAACACCGATCAAGTTTGAAAGAGTTAATCCCATAAACATAGCGGCAACGGCAGCAGCTTGTTTATGTTTTTCAACAAGACTTGCGGCTACTACTGATCCAATACCAAAAAAAGCACCATGATTAAGACTCGTTATTAGCCTTGCAACCATTAATCCCCAATAGCTATCAGATTGTGAGGCGAATAAATTGCCTGCAATAAAGAGCAATAATAGGAAAATTAAAGCATGTCGTTTTGTTAATCGACCTAAGCCCAATGTCATAATAGGAGCGCCAACCATAACACCGACAGCATAACCTGTAATGAGGCCACCTGCTGTTGTGATCGAGATATCTAGCCCTGAAGCAATATTAGGTAGTAATCCCATTGGTGTAAATTCAGAGGCTCCTATTGCAAATGCCCCAGTAGCCAGAGCTAATAAAGGGAGAAAGGTTTTCATAGCGCATCCTAATAAGGTGAATAATAAATTTGAAATTTAATAGGGTGCTAGTGTAATGAAGTAAAAAAATGCAATAAATAATGAAAAAAACAATAGACTATTGCTTTAATGGCAATAATGATTGTGGTGTTTATATTATTGAATTGCTTTTTAATAAAAATAATAATCATTATGACAATAACAATATCAGCAACTTATTTTTGCCTAAATGTAAATAATGAAATAAAGAATTATGCTAGAGTAATTTCAGGTTGTTATTTATTTGTCATTTACACTTATGTTGGAATATAGGATTTCATATGAATAATGTCAGATTAATTGCCACAATTGTGGCAAAAGAAAATCATGAAAATGAAGTGTTATCTGCTTGCAAAGCAATGATAAAACCAAGCCATAAAGATGAAGGATGTATCCAGTATGAACTTCATAAGGATACCACTCAACCAAGAACCTTTATTTTCTTTGAAATATGGGAAAACCAGAGCGCTATCGATAAACACAATGAAACAGCACATATGAAAGCGTTTGTTGAAAACCTAAAAGATAAAATTGAATTATTAGATATCAAATTTATTGAAAAATTAGCCTGATTTTATTTACCCTCCGTTAATGTGTCTTATTATTTTAAATAAAAATTTTATGTTTAAACCATGATTTAAGCAGATGTACATTATGTATATCTGCTTATTTTTTAAGTAGTAACGCTTATTTATACCATTCACACTATTTACAATAACTCACTATTCTCCCCTGATTATTAACTTAATTGCAATAATAAAAAAATGTCCGTATCCTTAAATCCCAATATACTACCTAATAGCACTGGAACTTATTGTATGAAAGCAACGTCAGAAGAAGCGAGAGTATTCGTTGAAGTTGTTGAACATAAAAGCTTTACAAAAGCAGCTGATAAACTGAATCTGGCTAATTCAGCCGTCAGCCGAACAGTGAAGAAATTAGAAGATAAATTAGGTGTTAATTTACTGAATAGAACGACCCGCCAAATTGATCTTACCGTAGAAGGTGAACTTTATTTTCAGCGAATGAAAGTTATTTTGCAGGAAATGCAAGCCGCTGAAAATGAGTTATATGGCACACAAAATTCACCTAAAGGTTTACTGCGTATCGATGCGGCAACTCCTGTTGTATTACATTTGTTGATCCCTTTTATTTCTATTTTTCGCCAACAATACCCTGATATTATTTTGTCATTAGTCTCATCAGAAACTTTTGTGAATTTAATTGAGCGTAAAGTGGATGTGGCCATACGAGTTGGCCATTTAACAGACTCAAGTTTACGTGCTCGCCCTTTATTTAATAGCTATCGTAAAATTATTGCTTCGCCAAAATATATAGAGCGAAAAGGAATTCCGACAGCAGCGCAAGCATTGAGCGAACATACTTGTTTAACATTTACTGAGCCAGTTTCATTAAATACATGGCCTTTAGAAATCGAAAAAAATGCATTAATTACGGTAACAGAAGGGATATCTTCAAACAGTGGCGAAACATTAAGGCAATTATGCGTGAGTGGTGAAGGGATTGCTTGTTTATCTGATTTTATGGTGAATAAAGATATTCAAGAAGGCAAACTAGTTGAGCTATTTAGCGATAAATTACAATCTATACCATTACCTTTTCATGCTGTTTATTATAGTGATCGCGTGGTGAGCCAACGTATCCGTGTTTTTATTGATAGTTTAACTCAATATTTATCTGACACATTAAAGCTGTAACTTTTAGCACACTAATATCCTTAATTTCTTACAGTTTATCTTGGTGTGATAGTAAGACGATCCTATCAGATTAGAAGATATTCTTATTAATGTTATAACAGCCAACGGTTTAACAAAATAGCCTGAGCAACAATAGACTTTTGCCTAAAAAGCAATAATCTCTATTATTAATATACCCAATCGTAAAAGCGGTCTATTTTGGTTTTTTATTCTTAATTATCTTTGTTAATTTTTAATAATAAGAAAATAATCCTGAATTTTAATTTTTTATAGATTTTGGTGTTGCGTGCGAATTTTTTTATTTCCTGTTAAATTAACTCTATTAAACGTATCGCAAGAGAAAATTTAGGAGTTGGCATGAATATTTTATTGATTAATGGTGGTCAAAACTTCGGTCATTCTGCTGGTCAATTAAACCGTACACTACATGATGTTGCTGCTGAGCATTTAGTTACATTAGGTCATAGCGTTAAAGAAACCCAAATAGAAGATGGCTATGATATTGACGACGAAATCGAGAAATTTCTATGGGCAGACACCATTATTTATCAAATGCCTGGCTGGTGGATGATGATGCCGTGGAAAGTAAAAAAATATATGGATGATGTGTATACATTTGGTCATGGCAAGTTATATGAGAACGATGGGCGTACGCGTCGTGATCTTAAAAAGCAATACGGTACAGGAGGGCTGTTACAAGGTAAGAAATACATGATCTCTGTAACGTGGAATGCGCCTGTTGAAGCCTTTAATGAATTTGGTAATTTTTTTGATGGCAGAGGTGTTGATGGTGTTTATTTCGCTTTCCACAAGTCACAACAATTTTTAGGATTATCTCAATTACCGACTTTTATGGTCAATGATGTTATTAAAGAGCCAACGGTTGAGAATGATATTGCTGAATATAAAGCACATTTAACTCACGTCTTTGGTTGAGTTTATTTATTCGTATAGCCGTTTGGAACATACATAAAACACGTTTAAAGGTCACTATGATAGAAGACTAGTGACCTTTATTTTTTCAATAAACTTATTCAACTAAATATTAGATACTTTTAATCTGAAAGTAATTCACTAATTTATTCAGATTAAGTGCTTGTTCATTAAGTGAACTTGCAGCAGCTACCGATTCCTCAACTAATCCCGCATTCTGTTGAGTTGTTGAATCAAGCTGACTTATAGCGTTATTGATTTGCGATATACCATCACTTTGTTCATTACTTGCCTGCCCAATTTCACGCAATAGCGCACTGATCTCTTCGACATCAGCGATCATTTTTTGGATTTGTGAGCCAGCTTGTTCAACTAATTCCATTCCTTCTTGTGTTTGAGTTGATGAATTATCGATAAGAGTGCGTATATCATTAGCGGAGTCTGCACTTTTTTGTGCCAGTAGTCTGACTTCACCAGCAACAACTGCAAAACCTTTACCATGTTCACCCGCTCTAGCGGCTTCAACAGCGGCATTTAGTGCAAGAATATTAGTTTGGAATGCAATGGCATTAATTAAGTTAATAATATCTGTCATTTGAGATGATGAGCTATTAATGGCTCTCATTTTTTCAGTTAGCTGAAGCATTATTTCGCCATTATGATGTACGGCGATTTCAGTTTTTTCAGCAACATTAATCGCATCATGAGTATGATCTGCGGTGTTTTTAACAGTTGATGTCATTTGCTCCATTGAGCTTGCCGTTTCTTCTACTGATGTTGCTTGTTCTTCTGTTCTTGCTGCTAAATTTTGGCTACCAGCTGTAATTTGCTCTGCTGCTGACGAAATATTTTCAGCGCTGTTTTGTACATTTTGCACAACTTCTAATAGGTGCGTTTTCATTTCAGCAAGGGCTTGTAATAATATTCCTGCTTCATCATGATAATCAATATTCACTTCTTGTGTTAAATCACCATTGGCAATCGCTTTAGCAAAATTTATTGCTTTCTCTAATGGAAGAGTAATGCCTTTAGTAATAAACCATCCTAAAATACTACCCACAATAATACTGATGAGGGTTAATAAGACTAAAAAGATCCTTTTCTCAATAAAATCACGTTCAACAGCGTCACCTGCCTCTTCCATTTTTTTGTCTTGTAATTTGATAAACTCTAATATTTTATCGCGATACTTTAACTGAATAGCGGAAGTTTTTGTGATCAGTTCATTGACAGCGGCGTGTTTGTTATTTTCATTAAATGCCTTCACCACAAAGTTTTGAGAGTTTATATATTGCTGACGGATCTCATAAACCTCAGCTAAGATTTTTTTTGATTCAGCATCGTGTGTGGTTTCGTCTAATTCTTTCAGTAATTGCGCAACTTTAGCGGTGATCTCTGCTTTTTTGCTCTCTTGCTCAGCCGCTAAACTTCCTTGCTCATCAAGCATAGTAAGTTGCTGAAATATAATAAATTCATTGAAATTATTAATCAGTAAGTTGGCTCTGACTGTGGCTGGATAGATATCATCAACGACATCATGAATATCTTGATTCGCACTATTTAAACCCATTAATGCGAAACTGGAACCCAACATAATTAGCATCACAAAAGTTGTAAATGCGATGGTTAACTTTGTACGAATTTTAAAGTTTTTAAAGAACATGCTTAACCCTGGATAAATAATAATTAATAAGTATTGGTAACTTATTTAAGAACAAACAGTATCGGTAAGCAGAGGAAGAACTTTAGTCATTAAACTAAATAGAGGGAGATAAAAAGGCTTGTATTGATTTTTAATACATTATTTTTTCTATTAAAAAGAGATCTCTTCCATTTTTTATCTAAATGTACTGAGTATTTAAGTTTCATTTAGCTTTATAAAATTGGGTGTAAAGTAATGAAAAATTAAAAAAATCCTTTATTTTTTGTTAACAATTGTTTGATTGATTTTAATATTTGTTAATTAGTTTTGAGGCGTTTAGAAGGTAGAATAAAGGTCAATAGAGTATAAAAGTGGCTAAATATGCGCTATCTAAGATTTGCTCACCGCTGAAACACTTTTGGCTATGATAGACTGAGTGACTTAAACTCAGTGAGTTTATGGTTAATATTAGATGTGTTTTAATTTCCCATATTTCTTATACTCAATTGACTTAAAGGTAACGCTGTATGCGCAGTGTATTTATATTTTTGAGCGTATTTATTCTAGGATTTAGTCATATGGCGTATTCCGATCAAACACTGGTTTTTATAAGACATGGTGAAAAACCTGATAATGATAGTGGGCAACTGACCTGTAAAGGGTTAAATAGAGCATTAGCCCTACCCGATGTGCTTATAAATCAATTTGGCAAACCTGATGCATTATTCGCCGCGGCACCTAAACAGAGTAAGTTAGGGAATTCATTGCGTTCACTCCAAACGATTTCACCTATCGCTATTAAAACCTCATTGCCTATTCATCTTCAATATCACGCTAAAGAGATAAAAGCATTACGAGAGGAACTGTTAAGTCGACAGTATGAAAACTCGGTTATTTTTATTGCCTGGGAGCATGATAATTTAACCAAGGTTGCGCGAGATATTATGAAACAAGAGGGAGGCGATCCTAAATTAATTCCTAAATGGAAAAGTAGTGATTTTGATAGTATTTATATCTTAAAAATTATCCGAGAAGGGGATAAAAAAAACGTCGTATTTGAACAAAGACAACAAGGGCTAGATGGCGTGTCAGAAGTTTGCCCTAATTAATGCGTATTTTATAACACTCTATTTTTACACACAGATTTAATGCTATTCGAAGCAATGCGGGAAATATATGCAAAATGAAGCTATACGCTCAGTAGAGCACGAGATCAAAGTACACCTTATAAACTCATTTACTCGAAATAATAAAGGTGGCAATCCTGCTGGCGTGGTACTTAATCCTCCTAAATTAAGTGATGAACAGAAAATTACCATCGCTAAAGAAGTCGGATTTTCTGAAACAGCTTTTGTTTATCAAGGTGAAGAGACGGATTTTAAGGTTGATTTTTTCACTCCTGAAGGTGAGGTCGATTTTTGCGGTCATGCGACATTAGCGGTATTTTTCACTTTATCTTCACTCAACTTATTGGCTTCTGGTCATTACACACAAAAAACGAAAGCAGGTATTCTAAGTGTCGCAATTAATGCTGAAAATATCGTTATGGAGCAAACACTACCTGTTTCACGTCAAGCTCCAAATATCGATGCAGTGGCTGCAGCACTGGGAATAAATTGCGAAACTATTTCAGAAACAGGCTTACCCATTGAGATATTTTCAACGGGACTACCTGATATTTTGATCCCTGTACAATTTGGGAAATTAGATACGCTAAAACCTAATTTTGAAGCGATTGCAAACTTAAGCCGTGAATTTAATACTATCGGTTTTCATGTTTTTGAACTTAGTCAAGATAAAGAAATTACTGCTCATTGCCGTAATTTTGCACCTTTATATGGCATCAATGAAGAATCTGCGACAGGGAGTTCTAGTGGCGCTTTAGGCTGCTATCTTGTTAAGCATGTTTTCCCTCATCAAACACATTTTTTATTAGAGCAAGGGCGTGCAATGCAATGTTCCTCTCTTATTCACGTTATTATTGATTCAACAGAAAATACGATTAGTCGAGTTAGAGTAGGTGGAAAAGCGACAATGATAGGCACGAAGATTATTACTCTTTAGAGAAAATAAAAGATTTTTAATTTCGAAAACTTATTTAAAATTGAAATCCGATTTGAGCCTAGCTATAAAATAAATCCAGTGTATCTATCCTAAAATAGGAAGAACTACTGGAAAATTATTTTTATAGTCGAGAATAGATATATAATTAATTAATTTTTATATAAAAACAATACATCCATTATTTCTTAATTTGTTTATTATTGATGGTTCTTTGGTGAAGTTGTTCCAACATAAATCTAGTTTGGTGAGTTGTGTTAAATTAATCATACTAAATCAAACTCGTTTGGGGAAAAAATTGCTCGAGTATTACTTCCTGTGACATTAGCTTTAGATGTCGTTACATTACCTTTGCAGTACCTATTTTTCTGCCATAAAGAAATACCATTGTGGGTATTTTGATATTCAAACTGAATATGAGATCACATCACCGGGCTTTAGCACTAACCAATTTGGCCGATGTGACTACGGTATATGGATAAAAGAAATTTCTACAGAACGGTGGAAATTACTTTGTATTAGCAATTCAAAATCGAAAACCAAGGAACAGTATGGGTAACAGTAAAAACAGGGTCTATGGGGGTATATATTGTTGATTACCAGTTCTCTCCTTTTCGCAAGTAATGAGATTGATGGTTTCAATGATGGTGATAGAGAGTTGTTCGATGATAAGCCCGTTTATCAGACATATCTTGACGTTTGTAATAGGCTTACCAGTGATTTTCATAAAACAACATAAACAGATAGTTAAAAGTAATGGCGATATATAATGGCTACGCCATATGAGTTGGAGTGAATTAGCTGATTTAATTATTAAAGGTATGGAAGAGGCAATTGAGATTAAGACTGCAACTTATGATTTTGTGCTTTTTTATTCTTAAAGAATGCATTTAAATTAATATATGTAAACATAAATATAATTAATTTATTATTAATTAGATAAAACAACTAAATTTTCAATTGTATTACAATTCCTTTTCTTGAATTGAATGATAATGATTATAATTATCATTCAATACCTTAATTAAGGAGTGTTTATGAAAAAAACGTTACTCTATCTAGTTGTTACCTCGATAGTTTTTTTTAATAATAAAGCTATATCTGAAGATGTTCTTTATGTGATTGAAAAAAAAGAAGAAAAAATTAATGAAAAAACATTAAATTCAGAACAATTGGAAAAAAATTTAATATTTAGCATGGAAGATATTGTTCGCCATCTTCCTGGTGTCGGTGTCTCATCCGAAGGACGTTTTGGTAATAATGGATATGCAATAAGAGGTGTTGATAAAGATCGTGTTGCTATACAGGTTGATGATATCCCTCAAGCAGAAACCTTCGATAATACCATTTATAAAGGTTATGGTTATTTTAATGGAAGTATGAATGATATCGAAACAGAACATTTAAAGTCTGTAATTATATCTAAGGGTGCTGATTCTATATTTTCAGGTAGTGGAGCATTAGGAGGGGCTGTAAAATACGTTACTAAAGATCCTGCTGATTTGATTAGTGAAGGTAATTGGGGATTTGTTTCTCGTAGTGTTTATACTTCTAAAAATAATGAAAAAATGCAAACGATAGGTATTGCAACTTCCCAACAAGATGTAGAAGGGATGCTCTTATATGTTTATCGTAATGGGCATGAAACTAATAATTATAAACATGAAAATGATATATTCGGTTCTGCTAGGGGAACACCAGATCCTCAAGAAAAAACGCGTCATTCTTTACTATCAAAAATTAATCTATTAGGTATTCAAAACCATAAAATAGGTGCTACTTTTGAATACAGTGAGGGTAAAACATATACAGATGAAAAATCTTGGTACTTATTTTCTTCCTATTATCGTACTGGTGATGATTTATCAAAAAGAATTAGATATACACTCTCTGATACGTGGACTCCAGAAAGATATATTGACAGTATGACGACAAGCTTTAATTGGCAAAAAATAGAACAAAAAGCATTTAGCTCTACGTTTGATGAACATTATAATGGTCATTATTATGATATTTTTGAAGAAAATAGTAGGAATATCATTCAATATGGTAGGTTTATTAATAATGAAATAGTATTAATGCCATTATCTTTATTTAATACAACGCACTCATTAGCACTACGAACTTCATATTCTACAAAAACACTTAACAATAAAAATATAGATACTAAATATCTAGGAAAGCCTAAAGTTCCTTATCAATCTAATTATAGCATCATCAGACCTGTATATACTCAAGATATTAGTATTGCTTTTGTTGATGAAATAAAAATGTTTGATGACAAATTAAATGTAGTTTTAGGCAGTAGATATGATAATGTTTCTCATCATACAGATAATGCTAAATTATCTTTAGCGAAAGATAGCGATCTCACTGATAATCATTATCAGGCTTTATCTTTGGCATTATCAACCAGTTATAACATAACACCAAATTATACTTTCCAATATAAAATTGGGCAGGGTTTTCGTATTCCAACAGCTCAAGAGCTTTATTTTGATTATGGAGGTAATGATGCTCGTAATCGCTTAGAGCCTAACCCTAATTTAAAGCAAGAAAAAGGATTAAGTAATGAAATATCATTAAGTTATAATAATGATAAATTATTTAATAAAGTAAATGTATATTATACTAAATACAATAACTTTATTGATCTTAAGCAGAGCGAAAAACAAGTTCCTAATCCGTGGTATGATCCTAATATGGGCGATAGTTATTGGAATAAGCCAACATTACCACAAAATCATCTTCAATATAGTAATGTTGCCTCAGCATACGTTTATGGTTTTGAGCTAACGAATGAAATTCGGCTTTCTAAAATATTCGGCTTAGATAATACATATATATTGCGTAATACATTTAATTATACACGCGGAAAAGATGCTTCTGGAGATTCATTACTTTCTGTACAACCTTTTAAATGGGTTTCTTCCTTATCTTATGATAATGCGGATAAAAAATATGGTGCAGGGATATTTATGACTTATTCAGCACGAAAAGAAGGTAATCAAGCAATACGGAATGGTCGTGAATGGCCATATCTTAGTGATTCTTATACTATATTTGACACAACAGCTTACTATAATGTAAATAAAAATATTGTATTACGTGCTGGGGTTTTTAATTTATTTAATAGAAAATATAGTACTTGGGATGCATTAAGAAGTCTGCCAGAATTTGGTACAACAAATCAAATAGATCGTGATCGTCTTGGTTTACAACGTTTTACTGCTCCTGGGCGTAATTTTTCTATGGATATATCATTGTATTTCTAATACTGAATTGATAGGCAACTATTTAGTTTATTACAATTTGTTAAAGCCTCTTAAATGAGGCTTTAACAAGATCATTTATATAATATTAGAATTAAATTGGTGGGTAGGCTATTTTATATATTAGTTGATTTGTTTTTTTTCTGTTGCCAAAAGCGAAAAAGGTAAGTTAATCCAATAATAATTAGATAAATAATAGGCTCTGGTGTTGGCGATTTTAATGATAAAAAATAATGAATACAGACTAATAATAAGAGTGGATAAAACAGATTATGTATTCTTTTCCATTCTTGATTAAATTTATTTTTTAACCAATCAAATGAACTTATAGCCATCAATAATAAAATTATCCAACATAAAGCGCCTATAATAAGATAAATACGGGAAAAAACTTCGCTAAAAAAGAAAGTAATATTTCCCCAACCTATTTCAAGTAGCAGATAACTTGCTAAATGTAAATTAGCCCAAAAAAAACACCATAATCCTAATAGTTTTCTTACTTGAAATAATGTGTTTAATTTTAAGTAAAAGGCAACCATAGGGATCAGAGCTAATATAATTAATAAACGTAACGTTGTAATTCCAGTAAAATGCTGAATATCTTTTGAAGGATCTGCGCTGAAATTTTGCGTATAAATTGTATAAATAAGCCAAGTGAAAGCCAATAAACCAATAAGATGGAATATGGTTTTTAATAACTTAACTTTTATTCCATATATTGGTTGCATTAAAAATTTCTCCGCAAATCTAAATCTTTATATAAATGTGCGACTTGGTCGCCATAGCCATTGAACAATAATGTTGGTTGTCTTGTAACTTGACCTAATCCACCTGTGCCTATAAAGCGTTCTGTTGCTTGTGACCAACGAGGATGGCTAACATCTGGATTAACATTTGCATAAAAACCATATTCATGCGGTGCTGAAAGATTCCACGTTGTTGGTGGGATTGACTCAGTTAAACGAATTTTGACAATAGATTTGATCCCCTTAAATCCATATTTCCACGGAACAACAAGGCGAATAGGTGCACCATTTTGGTTTGGCAAGGATTTTCCATATACCCCTGTCGCCAATAATGTGAGTGGATTCATCGCTTCATCGAGTCTTAATCCCTCGACATACGGGTATTGCAAACCGCCGCCAATGAAGCGACTATCTTGTCCGCGCATCTCCTGTGGTGCATAACGCGTTTCAAAGGCAACATATTTTGCACGACTATTGGGCTCAACCAAAGAAAGTAAGCTCGCTAATGGAAAACCGACCCAGGGAATGACCATCGACCATGCTTCAACACAACGCATACGATAGATACGTTCTTCTAATTGAAATTTATGATTAATATCGTCTAAGTTTAAAGTAAGTGGGCGATTAACTTCACCATCAATAGTTAATGTCCATTCTTCTGTTTTCATTGTGTGTGCATACTTAGCAGGATCGGATTTATTAAGGCCAAATTCATAGAAATTGTTATATCCAATTACCTTATCTTCATGAGTTAATTGTAATGAAGATTGATATTCTTCAGGTTGAATAAATTGTAATTCTTTACGGGATGATTTTGGTGTTGTTGGTTTGTTATCTTCAGTAAGCCATGAAAATAAATCGGCTTTTACAGTGGATGAAACCGCTATTCCAGCAGCGCCGATGCCTAATAATTTTAGTAAATTACGTCGTTTCATCATAAAAACAGATTCAGGTGTAATTTCTGATAGGTTATTTTTCCTGTTTTTTTTCATGATGTTACCTCTACATAATTAAGAAGATATTTGATTGATAAATTAATTATGCAGAGATGTTTTATAAAAAAGCTGACAAAAAGATGACAATTTTGTCATATCGCGTAATTAGCATGGAAAGGTTAAAATAAATACATTATGTTTTCCAATACGCTCGTAACTGACTTTACCCTCATGTAATGTCATAATCGCTTGCACAATTGATAAGCCTAAGCCATTTCCATCTGTTGTTCTTGCATTATCACCACGCCAAAAACGAGTAAATATTTGTTCATGTTGATTCAATTCATCACCAATATTACTGATACAAATCAGTAACTGATTTTTTTCTTTTTTACATTGAGTGACGACTTGTGTATTAGCGGGAGAATATTTTATTGCATTTGATATGAGGTTCATTAATATGCGAGTAAAAAGTAAGTGATCTGCACTAACTGTTAATGTTGTAGGCTCTTTTAATAAGGTAATCTGTTTTTCTTCTGCATAAAATGAAAATAGGTTATAAATTTCATCAATTAGATCCGATAAATCCAAGCTTTCTCTATTTAAAATGATATTTTTATTTTCAGCACGAGCGATAAATAAAATATTTTCAATTATTTTTGCAAGTTTATCCAGTTCTTCAATATTACTAATAATAATTGATTCATATTCTTCTACGCTACGAGAGCGTTGTAACATAATTTCATTTTGAACTTTTATAGCGTTAATGGGGGTTCTGAGTTCATGAGCCAAGTCATCGGCTAATTGAGTTAGCTTTACAAAATCATTTTTTAACCTTTTTCTCATTATATTTAATGAGTCACCTAAACTTTTCAGTTCATTGGGAAGTTGTGAGATATTTATGGTTTGGCTAAGAGTATGTATGTCTGTTTTAGCCGTAATTTGGCTAAGAAAACGGATATCCCTCAATCCATGTTTAATTAACCAAAAACTTAATATTCCCATAAATAAAATAGAAGCTAATGAGATAATCAATATTTTACTTAAATATTCGCTTAGCATACTGATGCGCACAAAGGATGCTTTGGCAATCACTACATTTAGCACACCTATTGGTGATTCTATTGTAAAGTTAATAGCCGAAACAGGAATACCTGATTCTGTTTCCCAGGAGGTAATCATGTTTAAATCTATATTCTTTGTATCAGTGGTTTTTAGATGATCTGCAAATAAAATATCTGAATTAGTATCAACTAAAATTTTATTATTAGCATCCGTAATATAAATAATATCTTGTTGCATATCCATCATACGTTGAAAATAGATAGGTAATGTTTTGATATCAATTCCACTATTAATTAACTTTACTAATTGGTCTGCACGATTTACAAGTAAGTTATTATCACGAGATATTAATTCATTTTTAAGCGATTGATAAAGCGTTAAAGACATAAAACCTGCATTTGCAATCATCAATATGATAAATAAAAAGATAATTTTAAATCTCAGTGATTTTGTTTTCATTATTGACTCCATTTAACCTATATCCCATTCCTCTAACCGTTTCGATTAATTTGATTTCAAATCCATCATCAATTTTTTTTCGTAAACGACGGATAGCAACATCTACAATATTAGTATCACTATCAAAGTTAATTCCCCAAATCTCGCTTGCAATTAATGTCCTTGGTAATATTTCATTAATATGTAAAGCAAAAAAAAGTAATAAAGAATATTCTTGGCGAGTCATTGGGATCTGTATATTATTACGCTCCACTTCATGACGAGATAAATTGATTTTTAAGTCAGCAATTTCAATAATTGTTGAAATATTTTTTTGAACTCTTAATTGATTTTTGACCCTTGCCAATAATTCTGAAAATGAGAAAGGTTTTACTAAATAATCGTTTGCACCTAATTCTAATCCTTTAACTCGGTCATCTATAGCATCCCTTGCTGTTAAACAAATCACAGGGACTGACTTTGATGTGCGTAATATTTTTAAAATATTCCAACCGTTCATTCCGGGAAGCATGATATCAAGAATAATCAATTTGTAATCATTTTCTAATGCTAAATAGAGGCCATCACGACCATCATTCGTAATATCAATAGTATATCCAGCTTCTTCTAGCCCTTTTTTAACCCAATTGGCTGTTTTTTCGTGATCTTCAATTAAGAGTATTTTCATTATGATCCTCTTAAACTCTTTAGAATAGGTATTTTGTATTATTTTAAACCAGTCATATATAGGATTAATAGAGCTAATTAAATATGATAGTTTTTACTAAAAATGACCTTGTAATAATAGATTTTAGAGATTCATAACATTGTTATTAAATAGCTTTTATGTAAAAGAGTAAGTAACTAATTTTATTCCAGAAATTTTTTATGTCAGTAGATTCACTCGTTTTTGTATTTTCATTCTTAAGAAAAAATTGTAAAACTTATATGTATGCGGCTAGGGTTTAGCAATAATTTATGATGAATATGCTATAAAAGTTGAAGAGGAAGAATGTATTTGCTTGGTCATTGAAACTAAAAAAGCCCACCGAAGTGAGCTTTTCTAAACTTTAAAATGCACGTGCATTGGGCGTGCACTTTAAAGTCTTTTTATTGTCAGTGTGTAGTTCTGTCGATTTCGCTAACTTATTGTTTTGAAACCGTTGTCCTATCACTGACCCACCAAATTTGGTGGAGCTGGCGGGAGTTGAACCCGCATCTGTAATTCTATAACTATCTGTTTTATATATTTAATATTTTATTTTATTTTCTTGCGTGTCAAATACGGCTCTTTTGTAGTCATATTGCTGTCATTACGCTGTTCACTTATTACTTGCTTTTGATTTTATATTTGTATTGCCGTCATACTCAGATAAGTATGATCCATAGTGTCTAAATAACATTTCAGGCCCTTTATGACCCATTTGATTTGCTAACCAAAATAGGTTTGCCCCTTGACTGATATGCATTGTCGCAAATGTATGTCGGGTTTGATAAGGGTTACGATATCTAACACCAGCCTTTCTTAATGTCGGTACCCACGCTTTTTTCCTAATTGCATCAGCACCAGCCCATGCTTTGTTGTTCTTAGGATCTTCAAAAATTACATCACCTTTCATAAAGGTCAGCGCTTTTTGCTCTTGCAGTGCAAACATAGCCTGGTCATTTAATTCAATTTTTCTATTCCCTGATCTTGTTTTTGTTCCTTTAATAACCCCAACAACACTTGCTGAATTTACATGAGCAATTTTATTTAGGAAATCTATATCACTCCATTTTATCGCGCATAATTCAGAGCTTCTCATTCCTGTATTAAATGCAAATCTAAATAAATTCTTCCACTGAGGTTCTTTTGATGATTCAAGTAGTGCGTTAATTTCTTTGGGGGAAAATGGATCTACAATATATTCATTTTCGTTACTTTCATTTTTATCCGATTGATATCTTGAAGCCGTAACTAAGTTAACAGGGTTCATTGCGATTAAACCGTCAGTGACAGCCTCATCTATTGAGCTTCTTAAAAAAGAAAGTTGGTTTCTAATGGTTTTTAACGATGTAGATTGAGACTGTATCCAGTTTTTAAGCATTGCTGGTGTTAATTCAGAGACGGAAACACTATGCAATCTTTTTAAAGCTGTCTTGCATTTTTTGTAGCCATTAATTGTTGAAGGGGATAAACCTCTAGTTTCACATATTGATAGGTATTCAGTGAGATAATCCTCTATATTACGTCCAGCTTTTCTGCTACCAAATAATTTTATTTTTGATGAATTTGGGAAATACTCAACATAAGAAAATGTTCCTTTTTCTATTTTGTTATATATTTCGCCGATTAGTCTTTCTGCATATTTAATATTCTTTGCTGAAATTTCTAAGTTTGAAAGGGGTTCTCTACATCTCACCCCTTTATATGTAAAAGCTATATTGATTGTTTCTCCTGCACTATGCTTTCTAATTACAACCCCCCTAGGGAGGCATGTTGCATCTTGTTTTTTCGTGCCCATTTGTTCACCTCGGTTACATCAATCCATCGCTCCTTGGAGCCTTCCACTTTTAAAACCTGAACTCCCTCATGCCAGAATTGTCTTTGTAACCGTTTATTTATTGCGTCAGGTGATTCACCAAACAGTTTGCAATACATAGAAATTGGTATGCATTCAAAGTACATATTTTCTCTCCACACTGTCCGTACACAGTTTAAATAGGTATTAATGCTGGTGGTTATTATTTACTTTCTCTATAAAGCATTCTAGATTTTAGTATGAAGAAATATACTAATTCCTACAAAGGAATTAGATCTCCAAATGTACTAATTACCGTTGATGTTATTATCAAAAAAACACCATACATAATATTTATAGATACTTTTCTTCCTTCTTCTGTTGTTCTTATTATATTTCCTTCATTATCTGTTTCTGCTAATTTAAATACTTCTGGGCGAGATAAATATATCCCATTAACAAACATTGGTGATAAGGTTAATAATGTTCCAATCATTGAACCTATGGAACCAGATTTTGTTAAATAAATGGAATCACCAGAAAAAAATGATATAAATAAACCTATAGATATAGTCAATATGAATAGTAGTAACATTAAAAACTTGTTTGCCATTATTTTTATATATTTATCTAAAGGATGAATATCAAGTTTACTAATTTGTAACTTAGTCATTTTTATACCATATAGTTAGTAGTTGATTTTTTATTATATCATTCTAAACTCAATCACCCATACCCACGGATTATCTGCATATTTAAAGTTAGTAGGTGACACTGAATCCCAAATATTACGAAACCAACAAAACGGATCCATACTGCCACCAGTTAACTCTCGCTCTAAAGGGTAGCCTTCAGCTTTAAACTCAGTATCGCCAGCACTTTTTAAACGCTCAACACGAACATCAGTGATTTCTAATGTAATGCGTGAAGCCCAGCGAGGCATGTGTATAGATGGAGTCCACTTAATTTCTTCATACCATCCTTTTTCTAAATCAGATGGTTTATGTGTAGCTTTATATGCAATTGTTGATTCAGTGCATACCCCTGCTTTAAATGTTTCACGAACCCAAAGACGATCACTAACCTTGCCAAGAGGGCAAGCAAACCAACCGCTAGTATCGTTATGCAAATCGCCAGCCCATCTGAAATTAGAACCATCCTGTTGTACGGAAATATTTTCTTCTGGTAGTGTGCAAGGCTGGTTGTTCATTACTCTACGAGTTTGAGTTTTACGCCCATCTAAAATGGCGCGCACCATTTCAGCATTAAAAATAATTCCACGTTCTTTACTCATGGCACTCACCAATAACTAGGAATTTATCCATCGCATTGTTTGCTAACTCTTTTATCAGGATCCGTCTACTTGCATACTGAATAGCTTCACATGCCCATACAAAACCAGATGTTGGCTTTGTTACAGGATATAGTGACTCCCAATCCCAAGGTGATTCTATGCCTCCTATTGACGGATCTGTAAAACCGGAGTTCTCAATAGCAAAGGAATATGACTGTTCCGAAATTGAACCGCTAATGCAGTAATCATTGATTAATGATTTCAACTCACCAATTCTTCTGGAAAAATCTTTATAAGCCTTTTTTAAATCAGCTAATTTTTCGCGATCTTCTTCCTCATCTAAAATATCATTCTTCCATTGCTGGAGTTCATTGTTTAAATATTCGAGTGTTCTTTTAACATCAACTTCTTTATAAATTGCTGCGGCTTCACTACGACATGATCCAAGCTGTAATTTTTCAGCTAAATAACCTAAGTCAAGGCTTTCTTTATTAAAGAAATGAAGCATATCTTTAATACGGCTAAATACCCAAGTGCCCATGTCACCAGTCATATATAGATAATAAGGTGTTGTTACAATATCAAACCAATATGCTGAATTTTTAGGGGATGAAAAGTGGTAATGACGATATAACCCATCGGATTTGAAGCATGCCATTTCGTGCATTTTAGTATCTTTATGGAAGCGCCCCATAGTAAATATCTCCTTAAATCACATTAATTAAATGGCGTGGATACATAAGCCCAATAGGAGCGAAGGGAATATCATCTTCAAAATCCATCGGAGGTTGAGATGGTGGCTGGTTTTGTTGTGCTTGTTGTGATCCAGCTGATTTACTAGCACCACCTAACATTTGCATTTTTCCGCCAACATTGACGATGATTTCAGTTGTATAACGCTTAATTCCGTTATCATCCCACTCCTTAGTCTGCAGCTGTCCTTCGATATAAATTTGTGAGCCTTTACACAGGTAACCACCTGCAATTTCCGCTAACTTGCCGAAAATTACTACACGATGCCATTCCGTTTTTTCACGGCTTTCACCCGTTTTTTTATCACGCCAATTTTCACTTGTGGCCACAGCTAAATTGGCAACAGCACCACCAGAAGGCAGGTAGCGAATATCGGGATCACGACCTAAATTGCCAATGAGAATTACTTTATTTACCGATCCGTTAGCCATTTTCAGTTATTCCTATTTTTGAGTAATATCGCCACCAATAAGATGGCGATTAATTAATAATTAAGCTGAAAACTTGCCAATGAATGTTTCGATTTCACTTTCATCGAATTCATCACAAAGAAGATTGCGAAATTCTTGAGCTATTTGCTCTTCAAGGTTTTCAAGTTGAACAATACGGAGCACTAAAGTAGGAACATCACCGCCAGTAAGCACGCTATAACGCAATTTAATGCTACGTTCTTTTAACTCGTCATACGGAGTGCATGTAAACTGGAATGCAGTAGGCATAACATCTTTGCTTCTTGCTTCAACATTTTCTAATACTGAACGTTTGGCACTAAAATCGTGATCTTCATGTTCGGCAGAGCGTGTTGATTCAATCGTAATACGGCGAACAGCAGAAATAGCTTGTTTGATATCTAAAACATTACCTTCTGCATCGAACGCCATTAAATAATCACGCCAGTCTTCTAACCATTCCGCTAATTCTTTTTGACGATGTTTAACACCATCAATTTTTAATAGTGCTGCGAATGGGGCAGTTTGTTTTAATTTCACAAGAGCCGTATTATCCGCATGACCAGGCTCACCAATTGTGCCAATATTGAAAATAGTTTTGGCGCTCATTTCATCGGCATCAATAAAGCAGCTAACACCTTCATCAATTGCATTTTTGATTGAGTATTTAACAAAATCACTGATGCTGGTTGTTTTCATTTCACCGCGAAAACGGAAGCGACCTTCTTGTAAATTTTCCAAACTACTTACTTTAAAGTCGTTCGGAAGAACAATAGCAGGGCAAAGAGACTTCTCTATTGCATCGAGACTTAATGAAGCCACAGCCATATTTTGAATTTGCGAAATAGCAGTGCCGTCTAATTGAGACATGAATAAACTCCTACTTATTTAAAAGCATTAAATTAAATGGATAGGTTTAATTAAAAATAAGGAAACTAATTAACGGATTTTAATTTCCCTTCGGGCTGACCTTGCAAAGAAAATAATTGACCTTGATCTTCTTGCATAATTGTCAACTTACCACCTTTACCCACGTACATTGGTGTTTTGGTGGTGTCTTCTTCAGCCCGTTTTCCGCGTGGTGTTGGTGCAGAGAATTTAAGTTTATGAGTTATTTCAACTCGTTTTTCTTCCATTGAATTACTAAGGCGAGCAATATCTAATTCAATAGTGACTTTGCCTTTTCCACCATTATTTAAAACGCCTAAAGCCACATCATTTAAAACAGCAGAGACTTTATTTTCAAAAACGCCAGCGTCCAATTCGGAAAGAAAGTCGGGAACATTTGTTTTGCGATCTTCTTGGCTCATTTCTATAACCTCACGTTATCACTTCACACAATAAGAAGGGGCACTAGCTACAGTGGATACCTGATATGGACTGTCATGGATGAATGCCAGTACCCTTACTTATTGAGTTAGTTTTAGTGATTGGCGGTAGGTGCTTATCTCCTACTTTCGGTCTTGTTGTGCAAGTATCCGCGTGGGTTAAGTGTCCACTGCTAATCAGCCTTAGCATTCACCAATCCTAAAACTAACTTTATAAAAATGGCTGACTGAGCAGAACATTATCACCACACCCCCGTTAATGGTTTAAGACTCAGCCAGCCATTGTTTCTCTTCACACGTTCTCTTCACACATAAAAATCATTTTCTTTGTATACAAACTTGCTTCTGAGATAACAATAATGCAAATTTGCATATTGCGCAATATTAATTTGCGAAATTTACAATTTAACAGACAAAAAAAAGCCTGAAATATAATCAGGCTATTTATGCAAATGATAGTTTTGTTATGCGTGACGTCTATATTCGTGGCTTTGGCTGATTAAAACCTTCCCATGCACACAAAATCTATGCTCATTTGAACTATTTATTTTCCACTGTGTATATTTAGGGTTATCAGAGAGAACAATCACTTCATCGGGAACTATTTGAAGGCGTTTTACGTGTATATTTCCATCAAAAGAAAACACATAAATACCATCACCATCAATATAATCTATCGAAATATCAACAAAAATAAGATCGCCGGGTTCAATTGTACCCGACATGCTATCACCACGAACATTGATAACTTTTACTGAGTTCGCTGGGCGAGAACCGAATAGCAACCTAGCTTGTTCTGTATCATATTCAATGGAATGAATGACATCTATGACATCACTTGTTCTCACGCAACCTGGTCCTGCACTCGCGCTAATATCAAGTAGTTGCACTTTATAAAGATCCTCGTTTATTACGTCATGATTCAAATCACTGTGTTTATATACAGTATGATTATCACCATCTGAAAATAAATCAAGTAAAGATATTGATAGTGCGTTAGCAATTTTTCTTAATTGTTGTTCAGTAAACGATTTTTGTTTACCTGTTTCAAGACGAGACACATTACCCGGATCGCTATCAATAGCGTTAGCCAGCTCGGCAATTGTCATATTCCGCTCTAAGCGGATTGATCTGATTTTTTTTCCTATTTCCATGCCGTAATTACAAATCCTTTTTGCGTTATTTGCAAAGTAAATTGCGCAAATTGAATTGGTGTTATATTATGCTTAAAACGCAAAATTAGGAGGTATAATGCAAACACCATTAAGAGCTTTGCGAATAAAGCAAAATCTTACATTAAGTAAAGTAGCTGAAGCTGTTCAAATTGATGTAGGTAATCTTAGCCGCATTGAAAGAGGAGCCCAAAAAACCTCATTAGAGGTCGCTGAGCGACTGGTTGCTTTTTTCAACGGTGAATTAACAGAAATGCAAATTTTATATCCGAAGAAGTTCAGCAATTACAAATAAGTTACTTCTTATTCTCTGAAATTGTAACTACAAGAATTTATCAATGGTGGTAGGAAATGAGTAACCAATCAATAAAACAGGTAGTGAAAGAAATGTGTGAAGCGACAGCTGGTGGACGCGAGGCAATGGCTGGAGCACTAGGTCTGTCTTTAACATCATTCAACAACAAGCTTTATGAGAAAAATGGTTGTCGCTCATTTGATTTAAACGAGTTGTTAGCGATGCAAGATATTTCTAAGACCGTTTTATTTGCTGAATTTGTCGCTCGTGAATCAAATCGTTTACTCGTTGACAGAATTAGTCCTGCGGAACTGGATGAAACGGAATTGTTTGTACTGCGTAGTGGTGTTGACGAAATGCAGGGGCGTTTGGCGTTATTGATGAAAGATAGCTTGGCTGATGGCGTTATTGATAACGAAGAAGAGCAGAAAATAAAAATGATGTTGGATGGATTAATTTCGCAGATCCGCACATTTATGAATGCGTTTGTTTCGTTACATCAAAAGAGAAATTAAAGATGGCTATATCCAGAAAGGGTGAAGCCAACGATGTACGGTCGCTGGCTTCGGTTTGCAAATTTCAATTGTGTGAAGAGAAATTAGCATGAGTAGATTATCAAACTTAGCATGCCGTACGCAAGTACGGGCTTCAATGCGTGATGGTCGTTTTGTCTATGAAATTAAAGTACCAGAAGGCTATGAAGAAACAAACTACCAATTTATGCGTTGGCTTGTAGATGATTTCAATTCAAAACATGGTTTAAGGGCGGGCAATGAACAATGAGAACCCAAACCAACTTGATCGCTACTACAAAAATCACAGGGGTATCGTTGTTCATGTTGTTCGTTATGACAGAGAAAAACAGCGTGTCATTTTTATGCTGGATGGTTGTGACGATCCGCAATGTGAACCCTTGCAACGATTTAAAGAGAAGTACACACGTATTAAGTAATGAGGTGGCAAGATGAGTTTATTATTACTAAAAAGTCGCCCTTTAGTCGTTATTCCTGAATTAGCGATACGTCTTGGTTTAAATGAGGCGATGCTGTTACAGCAAATTCAATATTGGCTAACTGAAACTACTTCAGGTGTTGAATATGACGGCTCACGCTGGATTTATAACACAGTCGAAGAGTGGAAGAATCAATTTCCTTTTTTCTCTGAATCAACGATTAAACGTGCTTTTACTAATTTAAAAAAGCAGGGCGTTTTACGCATCGAGCAAATCAATAAATCGAACCATGACCGTACTAATTATTATGCGATTAACTACGATCACCACTTGCTGACCGATGAGGTCAATATGACCCAATCGAACGATGATAATTCATCTAATCGAATAGTTCAAAATGACCTTATCGATAAGCGCAAATTGAAGCCTTCAAACAGTTCAAAATGCGCTGTTCTGAACGGGTCAAAATGGCCTGTTCTTACAGAGAATACAACAGAGATTACTTCAGAGAGTACAACAGAAACAGATCATTCGTCGCAGAATTCTGGCGAATCCAGCGACCAGCCAAAAAATGATTTTTTAACTCGTTATCCAGAAGCGGTAATTTACAGCCCTAACTTCCAAAAATGGGGCGATGAAGGTGATTTAAAAACGGCAAAATGGATGTTTGGTCGTGTTAAAAAACTGAATCCATCTGCGTTAGAACCTACTTGGTATGACTGGGCGAACGATATTCGTTTGATGCGTCAAATCGATGGACGTACCCATGAGCAAATTTGTGGATTGTTCGACTGGGCCAACAAAGATTCATTCTGGCACCAAAACATTTTAAGCTCTCGTAAATTACGTAAACACTTTGATGAGCTGATCGTTCGTAGCCAAAAGCCAAAGGATGAGCCAAAGGTTCAAGTTGATACCGTTGAACGTGACAGCGCATTCTCACGCTTGATTGGTTCTCGTTCTAAACCTCAAAACCGTATTGAAGAGATTGCACTTGAATTAGCGGGTAAAACAGGCATTCGTCGTATGAGTGAGTTTTCTGGTCGCCAAGCATGGAACAGTATTTGGAAGCAAGCGACTGAAATGTCACAGGAGGTTCAGCAATGATTGATTACGCACTGAAATTACAGGCATTAAAAAGCCAATCTGCTCATAAATTAAAAGAAATAGGCGATCAGTGGCGAACACCTGAAAATCTGTATTGGGGTATCAATTCGCTCTATGGACCTTTCACGCTAGATCTCTTTACTGATGCACAAAACAGCAAATGTCCTCATTTTTACACCGTTGAGGATAATGCGCTCACTCAAGATTGGTCGGAAAAACTGAAAGAAATTGGCGGTGCAGCTTTCGCTAATCCACCATATTCACGTAGTTCATATCATGAAAAACAAGCTGTTACTGGTGTTCGCCACATTATGAATCATACGTTGGCAATGCGTGAAAAAGGCGGGCGCTATGTTTTCTTGTTGAAAGTTGCCACAAGCGAAACATGGTGGTGTGAAGAAGCGGACCATATTTGTTTTATTCGCGGTCGTGTTGGTTTTGACGTTCCTCAATGGTTTGTTCCTGCAGATGAAAACCAAGTACCAACAGGGGCATTTTTTGCTGGTGCTATCGTGGTGTTTGATAAAACGTGGAATGGTAAAGCCATTGATTACATTCAACGTAGTGAGCTAGAGCAAATCGGCAAAACATTTATTGAACAAGCAAAATGGCTTGTATCGAGAAGTGTTGCATGAAAATCACAGAGCAAATCTTAGCGTTATACAAAGTTGGTGAAGTCGTAGATCGCGATATTGTTACTCGTGATTTAGAAACCACTTTAGGTGGTGCCTCTCGTGCACTTGTTCATCTTCATAGTCTCGGTGCATTAACCAGAGTTAGTGAAAAGTACCCGCTTTACTATCAAGTGACGAATGAGGCTAAAAGAGTTTACAACGCAATGATAGAGGAGCGTAAGTCAGGAGAATCTGTCTACCTCGAAAAGCTAAATGCTCAGAAAGCCAAAAAACGAGGTATTCCAACAATCATATGGGTAAAACACGCCACCTCTAATTTTGCACATATGGGTAAATTACCCACTGAGCCGTATGACTCATTAGTAAGAGCAGCAAGAGGTAATCACTCATGAACAATGCCCACTGCCCATTCTGTGATTCTAAAAAACTGGAAGTCATGCAGGTGATGTTCAATACATTTACTCGTTGTCAAAAATGTGGGGCAAGAGGACCTATTGCTAATGATTTCGACGGTGCTTTGAAGGCTTGGAATAAAAGGGAGATGAACAATGCTAACTAAATACGCGCTGTTTATAGGTTTTTGGTTTGTTCTCATGCTGGCTATTGGCTTATGGGGGACTTATGCCTGAACTTATGCTCACGTTGCCATTTCCACCTAGCGTAAATACTTATTGGAGAAATACCCAAAGAGGAACCTTAGTCAGTGCAAAAGGGCGAGTCTTTAGAGCAAATGCGATTGCAGCAGTCTATGAACAATTAAAGCGTAGACCTAAGACTATTGAGAGTGATTTGTTTGTTTCAGTGAAATTATATCCACCAACTAAACAAGCCAGAGATATTGATAATTTCTTAAAGGCACCTTTTGATGCGCTTACTCATGCCGGTGTATGGGTTGATGATAAACAGATTAAAAAAATGGATGTTGAATGGATGGACGTTATTAAAGGCGGGAAGCTTGAAATAACCATTCGTCAGCATGGTAAAAGCGTGATGTACGGTCACGAGTAAAACGTGGAGAGAAATAGCATGAATGGATTAATTGTTATTGATGGTTTTCAGGTTCGCAGAGATGTAGCTGGTCGTTATTGTTTAAATGATTTACATCGAGTATCGGGTGGTGAAAAGCGCCATCAGCCATCGAATTGGAGTTCACTGGCTCAAACTAAAGAGTTAATTGATGAAATTTCGACCGCTCCTGAGATCACAGGAGCGCCTATTGTCACTGTGGCTGGTGGATATAATCAAGGTACTTATGTTTGCAAAGAATTGGTTTACGCCTATGCAATGTGGATCAGTGCATCTTTTCATTTAAAAGTGATCCGTACCTTTGATGTCCTAGTGACACAACAGCACCAAGAGAAACTCAGTGATAAGGTTCAGGCGGGTGTAATACTGCTTGAGTCAATGTCTAAAAGTTTAAATTTCTCGAATTCATCAAAGTTAGGGGCTTATCAAAAGTTACAAGCAATGGCAGGCTTACCCGAATTAGCCCCTGTTTATGCGATTGATGCACCAAGTGGATCTATGGATGGTTCCAGTCGTCCAACAGTTGCATTATCAACATTGATCAACAAACACAACTTACCTATTTCAGCACAGCAAGCCTATAAGCGATTAGCCGAACTAGGCATTGTTGAGCGTTTATCACGTCCAAGCACGAAAACAGCTAACAAAATGAAAGAGTTTTGGTCTGTTACTGCTAGAGGGTGTCAGTTTGGTAAGAATATGACTAGCCCTAATAATCCTCGTGAAACCCAACCGCATTTCTTTGAGAGTAAAACGGATGAGTTGATCCGCATGGTGATGTTGAATAAACAGGTGAGTGCATGAAATTATTATTAACGCCTTATATTCAACCAGAACTTGGTGTTGTGTTACTTAAACCGGGTGCTGAATTACTCGAGCAATTTAAGAAGCACCATCGTGTGATCATCAGTGATGTACCAAAAAGTTTAGATGTGTTGCCCTCAGGCGCATTAACGGGTGATGAACAGCCGATTTTAAACAATAAGCACATTGTCCAATTTCTCAATAGCAAAAAAGTGATCCACACAATAGATAAAGTGGCACCAATGGATACGTGGGTTATCCGTAATATCAAGTGCTGCCAGATTGATAATGATGAAGATAATTACCATCACCATGAGTTAGTGACGACTTTTCACGAGGTTGGGGTGATCCGCACTTGTTGGCATCATGATAACCATATTAGAAATTCATCTGCTGGGTGGGTTGCTGAATTAGCTCATAAAAATCGTATCAATTGGATGTTAGACACTATTCGTTTTCGATTGAGATTAGATAGTGGCCACCAGCTAACTATTCCTGATTTTTTCTCATTTGCAGTAATGCATAGCTTGGTTGATGAATTGCCAGAAGCAATATTGCGCCAGATTTTAAATTGGTCAGATAAACAAGAAGAACGCAGAGTTCACGGCGGTTTTCCTGAATCTGACATTATTCCAAGTAACGTAACGGCACTATCCGCAATGAATGCGCGTTTAGATGCGATAAAGCCGATTATTAAAGTTGCTGTTGATCCTGAGCCACCAGCGTCATTTCTTCTTAAACCTAAAATGCAACGTTGGGAAAATACCCAATGGTTGCAATGGGTAAAGACTCAACCGTGTTGCGTGTGTGGGCAACAGGCTGATGATCCGCACCATATTATCGGTCATGGCATGGGCGGTATGGGTACTAAGGCTCACGACTTATTCACTATTCCATTATGTCGCATTCACCATGACGAGCTACACCGTGACCCAAAACAATGGGAAGCCACTCACGGCAATCAACTCGAATTGTTATTTCATTTTTTAAACCGTTCATTAGGTATCGGTGCATTTATTTAACGTGTGTACGGCACGAGTGGAGGAAATATGCCAATTTATGCGCATGATTTGGAGTATTTAAGTGATATGGCATCGATAGCTACATCAAACTTAAGAGCTTCAACAAAAGGTCAGTTAGAAGCATTTGAAGATTTTGGGTTAACAGACACGAGAGCAACACCGAGAGTTAGAATGCGAGATTTAAAATTAAATGGTCGTTTTGTTTGTCGTGATACTGATCCAATCTATGTATTAGAAACTCGCTGTCGTCGAACACCAAAACCGATGATAGAGCCTGTGGATTTTTTATTATGCTCATGGCGTAGGGCTATCAATGCATTAAGTGAAGAACAACACTCATGGATAATGTATTGTTATGGGTATAGTTTGAAATTTGAGCATCAAGTTAATATCAGTGTTCATGTGTGGTCTAAATTTGAAAAACAGCATAAAGGTAAAAAGATAACTAAAAAGGTTAAAGAACGACTAAGATCATTAGTCTGGTTATCGGTTCAGACTTGCACTGGGCGTAATTATTCACAAACAGATCTGGCTCGCTTAGTGGGTGTTAAGCGTAATAATTGGAAAATGAATTATGATATATATTGGAATAGCCTTTTAGATATTTGTTGTGAGTTAGATAAGTCGGCATTACTTTCCATGAGACGAGTTAGAATAGAGCTGATTAATAAAAATAGTCACGACAACTTGCAAAAATGAACAAAATAGGTGATATTTAAGCCTAATTTGGTATGTTGCCAAAATTGTTTATAACCTCGCTATTGCGGGGTTTTTTGTTAATAAGACTTGCTGTTCTCTTTGGTCAGAGTTACATGTGTAGTTATGCACAATAACTAACCAAAGGTATAAAATATCATGTTAAAACAGAGTGATATGACAACACAGGCAAGTTGTGTACTTGAAACAATCTCAAAAAGTGATTGGCAAACAGTACAAGCAATTTCAAATCAAACTGGGTTAAGTAATGAAAATTGTGAGTTTTTATTAACTCAGTTTGAAATAGCAGGGTTTGTCGCAAAGCAAGGAAATAGCTATATGCGTACAGCCTAAAAATATAAAGAATTTATAAAGCTGGTGGCTTAACAGTCATCGGCTTTTTTATTGCGTAGAAAAGGACTTCTGATGCAACTATTTAACGACGACGCACTCTCTGTATTGAAAACACTACCCGAAAATAGCATTGATTTAATTGCGACTGATCCACCGTATTTCAGAGTGAAATCGTGTGCATGGGATAATCAGTGGGATAGTGTTGAGGCATATTTGTTTTGGCTTGATGAGGTATTAGCTGAATTTTGGCGAGTATTAAAACCCAATGGCAGTTTGTATTTATTCTGTGGATCTAAACTTGCGTCAGATACTGAATTGCTCGTTCGTGGGCGATTTAATGTATTAAGCCATATTATTTGGGCTAAACCATCAGGTCCATGGAGACGACAAAATAAAGAAAGTCTCCGTGCCTTTTTTCCTTCAACAGAACGAATACTTTTCGCTGAACATTATCAGAGACCGGTTACAGCCAAAGGTTCTGAATTCTCTTTAAAATGCAAAGAGCTAAAGCAGAGCGTATTTAATCCTCTGATTGATTATTTTAGACATGCTCGTTTAGCACTGCAGGTGAGTGCAAAAGAAATAGACCAAGCAACAGGTAAGCAAATGTGCAGTCATTGGTTCAGTAATAGTCAGTGGCAATTACCTAGCGAGGAAGACTATAAAAAGTTACAAACACTGTTTACACATATTGCTGATAAACAAGAAAAACTATCACCGTTATCTCGTCACTTTAGTGAGTTAGAACGAGAACAACTCACTTTACAAAAAGACTACCAAGAGTTAATAAAAGAATATGGTTTATTAAGACGACCATTCTTTGTGACTGCAGATGTACCTTATACAGATGTGTGGACTTATCCCCCTATTCAATATTACCCCGGCAAACATCCTTGCGAGAAACCATCAGACATGATGGAACATATTATTCGTTCTAGCAGTCGTGAGGGAGATCTGGTTGCTGATTTCTTTATGGGATCAGGCGCAACTCTGAAAGCAGCATTAAAACTTAATCGAAAGGTTTTAGGTGTTGAGCTTGAGAAAGAGCGCTTTGAACAAACAGAGAAAGAAATAAAAACGAACTTGTAAGAGTTACTTACAAGCTCAACTATCCGGTAATTCCGGATGGTTCACATTGTTTCGTTTAGAGGCTGATATGACGATTAATAATTTAAAAGCAATCAATGATCGGTATATAGCCGAAGAACGGAGAAAGGCAGTTATTGAAAGAGCAAAAATAAAAGCGAATGTTTATGAATCAGCTAAAAGATTATTTCAGCTTGCAGAAGATAATGATTATGTAAAACGTAGTGATGGTTATATTGATGTAATTCTAACAGGTTGCAATATTAATGTTTTTCTCAACCTAACTAATCATAGCGGGTTGTTTAAAAATTGTGGTAATAAAATATACCAGCACATGTTCTGCAATAAACTCCTTATGCATGAAAAACTAAATCATATGGGCGGAGTTAATTTCGCCAGAATTATCCTTTCCTAAATATGCCGACCACAGTATCAATCACACACTAATCACTTCACACAAGAGCTGTGTGTCTGCATCCCTTTAACTAAACTCGGACACTCCGTAGGGGGTGTATATGCGCATGGAAAAATTGACCAATGCTACCTACGGAACAGCTGGCTTAACTGCCTTTTTTGCAAGCCTCTCACTTTATGAATGGGGATTTGTAATAGGGATGGGATTCAGCATGCTCCTTGGATTAGCAACTTACTTTATGACACAGCGAGAACAACGGAAACGAACAGCGTTATTTGCTGAATTAGTTCATCGAAATTGTTCTAGCGATCCGCAAGACATAGAAAAGATAGTTGGCGAGATGCTGACTAAAGCTAAAAAGGACATTTAATGAATCTAAAACAGAAGGTAGCTGCAGTTGCGAGTGCTGGTGCGGTAAGTATTGCGATAACCGTGATTGGTTACTTTGAAGGTGTGCGTTATGAACCTTATCGTGATGTGGCAGGTGTTTTGACAGTTTGTTATGGGCATACAGGCAAAGACATTATTCAAGGTAAGACATACACACAACAAGAATGTGACGAGTTACTTCAGAAAGATTTTATCAGAACGCAACAACAAGTTGATATCCTGGTTAAAGTACCGCTGGAAGATAAAACAAAAGCTTCTCTATATTCCTTTGCTTTTAATGTGGGTTCCACAGCCTTTGCGCGTTCTACGTTGCTAAAGAAATTAAATGCTGGCGATCAGTATGGCGCTTGTGAAGAAATGAAACGCTGGGTTTATGCGGGTGGAAAGGTTTGGCGAGGGCTAGTCAGTCGTAGAGATGCGGAGTCAGCACTATGTCATGGAAACCTTTAATTATCATTATCAGCTTTATCCTCGTATTACTCATCACGGTAGCTGGTGGTATTTATCTCTCAATTGATAATTCATGTGTTAACGATAAAGCCAGTTTAGAAAAGCGCTGTCAGGTAGCTCTCTCACATCATCGGTACTAATTATGAAGCACTGGAAACTTTACATAGTCATTGTGATGGTGGGTATTGTTGCTGGTGGTTGCGTTCTGATTAATACACAAGCTGAAAAAATTAACACGCTGGCAGAAAACAATAAAAAGCTTACTGCAACACTTGAAGAGCAGAAGGCTATCAATACTGACTATCAAGTGCGCATAGCGCGACTAAATCAACTTGATACAAGGCACACACAGGAGCTTGTTAATGCAAAGAATGAAATTAGTCGCTTGCGTGATATTAGTGAGCGTAATCCTGAGCGGGTGTACATCAAAGCCAACTGTCCAAAGAGCACCAGCAATCCCACCACCAGCATGGATGATGCAACCACCGCCCGACCTACTGACACCGCTATCAGAAATTATTGGTTACTCCGAGAGCGAATTGCACAGTCAGAGCAAGTAACATTGGGATTGCAGGATTACATTAGAACGGAGTGTTTAAAATGAGTAAAGCAACACAGCCAAAAAATAGCGGTGAGCTGTGGGATTGGTTTGGATTGTCTTATGCATCATTCCTAGTTATACCAAGAGTTCTCATGCATGAAATGCCCACTGAATGGCAAGATAAAATGGCAGCTTTATTGTATGAATACGATGAGACTTTTGATACATCATCAGTAGTCAGCTCAGTTTCAGTGTCTGGGCGTAACGGCGATGGTAGGCTGACAAAGTTACCTGATTACATCCTCAACTATCGTCACCCTGACCGTGAAGAGATTGATAAGCTCAAGCGTTAACAGATAAGAAAGCAATACGGGAAATTGAACAACAACGAGCCTCTAAGTAATTAGGGGTTTTTTTTATACCAACAGAAACAGGAAGAAAATATGTTTACTTTAAAAACTATTGTTAACGGTGATGTAAGCCTCAGAAGCGAAAGTAGTCTATCAATAATTAAGCTGGGTAGCTCTCGATTCATTGAGTTACTTGATAAGTTTAAAAATTGGTCAAACCCTGATTACGCTATTGAGACTCCAGCGGTTTACGAAGATGCTGAGTGTACAAAAGCGATACAGGAAGAAGAGCTAATTGTTAGCGAAAAGAGCATTAATCACGTTGATGTGCAGAAAGACTGCATTGCAATCATCGTTACAGAATGTGAGTCAATCACTCACCCGAATATGAAAGAATTTAACGGGCAGATGTTTGAATTCATTTACAAGGGTGAATCAGCTTATATAACTGACGCAAACGGACATACCGTAGAAGTAGTTCGATAGAAAACAATCGCCTTGCTCAATAGCGGGGCTTTTTAATGGAGAAATATTATGGCAGCACAAGGCTTCGATAACCCAACTCAATTCCGTGAAGAACTGGATAAAAGCATTCCGAAAGAATAAAAAAAAGCCCAGCATGGGGGCTGGGCAATACTAACAAGATATCAATCAAAGTATAGTTATAATTACTTAGTATAGCTTAAGTAAGTATATATACCAGATTGATAATTCTGATTAACCTATTTTTTACCTAAATAAAAAACGCAAGATAAAAATAACCCTGTGAACATGGAGCAACACAGGGTGGCTAAATTTAAGTAAAAAATAAATACCCATTAATCATACTGCTATTCTTATTTCGTGCCAACAGAAGAAGGTGTAGCGTTGTCGCTGTCTCCTATGTTAGCCATGACCTGAGTTACCTCACAGCGAGCGCATAGTGAGAATCAAAAACAATGAATCCACTCAATTCTAGTACGAGTAGCAACGTCAGCTATGAGAGAAGAAATGGCGTGACTATGGAGAGACATAATTAATTTTACAAACGTCATTCATTGAGTGGCGTTGATAGAGTTTATTTAGATAGCCATCAGTTAACCGCTGGTGGCTTTTTTATTGGAGATAGATATGTCAGATAACACTATTCAATTAAAAGTCTCAGTAGATACAACGTCTGATGCTATTAATCGAACATGGTGTAGTCAGAAGTAAAGGTGAGAAATCCCACCTTTAAAATCAATGAGGATTATTCTCCTCTTTAGGTTATAGGAGATAACATGCCACCTCGCATACCAAGAGCGTGTCGTAAACAGGGATGCGCCAAGACAACAATAGAACGTAACGGTTACTGTGAAGACCATCAGAACTTAGGATGGGAAACCCACCAGCGTGGTAAGTCTCGTCATCAACGTGGTTATGGTACCCAATGGGATAAGTTACGAGCACGTATACTCAAGCGTGATAAGTATCTGTGTCAAGAGTGCTTAAGAGCAGGACGAGCCACTGAAGCAAAAACGGTGGACCACATCATTGCTAAAGCACATGGGGGTACCGATGCAGAAGACAACCTACAGTCGTTATGTATTCCATGTCATAGAACTAAGACAGCAAAGGAAGGGAAATAATTCCGTAGCTTAAAGCAACCCTATTATTCATAGGGGAGGGGAGGGTCAAATCTCTACCACTTTCGCCTTATAGGACCGCCCCCTTACCTCTTTTCACATCACCGCAGGTTAGAAAACTTTTTTTGGGGAACCCCAAGCGATTATTGATAGGAGATTTCTATTATGGCTGGACCGCCTAAAACCCCGTCACATCTGCAATTGGTGAGGGGGAACCCATCAAAACGACCGATTAATAAAAAAGAGCCAAAGCCCCCTTCAGGGGTACCCCCAACTCCGAAGTATTTTGATAAGCGGGGAAAGTATTGGTTTAAGCGGATGGGCGAAGAATTAAACGCATTGGGCGTGATGAGCACACTCGATGCTAAAGCATTAGAAATGTTAGTCGAAGCCTATGTTGAGTATCGACAACATTGCGAGACACTCGATGAAGAAGGTTATACCTACGATGTCATATCATCGATGGGCGATAAATTAAAAAAAGCTCACCCAGCCGCAGCAATGAAGGCCGATGCATGGAAACGTATTCGCGCCATGTTAAGTGAATTTGGTATGACTCCCGCTTCTCGAGCAAAAGTCACTATGAACACTCCTGCCGAAGAAGATCCTTTTGAGGCATTTTTGAAAAAGCGCAAATGATGAATGGCAATCGTAGCAGATGGAATTCAGTACGCCGAACAGGTGGTTGCTGGAGAAATTGTTGCGTGCGAACTGGTACGTTTAGCGTGCCAACGGTTTTTGAATGATTTAGAGCATGGGCCTGAGCGTGGCATCTATTTCATTGAAGATCGCGCACAGCACATACTCGATTTTTATAGGTTTATTCCTCATGTCAAAGGAGCATTAGCCGGTAAACCCATTGATTTAATGCCTTGGCATGTATTTATCTTAATTAATATTTTTGGCTTTGTTATTCCGTTAATTGATGAACAAACGGGTAAAGAAGTTATGGATGAAGACGGTGATGTTGTCTTTGTCCGTCGTTTCCGCACAGCTTATAACGAAGTTGCACGTAAAAATGCAAAATCCACATTGTCATCAGGTATTGGGCTTTATATGACCGGTGCTGATGGTGAGGGCGGTGCCGAAGTTTATTCAGCAGCTACAACGCGTGATCAGGCTCGTATCGTATTTGAAGATGCGAAGAACATGCTGAAGAAGTCCAAAGCGACATTGGGACGTTTATTTGAGTTTAATAAACTCGCTATCTATCAAGAAAGAACCGCCTCTAAGTTTGAACCGCTTTCCAGTGATGCCAATAACCTTGATGGTTTAAATATTCATTGTGGCATTGTTGATGAATTACATGCACACAAAACTCGTGATGTATGGGATGTATTAGAAACCGCTACCGGTGCGCGTCTGCAGTCTCTTCTTTTTGGGATCACCACAGCCGGTTTTAATAAGGAGGGGATTTGTTACGAACTGCGAGATTACGGTATTAAAGTGCTTCGTGGCCAAGTGGATGATGACTCGTTTTTCGCCATTATTTATACCTTAGATAAAGACGATGATCCCTTTAATGAAACCGTATGGCAAAAAGCGAATCCGGGTCTCGGTGTTTGTAAGCGCTGGGATGATTTACGCCGTTTAGCCAAGAAAGCCAAAGAGCAGGTTTCTGCACGGATTAACTTCTTCACTAAACACATGAATATTTGGGTCACGGCTGAATCTTCATGGATGGATATGATGAAGTGGGATAATGCGCCTGAACTCGCATCACAACAGGAATTACAAACTTATCCGTTATGGGTTGGTGTTGACCTTGCTAATAAAATTGATATTTGTGCGGCCGCTAAAGTATGGAAACAGCCCGATAACGGTCATGTTCATGCTGATTTTAAGTTTTGGTTACCTGAAGACCGACTTGAGCGTTGTTCTAAACAAATGGCAGAACTCTATCGTAAATGGGCTGATATGGGGCATCTCACATTAACCGATGGTGAAGTTGTCGATCATGCTCAAATTAAAGAAGAAATCATCGAATGGGTGACGGGCGAGAACTTAAACGAACTGGGTTTTGACCCGTGGAGTGCGACACAATTTAGTTTATCACTGGCTGAAGAAGGGCTACCCCTTGTAGAAGTCGCACAAACGGTGCGTAACTTTTCTGAGTCCATGAAAGAGATTGAAGCACTGGTTTATGCGGGTAAGTTTCATCATGGCCAACACCCTGTTATGAACTGGATGATGTCGAACGTCACGGTTAAACCAGATAAAAACGACAATATTTTCCCTAATAAATCAACCCCTGAAGCCAAAATAGACGGCCCTGTTGCACTATTTACAGGCATGAGTCGATTATTGGTGAATGGAGGCAGTGATAAACCCGATATCTCAGGATTTATAAATAACCCAATCATAGTAGGTATCTAATGCAACACAATAAAAAACCAGGGCGCATTAAAAGTACGCTTCTTAGTTGGTTGGGCGTACCCATTTCGCTGACCAGTGGAGAGTTTTGGCAAGAATGGAGTGGCACAAGCAGTAGTGGAAAAGTCGTAACAGCAGATAAAGCAATGCAACTTTCTGCGGTTTGGGCATGTGTAAGATTGCTTAGTGAATCAATATCAACATTACCGATCAAGATTTATAAAAGTGAAAGTGATGGCTCAAGAAGCTTAGCGAAAGAGCACCCTATTTATAGATTGCTCTGCAAGCAACCTAACTTTGAAATGACGCCTTCCCGCTTTATGTTAATGGTTGTTGCTAGCCTTTGTTTGCGTGGTAATAGTTTTATTGAGAAAAAGTATATTGGCTCAAAGTTGGTTGCTTTAGAGCCTTTATTGCCACAAAACATGACGGTTAAACGCAGTGAGCAAACGGGTATGCTCGAATATAAATACACCGATCCGTTAGGGCAAAAAATACGAACTATCCCTATTAATAACATTATGCACATTCGTGGGTTTGGCATGGATGGCATTTGCGGAATGATCCCCGTAAAAATAGGGCGTGATGTTATTGGTGCTGCATTATCTGTTGAAGAATCAGCCGCTAAGATATTTGAAAATGGATTGCAAAGTTCGGGTTTTTTATCTGCTGAACAACCGCTTAATGAAGAACAAAGAGAACGAATTAGAAGTTATTTATTAAGCTTTGTGGGTTCAAAAAATGCGGGAAAAATGATGGTGCTTGAAGGGGGGATGAAATACAACAATGTCACCATGAATCCTGAAGCGGCTCAAATGCTAGAAAGTAGAACATTCAGTATTGAAGAGATTTGTCGATGGTTTCGTGTTCCACCCTTTATGGTGGGTCATATGGATAAACAAAGTAGTTGGGCATCGAGCGTCGAAGGTATGAATATGCAGTTTCTTACTAATACGCTAAGACCTCTTTTAGTTAATATAGAACAAGAAATTAGCCGATGCTTATTGAATGGCGGCGATGATTATTATGCTGAATTCTCTGTTGAAGGTTTATTACGGGCTGACAGTGCAGGTCGTTCTGCTTACTACACAACGGCATTACAAAATGGCTGGATGAGTCGAAATGATGTGAGACGACTAGAGAATTTACCGCCGATTGAGGGTGGTGATATTTACACTGTTCAGCTTAATTTAACGCCTCTTGATCAGCTTGGACAAGAAGTCTCTAGTAATGAAGCTGAAAAACTTAAAGCGCAGATCACCAACTGGTTATTTCCTGAAAGCAATCCTGTAGCCCCACATTCTCAAGCCAATCAACCTCACTCTGAGGAGTAAATTTATGAAAAAAAGTCATTTGCCAGTTGCGCTGGAGGATCGCCCCTGCGCATCGATTAGCTACGAGCTGAAATCCAAAGCACTGGATAAATGGAATAGCAGTATTCGTGCATCAAGTACAGATAACACCATCTCAATATTAGATGTGATTGGTGAAGATTATTGGGGGGAGGGGGTTACCGCAAAACGTATTTCTGCCGCACTTCACGCCATTGGAAATAATGATGTGGTTGTCAATATCAATAGCCCGGGTGGCGATATGTTTGAAGGGTTAGCCATTTATAACTTACTTCGTTCTCACAGTGGAAAAGTGACCGTCAATATTTTAGGTATTGCCGCTTCCGCTGCGTCCATTATTGCGATGGCAGGGGATGAAATAAAAATGGGCCGAGGTGCCTTTTTGATGATCCATAACTGTTGGGCTGTCGGTGTGGGTAATCGGCATGACTTTGCAAAATTAGCTAATGATCTCGCCCCTTTTGATACATCTATGGCAGATATCTATGTGGCACGTAGTGGGCAATCAAATGAAGTCGTGAGTCAGATGATGGACGACGAGACCTATATTGGCGCGAGTGAGGCGATAGAGAAAGGCTTTGCTGATAATTTGCTTACTGCAGATATCGTTGATGATGGTGATGAAAGCCCACAAGCCGCCATTCGTAAATTAGATGCGTTACTTGCTAAGGCGCACACTTCTCGCTCTGAGCGTAGAAAACTTATTAGTGCTTTAACACGAAGTATGCCGAGCGCTACTTCCAATCCTCACGGTACGCCAAGCGCTACCTCTGAAATTAATCCTGAAACTCTTTCTGAATTGGAAAAGGCGGTAAATGCCTTCGCCACAGCTAACTAATTGGAGACATTATGTCTGATACAAATGAATTATTAAAAAATCTATCGGCAAAAATTGAAGAAGCCAACGGTAAATTTAATGCTAAAGCCGAAGAGGCCTTAAAAGAAGCCCAAAAAGTCGGTAGTTTAAGCAATGAAACTAAAGCCGCAGTAGATAAGATGGCAACAGAACTGAATGCATTGCGTGAATCTGAAAAAACACTCAAAGCTTCATTAGGTGAATTAGAGCAACATGTAGCACAAATGCCATTGAATAATGCGGTTCAAGCAGCCAAAACAATTGGCCAGCAAGTCATTTCTGCAGATGTACTGAAAGAAATTAATTCTAGCATTCAATCAAGTAAGCGCATTTCTATTCCAGTGCAAGCCGCATTAACTTCAACCGGTGTGGCTGAAGGTGTTGTTGAGCCTCAACGTTTACCTGGTATTGATGTTGCGCCAAAACAGCGTTTATTTATCCGTGATCTGATTGCGCCGGGCAAAACAACTTCACCAGCTATTTTCTGGGTTCAGCAGACGGGCTTTACAAATAAAGCTTCTGTGGTACCAGAAAATACCGCTAAGCCTTACAGTGATATTGAATTTGCAACCAAAATCACACCAGTAACCACCATTGCTCATATGTTCAAAGCCTCTAAACAAATCCTAGATGACTTTGCACAACTGCAGTCTTTAGTTGATGCTGAAATGCGTTATGGCTTGAAGTTCGTTGAAGAGCAAGAAATCTTGTTTGGTGACGGATCCGGTGCTCATTTACATGGCATTATTCCTCAAGCTTCTAAATACAAACCTGAATTTAGTGTAGAAAAGCAAAGTGGCATTGATGATTTACGCCTTGCGATGCTGCAAGCGCAATTAGCTCGACTGCCTGCCACGGGGCATGTTTTGCATTTTATCGATTGGGCAAAAATTGAATTAACCAAAGACTCATTAGGGCGTTACATTCTTGCCAACCCATCTGCATTAATTGGCCCAACATTATGGGGACTACCTGTTGTTGCTACTGAATCAACGGCCTTTAAAGGTAAATTCTTAACAGGGGCATTTAACGCGGGTGCGCAGTTATTCGATCGTGAAGAAACCAATGTGGTGATTTCTACTGAAAATACCGACGATTTTGAGAAAAATATGATCTCAATTCGTTGCGAAGAGCGTTTAGCGTTAGCAGTAAAACGCCCAGAAGCCTTTGTTTACGGTGACTTCACCGTACCAGCTTCAGGGGAATAACCAATAGGGCGAATGAGGCGGTCTTTATGACCGCCTTTTCTTTGGGGGCAATATGAAGTTAATCGTATTACGTGCCATTTATTTTGGTGGTGTCGTTGTTACTGAGGGGGAAGAGATTGAAACCTTAGAACAACATGGGCGTGAGTTAATTCAAAAAGGCTATGCAAAAGAAATGGAAATTGTACATCCTGCTATTGAGCCTGAGCCTGAGCCTGAGCCTGAGCCTGAGCCTGAGCCTGAGCCTAAAAAAAACACCAAGGCTAAAAAGGAGAAATAATGCTTTCTCTGGAATTAGTAAAACAACATTGCAATATTGATCCTGATTTTACGGATGATGATAAATTGCTCGCTCTTTATACCAACTCTGCAGTGAAATTTGTCGAGAACTACACTCGCAGGACGCTTTATGAAAAAGAAGTATCGGAGGGATACCAAGAAGATGTCGATCATCTATTACTGACAGATGATGTTTCAGCAGCCATGTTACTACTGATTGGGCAGTGGTATGAAAATCGCGAAGGTGTGATCTCAGGACGCTCTTTTTCAACTCAACCCTTTGCGGTGGAAGCGTTATTACAGCCTTATCGAATTTACGGTGTGTAGGAGGTTGTATGCAAGCTGGAAAATTACGGCATGTCATTAAAATACAAAAACCGACATTAGCACCCGATGCCATTAGCGGTAATGAAGTGATTTGGGAGGATTTCTTACCTAAGGTACGAGCCTCTATTGCACCTTATCAGGGTCGTGAATACTTTCAGGCACAGCAAGTTCAAAGCGAAGCCAGCACACGAATTCTGATCCGTTACGTATCAGGAATAAATACGTCAATGCGCATCATTTATGGTGAAAGGGTATTCGATATCATCTCAATTATTGATCCGAAAGAGCAACACAGAGAGCTACAACTGATGTGCAAGGAAGGAGTTAATGATGGGTGAGATTAAAATCAGTGGATTGCCTGAAATACAACGAAAAATGCAAGAAGTTGCGCGCAAAGTTAGAAACCGTAGCGCACGCAAAGCAATGAATGCAGGGGCATCGACATTAAAAAAGGAAATTAAGAGCCGTGTCCCTATTTTAAAAGAAGATGTTCCACATCGACGCAAGGGAACAATTAAGCGTAACGTTCGCTCTAAAACAAAGGTACAGCGTAACGGGCAAACAAAAACACGTATCTGGGTAAAGTCTTTACCAGGTAAAAAAATCACTGCATTCAAACAAGCGACAGGAAAAAGTGCAGCATTGAACCCGAATGATCCCTTTTATTGGTGGTTTGTTGAGTTTGGTACTTCAAAGATGCCGGCTCAACCTTTTATGAGACCGGGTTTTGAAGCTAAAAAAGAAGCCACCGCAAAAGTGATTGTTCAAACGTTAAAAGAGGAAATTGAGAAAACAAGGTAATAATATGATTTATCAATTAAAGGAAGCCCTTTCACCGCTAGTCGATGAAAGGGTTTTTTTTCAGGTATTGCCTGAAGGTAAATTGGTTTACCCCGCTATAGTGATCCAATTTTCTAGCATTACACCAAATAACGCGCTTGCTGAGATGGATCTTGATAATTATCGCGTCCAGCTCGATGTGTACGACCCTAATCCCAAAAACCTCACCGTAATGCGTAAGAAAATAAACTCAGTTATGACTGAAAGCATTCCTTTTTCTCAGCGCATTAACACGTTTTTCGAATACGAACCCGATGTCAAATTACATCGGCTCATTCTGGAATTTATTATCTCATCAGATAAATAGGATATTGATATGGCAAAGCAAAAAAGTCATAAAGCAACTCCCTTCCTTGGCACGAAGTTGTTTGTTCAAACAGGGTTGGGTGAAGAGGTGAGCATTACTGCTGCGACACTCTCTCCTGCCACACTCACAATTGAAGGGAGTAAATTAAAAGCTGATGACATGATTGTGTTATCAGGTTTAGGTGAACTCGATGGACGTTTTCCAGTCGCCAGTGTTGAAGGTGATAAGGTGACGTTGTGTGATGAAGTGGATTGGAGCGAGAAAACATTACCCACCGATTTCACCGAAGCAAAAGCACAACGAATTCAATGGTCAAATAATTTCTGTGCCGTAAAAAGCTTCAGTAAAGATGGCTCAACAACTGAACAAATTGATGTCACTACTATTTGCAGTGACGGCAAAGAATATGAGTCGGGTGACACTGAATACGGCTCAATTAAATTAACGTTCTTCTTGCAGTATAGCTCTAGTGCTGTTCAGCGATTATTACGTAAGTATGAAAATAGCAAAGAAAAATTTGCTGTAAAAATGGTGCTCACTCGCGATGAAGGCGCCATGTTCTACTTCGGTTCAATAGAAACAGGGATGAACATTGAGGGGAGCGTTGGACAGATGATGGACTCAGGTGTGTCGATTAAATTGTCTGGTCGTGACTATTTAAATGTTCCTTTAGCTTCTGTACAAAAAACTAATCTTAGCAAAACGAAATAAGGGGCACTATGTCAAGCGCATTATTACGTGAGTTAGTGTTAAATCAAGCACTTAAAATCACTCCGTTTACTTATCTAGATAATACCTTTTATGTTAAAGAACTGGATGTTGGCACCATGAATTACATTCAGCGAAAATTACGTCAAATAAAAATTAAGCTTGCAGAAGAGCAAGATATTTATTTAGACGAAGAGGATGCTGATCAATTCAATGAAGCAGTGAACCGTGTTTATGACGAGTTTGATGTGGCACGTATGCTTGCCTTTAAACTCTGTGATGAAAAAGGGGAACTCCTTTTTGATGCTGAAAATGAAGAGGACCTAAAAGGTCTTAATCGCTTAGGGCAAGGGTTCTCTAATGCTGTTTTTAATGCGGAGGGAGGTAACGAAAAAAACTCACCGACCGACGACAATTCCAAATAATATTGTCGTTGGCATTAGGTAAAACCCTTTCTGAAATAGAACAAATGCCAGAAAGCCATTTGTGTGAATATGAAGCCTTTTATCGCAAACAACCCTTTGGTTTATGGCGAGAGGATTACCGAATAGCACAAGTGGCTCATCTTTTAGCAATAGCAAATTGCGATCCGAAATCAACCCCACCTCAATTAACTGACTTCATGCCCATGTGGAAGAAAAAGCCCACAGAAGCTGAAGAGTGGGATAGTGTTACTCAGAATGTTTTAGCTCATCGTTAGCCCCTTAGTGGGGCTTTTATTTTATTGTTTTTAAGGAGTTTCTATGGCTGGCGCATTGGGAACATTAAATATTGATTTAACACTGAACACGGCTAGTTTCACCAATGCGATCAACCGTAGTCAGCATCAAACAGAACGATTTAATCAAAGTGTTCGTGTGAGCCTGCAGTCTATTACTGTTCAACAAGAACGTATGGCATCACAAACAGCAAAATCAGCCTCGTCATTTGCTAGTTTTGCTAAAGCAGTGACAGGCGCACTTTCTGTTCATCAGGTGATCAGTTATGCAGATGGTTGGACGGACTTACAAAACAGATTGAAGTTAGTTACAAAGAGCACTCAAGAATTAAATAAAGCAACCAATGATGTCTATACCATCGCCCAAAAAACTTACCAATCACTCGATGCAACAGCGCAGGTTTATCAGCGTTTTTCTGATAATGCAGAACGATTAGGTATTAATCAGCAAAAAGTAGCAGAACTGACTGAAACGGTATCTAAAGCCGTCTCTCTTTCTGGAACCAGCGCAGCAGCTGCAGCAACGGGTTTAACACAATTTGGTCAAGCATTAGCTGCAGGCCAGTTACGTGGGCAAGATTTAAACTCCGTTATTGAACAAATCCCCGGTTTAGCACAAGCCATTGCTGAAGGTATGGGGATCTCTATGGGAGAGTTAAAACAAAAAGCTCAAGATGGTGAAACTTCAATAGAAAAAGTTATTGAATCATTAGAACGAGTAAAAGCCTCTGTTGACCAAAAATTTGCTACTAGCGTCACTACTGTTAGCCAATCATTTACTAATTTGCAGTCAGCAATGACGAGGTTTGTCGGTGAAGCTAATCAAAGCACTGGCGCAACTCAGTTATTAAATGTAGGTCTTTCTGCATTATCTAATAATTTTTCTGAAGTAATGAAAGTAGTCGAAGCATTAGCAGTTACGGCTATTGTGATAAAAATAACAAAATGGACTCAAGCTACTTATGCGCAAACCACAGCAACAAAATTAAAAGTTCAGCAAGACCTGATTGCAGCTAAAGTGACGCAAGCCAAAATGACAGCAGAGTTAGAATTAGCTCGTGTTGAGATGCGCTCTTTGCAAGCACAACTCCAATTAGCTCAGACAGAAGCACAGCGCAGTAGCATTAGAATGCGGATGAAAGCGCAGTCATCAATTATTGTATCGGCCACAAATGCCGAAACGTTAGCAATACAACGATTGAATGCAGCACAAAGAGCCAGTTCAACATTAGGACGTGGATTTGGAGGCGCACTAGCTTTTCTTGGTGGTCCATTAGGGATCGCAACAGGATTATTGGCGGCAGGCGCAATGGCCTATTATGAGTGGCAACAGCAAGCTGAGCAATCAAGGCAAAAGGCTCTTGAGTATGCCAAATCATTAGACGTTGCAACAGAGTCATTGAAGAAATTAAGTGACGCAGAGCGTCAGGCGTCAATAGGTAAATTGTTTGATAGTTTTGACGCACAAATTGAAAAAATAGAAGAGCTAAAGAGAAAACAAGAGGATTTAAAAAAATCAGCAGATTTTGGTGGAGCAAATAAAGGCATCTCTTTTTATTATACAGGAGATTACGAGTCATTTTCAGCGGAAGTAGTTAAGGCTAGGAAGGACGAAATCCAAGTAACAGCTGATCTTGAAACAAAGAATAGAGAATTAGAAGTTATACGTAAAAAAATGGCATTATTGCTTGATGCTGAAGTTCAAAAAAATGGAATGGTTTCTAATGCCTATGCGCTTTATGCAAGTCGTATTTATGATGCATCTGTTAGATCTGATGAATTAATCGGTAAACTTCATCTACAAGGTTCTGCTTTTGATAATTTAGCGCAATCTATTCGCTCAGCTACTCAAGAGCAACAACAGTTTTCAGCGAATTCTTTAATCATCGTATCTGCTGATGCTCAAAAATCAATAGATGCCTCTCTCCGAGCTATTGAAAAAGCTAAGGCTACTGGCGAAGCATTAGCTAAACTGAACGCTGAGGATGTTCTCGCTAGTAGAAAAGTAACGCCTGATATGCAAGGCTATGATAAAGCGTTACAGGCTGAAATTGACGCACAACTTGCCTCACAATCTAAAAAAATCAAACCACCTAAAACGCCAAAATCAAGCATTGATTATGCCAAACAGTACACAAAACTCCTTTCTGATTTACAAGAAAAACAAGCTTCATTAATTGCAGATGGACAGAGTATTCAACTGTATGGCACCACATCTTCATTTAATGAATATAATTCTGCACTTGCCGATATCAAAAAGAATAAAGAAAAATTCGACGAAATATTAAAGATTGATCCAAAAGCAATCGAAACTATTAAAGAGAAAGCTAAAGCCATTGATGATATGGCTCGTGCTAATGCTGTTGCGCAATTTGCTTATGATCGCAATAAAGAAGTTGAGCAAATGCAATTTGAAACCTCATTGATAGGAAAATCAAGGGCAGAACAGGAGCGCTTAAATGCTTTGAGGGAAGTTGATCTGCTGTATAAGCAAGCCAGTGTGGATTTAGGAGATAAAGAACTCGCAAACTTACAGCGCAATGTCGAACTCACAAAACAAAAGATTGATGCCGAATTACAAAAACGCGAATTAATGAAATTAGATCCTGTTGAAGGTTTAAGTCAGGGGCTTTCGGATTTTAGTGATTCCGCTACCAATGTGATGGAAAACGTTAAAAATGTAACCGCTAATGCTTTGAATAATATGTCTGACTCTTTAGCTGATTTTGTTTTAACGGGTAAAGGTAGCTTTAAAGACTTTGCGAATGCTGTGATATCTGACATTACTCGTATGGTGATGAAGATGTTAGTTTTCAAAGCGATTGAAGCAGGAACCAGCTTTTTTATGGGCGGAGCTTCTGGCGGTGGCGATGCTGGTGGAGGACCAGGAGGACTTTTTGCGTATGGCGGATATACGGGCAATGGCGGGAAGTTTGAACCTAAAGGCGTTGTTCATGGTGGTGAGTTTGTCTTCACAAAAGAAGCGACAGCAAAATTAGGGATCGGCAATCTTTATCGCTTGATGAATTCGACACAGGGCTATGCTTCTGGTGGTTTTGTTGGTTCATTGGCAGGAAAGGTGCCGTCAACACCAGTCACAACATCATCTTCATCAGGAGTTAATATCACAGTGGTAAACCAAATTACGGTGACAGGTAACGGTGATGCTATTCTTGCTCAAGCAATGAAAGAAGCTGCAGAACAAGGCACAGAAGCTGGTGCACAAAAAGCAAGGGCGATTATATTGCAAGATTTTCAGAGTAATGGAACTGCACGTAGAACGTTAGGAGTGTAGATGAATATTTTAGCATGGCCAGAAGATGTATGCCCTATTAATGAAGATTGGCAATTACTCAGTAATAGTAAAACGTTCACCTCTCCGTTTAATGGCAGTAGTCAAACAGTTCGTTTTCCGGGGAGCCGTTGGCGTTGTGAGTTAACGTTTAGTAATTTAAGTGAAGAAAAATCACGTAAACTTGAGGCTCTTGTTGCCGCACTTGATGGTATGTCAGGAAGAGTGAGAATATCGAGTTGGATTAGAAAAGGGAAAGAAGGGTACGGCACTCCTAAAATTTCCTCTGCTGGGCAGTCTGGTAGTGTTTTGCAAACATCAGGCTGGAAGCGAAATATGCGCGTTTTACAGCAGGGTGACCGCCTCACAATTGGGAATGAGTTGAAAATGGTAGTAGCGGATGTTGTTAGCGACAACGAAGGTCGAGCTGTCATTTCAATTTCTCCTATGCTCAGAACTCCACCTGCATTGAACGAAGAGGTGATCATCAAAGCCCCTTTTGGGGTTTTTCGATTATCAGACAATGAGCAGGGGAAATTTCAACACCGCAGACTAGGATATTCTAATGTTACCCTTTCATTTGAGGAGGTACTGTATTAATGCAATATCATCCATTTTCTGACGGTATGGTAAAAGCAATTAACGAAGGTGCTTATATCGTGCTTGCCGCTCGACTAAACCTAAAATCAGGAGTCACTTGTGCGCATACTGGCGTTGGTCAGCTTGTGATTGCAGGAGAAACTTATTTAGGTGTAGGAAGTCTTGGTGAAATCAGTCAACTTAATGAAAACAAGACAACAAGCCCACCTCAATTACAGCTTAAACTAGCTGGTTTTGACAAGTCCCTTGTCGGTATGGTGATGAATGAACAAAGCCGAGGGAGAGAAGTGCGATTAATGATGGTGGCGATTGGGGAAGATGGAAAACCATTGTTAGCAGAAATATTGTTTGTCGGGCAGATCTCATCAATTAGTGTCGTTTCTGGTGAAGAGAATGCAGTTTGTGTTAATGTTTCTAATCGATTTGAACGATGGTCAATCGGTTTGCCTGACAGGTTCACTGATGAATCATGGTCATCAAGAAGGGAGGGTGATCGCATCTTTCGGTATGTTGCTCAAATGGCTGAGCGGGCTATTTATTGGGGTAGTAAGAAAGACGCGCCTGCATTCATTTATAAGTAACATTTATTTTATTAATTAGGACAAGACATGGATCCATTCTTTATTGTGTACATCATTCTTTTAATAATCTCTATTGTGTTTTGGTTTTTCTTAAATAGAGCCAGTGTTAGAGCCGATAGAGTAGTGGAATTATTAGAGGCTATTGATAAAAAAAACCGCAGGCAAGTTGAATTACTAACGTCATTATTAGAGTCATCTTCAATTACACTTAGTAATGAAGAAAAAGAAAAATTGGTCATTGATTACTTTCGTGAAGCACAAGTTATCGGAGATAATATTATTTCAAGTGATGGTAAGTTAAATGAATCAATGATTATTAAATTTGCTAAATATGGTAATAAATATATTGAAAGACAAAAATCACAAGGTGATGAAATTAGTGAGGCTATTGATTTATTTACCATGTTGAAAAATGAAAAGTTTTCACTGTTACCACCTAAAAACAAGAAGATAGCTAACGAATTATTTAAGCAAAATATAAATTTTTAATAGTATTCTATTTTTCTTACAAACCCACTTCGGTGGGTTTTTTGTTTTCTAAGAGGCCTTAATGAAACAACCAAACTGGACACTCCAGTTACCAGAAACCATAAGGGGGGCCATGAGTCGCCCTTTTTCATGGGGTGAATTTGACTGTTGTATTTTTGCCTCTGAATGTATTTACGCACAATGTGGTTTCTCTCCAATAAAACTCTTTCTTGGGCAATACAAAACCAAAGCAGAAGCCTTCAACCTTATCAAATCTAAATTTGGATCACTTGATAAGGCGGTTTCCCACTACTTTAAATCTATTTCTGTTGATTCTGTACAGCGTGGGGATCTTGTCATGTTCAAGGGTGATGACGGGGACAGCATGGCCGTAGTATGGGCGGGTAATTATTGGGGAGTTACTTCTATTGGTGTTAGACCCGTGAAAATTAACCCTATCAAAGCGTGGAGAGTGGAATAATGGGTGGTAGTGGTGGATTACTTACAAAAGTGGTTGGTGCTGGGTTGATGATCGCAGGGTTGTTCAATGGTGGGATCACCGCGCCGTTAGGTATAGCATTAATGTCGGCAGGTATCGCAGTTCAAGTTGCCGGCTCTTTAATATTCAAACCGAAAATTCCCTCCATGGACTATCGTGACACTAGCGAACGCAAGCAAATGTTACGCTCTCCTTCTGCGTCAGAAACCGTCATTGTTGGGAAAACCGTTGCTTCTGGATTACTTTTCTTTGCTGAAGAAGAACCAGGAGAACAAGAGGAAAATGAAAAAATCACATTGGCGCTTGCTTTGGCTGGGCATCCTATCGATAGGGTGGGAAAAATTTGGCTTGGTGATGATCTCATTGAGACTTTTGGTGACAAGGCTTCGTGGGAATTACATAACGATAGGAAAGATGCTGATCCCTTTATGCTAAAAAACTGCCCATCATGGAAAGAGGATATGATTGGGCGAGGTATGGCTTGGTTACGTGTGACACTCACATTTGACCAAGAAAAATTCCCTTATGGTTTACCCAATGTGAAATGTGAAATTTGGGGTAAAGAACTTTTCGATCCGCGTACAGGGGAAACACAATGGTCGAATAATGGAGCTCTAGTTATTCTTGATTATTATAGAGATTATTTAAAGGTTCCTGATAGCGATATTGATTTTGAAAGTTTTAAACAATCTGCGGATTTATGCGATGAAAGCGTAAGTGATGCTGAAAATGGCTCAGAGCGCCGATACACATTAAATGGTGCTTATGATCTAAATGAAAGTCCATCTAGTGTATTGGAAGCAATGCACAAATGTATTAACGCGGAACCGACATTCACCGCAGGAAAACACGGTATTCAAGTTGGTGCATATTATGGACCAGCATTGAAAACTATTACAGAATCACAACTTATTGATACCGTAACTTGTACTCCTGAAACGGGGCTAAAAGATGCCACTAATGCGGTGTACGGTACTTTCATTGATGCTGAGCAACTCTATACTAAGACAGATTTTACGCCTGTTATTGTCAATGAATGGATAGAAGAGGATGGTTTAGAAATCAGGGAAAATGTTGATTACCGCTTTGTTACCAGTCCTTATCAAGCACAGCGACTAGCACGACAATACTTGCGCAAAAAGAAAGCTGGTAGACGTGTTCAACTGACAATGAATTTAGATGGTTATGCGTATCGCCCTGGTGAAGTTGTTTTATTAGATTTACCTTCTTTAAATATTAGTGGTCTTGAGTTTCGTATTGCTGAATGGACCTTCCATGCTTTAGATGGTGTCTCTCTGACATTAGAAGAAGATGGTGCTTATTTATATGAAGACGTCATTGGGAAACCCTTTGTTAGACCCCCATTCACTAAACTACCCACCGGTGGTGTAGCAGCACCTATTAACCTAGCCTTTGTTCCACTTTCTGTCACAGACATTGTTCAAGGATATATATCGTGGCAGAACGTGGCATCGGATATTCGCTATAACACCGTTAATATTCTCCAGAATGGAAAGGTTATACAGTCTATTCAAGTACCGGGTGAGCGTGTTGATATTAATGGTTTAACTCGAGGCACTTATCGTGTCGAAGTGAGAGCAATTAATGTCGCTGGTGCTATGTCTGCACCTGCTATCAGTGATTTTGCTATTCAGGCACCGCCAGCACCGATAGGTGTTGAAATAACGCCGGGTATGTTCAGTTTAACGGCATCACCTAAACAGGGCGATAGTGCTGTCTTTGGTTATACGTTTGAGTTTTGGTTTAGTGATAAAAAACTCGCTAACCTCTCTGAAAATGAAGTGATCAACAAAGCAAACAAAGTTGGCCAAGGAAACTTCTGGACGCAGGAGAATTTAAAAGCTGGTAACACGTACTATTTCTATATCCGAACCATCAATAGTTATGGCAAATCTGTATTCGTAGAAGCTTCTGGTATTCCAGTTTCATTGCCCTCAGATATTTTTGATGATTTAGATAACACAGTTAGAGAAACGGATGCGTTTAAAGAGCTTGATAAAAAACTTGATTGGAACTCTGAGACCGCAATTATTTTAAGTAACACGAGTTATCGTAACTTCAGACAGTTGTTAGTAAAACACGCCGAAGCTCAAGCGGGTATTAATGAGTTATGGTTGGCTAATGCAACTCAAGAAGAAGCCTGGGCCCAAACCGTTACTCAGCTTTACTCATCAATTGATAATGCAGAAAATACATTTAACTCTGAAATTAAAGAAGTTAAAACAACGATTTCTGATTTAGATAAAGCGATCGGGCAAACATCAACTGAAATTCGCACAGAGTTAAAAACAACTAATGATGCAACAAATAAACGCATTGATGGTACCAACCAAGATTTAGCTAACACTAATCAGAAGTTAGGCAATACAGATAAGGAGATGGGGCGTATTGCTGCGGACGTTATCTCCAACACGAAAGCCATTTCAGAAGCAAACCAAGCCTCTGCTGAAGATAGAAAACAGGTTCAAGTGCAATTTGGCGAACAACAAGGCATGATTGAAGAGAAAATGCAGGCTACGTTTGAGCAATCTGGTGATGGCGTTGTCACACACTCAATTAATATCACGATTGTTCATAACAACGTGAAATACAATGCAGCAGGGCAAGTGATTAGTGCTCAAGTTAAGAATGGAAAGCTCGAATCATTCTTTGGTTACAACGCGAATAACTTCGCTTGGTATAACCCATCAAATGGCCAGATGGAATTATTCATGTATGCCAAAAATGGGCAATTGTTTATTCGAGATTTATTTATCGAAGATGGCTCTATTACAAATGCAAAAATAGGGAATGTTATTCAATCAAATAATTATGTGGCGGGGAAATCAGGCTGGATAATTAATAAAAATGGATATGCTGAATTTGAGAATGCAAAATTTAGAGGAGAAATTAAAGCCACTAAAGGCACAATGAATAATGTGATTATTGACAAGGATTGTGAGATTAAGGGCACTTTAAAAGTGGAGAATATCGAAGGTGACATAGTTAAGTTTTATTCTCTTGGTAATGGAGAAACAATTACAATACCGGCACAATCTTTTGACCGTGTTATTCAAGTAGTCACCATAGCGACGACACATAATAGTAAGTGGTGTCGATTATGGTTAAACGATGATAAGTTCTTTGAAATTAAAAATGGTGGGAATTATAAAGAATTTACTTATTGGAATTCTCCATCAACAACGTTAAAAGCGAATACGCCCGGCGTATTTAGGTATGACAGCGAAGATAGATATTTCAAAATAACACTATTAGCCTGCAAGCAATAAGGAAATAAATCATGATATACACAACAGGCACTGTTAACACAGTGTCAGGGTCTGCTATTGTCAAAGGCACTGGCACTAAATTTAAAAATAATAATCCAGCTATTAATATCGGAATGACTATTTTAATTAAATCGGGAAATACTAATATTCCGTATATGATTAAATCCGTTAATTCCGATACTGAATTAGTATTAGCACAACCAGCATTAGCCACAGCAACTAACACCACATTCTCAATTCATATTACTGAACCCGATAATAATAGTGATGCAGCAAGAACGATGGTCGCTATTAATAGTTATGCACAGTATTTTCTCGATGCAATGAATACGTGGATGAGTGAAACAGGGCAGACAAAAATTGAGATGCCGAACGGTGAAGTTATCACGCTCGATAGTATTAAGAAGATGCAGGAGGATATTAGTAATAAAGCAGATTTAAAATTATCAAAAACACAATCATTTACATCTGCGATAGAGGCAACAACAAAATTAACATCAAAATCAGCAGATGGAAAAACATCAATATCATTATCAACAAACAATTCCGGTAGCACTAATATAGAATTAAATTCCTCATCGGGTTATAACGGTATTCAAATACCAAAAGCGTCTGGTGTAATAATGCTTGTTGGTGATTATGGTGTTGGCTTAAATGCGAAAACAGGAACAACTCAAGCAGAAAGCACCAATGCAAATAACTTAGATACAAATGGTTTTTGGGCATCAGGTGGAAGTAGTAGTGCTAATTTTTACAATCCTTTTGGATCTTTGATATCTTCTGCTAGAGGTGGCGGTAGCGATGGAACTGGACAGGTTTTTCAAATACAAGCATCCAGTAAAAACCTTGCTTACAGAATGAGGAATGTAGGTAATTGGACTTACTGGTCTGAATTAATGAACGTGAATAGTGATGGTGTTAAATCATCAAAAAATGACTTTAAAAATAATGGGTTCTATACATCAACAAACATTGACGGCGAAATAATGGGTACCGTTTACATGGGTATAGTTTCAGCTCATGCAACACAACCAGAATCATACCAGATAGGGTTATTTGGTCGTAATAAAAAATTATTATACACATACAAAGAGAGTGGTAATTGGGTTGGTACTTATGAGGTTCTTCATCTAGGTAACGCAAAGCCAGACTCTAACGGATTCTACAAGAAAGCATCCCCTATTATTGACATTAATCCAGACGGCACCTTCACAACTAACGACGAATCCGAAGGCGCTATTGTTACTCGAGTAGGGCAAGGTGAATATCTCATTGAAGGCGTTTTGGGCTTTAATTCAGACGCTGGCTGGGGTGGTATCGATGGCGGTATTGAAATTCCACTCGATGTAAATAAACAGCCTCTTATTTGGGTTGACTCTATTGTTAATGAGGACGGTTCGATTCTCGTTAAAACTTATCACCGTACTCATCCTAACGCACCTAAATTCGCCCGTAATGATATTGATGGTTTCAATGACGGCGACCCAATTGATATCCCTGATGGTCGTTTTATCTCCGTTCGTGTACAGATGCCAGAGCAATCAATCTATAACGTGAGAATGCGTGAGATGGAAGAAGCGCAGAAAGCGGAAGAGGAATGCATAGTTAAAGAAGAGGTAGAAGAATAATGCTATGTTATATTTTAACTGAAAAGAAATTTTAACCATTTATAATAATTATATTAGATGGAATATTTTATGGGTGTTTTATATGGCAAAAAAAAGATTGTTAAAAATGATAGCTAGATCAGTTCAGCTATCCAAGGCCGTTTCTGAAGTTCCTTCTGTAACCAAGGAAGAGCTTGAGATTATAAATTCAAAGCCAAGAAATAGAACTGAAGCTAAGCGACAGTTAGCCTTAAAATTAAGGTTACGGAAAAAAGGTTTTTTTGATGATAACTCACTAAAAAACATGGCAGAAAAAGCAAAATTATCCATTACAGTTTCTAATTCTCTTAGGTTTGATGAAGGTAAGGTTGATTCAATAGATACTAACAAAATCTCTGATTCTAATAAGCAATGGCGTGGCAAAACTGCAAATACAAAGTAATAAATAAGAATGAGTATTATGTATGTGGCTTCTGTGCGCTCCAATAATTAAGATGGGAGATAATCTACTTCATATAAAATGGTAATCCTTTATAAGGCACATTTACAAACATGCTGGTTGTTGTCGTTCAACTTCGGACACAACAACTGGCATATTGAGGCGTTCTTTATATGTGACACCCGAAGCAGCTAAATTGACATTGACCTTGTCTTTTTCTTCCTGCGTTAGTTCAGCTAGATTTTTCATTTGGTAATCTCTATTACTGAATTGAATCTAAATATAGTGCAAAAGATTGGTATGGATTTACACAATATTTTTATATTAAGTAATTTTTATATATGATAAATCTATAATCAGTCCCCTATAACAATAATCTAATTAGAATAGACCAAATAAACGGGTATATAAAGCAATTATAGTGCTCGCAATGCCTATGCCAGAATACACAGGGTGTGTCTTGATTAATTCAATTATAACTACTGGGTGAATACCATTGCGATCGAACCAATTAGCATCTGTCTTTAATGTATTGTCATGAACCCTATCAATGATATTTGCAAAAATATCTACTTTTCTTAAGGTGGATCTGTGGAGTTTTAAATATTCTCCATTTTCAAAAGCTTCTGCTTCTTCTGCACCAGATAGTGCATCTAAATCAGCTATTCCATTCATTTCAGTTAATACCATTAACCGACCATTTTTCCCACTTTTAGACTCATGAGAGCAATATGCACGGCTAAATAAAGCGACCAAAACTCTAGCTAAATCTAGCTTTTTATCATCCTGAAGTATAAATGGTTCTCCACCAAGAACCCTAAATCTATGTTCTAATGCTTGGAAACCATAAGCCTCATCACGCATATTCCAGTGAATATATGTAAAATCTGCATTTTTTCTCAAAAAATCAAAGTAACTAGACAACATGTCACATTCTAAATTATCGATATCTTCATTTATCGTATTAATTTTATTATGTAATTCTGCTGATTTATGTATTGACCATGAGTGAGTTTGAGCAGAGCTTAAATTTCTAACTGCAATTGAAGTTACACGACGAGATGTACCTGATTTGTTATCATAGAATGATTCGCAGGAGTAGTGAATTAAATAGGTTCTATTGGAATTTTCAAAGGCTTTTTCAACTGCTTTTCTATTTTCTTTGCGTTTTGATAAACGAACTAATTCAGAAGAAGCCATCTAATACTCTCCATTAATATTATTCTATAAAAAAGGCCCACCGAAGTGAGCCTTTCTAAACTTTAAATGATCCGCGTGTCATTTGCGTGTCATTTATAGTCCTTTTGTTGTCAGTGTGTAGTCTTGTCGATTTCGCTAACTTCTTGTTTTTGAAACCGTTGTCCTATCACTGACCCACCAAATTTGGTGGAGCTGGCGGGAGTTGAACCCGCGTCCGAAATTTCTACATCCTCGGTACTACATGCTTAGTCTATCTTTAATTTCACTTACCCACTGCGGACAGACGCGCCATGAATAAGCTAGCTTGATTAAGTTTAACGCTTCAACCCCAAGCTAGGCATCCACGCGATCTCTTTTGGGTTTGACCTCTCTTTATCCCCGTCTTAAGAGCGGAAGCTAGGGAGAGAGGGCTCAAAGCAGGTTATTAAGCTGCTAGTGCTTTATATTGATTGTCGTTTGCGACTATCTTTTTTGCGGCTTTTTACGAGGCCAACCGCCCCTCGGCATGCACCTTGGGTTTCGCAAATCCCGTCGAATCCAGAATCAGCCCCAAGTTGTTGACAGCGAGTATATCAGAAAAATACTTGTCATTGCTAGTACTTAACGCAATTTAGCGGTTAGCATTTTTCATAATACGTGCTTTGTCTAATTTCCACTCACGATCTTTAATGGTTTCACGTTTATCGTGATCTTTTTTACCTTTTGCAACGCCAATTTTGATTTTGCACCAAGCGTTTTTCCAATAAAGAGAAAGTGCAACAACGGTATAACCATCACGGTTGATTTGACCATAAAGGTTATCAAGTTCACGCTGTTTTAATAATAGTTTACGGGTACGTGTCGGATCACAAACGACATGGCTTGATGCAACATTTAAAGGCGTAATCGTTGCACCAAAAAGATAAGCTTCGCCATCACGCATGATAACATAGCTATCACTGATGTTTGCTTTACCGGCTCGCAGTGATTTAACTTCCCAGCCTTGGAGCGCCAAGCCCGCTTCAATCTCATCTTCGATGAAATATTCATGGCGAGCACGTTTGTTTAACGCAATGGTCGCAGAACCAGGTTTGTGTGATTTTTTCTTTGTCATAATGTCCACATTATACTGTATGAGCAATAGAAAGAAATCATTTAACCGACTGTTTTCTTTTCAATTGCATAAAACTTAAGCTATATTCCATTAGATTTTTAATTAGTCACTGTTCAATGATATGATCCGCACAGTGTTGTCGTACAGGAATAACTATGCCTCAGATTAGTCGATCTGCTCTTGTCCCTTTTAGTACAGAGCAAATGTTTAAACTGGTTAATGATGTTCTTACTTATCCTGATTTTCTACCAGGATGCGTTGGAAGTAAACTGATCAAAAGCACACCAGAAGAAATGATTGCATCAATAAATGTCTCTAAAGCAGGGATCAGTAAAACATTTACTACCCATAATTTTTTAAAGACAAATGAACGTGTGGATATGCGTCTTGTTGATGGTCCCTTTCGTAAATTAACTGGGGGATGGGTGTTTACCGCACTTGATGATAATGCGTGTAAGATAGAGTTTCAGCTAGACTTTGAGTTTACCAATAAATTAATTGAGTTAGCCTTTGGTCGTATTTTTAAGGATTTAACGAACAATATGGTGCAGGCGTTTACTCACAGAGCGAAAGAGATCTATCGTGACTAAAATATGGGTAGAGGTAACCTATGCGTTACCTGACAAACAGTACCTTATCCCTGTGGAAGTAACATTAGGGGATACTGTTGAACAAGCCATTATTGCTTCAAATATCTTAACGATTTGTAATGATATTGATTTGACTAAGAATAAAGTGGGTATTTATAGTCGACCAGCAAAGTTAAGCGATAATGTGCGAGACGGTGATAGAGTTGAAATTTATCGACCTTTAATTGCCGATCCTAAAGAAATGCGTCGTAAACGTGCTGAGAAAGCACGACAAAAAGCAGATTAATATTATGCTTTTTGCCCAATAGGGGTGAGCATCATATATTGCATTGATAGGCCGTTTGATTACAGACAGACACAATACAAGACAACACTGTTATAAAGCAATTTCTCTTTATAAAAACACACCCCAACGTCAAATCTAACGTATGGGGTGCAATCCGTTTTTGCCAATCTATACAAAACTAAGCTTTCTTAGCGCTGTTATCGCATTACGATTTTGTTTCAGGTGCTGAGAAGTTAGGCATATTGCCTTGTTTATCAATCTTAGTCAGTATGCCATTGCTATCAAAAGTCAGGGTAAGAGTCTCTTGACGTACTTTCTGATGACCAGGCTCTTCACGGAAAACATAATACCAAGTCTGGCTTCCGAAAGGATCTTTTAGCATTGGCGTACCAAGGGCAAATTGAACTTGCTGCTGTGTCATTCCTTGCTGAACTTTTGCGACTTCGGCTGGCGTTAAATAATTTCCCTGATTGATATCTGGGTGATAAACCAGTCTCTCGAACATAGAGCAACCTGAAGTCATTACGACTAAAGATAAGGCGGCAACTTTTAACAGTTTAAAACGCATGGTTATTACATTCCTTTTAGGGTCATAGTGACGATGATAATCGACAACGCAGCAATTGAAAACCTTTCACACTCTGCCTATGACCCTAAATATCAATAAAAGTTTGTTAATCGTTATGCAGCCAACAAATCTTTCGCATTTGCTAAGGTATTTTTGGTGACTTCACTACCTGCTAATAAACGAGCGAGCTCTTGTAGACGTTCTTTTTTCGATAATAGTTTCATGGTTGTTTCAGTTTCTTCACCATTTGTCTCTTTATTGACAAAATAGTGTTGATGACCACAACCCGCGACTTGAGGTAAGTGAGTGACACACATTACTTGAGTTGATTCACCCAATTCGCGTAATAATTTACCCACAATAGCAGCAGTAGGACCACTGATACCAACATCAACTTCATCGAAAATAAGAGCAGGCGTATCCATTTTCTTCGCCGTGATCACTTGGATTGCAAGTGCAATACGTGATAATTCACCACCAGAAGCAACTTTAGAAAGGGCTTGATGCGGTTGTCCTGGGTTTGTAGTGACATTAAATTCAACTTTTGTGGCACCATCGATTTGCAGTGAGCTATCATCAAAATGAGTATCAACAGTAAAATAGCCATGAGGCATTGATAATTGATGCATACTGTTGGTGATAAGCTGGCTTAATTCATTCGCATACTGCTGGCGAACCTGATGTAACTGTTTTGCGACATCTAATGCAATTAAATGGTCAGCTTTAACTTGTTCTATTAAAGCGTCACAATCATCATTTTGACGAAGTAGGGCATTTTTTTCTTCAATTAATTGCTGATGAAGATCGTATAATTCTTCAGGTGCGACACGATGTTTGCGTGACAAACTGATATACTTAGACATGCGTTTTTCAACTTCAAATAAGCGATTAGGATCCATCTCTAAGCGATCGCTATAATGACGAAGTTCATCACTCACTTCACTAATTTGAATAGTAGCTTCTTCCAGCATCTCTAATAGTGAATTGAACTGACTTTCCATAGAGGTCAGTTCAGCAATTTCATGTTTAGCCACATTGAGCATACTTAAAATATTTTGCTCTTCGTTATCGCTTAAAATTTGTAAGCTATTTTGGCTTAAAGTCAAAAATTGCCCGCAGTTAGAAAGACGTTTATATTCTTGATCTAATTCTGGGTATTCGCCTTGTACTGGCTGAAATTCATTGAGTTCTTTTAAATGGTAATCAACCAGTTGCTGTCTTGCTTCTCGTTCTAAAGAGAGTTGTTGAAAAGCGGCTAAAGTTTGGCAACTTTGATGCCATGTTTGATAAGCCGACTTCATGCTTTTTAATAAAGCCGGTTCATGGGCATAGATATCAAGCAGTTGTTTTTGATAGCGAGGCTCTAGAAGTTGTTGGTGAGCATGTTGTCCATGGATCTGGATAAGTAAAGAACCAAGCTCTCTTAATTGTGAAAGTGGTACGGAAGTGCCGTTGATAAAACCACGAGAACGCCCATCAGCAGAGATAGTTCTTCTTAATAGGCATTCATTATGATCATCAAGATGATGTTCTTCAAGCCAACGTTGTGCTGATGGCGTGTCAGAGAGTGAGAATCGTGCACATAAATCGGCTCTAGTTGCACCTGGGCGCACCATATTGGCATCACCACGGTTACCTAAACATAAACCTAGTGCATCAATTGCAATAGACTTACCTGCGCCAGTTTCGCCTGTAATGGTGGTCATGCCACCAGAAAAATCGATTTCAAGTTCACGGACTATGGCAAAATGACTAATGGTTAATTGAGTCAGCATAGTGCCTCTCCTGTGTATAAAAACATATCTGTAATTACATACAGTATAAACTGGTTTTTTATACAGTAAAGTAGTGAGGCACAAAAATTAAAACATTTTTTTCGACCAACCTAATTTTGAGCTGAGCGTATTAAAATAATTGTAATCAGTCGGATGAACTAAATTGAGTTTTTGACGACTTCTCTTAATAATAACTTCATCACCTTCTTTAATGGGTAACACTAATTGGCTATCGCAACTGACTTCATAATCGATATTTGTTTGTGAGAATTTTAAGCGAATTTGGCTATCACTGCTGATAACTAAAGGGCGTGCTGACAAGGTATGTGGAAACATAGGCACAAGCGCAATAGCATCAAGATTGGGTGTTAAAATAGGACCACCGGCAGAGAGTGAATAGGCCGTTGATCCTGTTGGTGTTGCGATAATTAAGCCATCAGAACGTTGAGAGAAAGCAAAACGATCATCAATGTAAACTTCAAACTCGATCATATGAGCAACTTTGCCAGGATGAAGCACGACTTCATTGATTGCTGTACCAATGCGATTTCTTTGACCTTCAGCATAGACGCGTGCTTCAAGTAAAAAACGCTTTTCTTCATGATAGTGCCCAGCTAACACATTGGTTAATTGCTGTAAGGCATTATCAGGGTCGAGATCGGTAAGAAAACCTAAATTACCTCGGTTAACGCCAATTACTTTAATGTTATAGCGAGATAAAACGCGCGCAGCGCCAAGCATATTGCCATCACCACCAACAACAATGACAAGATCAGCAACTTTGCCCACTTGTGTTAAATCACCTGTTTGTGCATTTTCTAGTTTTAGTTCTTGAGCAACTTGTGTATCAATAATAACGTCATAACCTTGAGCCAATAGCCAATGATAGAGCATTTCATGCGTTGAAATTGCTTCAGGATGACGGGGATGGCCGACAATGCCAATGCATTTAAAGTGTTTTTCTTCTGTTACGGTATTATCTGGCATTTTTTTACCCTCGTTTTGCGCCAATTCCTTGAAACCCGTTTATTGATCCCCATAATAAACTAAATATGAAGATGAATACCAAAACTACGCGGAGATGTTCATGAGTAGTAAAGAACAAAATGTACATGAAGAGCAAGCCTCAAAAGAAAAAGAAGGAATGGGATCTGCAATGAATGAGTCTCAAGAGCCAACAATGACCGAAGAAGCACAAGCGGACTTTAATGCTCAAGCTGAATTAGTGGAAGCATTAGCGCGTGTTGATTCTCTTGAAAAACAACTTGAGCAATCTCAAAAGACAGAGCGTGAAGCAATGATCCGCGCTCAAGCTGAAGTTGAGAACATTCGTCGCCGTACTCAACAAGATGTTGAGAAAGCACATAAATTTGCGCTTGAGAAATTTTCTAATGAGTTACTGCCTGTACTTGATAATTTAGAGCGTGCTTTATCTGCGGCTGATCATGAAAATGAATCGCTAAAACCTATGATTGAAGGGTTAGAGTTAACGCTGAAATCATTCTTAGATGCTGTTCATAAATTTGGCATTGAAGTGGTTGAAGAAAAAAATGTGGTATTTAACCCTGAAGTTCACCAAGCGATGACATTAATTGATAGCCCAGCACATGACTCTAATCATGTTGTTGATGTTATGCAAAAAGGATACACCTTAAACGGCCGTTTACTGCGCCCAGCTATGGTTATCGTTTCTAAATAACATTGATTAAAACATTCGTTATCACATGAGTTATTACATGTAGATAAAGTAAACCGCACAATACGAAGATTATTCAATATTCTTGTTATTGTGCGGTTTTATGTTTTATAGGGGAATTTTATTCAATGGGATCAAGATGCCAATTGATTGGTTTGCGGCCTTGCTGCTGTAAAATATCGTTGGCTTGTTTAAAATGACCACAACCTAAAAAGCCTCTATGAGCAGAAAGCGGGGATGGATGAGGTGCTTTTAAAATAACGTGTTTATTTGTATCAATAAAACGTCCTTTTTTCTGAGCATGAGCGCCCCAAAGTAAGAAAATAACCCCATCTCTACGCTGATTGATCTGTTCGATTACTGCGTCAGTAAAGATTTCCCAACCATAGTTAGCGTGAGAATGTGCTTGGCCTTTCTCTACCGTCAATACGGTATTAAGTAATAAAACACCTTGTTTTGCCCAGCTTTCTAAATAGCCGTGGTTAGGGCGTTTAAAATCAGGGTATTCTTTTTCTAGTTCTTTATACATATTGACTAATGAAGGTGGTGCTGGCACGCCTGGTCGTACTGAAAAAGAGAGTCCATGTGCTTGATTAGGGCCGTGATAAGGATCTTGCCCCAAAATAACTACATTCACATTATCAAAAGGCGTAAAACGAAAAGCATTAAAAATATCTTCTTGAGGAGGATAAACAATTTTACCAGCGGCTCTTTGTTGTGCGACTTGAAACATAATTTGATGAAAGTAAGGCTTTTCTTTTTCAGCGCCTATCACATCATGCCAAGTTAATGGTGTAGTCATAACCTAAAATCCTTGTTGATATCTTATAGTGTCTAAGCTTACCGATTTCATCAAGGGAATGAAAATATTACGGGCTAAAAATAAAAATTAATTGAGCCATCAACTTTTATTTGAAAATTTACAAAAAAAATTGCAAATCAGTGATGAATGATTATTGATTTAAAACAACACTTTGCACCCTCTTGGATAAAGTGCTTATGAATTTTATTGATATTTATCAAAGAATGGCGCCATTTATACTGGTATATAAGTAGACAGAAACATTGGTTAGACCAAATACCCAAGTTCTGATATGAGATTGGAATTTGATTTTGTGCCCAAATTGGAGGTCGAAATGATTACTGGTATCCAAATTACTAAAGCTGATAACGACGATTTATTACACTCTTTCTGGTTATTAGATGATGAAAACGGCGAAGCTCGTTGCATCTGTGCTAAAAAAGGTTTTGAAGAAGGCCAAGTGATTAACCGTAAAGAGTTAGGCAATATCGAATATCGTGAAGTGCCTGTAGAATCTAAACCGGTTGTTCGTGTAGAAGGTGGTCAACACCTTAACGTTAACGTATTAAGCCGTGAAACACTGGAAGATGCTGTTAACAATCCTGAGAAATATCCTCAATTAACTATTCGTGTTTCTGGTTATGCTGTGCGTTTTAACTCACTGACTCCAGAACAACAACGTGATGTTATTACTCGTACTTTCACAGAAAGTCTGTAATTTTCACTAAAGTAATAAGTTAATAATAAGCTCGATATGAAAATATCGGGCTTTTTTTCTATACAAATGAAAAAAATAAAAAACCGTAACTATATTATATAGCTACGGTTTTTTTATAGGTTCAGAAAGAGCACAGATTATTCGTTATTAGTATTCGTTTCTTTTACTGGTGCAGTAGGTGCAACATTTTTTTCTGTATGTTCAGCAACTGCTTTGCGACGTTTACCAATATTTTTACGATCGCGAGTTCGCACTTTTTCTTTAACTGCTTTTTTCTCTTCTTCTTTTTTCGCTTTGCGTTTAGCAAGTACTTTTTTAGAAGGTTTGAATGTTGCTTTCAGGCTTGGTGCTTTGGTTTCTGGACGTAGTTCAGCAACAACACGATATTTAATTGGCTCTTGAACGTAACGGCCAATTTTCCCTAATAATGGGTGATCATGAGCTTCAACTAATGAAATTGCGATACCTTTACGGCCCGCACGTCCTGTACGACCAATACGATGCAAGTAAACATCCGCAGTACGAGGTAAGTCAAAGTTGAAAACGTGTGTGATATCATCTAGATCAAGACCACGAGAAGCAACGTCTGTGGCAACAAGCACATTCATTTTGCCTGATTCTAAACGTTTGATTGCATCGTTACGCTGTGTTTGCGCCATTTCACCTTCAAGGTAGCTGCATTTAATACCTTGTTTTTCTAACGCAGTGACAAGCTCTCTTACACGCTCTCTTTTACGAACAAAGACAATCGATTTTTTAACATCGTCTTGCTTAAGTAATGCTGCAAGTAACGCTGTTTTATGTTCAAGATTATCAGCATGATAATAGAACTGCTGAATTTTTTTACGTTCACGGCGAGAAGGATCAGCATTAAGCTCAACAGGTTCGTTGAGGATGCGCTGTGCAAAATCAATAACCGCATTACCTTCCAGTGTTGCAGAGAACAGTAATGTCTGTTTGCGCCAGCGAGTTTCGCCTGCAATAGTTTCGATATCGTTAGCGAAACCCATATCTAACATACGGTCTGCTTCATCTAAAATCAGCATTTCCACTGCGCGGCAGTCAAAGTTTTCTTCTTTGATGTACTGTAATAAACGACCTGTTGTCGCAACAACGATATCTTGGTTCTCACTGAAGACTTCAGCGTGATTCATATAAGCAACACCGCCCGTGATTGTGGCGATATCTAAATGTGTGTGCGCACATAATTCTTTTGCCTGCTCGGCAACTTGCATAGCAAGTTCGCGTGTTGGTGTCAGGATAAGAATACGCGGCGGGCCTGATTTTTTACGTGGATAATCAAGCAAGTGTTGAATTGCCGGAAGCAAAAAGGCCGCAGTTTTCCCTGTGCCTGTTGGCGCAGAGCCTAAAATATCGCGTCCATCCATTGCAGCAGGAATTGCATCTGCTTGAATAGCTGTAGGACGTTGATATCCTTTTTCTTCTAATGCGGTCAATAAACTTTCATCAAGTTCAAGACTGGAAAATGTCGTGGCTGTCATTGTATACCTCTGTTTAGGGCGCGGATTTTGACATTATCCCCCGCTAAAAGCCAGAGGATTTACCGCTATCACATTATATATTACCGATAGACGAAGGTATTCGTTGTTTTTAGGCTTAATCTAAATAAGCGTGCATCGTATACAAATAGTTTAATGTTAAGATAGGGGTTGTAGAAACGTTATCTTATCATATATCTCTTTTTCCGTGACATGATTGATAAGCAATAAAAAAGAGATTGCTGTACAAATCAATAGAGCCAATAGATGAATCAAAAGAAAGTGAAAAAAGCAGGATTACGCAAAGGTGGTTTTACATTTAAACAATTTTTTGTTGCTCATGATAAGTGTGAAATGAAAGTGGGTACAGATGGTGTTTTATTAGGGGCTTGGGCGCCTATCGATAATGTAAAAAGAGCACTTGATATTGGTACAGGAAGTGGACTAATTGCATTAATGCTAGCTCAACGAGCGACTAAAATTGAGTGTATTGATGGCATTGAACTTGATGAGAAAGCCGCATTACAAGCGACGGAAAATGCTCAGGAGTCACAATGGCATTCATTTATTCATATCCATCATAGTGATATTCATCATTATGCAGAGCAAACGCAAAATAAGTATGATTTGATTGTTAGTAATCCTCCTTATTTTGAGCCAGCAATTGCTTGTCGTAATGATGTTCGTGAGCAAGCGCGTTATACCAAAACTTTAACGCATGAGGGATTACTGGATAGTGCGCAATCACTTATCACCGAAGATGGTTTGTTCTGTGTTGTATTACCTTATTCTATTGGTGAGCAATTTATTGAAATTGCAGAAAAAAAAGAGTGGAATGTTGCGAAACGCGTTAATATTAAAGACAGTGCAGATAAGCCTTATCATCGAGTTTTGTTAGCATTTCAAAGACAAAATCAAGGCAGTGTTGCATGTAGTATAGATGAACTTATTATTCGTAATAATGAAGGGCACTATACCGACAAGTTCCAATCTTGGGTGACTGACTTTTATTTATATTATTAAATCTATATTTAATAATATCTTGTTTAAGATAATATATATTGTTGTAAGTAATCGTATATATTCAAATAATATCATTGTGTTATCGTTTTTTTATTGGCAGATTGCATTTTGGTTGGGTGATCATCATGATGATTTTTTTGTGATTCATCTCTTAAAATAATGATTGAATTGAACTTCATACTATTTTTGCGCTCTAAGTCTTGTAGCTCATAAAAACGAGAAGGAATAACGAGAGTAAATATGACGGAGTCATTTAAAAATAGTGCGAAGCTTGACTTCGGGAGAGTCCATCTCTAATGAGCGAGCAGTTAACGGACCAAATGTTGGTTGAAAAGGTACAAAATGGTGACCAGAAAGCCTTTAATTTGCTGGTTATCCGCTATCAACACAAGGTAGCAAGCCTGATTTCCCGTTATGTACCACAGGGCGATGTACCAGATGTTTCGCAAGAAGCCTTTATTAAAGCTTATCGTGCCATCGGTTCTTTCCGTGGAGATAGTGCTTTTTATACATGGCTTTATCGCATTGCTGTGAATACAGCAAAAAATTATCTGGTCGCACAGGGGCGACGTCCGCCTTCGAATGATTTAGATGCGAGTGATGTTGAAAATTTCGAATCACCCAATGCACTAAAAGAAATTTCGAACCCTGAGAATTTAATGTTGTCTGAAGAGTTACGGAGAGTGGTTTTTCACACCATAGAGTCATTACCTGAAGATTTAAGGGTTGCTATTACACTTCGGGAACTTGACGGGCTAAGCTATGAAGAGATAGCGGTCATTATGGATTGCCCTGTCGGAACAGTACGTTCACGTATTTTTAGGGCGCGAGAAGCTATTGATAATAAGGTTCAACCATTAATACAAGAGTTTTAATTGTGGGTGAACCATCATTGACTGAAGGGTACTTTTACATGCAAAAAGAAAAACTTTCTGCATTTATGGATGGCGAAGTTCTTGATAAAGAATTAATGGGTACAATTGCTCGTGATGACTCCATGAAAGAGACATGGCAACGCTACCATTTAATTCGTGACACAATGCGTGGTGATGTAGGTGAAGTAGTCCACTTCGATATCGCAAGTCGCGTTGCGCTCGCTTTAGAGAATGAACCTGTTCGCATAAGTCCTGAACAACAACAAGAGCAGCAACCTGCGCCATCACAATGGCGTCAGCACTCTTTCTTACAAACGTTACGTCCTTGGGCAAGTCAGTTAACTCAAATCGGTGTCGCGGCTTGTGTTTCATTAGCTGTTATTGTTGGTGTTCAGCAATATAATGGAAAAAGTGGTTCTGAAGATTTCCAAGTAGATACACCTGTATTTAATACTCAACCTATTATGGGTTCAGGTTCACCAGTAAGCTTAAATCTTCAAAATGATACTTTAGGTAAAGACCAGCAAACACGTTTACAAGAGCGTAATCAGCGCCTTGGATTAATGTTGCAACAGTATGAGTTAGATCGTCGCATTTATAATGCACCACAAAATGAAGCGCCAGTTAGCGCTCAAGGTGAAACTCAACCCGTAGTAGTTGCACAGTAATAGATGTGAATGTATAAATAACGTGTGGGAATGAAACAGTCGTAATGAAAAAATCATGGTTATCCACCTTATTGCTGGTGGGCAGCCTGTCAATGCCGATACAAGCCTTGGCGCAACCTCAAACAGGTAGTGTCGAGGCTTTGTTGCAAAAGATGGGTCAGACAAGTCAAAGCTCTACCTATGAATTATCTTTTATCAATATCAATTCTCAAGGTATTGTTCCTATTCGCTACCGTCACACTCTTATCGATGGCAAACCGCTTGCACAATTAATGCAAATGGATAGTACTCGCCGTGAAATAGTTCAACGTGGTGATGAGATCAGCTATTTTGAGCCGGGCTTAGATGCTTTCAGCTTAAGAAATGATCATATCGTTGATTATATCCCTTCTATCATTTACCAAGATTTCAATGAATTATCAGGTTATTATAATTTTATTGATGCAGGTAGAACGCATATTGGTGATATTCCAAGTCGAGTTGTTCGCGTGCTATCAAAAAATAATGACCGTTATGATTATGTCTTGTTTATAGATGAAGAAAGATATCTACCTTTAAGAGTCGATCTACTAGATAAGAATAATGACATCATTGAACAATTTCGAGTGATCACAGTTAATGAAGGGAGTGAAGTCGGAGCAGAACTTAATTCGTTACGTACTGTCAATATGCCACCTTTATTACTTGTACCAAAAGCTAAGCCCTTGGTTTATAACTGGTCGGTTAGTCAATTGCCTGAAGGTTTTAAAGAGGTAAAACGCAGTAATCATCAAATTTCTGAGACTGAGTTTAGTCAGTCTATTTTATTTAGTGATGGATTATTTGACTTCTCTATTTATGTTAATAAAAGTGGTCAACACGTTAATTCGCCCGAACGCGATAAAATGTTGAGGTATGGTCGTAATACAATTTATACCTATGACAAAGAAGGTAATGAAATTACCTTTATTGGTCAGCTACCATTTCCTACGGCACAAGCAATAGTTAATAGTGTTGTATTTACGAAAAAGTAAAAGGGTATAAGTTATGGTTAAAGAGTGGGCAACAGTTATACATTGGCATGAAGGACGGGCGTTATTACGCTACGGATCTTCTTCTGGCTGTGGTAGTTGCCAAGCTCGCGCTGCGTGTGGCTCTTATTTATTAAATAAAATAGGGCCAGAGACAGTTCATCAACTCGAACTTCCCGTTGCACAACCTTTAGTTGAAGGGCAAAAAGTGGAAGTCGGTATTCCTGAAAATAATCTACTTCTTTCCGCAATGCTAGTGTATTTAACGCCACTTATTGGCTTATTTATTGTCGCAGGCATTGCGAGCCTTTGGCTTTCGAGTGAATTTGCTATTTTTTGCAGTGGACTTGTGGGTGGTGCTCTTGGTTTTTTATTTGCCAAAAAAGTGGCGACTTGGTGGAGCAAAGATGAAGGTTTTGAACCTATTGTATTGCAAATAGGGCTTCCTCCTCATGAACTTAAAGTTCAGTTTCAAGAATAATGAGTTGATTAAAATAATGGGGCATCTGCCCCATTATTCTTGTCATGCTGCTTTTGTAATAATATCTATCTTAAATTAACACGTTTCTATATCTGGAAATTACCCGCAAAAAATTACAAATAAATGCAAGTCTTAGCATAAATGTTTGTGTTTGATGAACGTTTCTTTGAGTATAATGTCTCTAGTGTGTAGAATGCGTCATCAATAATAACTCCTGCAATATAGAGTTTTCGCTTTGTGTCCATGAATGACGCCAAAGCCAGATTTATAGAGCAAAGCAATAGAGAAAAATAATTTAAGAATGAAAAACATACGTAACTTTTCCATTATCGCACATATTGACCACGGTAAATCGACGTTATCAGATCGAATTATTCAAATTTGTGGTGGCTTATCAGATCGTGAAATGGCTGCGCAGGTTCTTGATTCTATGGATCTTGAGCGTGAACGTGGTATTACAATCAAAGCGCAAAGCGTAACCTTGAATTACACCGCTGATGACGGTGAAGTTTATCAGCTTAACTTTATCGATACCCCAGGACACGTTGACTTCTCTTATGAAGTATCTCGTTCACTCGCTGCGTGTGAAGGCGCGTTATTGGTCGTAGATGCTGGGCAAGGGGTTGAAGCGCAAACATTAGCAAACTGCTATACCGCGATGGATATGGATCTCACCGTCGTTCCTGTTTTAAATAAAATAGACTTACCAGCAGCAGAGCCTGAGCGTGTTGCTGAAGAGATTGAAGACATTGTGGGCATCGATGCCACAGATGCAGTGCGTTGCTCTGCAAAAACAGGTATTGGTGTTAAAGAGGTTATCGAACGTCTTGTTAAAGAAATTCCAGCACCTGAAGGTGATGCAGACGCTCCATTACAAGCACTGATTATTGACTCTTGGTTTGATAATTACCTTGGTGTTGTTTCACTGATCCGTGTTAAAAACGGTAAAGTCAGCAAAAACGATAAAATCAAGGTAATGAGTACGGGACAGGTTTATAACATTGACCGTATTGGTATTTTTACGCCAAAACAAATTGATACAACCACGCTTAATTGTGGTGAAGTAGGCTGGGTTGTTTGTGGTATTAAAGATATTTTAGGTGCACCTGTTGGGGATACTTTAACAGCAGCGCAAAAACCAGCAGATAAGCCATTGCCTGGCTTTAAAAAAGTTAAGCCACAAGTTTATGCAGGTTTATTCCCAATTAGCTCTGACGACTATGAATCATTCCGTGATGCATTAGGCAAATTAAGCCTGAACGATGCTTCATTATTCTATGAGCCAGAAAGCTCAACAGCGTTAGGTTTCGGTTTCCGTTGTGGTTTCTTGGGTCTTCTTCATATGGAGATTATTCAAGAACGTTTAGAACGTGAATATGACCTCGACCTGATCACAACAGCTCCAACCGTAGTTTATGAAGTTGAAATGACTAACGGTGATATTGTGTTAGTGGATAGCCCGTCTAAATTACCACCACTGAATAATATCGAAGAAATCAGAGAACCTATTGCTGAATGTCATATGTTATTACCGCAAGAATACTTAGGTAACGTAATTACTTTATGTATCGAAAAACGCGGCGTTCAAACCAATATGGTCTATCATGGTAATCAGGTTTCATTAACTTATGAAATTCCGATGGCTGAAGTAGTATTAGATTTCTTTGACCGTTTAAAATCAACATCACGCGGTTATGCTTCTTTAGACTATAACTTTATTCGTTTCCAAGGCTCTAACATGGTACGTGTAGATGTCTTGATTAATGGTGATCGCGTTGATGCTTTAGCATTGATTACACATAACGATAATGCACCTTATCGTGGTCGTGAGCTGGTGGAAAAAATGAAAGAATTTATTCCACGCCAACAGTTTGATATCGCTATCCAAGCGGCAATTGGTAACCATATTATTGCTCGTTCAACTGTTAAACAGTTACGTAAAAACGTATTAGCCAAATGTTATGGCGGTGACGTTAGCCGTAAGAAAAAACTGTTACAGAAACAGAAAGATGGTAAAAAACGTATGAAGCAAATTGGTAACGTAGAGCTACCACAAGAAGCGTTTTTAGCCATTCTTCATGTTGGTAAAGATAAATAATTTAAGGAGAAAACATGGCTAACACGTTTGCCTTGATCCTAACGCTGGCAACGCTAATAACGGGAGTTTTTTGGGGAATTGAGCGCTTTAAGCTCAAGCCAGCCCGAAAAGCAAAACTAAAGCGTCTTCAAGAGATGACGCAAGGGACCGAGGATCAGCAAGAGTTAGCAAAATCAATTAATAAACCAAGCTGGGCAGAGACATTAGGCTCTTTATTCCCAGTTTTGATTATTGTTTTGGTTCTGCGTTCATTTGTGTATGAGCCGTTTCAAATACCTTCTCGCTCCATGATGCCAACTTTGTTGGTTGGTGATTTTATCTTGGTTGAAAAGTTTGCTTATGGATTAAAAGATCCAATTACACAAACCACGTTAATTAATACAGGGAAACCTAAACGAGGCGATATCGCTGTATTTAAATATCCTCGTGATCCTTCTACTGACTTTATTAAACGTGTTATTGGATTACCGGGCGATAAAATTGTTTATGATATGGTGTCGAAAAAACTTCATATCTATCCAAATTGTGATAAAGCCATTTGTAATGAGGAAATATCAGTAAATTATGGTACTGCTTATCCAAGTGAATGGACGTTATTATTACAAAATGTACCGGGTGGTCAGCGTATTAATGGTATGAAATCTATTCCAATTGAGGAGCCTATTTCAACAGCAACTCAATTACGTGAAGAAGAAAGAGTAGAAACTATTGATAAAGTCTCTCACCGTATTATGACAATACCTGGTGATATGACGATGCCTGAGTTTATCCAACCTGGATTACCTGTCGGTACGTGGATTGTTCCTGAAGGTCATTACTTTATGATGGGTGATAATCGAGACGGTAGTTCAGATAGTCGCTTCTGGGGCTTTGTTCCTGAGAAAAATTTAGTAGGTAAAGCGACAACAATTTGGATGAGCTTTGAAAAAGTAGAGAATGAATGGCCAACAGGCGTTCGTTTTAGCCGTATCGGTGGCATTAAGTAATTATTAACAAAATAGCGACAGCATTCCTTCTTATCTAAGTGTAGAATGTGTCGCTTCTTTAAATATGATTGGCTCCTGTTATTGACAGGAGCCAGTGCAAACGCAACAGTTCTGTTATCCAACTCGATAATTTCTCGTTGTCTTAAACAGATTTGTTGCGTGTGCTTCAAATTAAGTTATGGAAATTGATCGCACATGAATACTTTATTAATAAACCAGTTACAAAAGAAACTGGGCTATACTTTTACGCAAAATGAATTATTACTACAGGCTTTAACGCATCGCAGTGCCAGCAGTAAACATAATGAACGTTTAGAATTTTTAGGTGATTCAATTCTAAGCTATGTAATTGCTAACGCACTTTATCATCGCTTTCCTCGTGTTGATGAAGGTGATATGAGCCGAATGAGAGCAACACTTGTTCGTGGAAATACACTCGCTGAATTAGCGCGTGAATTTGAATTAGGTGAATGTCTACGTTTAGGCCCAGGGGAATTAAAAAGCGGTGGCTTTCGTCGCGAATCAATTTTAGCGGATACGGTGGAAGCTTTAATTGGTGCAATTTTCCTCGATAGTGATATTCAAAATATCGAAAAAATTATTTTAAACTGGTATGAGAATCGTTTGGCTGAAATTAGTCCAGGCGATACGCAAAAAGATCCTAAAACTCGTTTGCAAGAGTATCTGCAAGGCCGTCATTTACCATTACCTTCTTATATTGTGGTACAGGTTCGTGGCGAAGCCCATGATCAAGAGTTTACGATCCATTGTCAGATAAGCGGTATCGAACAACCTGTCAAAGGGATGGGTACAAGCCGTCGTAAAGCTGAACAGGCCGCTGCTGAACAGGCATTAATACAACTGGAGCTTGAATGAGCGAAGAACAAACCTATTGCGGATTTATTGCGATAGTCGGTCGCCCAAATGTGGGAAAATCAACACTACTGAACCAATTACTGGGGCAGAAAGTTTCTATTACATCACGTAAACCGCAAACTACGCGTCACCGTATCATGGGTATTGATACAGATGGTGCTTACCAAGCGATTTATGTGGATACACCGGGCTTGCATATCGAAGAAAAGCGAGCAATCAACAGACTAATGAATCGCGCAGCAAGCAGTTCAATTGGTGATGTTGAATTGGTTATTTTCGTTGTTGAAGGCACCAATTGGACGCCTGATGACGAAATGGTGTTAAATAAATTAAAATCATTACGTTGCCCTGTTTTATTAGCAATTAATAAAGTGGATAACGTGACTGATAAAACCAAGTTACTTCCACATATTGGCTTTTTAAGCCAACAAATGGATTTTCTTGATGTTGTGCCAATTAGTGCTGAAAAAGACATGAATATAGATACGATAGCGAAAATCGTACGTAAATGTTTACCAGAAGCGACTCATCATTTCCCTGAAGATTATATTACTGATCGCTCTCAGCGTTTTATGGCATCAGAAATTATTCGTGAAAAATTGATGCGCTTTTTAGGTGAAGAATTACCTTATTCTGTCACTGTTGAAATTGAGCAATTCGTTACCAATGAGCGTGGTGGCTATGATATCCACGGATTAATTCTGGTTGAACGTGAAGGCCAGAAGAAAATGGTTATTGGTAATAAAGGTGCGAAAATCAAGAAAATTGGTACTGAAGCCCGTATGGATATGGAAGACTTATTTGAAAACAAAGTTCACTTAGAACTTTGGGTGAAAGTCAAAGCGGGCTGGGCTGATGATGAACGTGCTTTACGTAGCCTTGGCTATGTGGACGATTTAAAGTAGGTAACTGAAGTGGATGGCTGGCAACGTGCATTCGTTATCCATGCTCGACCTTACAGTGAAACGAGTTTATTACTCGATTTTTTCACTGAAAATGAAGGGCGAGTACGCATATTGTCAAAAGGTGCGCGAGGCCGTCGTTCACCCTTAAAAGGGGCACTTCAACCTTTTACTCCTTTGCTCATTCGTTGGAGTGGGCGAGGAGAAGTTAAAACACTTCGTGATGCTGAACCTATCTCTTTAGCATTACCACTGACAGGCTCTGTACTATACAGTGGCTTGTATCTTAATGAGTTATTGTCTCGCGTTTTAGAAAATGGTACGTCTTATAGTGTACTTTTTTTTGAATACCTCTCCTGTTTGCAAATTCTTGCTGCTAGCGATACCACACCCGAAGCGGCACTAAGACGCTTTGAACTTGCGTTATTAACACAACTTGGCTATGGATTAGATTTTCTGCATTGTGCCGGAAGTGGAGAGCCTGTTTCAGATTCGATGACCTATCGTTATCGGGAAGAAAAAGGTTTTATTGCGAGTTTAGTGGTTGATCATAATAGTTTTACGGGATTTGAATTAAAATCCTTAGCCAGTCGCGAATTTCCTACTGTTGAAACATTAAAAGCGGCGAAAAGGTTTACTCGAATGGCATTGAAGCCCTATTTAGGCGGAAAACCATTAAAAAGTAGAGAACTTTTTAGACAATTTGCTATTAAAAAATCCCCAAAGAAAAGAGCATTGATGGCAGAACAGTAATATTGTCTTTTTCTTCTCTATGGAATGTGTAAACTAAGGTAATGCAACGTTATTTTTCAGGAGAAGAGCATGTCTGATATTCTACTTGGCGTTAATATTGACCATATCGCCACCCTTCGTAATGCCCGAGGCACAACGTATCCCGATCCTGTTCAAGCGGCTTTTATTGCAGAACAAGCTGGTGCTGATGGTATTACTATCCATTTACGTGAAGATAGGCGTCATATCACTGATCGCGATTTAATGTTGATAAGCCAAACGGTTCAGACAAGATTAAATCTGGAAATGGCAGTTACTGAAGAGATGATTGAGATAGCTTGTCAAACTCAGCCTGATTTTTGCTGCTTAGTACCTGAAAAACGCCAAGAAGTGACAACGGAAGGTGGTTTAGACGTTGTTGGCAATGAAGCAAAAGTTGCTGATGCAATTAAACGCTTATCTCTAGCGGGTATCAAAGTTTCTCTGTTTATTGACCCTGACCATGAGCAAATTAACGCAGCCGATCGTGTTGGTGCACCTTTTATTGAGATCCACACTGGTGCTTATGCTGACGCTGAAGATGAAATGGCTCAAGAAAAAGAGTTTGTCCGTATTCGTGATGCAGTGACTTACGCCGCATCTAAAGGCTTAAAAGTGAATGCGGGACATGGTTTGCATTACCACAACGTACAACGTATTGCCGCATTACCTGAACTTTATGAACTGAATATTGGTCATGCAATTATTGGTAGAGCCGTATTTAGTGGATTAGCACCAGCGGTTGAAGAAATGAAACGCTTAATGCGAGAAGCGCGTCACTAATGGCTATTGTTGGCTTAGGTATGGATATCGTCGAGATATCGCGTATCGAAGATATTATAGGGCGTTCTGGTGAACGCCTTGCTCGTCGCATTCTTACTGATACCGAATGGGAAATCTATCAATCCCATAAACAGCCAATACGCTTTTTAGCTAAACGGTTTGCAGTAAAAGAGGCGGCGGCAAAAGCATTAGGAACAGGGATCCGTTTAGGATTGGCTTTTAATCATTTTGAAGTGCGTAATGATGAGTTAGGCAAACCTACACTGCATTTTTTAGCGGTTGCAAAAGAGATGGCAGAGAAAGCGGGGATAAACTCTATTCACGTAACACTTGCTGATGAACAGCGTTATGCCTGTGCGACAGTTATTTTAGAAAAATAGCTCTCTTAGATTTATCACCCACAAAATCATTGACTAAGGTTTAGAGCTTATCTGCATGGTGGATCAACACAAATTTTTCCCATAATTCATCTTGAGATTCAGTATGAGTAGGATCAGTGATGATTGTGTTAGTAATCGGACAAACCGATTGGCAAGTCGGTTTATCGTAATGTCCTACGCATTCAGTGCAAAGATCAGGATTAATTTCATAAATATCATCCCCCATTGAAATAGCATCATTAGGACATTCGGGTTCACACATATCACAGTTGATGCATTTCTTCGTAATTAGTAAAGCCATATCAGTCACTTAATATATAAATTATTAAATTTCAGTAACTTATATCTTGCACTTATATGTTACCATCTATCAGTTTTATGTAGCTATATCCGATAAAATAGCGTTTTATCATTCAAATGGGGATATCGCCCAAATCTTCTTGCTTGATGAGAGATAAGCAAGGGAGGGTAAGATTACCATTTATATGACATTTCCTAAAGTAACATCACTCAAATGGCTTATCAGATTATATAAATAAAATATTAAGCGCTTGCCAATGAGGAGAAATGAAAACCAGTAGCATTAATGACATGGCGTAGTGTTTTTAATGTAGGGTTACCTGTTGGTGATAGTGTTCGGTAAAGTGTTTCACGTGAAACACCTGCTTTTTTTGCAATGGTTGCCATGCCTCCACGGGCTTCTACGACATGGCGTAATGCCATAAGAAAAGCTTCTTGCCCACCATCTTCATCTATATCAAGGAAGGCTTGATGTAAATAAGCTTTAGCAAAATCGGGGTCTTCACGTAAAATTTCGACCATTGCATCATCATGCAAACGAGAATTTGGCATAATCTACCTCTTCAAATAATCTTTTAGACATAGGATAGCTTTATTAATATCAGTATCCTGAGTTCGCTTATCTCCAGCTAGAAGTAGCAATATAATTTCGCCATCGATTAAACTATAGTAAACCCGATATCCAGCTCCTTGATCAATTCGTAATTCCCAAACACTATCACGGCAAGGTTTATGATCGCCAAAATGCTCACTTGCCATTCTATTTACTCTTGATGCAATTTTTGCTTTAGCAACAGGATCGCGTATTTTTTTGAAATAGTCAGCATATAAGTCTTTGCCATCTATTGTTAAGTAATGTTTGATCGTTTTCATTGGCAAAATGTAGCTTAAAAGCTACGAATCAACAACTATATTTGTAGCTTATAAGCTACGATAATTTATCAGTAATATATATAAAAATCAAAAATCCTAGGTAGAAGCGAGTAAATATTAATTATAAAGAGTATGTTTTGTGGTATTCCGCACACCTAATACTCTGTTATTGATGTTAAATAATGCAATAACATAAGGGGTATTCTATGCCAACACTGTTTAATATGTGGACGTTTGCGCTTTTATCTTTGGGATTAGTATTAACTCCAGGTCCTAATATGATTTACCTGATTTCACGTTCAATCTCTCAAGGGAAAAAAGCCGGATTTATTTCACTAATCGGTGTGGCTGTCGGCTATATTTTTTATATGTTATTAGCGGCATTTGGTATTACGGCCATTTTTATGGCTGTACCTTATGCTTATGATGCGTTGAAGATTTGTGGTGCGATTTACCTTTTTTATATAGCTTGGCAATCTATTAAACCTGGTGGGCGTTCTATCTTTCATCCCAAAAAATTGCTTTCAGGTAATACAACAAAGCTCTTTGTTATGGGGTTTGTTACCAATCTATTGAATCCTAAGATTGCATTGATGTATTTATCACTGTTGCCTCAATTTATTAGCATTCAAAATGGCAGCGTTTTAAATCAATCATTAGTGTTAGGGAGTATTCAAATTATTATTAGCATCGCAGTAAATGCATTGATTGTTGTTGCCGCTGGCTCTATTGCAGGGTTCTTTATGCAAAGGCCTCGTTGGGCTCTCATTCAACGTTGGTTTATGGCAACAATCTTAGGGGCTTTAGCTATCAAATTAGCCACAGAAGCGCGCGTAAACTAAAGTTTCATCTTGCTATCTTTGTCATAAACAATTCAAGACAATCTCTTTAGTTATCAATAGAAAACAGGGTACAATATCCCGCTATATGATCATGAAGAGATATCCTTGTGAATAAAGTTAAAGATGATATTTATTGGATGCATAAAGCGATTGAGCAAGCGCAAAAAGCACAAGAAATCGGTGAAATACCAGTGGGCGCAGTATTAGTCGTTGATAATAAAATCATTGCTAAAGGATGGAATCATTCAATTATCGATAACGACCCCACTGCACATGCAGAAATTATGGCATTACGCAAAGGGGGAAAGCATTTACAAAATTATCGTCTACTCGATGCAACTCTTTATATTACCCTAGAACCTTGTGTGATGTGTGCAGGAGCGATTGTGCATAGTCGGGTAAAACGCGTAGTTTATGGCGCCTCAGATTTAAAAACAGGCGCAGCTGGTTCATTTATTGATATTTTACAGCACCCTGGAATGAACCATAAAGTTGAGATAACATCAGGTGTATTAGGTGAAGAGTGTTCACAGCTTTTAAGCCAATTTTTTAAAATGAGAAGGGCTGAAAAGAAACAACTTAAAAAGCAAAAAACCAGTCCAGTTATAATGAATACTGAACCAGCCATAAAAGAATAATACCTTTTTACTGATAATTAAGGGTATACGTTGCTTGTGCTTGGAATGGGCCAGTGAGCAATGTTTGATTTTTCAGTGCAGAGGGTGATGCCTCAACATATGTCATAAAATTAAACTGAATACGTTTATTATTAAGAAGTCGAGTTGAGCTCGGCTTTTTTAATTGAATAACATTGCGTTGAACATCTGTAAATACAATCCCGATACTTTTAGGATCTTCAGATCCTGTGCCAACAACAGCAAGGTGATCGGGCATTGTAGGATGCTCTTTCCCATCTAATGTAATCGTGACGCTTTTATAAATATCCTGACTGCAATTTTCTAAACTAATACTAAAAGCAACAGGTTCACTTTTTTGAAAAGTATAGAGATCTTTTGCTGATATCTGTTTGAAATCAATTACTTTATTTTCATCACCAGCAACAATAGTACAACCATGTGCAACCACAACACCTTTAAATTCCATATCACCACCAATAAGCTCGGTCACAGCAAAAGCGGAAGGTGAAAGTAATAATAAAAGAGAAATAGCAGATTTTGTTATTGGGTTTTCCATTACATAAACTCCGCAACTAATGTGGCATGTGCTGAAAATTCACCTTCTGTAATTTTGCTACCTGTTTTTGCGATAGGAGCTGCTGTGACTTCCCAGTTTCCTTTAAAATTATTCAGTTTCCCGACAGAAAAATATTGATTAGGTGGCACAATCGCTCCTGATTTGTCTCTTAAAACAATACCTAAATTAGTTCTATCTACAGGTCCTGTTGTGCCAAGATAATTAGGGTTAAAACTAGCGATACCTGAGCTCCCAGTTTGAATTTTGAACATAATTCTACTGTTAGGGTTAGTAAAACTACCACCTTCACACTTGATGGGAATATTGCGCGTGATCTTGTAGTTTTGACTATTTAAATAGTCAGAGGTATTACCGACATTGCCAAAATCAAAGGTAATTGGAGAGCCATTATTAAATGTACATCTATCTTCCGTGGTTAATATTCCTGAACTAATCACTAATTTTGAAATTGGCTCAGGGCCATATTCTTGATATAAGCCATTACCTACACGTGCATACATTTGAGCTACAGCTTGTCCTGTTAATGAAACCCCATTAATAATCGGTTTTTTCAAGCGAAAGACTAATACACCACTACTTCCTGATGACATGTTGGGTTTTGGTGATTCAGGGACACTGCAGCCTTGTTGCCCATTTCGATTGTTCGGTTTTTCAATAAAAGGAACAGTAGGAAGTGATTCAGGACCCCAAATAGAAAACTTGATCTGAACATCGACATATTCATTCAGTTCATAGTAATTATTGCCTAAATAGCGTAGGTCAGAATTTGCCATATAATAAGTGCGAGAATTCGGAACTAAAGGATCTTTAGGACAATAAACCGTTGCTAAATATCTGTCAGGCAAAGAAAAGTTTACTGTAGCCGTTTCGCCAGGTCGGTTATTAGGAAATGTTGCGTTATTTAATGCAACTCTAAAAATATTAGGGCCTCCAACAGTGCGAACTTCACCATGAATATAAGCAGATGCCACAACTGGAGTACATAACATTGCGCCAGTAAAAAGTAATTTTAGCGTATTGAAATAAAAATTTGCTGTTGTTAATTTCATTTTATTCCTACCGGCGTCAAGTTAATTAATATTTGGGTTGTTGTTCTTTAGGTGCTGCTTTACAGCTATTTTGTTGGCAAACAAATTTTAATTCTGGATGTCCGCCGTAATCATTTACATACATCATGTAAAATTGATTGACGTTACTGGTTTTAACTGGAATTTCCAGTGATGCTTTAGGCGCAACCATTAAACCAGGGAAGGTAGTTAACTTATCGCTATCCTCACCATTCAACTTATTAGAAAGCCCGATAATTGTGATGTAATAAGGTGTCGGATTTTCTGCAATAAATTGATTGCCTTGTTTTTTAAACACTAATTGATCTTGCCAAACCATGCCTGGCTTTTCAGGAATAATGGCTGTTGGGCGGTAGAATAATTTAATGCGAGACTGCATTGCCATTTGCAACACGTTAGCTTGTTTTGGTGCTGGTGGAATTTCACGCACATTTAAATAAAACAGTGATTCTCTATCTTGTGGCAAAAGACCAATTTCTGCTGTTTTGGTAATTCTAACCACGCCTTTTTGATCACCATCAAGACGCTGTAAAGGTGGCAATGCGACTAAAGGAGAAGCGATTTTTTGTCCGTGTTCATTTTCAACCCATGATTGTGCTAAGAAAGGAATATCAGGGCTAGTATTTTTTAGGTTTACGCTAGCTGAGTTTTCGTTGCCCATTAGTACAATGCGAGTTCTATCTAATGACACGCCGGCTTGAGTCGTACCCACAATGCTAAGTGCAATTAATGAGCCACAAAAAAGCGTTTTAAGTGTGTTGAATGAGTTCATACAATTATCTCTAGTAATTCATTTTATTCATTAAAATCCCTGACATAATAACAATTCATGTTTTAGTGGATCGTTAATTGCAGCTGGGATTGTAATCGTACACTGGGTTTTACCCCCCCAGATCACGTTTAATGATTCATTAAGGTTAACACCGGCGATATAAACTAAACCATCTTCCATCACCATTCCCATATTTTCACCGTTTTTATTGGTGATTTCGGCACCAAATGGTGGGTGTTTTTGATCGACTGTTTGTAAGATGGCCATTAGGCGCTCACCTTGGCGAACAGGGAATTTATAGTAGCCAATTGCGCCTTCAGTTAATGTGGCAGAAGTAATGGCTTTGTGTGTTTCAATATCTGAATCCATTTTATCAACATCAATACGAGCATCAACATTGTTATAACTAGTTAAGTCAGTTAATACCCCAATACCGAATAGGTTTGTCGTTGTGCTTTGATTATTAAATGGTACGCCTGCAACACCATCAGTATCAACCATCATGCGAGCAGTACTTGATGTCATGCTACTGCTATGTAATGCAGCGCCGTGGCGTGTTGCAGTAAATCCGCCTTTAACTGTTGCACCTAGTGCAACATAATTATCTTGTTGATAGCTCGCATTGGCGTTAATTTCTGCATATTGCGAACGGTGTTGATAATAACCATCAGTATTGGCTTTATTGTCTGAGCTTAAACCTGCACGGACACGCCATAGATTATTATAATTGCTATTATCAGAATAAGAGGCCATTTGGTTCACTTTTCCGTTACTGTCTTGCAAGCTATAACCAATGCTTTTACCACTTCCTAATGGAACTGAAATATTAAAAGAAATACTGTCATCAGTATTACCTTTATGCTGAGTACGGAAGGCAGATAAGTTAGTATTAATCTGCTCTATACCCATAATAGAAAAATTACGGCTTACCGTAACACCATACTGTTCTTGTGTCTTTTTATCCCAATAGTTTTGGTGTCGATAAGAGAGATAAAGTGTTGTCGATTTTTCAATATCATCAGCCCAAAAAGTTTTGTTACCTGTAATGGTATACATCTCTTTTTCATAACCATTGTTATTAATATCGTTGTAACGCTCATCCATATATTGAGAGAAAGATCGGAATGTTTTCTCTGAAAAGCGATAACCCGCAAAAGTAATCGTACTATGGTACTCATCAAAGGTTTTAGCGTAGTTCAGTTTGAATGACATCCCATTGATATTTTCATTATCATAGGTTTTGCTATAAGACTGAGTAATATCACCTGAAAGCGTACCTAAACGCCCTATATCGTGACCTAAACCTAATGACCACGCATTGTAATCTTTAGCCGTCAACAAAACCCCACCATACAGCGACCATGTGTTGTTCATACCCCATGAAAAATCGCCTTGATAAAAAACAGGGCCTTGCATTTTATGGTTGTTGAGCGACGACTGACCCATTGATGTGTTATAACGCACTGAACCTGGGCGAGTCATATAAGGTAGATTGGCTGTTTGTACTTGGAATTCGCTTACTTTACCGTTTTGCTCTTCGACTCTGACATTTAATTGGCCTTGTACTGTATCTTGTAAATGTTTAATAGCAAAAGGGCCCGCAGGTACCGTAGTTTCATAAACTAAGCGACCGTTTTGCGTTACAGTCACTTTGGCATTAGTGTTTGCGATGCCATGAATTTCAGGTGCATAACCTTGCAAAGAAGGGGGTAACATTCTTTCATCACTTTGTATATTGGCACCTGTAAAACGAAAACTATCAAAAACTTGAGAGTTTAAATAAGTTTCACCAAGCGTTAATTTTGCAGCTAGGCTAGGTAATGGTTTATAGGCGTATATCTGATTCCAATCAAAGCTATTATTTGATGAATATTCAGATGAATAGTTTCCTTGATATTCAGCACGTAGTCGCCATTCACCAAGGTTAATTCCAGCTTGCCCATATCCTGTTAATGAGTTGTTATTATTGCCTTGATTTGGGCGAGTTGATGTACCTGTTAAGGTATAGTCAACTAATAACCCAGATACACCTGGGTCCCACAATTCAGGTGGTGTCCAATCCGCATCTTCATATTTCATTAGTGAGCGAGGCATAACAATATCGAGAATACCGCCATCATTTTTGATAGAGATACCTGGTAATTGACTGATATTGAAACAATCTGGTGAGATTTCTTCGATAAATTTTTGATTTTCTTCGTTAACTGTTAACTTTTTTAGAAGAGTAGGGTCAATACAAGCGATGGAGTAATTGGGTTTCACTTCAACATAATTAATGTTTTGGCGAGGGAAGTCACGACCATTTATACGGATATCTAAGTAGTACATACCCGGAATAATGTAGTTAGAGGTTGCAAAACGAGATAAATCGACATTATCTCTGTCTTCGGCATCTAGCATATGAATGTTAAATTCCACAAAATCATCAGGCTCGGCTTGAGCGAAAAACGCTAAGCACAATAGCAAAATGGCACAAATGTTTTTCCATATTGTGCTGTGAAAAAAAGAAATTAACATGAATAAACGCCTAATTATTAATAAAATAAAAAGTAATTAAATAATGAATATTTATTTTATTACTTTTTATTTTATTCTTATTAAATTGAAGTGTTTTATCAAATTTAACGCAGAGGAAGTCCCCTGCGTTAATGCAGTAATTAATTTATTATTTAATTAATTTAAATAAATAAAACGATTACTGATAATCAACTTGGAAGTTGATTACGGCTTGGAATTCACCAGGAGTTACAGTTGCGTCTGCTGATTCAGCTTGAACGTAAGCAACGAATGGGATCTTAGAAACACCATTAACTAATTGTACTGGTGTTGTTGCTGTGTTCCATTTTACTGATTTGCTGCCAGCATCCATTAAGCCGATACCTGCACCAGAAGCTGAGCCAGATACGAAAGATGCTAAGTCTTTATTTGTTGCATTAACAACACTTGGTGTATAGCTAACAGTAGCTGTTTTTGCTACGGTAGTATCACAGTCTTGTAATTCGATATCTTTTTTAACGTTACCTGCTTTCTGCATATTTGCTAATGCAGAAGTTGGGATTTCACTGAAATCAACAATAACAGGACTTGAAGAAGCTGCTAATCCACAAGCTGAATTAACAATTTCACCTTTTAATTGAATTTCGCCTTTAGTTGCGCCAACTTTTGGTGCAGAAGTTTCAGCAGTTGCAATAGAATTAATACCAAATACTAAAGCAGCAGCTAAAGCAATTTTACTCAGTTTCATTATAGATAATCCCTTGAAGATCGTGCGTATTATTATTTATAGAAAAATAATATTAGTGTCGGAATATAAAAATTGATTTGCATTATATTTCGAGTTGTTTCGAATAATGACTGGTTTATATGATATCAACAAAGGCATTCTATTTGATATAACATTTTGTTGATTTACTCAATTTTCATATTTAATCTTGCCTATTCCATATTAATAGAGTTTTATGTAGGTTTATTCTTTTTATTACTCAATTTATGGGTGAAAAAGTTTATCAGGCAGATAAATTTAATAGACAATGCAATTAACATTATTTTAACTTTACAAAAAGTAATGTTATTAACATTAGGTTAGAAAAATTAATAAAATCAATTATAGATTATCGCAATATATATAATTCAATAAGTTAGATGTTAATAATGACACCTTTAGGTTAATTTTTATCGTGAAAAAAGTTTCTCCAAAAATAACAATCATAAAATGAATAATAACACATGAGATAATTCCTACGTATTTAAGTTAATTTTTTCTTATGTTTCACCTATTCTGATAGTCTTAAAATGACTAATTGGATCATTTTAAACACAGTTTACTCATTGGGTGAGTGTTTTGGCTAATGAGTGTTACATTTTTTAACACATGAATTTTCCCTATTTTGGGTAAAAAATGGCATGACAAAATGTAACAATTTTTAATATTAAGAAAATATTAATTTAGGGATTGCTTTAATTGGTTGGAGTGATTTTTGAATAGTAGAAATGAAATAAATAAGCCTCTATAAAAGAGGCTATGTTGTTTAATAGGCTGTTTTTAAGTACAAAAATTATTGATAAGCCATATCTTGAGTCAATGATAATGATGAGCTTTCTTGCTCTTCATCGTTATCATTCTCTTTATCTTTAGATAATATTTTATTTTTGCTCTCTTTGGCTTGAAGGTAACCGACAAGGCTAAGTTGATATCGTCGAATGTTTTCAACGTAGCGATAAGCCTCATGGCCTCTGGCATAGCCATAAGGGAGGTCTGCATAATATTTCTTTTGGCTAAGTAGAGGTAATCTTGATTTTACATCTAGCCAACTATCAGGATCGGCATTTTGTTGCTCCGTAAGCCTTCTGGCATCAAGCATATGACCAAATCCCATATTATATGCTGCCAATGCAAACCAAATTTTTTCATCTTCTGGAATAGAATCCGGTAAGCGCGAAAGGAGATGCTTAAGATATTGTGCTCCTCCTCGAACACTCTCTTCGGGATCAAGCCTGTCAGTAACGCCCATACTTGATGCAGTAGGGCGAGTTAACATCATCAATCCTCTAACTCCAGTTGGTGATGTAGCATGAGGGTCCCAATGTGATTCTTGCCATGCCATAGCTGCCAATAACCGCCAATCGAAAGTATCTGCATACTTTTCAAAAAGAGGTTGATAGTTTGGCAAAATAGAATCTATCGCCGTAATAAAAGAGATAGTATCGAAGTAATCAAATGTACCTACATGGCCAAAATATTTTTCTTCAAGTCTTGCTAACACATCTTCTTGAGATAATTGATTAAAGTAATCGAGCATCGCTGCATATAAGCTATTATCTTCACCATCTGGCAAATACCACGTTAGTGGACGGCTTTCAGTGACTTCAAACCCTACGGCAACATTAGGATGAATGCGTTGTTGTACTGCAACACTGATGGAATCTGCTAAAACATAGGTTATTTTACCTTCTGATAATGCTTCTAGCAGTTGCGAGGTCGTCTGATTATCTGATTCTTCCCATTCAAGCTCGGGGTATTGCGTCTCTTTTAATGTTCGCAATAAACTTGCATGAGCTGAGCCAGCAGTGACAACAAGCCGCCCATCTAACGAATCAAAACTACGTGGTCTTAATGTCCCTTTACGGTAAATCAGCTGTTGAGAAACTGAAAAATAAGCAGGGCCACTGCGTGTCGTATCTAATCTCTCTTTATTATAAAGTAATCCGGCGGCGATAAAGTCAGCTTTATTATTCTCCAGATCATCAAACATTTGGTTGATATTTGTCCGCATATTAACGACAAGTTTCACGCCTAGGTAATCTGCAAAGCGTTTCACTAATTCATAATCGAAACCTACGGGGTCCTTTTTATCGTTCATCGTTATCAATGGTGAAGGTATCGTACTAATTCTTAACTCACCACGAGATAAAATCTTATTTATCTGCGCTTTTTGCCTATCTGGCCATGTAATATTCAACGCGATAATAGCCGCTGAAAAGAGCGCTATGATAACGATAACGAAATAGTTTATCCTTATATTATTCAATAGGTTGGTTCTCGTTAACGTTGTTTATTGTTGTGTGTAAAATCGTCATTTTAACATGGATAAATTTCCAGTAATCGAGCATTTTGCTTAACATCTTGGCAAGACGCAACTTGATTACACCAATTAATCATTAAAACACTCTAAGTTAAATGCCGTTATTTTGTTCACGCAAACGGTTTCGTCTGGGCGGTTATTCTATTATACTAGGCGCGTTTCCCCTGAATGATTGGTCAGGTTAGCTGCTAAAAGAGAGAACTCAATACTATGGAAATCCTGCGTGGCTCCCCCGCTTTATCCGCGTTTCGTATTAATAAATTACTCACTCTATGTCAGGAAAATGATCTTCCTGTACAAGGTATATACGCGGAATTTGTCCATTTCGCGAAAGTGGAAGGGCAGTTATCTGAAGATGATCAAACTAAATTACGTCAACTACTGCATTATGGACCTTCATTAACAGAACATGAGCCTGTTGGGGAAATGCGAGTTGTTACACCTCGCCCGGGAACAATTTCACCTTGGTCTTCTAAAGCGACAGATATTGCACATAACTGTGGTTTAGCCAAGGTTGTCCGAATTGAACGTGGTATCGCCTACTTTATTGAGTGCGGTACGATGACAGACAATCAGTGGCAACAGCTTTATGGTTTTATTCATGATCGAATGATGGAAACCATCTTCTTAAATTATCAAGATGTAAATGCACTTTTTGCCGAGCAAACGCCAGCACCACTAAAAACGATTGATGTGCTTGCAAAAGGCAAAGATGCACTAGTAAAAGCGAATATCGAAATGGGATTAGCGCTGGCAGACGATGAAGTTGATTACTTAGTCGATGCTTTTAACCGCTTACAGCGTAATCCAACAGATGTTGAGCTTTATATGTTTGCACAAGCTAACTCTGAACACTGTCGCCACAAAATATTTAATGCTGATTGGATAATTGATGGTAAAGCTCAAGATAAATCATTATTTAAAATGATTAAAAATACGTTTGAGCAAACGCCTGATTATGTCATGTCAGCTTATAAAGATAATGCGGCAGTAATGGAAGGCTCTGTGGCGGGGCGTTTTTATCCTGATACAGAAAAAGGGCATTATCACTATCATCAAGAGCCCGTACATATCTTGATGAAAGTAGAAACACATAACCACCCAACAGCAATTTCACCTTGGCCAGGGGCTGCAACGGGTTCAGGCGGTGAAATTCGAGATGAAGGCGCAACGGGGCGCGGTGCAAAACCTAAAGCTGGTCTAGTTGGATTTTCGGTTTCTAACTTACGTATTCCGGGATTTGAACAGCCTTGGGAAGAAGATTTTGGCAAACCAGAGCGTATTGTTAATGCATTAGACATCATGACTGAAGGTCCACTAGGTGGTGCGGCATTTAATAATGAATTCGGTCGTCCGGCATTATTAGGTTATTTCAGAACCTATGAAGAACAAGTAAATAGCCACAATGGTGTTGAAATTCGCGGTTACCATAAACCCATCATGTTAGCTGGGGGTATCGGTAATATTCGTGAAGATCACGTACAAAAAGGCGAAATCACTGTTGGCGCTAAGTTAATTGTACTTGGTGGACCCTCTATGAACATCGGTCTTGGTGGTGGTGCCGCTTCTTCTATGACATCAGGTCAATCAGATGCTGATTTAGATTTCGCCTCTGTACAGCGTGATAACCCAGAAATGGAACGCCGTTGCCAAGAAGTTATCGACCGTTGCTGGCAATTAGGTGACGATAACCCGATCTTATTTATTCATGATGTTGGTGCTGGTGGTCTTTCTAATGCAATGCCTGAATTAGTTAATGATGGCGGTCGTGGTGGTCGTTTTGAATTACGTGATGTTCTTAATGATGAACCGGGTATGAGCCCACTTGAGATCTGGTGTAATGAATCTCAAGAACGTTATGTATTGGCGGTATCGCCTGAAAAAATGCCTCTTTTTGATGCGTTATGTCAGCGTGAAAGAGCACCTTATGCTGTGATCGGTGAAGCAACGCAAGAGCGTGAATTAGTGCTCAATGATACACACTTTGATAATAAGCCGATTGATATGCCATTAGACATATTATTAGGTAAAGCACCTAAAATGTTGCGTGATGTAAAATCACTTAAAACAGAAGGTGAGTATCTCTCCCGTAAAGATATCGATTTAAAAGATGCCGTCTATCGTGTTCTTCATTTACCAGCCGTTGCTGAAAAAACCTTCTTAATTACCATTGGTGACCGTACTGTAACGGGAATGGTTGCGCGTGATCAAATGGTCGGGCCTTGGCAAATTCCTGTTGCCAATTGTGCCGTTACCACAGCAACATTAGATAGCTATTATGGCGAAGCGATGTCTATTGGTGAACGAGCACCTATCGCGCTGTTAGATTTTGCTGCATCTGCACGTATGGCTGTCGGTGAAGCACTAACAAATATGGCGGGTTGTGATGTAGAAGCACTTAATCGCATTAAGCTTTCGGCTAACTGGATGTCAGCAGCAGGTCATCCGGGTGAAGATGCAGGTTTATATGACGCAGTGAAAGCCATTGGTGAAGAGTTATGTCCAAAGCTAGGTATTACTATTCCTGTGGGCAAAGATTCGATGTCAATGAAGACGCGCTGGCAAGATAAAGATGGGAAAACCAAAGAGGTTACTTCTCCACTATCTTTAGTTATTACAGCATTCTCTCGTGTTGAAGATGTGCGTAAAACAGTGACGCCTGAATTATCAACACAAGCTGGAAACCGCTTGTATTTAATTGATTTGGGTAATGGTCATAATGCATTAGGTGCAACGGCACTAGCGCAAGTTTATCGCCAATTAGGTCAAAAAGCGGCTGATCTTCGAGATGTTGAACAGTTGAAACAGTTCTTCAATGTGATGCAACAATTGGTCAATGAAGGCAAATTGTTGGCCTATCACGATCGCTCTGATGGTGGGTTATTTGTCACTCTTGCAGAAATGGCATTTACAGGCCATTGTGGCTTACACGTTGATATCAGTGCTTATGATGAAGATATTTTAGCTGGACTCTTTAATGAAGAGCTCGGTGGTGTGATCCAAATTCGTGCTGAACATCAAGAAGTTGTCGAAGCATTATTTGCCGAATATGGTTTATCGGATTGTTTACATTATTTAGGTCAAGCAACAGAAAATGATGCCATTATTATCCAAAGCCGTGAAACGGAAGTTTACAACGAAAAACGCAGCACATTGCGTCTTTGGTGGGCAGAAACAACATGGCAAATGCAACGCTTACGTGATAATCCAGAGTGTGCGGATGAAGAGCATCAAGCAAAACAAGATCTCAACGATCCTGGGTTAAATGTGAAGTTAACCTTTGACCCAAATGAAGATATTGCTGCACCTTATATTGCAACAGGGAGTCGCCCTCGTATTGCAGTTTTAAGAGAGCAAGGTGTTAACTCTCATGTTGAAATGGCGGCTGCTTTTGACAGGGCTGGTTTTGATGCTATCGACGTTCATATGAGTGACTTACATTCATCACGACGTTCACTCAGTGATTTTGATGTGCTGGTGGCTTGTGGTGGATTCTCTTACGGTGACGTATTAGGTGCGGGGGAAGGCTGGGCGAAGTCCATCTTATTTAATTCTCGCTTACGCGATGAATTTGCTCAATTTTTTGAACGTCAAGATACCTTATCTCTCGGGGTCTGTAATGGTTGCCAAATGATGTCGACATTATCAGAACTTATTCCAGGTGCAGATTTGTGGCCTCGTTTTGTTCGCAATCGTTCTGAGCGTTTTGAAGCGCGCTTTAGTTTAGTGAAAGTGACAGAAAGCCCATCATTATTACTACAAGGTATGGTGGGTTCACAAATGCCTATCGCAGTTTCTCATGGTGAGGGTTTTGCTGAATTCCGTAATACTGAGCAACTAGCACAACTAGAAGCACAAAATTTAGTGGGATTACGTTTTGTGGATCACTACGGTAATCCAACAGAACAATATCCATTAAATCCTAATGGCTCTGTAAAAGGGATCACGGCTGTCACTACAAAAGATGGTCGCTCAACCATTATGATGCCTCACCCAGAACGTGTGTTTAGAACAGTCAGTAATTCTTGGCATCCAGATAATTGGGGTGAAGACAGCCCTTGGATGCGTTTATTCCGCAATGCAAGAAAACAATTTGATTAATCAAATGTAATATTATCTTAGAGATAAATACATAAAGCCTCTACATTGTTAGAGGCTTTATTTTATTGATAATAAAAGAATTATTTTTTGTTGTGTAAAAACGGCGACACTTACTAGTTTGCTTGTCTCTTTTTGGCGACATTTAATTTATTGAAATATAAGTAATTATTAAATTTAGGGTAACTCTGTCTGGATATGGAGACAGCTTGGTTGTTTTATAACTAGATAAAAAAGAGTTATAAATAAAATATCAGAGAGGTATTTTTATTTTTTGTTTATTTTCAGTTTGTTAGAAGATTCTTTGAAAAGTTGGCACGCCTTGTGCATTATATAAATCAGTTGCTCATTCAACTTTTTATGTCGGTCCACAATATGGGTGGGAACATACCACATAAGCCAGGAATGACGCCAGAGTAAGGTGCCTACCGTCCAACACCATGATACTCGTCTTCGGACCTTATCAAACACAGGGCGACACGTGGAGTGAGGCACCACCTTCATTCTCTTTTAGAGAAAAAAGAGATGAAATATTGACGAGCGGAATATCTCAATAAGATATTCCGCTCTCCCACTTCTAGAGCCTGTCGCATTTCCTCGTTTGTGTTTGTTCTCTTACCTAATTTTCCCAATGTCGGACTTTTTTCTTGTTATCAAGTCATGTAGCATCGCATTACTCTAATAGGTGTTGAGATGATTTCATTGAAAAAGTGGCGTGTTTTCCCCCGTTCTTTAAGACAGCTCGTGATAATGGCATTTTGGATGGTGCTATTACCTTTACTTGTGCTTGCTTATCAGGCTTATCAAAGTCTCGATCAATTAAGTAATCAGGCTGCTATTACCAATAAAAATGCACTCGCAGATACTGAACGCAGTGAAGTAATGCGAAATCTTGCGATTGAAATGGAAGGAAACTATCGTCGGTATTGTGTTTTAAGAGATAAAACTGATGATGATATGTATCAGCAACGCTACCAGCAATACACCAAACTCTTCTCAACATTACAGCAAACCATTATTCCTCTTTCGGCATCTAAAGAAGCCGATGTACTTAATACCTCACTTGAAAAACTAAAATCGATTCAATGTGAAAGCAGTGAACCCACAAAAGAGATGCAACAAGCTTTAGAGCAATTCTCTTATGCCAATAACCGTATCGTTGTATTAACTAAAGAGATTATTTTTAGCCGTGGTGAACAACTTCAAATGGCAATCGCTGAGAAAGGGCGCTATTTTGGTTGGCAAAGTCTTATCGTTTTTGTTTTCAGTTTGATCCTCATTGCGCTATTTACTCGAATGATTATTGGCCCTGTTAAAGGGATTGAGAAGATGATCAATCGATTAGGTGAAGGTCGAACACTGAGTAATAATTTAGATACTTTTCAAGGGCCACGAGAACTTCGTTCATTAGCACAACGTATTATTTGGTTAAGTGAGCGTTTAGCATGGCTTGAGTCACAACGACATGAATTTTTGCGTCATATTTCTCATGAGTTAAAAACACCGTTAGCGAGTATGCGAGAAGGTACGGAATTATTAGCTGATGAAGTTGCGGGCCCTTTAACTCTTGATCAAAAAGAAGTCGTTTCAATTCTCGATAATAGCAGTAAGCAGTTACAGTTATTAATTGAACAACTACTTGATTACAATCGCAAACTTTCTGAAGTTCCTCAACAAATCGAAGAAATTAACTTGACTGATTTAGTAAATGATGTGGTATTAGCCCACAGTTTACCCGCGAGAGCAAAAGATATTAAAACGATAATTTCACTTAATCTAACCACATGTCGAGCAGAAGCGACGTTATTATCGCGAGTTATCGACAATCTCTACTCGAATGCGGTGCACTATGGTGCTGAATCAGGTAATATCTGGATCTCTAGTTATCAAGTTGAACAGAAAATAGTTATTGATATAGCCAATAAAGGAACACCTATTCCTGAATCTGAACAAAAAATGATTTTTGAACCCTTTTTCCAAGGATCTTTGCTACGCAAAGGGGCTGTCAAAGGAAGTGGTTTAGGTTTAAGTATTGCTCATGACTGTATCAAAAGAATGGAAGGTGAACTAAGTGTTGTTCCTTCTGACTATGCCGATGTCTGTTTTCGTATTGAATTACCGCTACTTTCTGAGATTAAATAATGCAAATCAGGTCACAAAAACAAGCATCTCCTCATCATGAGTATAAAAAAATAAATAAGAAGATGCTTGGTATTGAATTGTTATCTATGGCCCCTGCATCAACTAGAAAAATTGCATTAAATTGGAAGCAGTGTTTCTTGTTTATTATGTTTCCACTGGTTCTTTCAGGGTGTACACCAAAGTCGCTCACTGAGACACAAGAGCCTGAGCCAGAAATCCCCGTTGTTAAGCAAAAAACGATTGATTATCGTTGGGCTGAATGTAAAACATTAAGCTCATTTTATGATGAAGGCATCAATAACGCGCTTTATTGGTTACGTGCCATTGAATGTACAAACCGCATAATGACGACCGAAGCACAACGCCAAGCCAGCAGTGTTGTCGTCACTGGTTGGGATGATGCATTTTATAAAAGTATTCTATTAGAGCGTGCTGGAATGACGATTGCCGATCGTCGAACACAATTAGTATTATTAGAAAGCTATCAATTACAATTTCCAAGTTCTATGCGAGTTCTATTATCAACATGGATTGAGAACCAAACGCTTATTCTCTCTTTAGCAGAAGAAAAGAGTCGTTATCGCCGTTTAATCACAGATACAGATAATAGAATTGATGCACTAAGAAAAGAGAATAATGCGTTACAGCATGAACTGAGTCTCACCCTGAAAAAGCTTGAAAGTCTTACCCAAATTGAACGGCAGTTATCGAATAGAAAACAGAGTGGCTCTGTTGATTCGCTATCGCAAAATGAAGATTTAGCTGAGAGCGTAACGGAAACAGAAAAAGTGAATGCAGAGAAACCTGCTGCTGAAAAACCAGCCGTTGAAAAAACGAATGAAAAACCCGTTTCGACGCAATCGATAACAGAGAAGTCAAAAGGTGAGGAAAAACAACCGCCTGCAATAGTGGTTAAACCAGAGCCTTCCAAACCAGAATCTACAAAAACCGAATCTACGAAAACTGAGGCGGTAAAACCAGAACCTGTCAAAACAGATACTGACACACAAGGCTCAAAACCGACTGAAGCAGGTTCTAAATAAGGAGAATGTGCATGGCTGGCCATAAATCAGCAAATCTTTTACTTGTCGATGACGATCCTGGGTTATTAAAGTTACTTGGTATGCGATTAACAAGTGAGGGTTTTCATATCTTCACCGCTGAAAGTGGACAAGAAGCACTAAAACTTCTCTTAAAAGAAAAAATAGACCTTGTTATTAGTGATCTCCGAATGGATGAAATGGATGGTATGGCGCTGTTTGCTGAAATACAACGTCAGCAGCCGGGCATGCCCGTTATCATTCTTACGGCTCATGGCTCTATTCCTGATGCAGTGGCCGCAACACAGCAAGGCGTATTTAGCTTTTTAACCAAACCCGTTGATAGAGACGCACTTTATAAAGCGATTGATGAAGCACTTGAGCTTGTGACTATTGTTTCAGATGAAGAGTGGTCAAAAGATATCGTGACACGTAGCCCGCAAATGCTACGTTTATTAGAGCAAGCAAAGCTAGTCGCCCAATCTGATGTCAGTGTACTTATCAATGGCCAAAGTGGTACGGGTAAAGAAGTCCTTGCCCAAGCTATCCATCGCGCAAGCCCTAGAGCGAAAAAACCTTTTATTGCCATTAACTGTGGTGCTTTACCTGAGCAACTTCTAGAGTCTGAATTATTTGGCCATGCGAAAGGCGCTTTTACAGGCGCGGTGAGTAGCCGTGAAGGTCTATTTCAGGCAGCTGAAGGCGGCACATTATTTTTAGATGAGATTGGCGATATGCCAATGGCATTGCAAGTTAAGTTATTACGTGTTTTACAAGAGCGAAAAGTTCGCCCATTAGGCAGTAATCGCGATATTGATATTGATGTACGAATTCTTTCTGCAACGCATCGTGATTTACCTAAAGCGATGGAACGTAATGAATTTCGAGAAGATCTGTTCTATCGTTTAAATGTGGTTAACTTACGTATTCCGACATTAAGTGAGAGAGCAGAAGATATTCCTATTCTTGCTAATCACTTATTGAGAGAGTCTGCTAAACGCCATAAACCTTTTGTTCGAAGTTTTTCAACCGATGCGATGAAATGCTTAATGACAGCAAGTTGGCCGGGTAATGTGCGTCAATTGGTTAACGTTATTGAGCAATGTGTTGCGTTAACAACAGCACCTGTGATCAGTGAAGCGCTTGTAACACAGGCATTACAAGGTGAAAATACGGCACTGCCCACATTTGCAGAAGCGAGAGGGCATTTTGAAATGACCTATTTGAGAAAGCTTTTGCAAATGACAAAAGGCAATGTGACCCAAGCCGCACGTATGGCTGGGCGCAATCGAACTGAGTTTTATAAATTGTTATCTCGTCATGAGCTAGATGCGAATGATTTTAAAGAATAACCTTTTCAGATAACGAATATATTTTTAAACTAACTTTCCTTTTATGCGGAAGATAGCGGAGAGACTAATTTTTATGAGTCGTAAACTAAAACTCACCATGGCTCAACTTAATTGGGTTGTTGGCGATATTGAAGGTAACTGCGAACGCATGTTATCTACCGTAAAAGCACAAGAAGATACCGATTTGGTCATGTTTTCTGAGTTGGCTTTATGCGGTTACTCTCCTGAAGATCTGCTATTTCGTCCTGATTTCCAACAGCGTTGTGAAACACAACTTACGCGTTTAGAACAAGCAAGTAAAAAAACGGCGATTGTTGTTGGGCATCCTTGGTGGCAAAACGGCAAAATTTACAACGCACTTTCATTTTTCTATAAAGGTGAATTACAAGCGCGTTATTTCAAACAGCAATTGCCTAATTATGGTGTGTTTGATGAAAAGCGTTATTTCCAACAAGGAAATGAGCGCTGTGTGGTGCCATTTAAAGGTTACCACTTAGGCTTGTTAATTTGTGAAGATATCTGGATCAATGAACCTATCGATGCATTAAAACAAGCGGGTGCTGATCTTGTTTTATCTATTAATGCATCACCTTATAACCGTGAAAAACCTCATGTTCGTACACAGCTAATTAAAGAACATTGCCAAAGAACACATCTTCCCGTGATTTATCTTAACCAAATTGGTGGCCAAGATGAGTTGGTATTTGATGGTTGTTCAAAAGTATTTGATGAACGCGGTACTATTACGCATCGTCTAGCTGCATTTGATGAACAAACCACTATCGTTGAGTTCGATGAATTAAATATTATTCCGATGGCAGATCCTGCTCCGGAACTTTCGCCTTTAGCGCAAGTTTATCAAGCGTTAGTGCTTGCAACGCGTGATTATGTAATTAAAAACGGCTTTAAAGGGGCAATTCTAGGGTTATCTGGTGGTATTGACTCTGGACTAACAGTTGCTATCGCAGCTGATGCCTTAGGCAAAGAGAGTGTTCAGGCTGTTATGATGCCATTTCGTTATACTTCAGAAATGAGCATTCATGACGCAAAAGAACAGGCTGATTTATTAGGTGTTGAGTTTGATACGGTTTCTATTGAACCTATGTTTGATGCTTTTATGGCTCAGCTTGCGCCTATGTTTAAAGATACTGCCGCAGATACCACAGAAGAAAATCTACAAGCACGTTGCCGCGCTGTTATTTTGATGGCAATGTCGAATAAACGCCGTCGTTTAGTGTTAACCACAAGCAATAAAAGTGAATCAGCAGTGGGGTATTCCACATTGTATGGCGATATGGCGGGTGGTTTTGATGTACTAAAAGATGTACCTAAAACATTAGTTTTCGAGCTTTCTAAATATCGTAATACACTTTCACCTGCTATTCCTCAGCGTGTTATTGATAGACCACCATCAGCAGAACTTGCACCGGGGCAAACAGACCAAGATAATTTACCTCCTTATGACATTCTGGATGCTATTCTTGAAGGTTATGTTGAGCAAGATAAATCTGTATTTGATTTAGTTGCAGCAGGATTTGATGAAGCGACAGTCCGTAAAGTGATAAAATTAGTCGATATTAATGAATACAAGCGACGTCAAGCCCCTGTAGGGCCACGTATTACAAGTCGTAATTTTGGTAAAGATCGCAGATACCCAATTACAAGCGGTTTTGGTCGCCACAACTGGTAATAGCAGGATAATACGATGAAAAAAATTGAAGCGATAATTAAGCCGTTTAAATTAGATGATGTAAGAGAAGCGCTCGGCGAAGTGGGTATCACGGGAATGACTGTAACAGAAGTGAAAGGCTTTGGTCGCCAAAAAGGGCATACTGAGCTTTACCGCGGTGCTGAATACATGGTCGATTTTTTACCTAAAGTGAAGATTGAAATTGTTGTCTCTGATGAAATTGTTGAAACCTGTGTAGATACAATTATGACAACGGCACAAACAGGTAAAATTGGTGATGGTAAGATTTTTGTCTTTGATGTGAATCGCGTTATTCGTATTCGTACTGGCGAACAAGACGAAGAGGCTATTTAGTTATTAATTAATTTAAGCCAAATAATTATATTTTTCATTTTTATTAAAGCCCGATATTTTTTAATCAAGATATCGGGCTTTTTCTTTTTTTGCGCATAATTAATTTTTTAATGTTTTGCCTATAATGCTATTTATATCTTATACAAGTCTATTGATGATACTGAGCAATTTATTTTACTATTTTTTATAAACTTTAAGGCACAAAATGTTATTCAATAACTTTTAAGGAAAGTTATTATCATCAATATTAAAAAATCATTAAGGTATGGGCAAAATAGTGTTTAATTATTTATTAAAGCGTCTCGCTTTATTTTTATGTGCAGCAGTGTTAATCGCTATCACTACGGGATTTATTTTTCTTGATATTTTGGTTCTTGATAATGGTATTTCTGAAACGTCGGTAACTGAATTAGGTCAAGAAATTATCGTTGCCATTATCTGTTTATTCTTTTTCGTTAAAGCGTGCCAAGGATGTGAACAACAGGGAGCATTCACACTTATTCTGGGCTTTTTTCTATGTATTTTAATTCGTGAGTTAGATGGTGTATTTGATCAGATTGCACACGGCTCTTGGGTTTGGTTTGCTCTAACGGTTACGTTTATTTGTATTGCTATTGCAATTAGAGAAGGCAAAAGAACGTTAAAAGGCTTAATTCACTTTATTACTCATCCAAGCCATGGAATGTTAGTTGCTGGTCTATTATGTGTTTTACTGTTCTCTCGTTTATTTGGCATGGGAATACTTTGGCATAAATTATTGGGTGAGGATTATAACCGTGCTGTTAAAAACATGGTGGAAGAGGGCAGTGAATTATTTGGTTATACGCTCTGTTTAATTAGTGTTATTTGGTACGGTCTTTCTGCTAAAGAGCATGTTATTCCTGCGGCGATTGAAAATAAATATCGATCATAAAAAGGCAGTGAAATAGCTAATAAAAACGCCGATAAATATAACTCTATCAGCGTTTTTTTTATTCAATTTAAAATCGAACTTTAATGAAAGTATTTTTACTGTAAATCTTGTGTAATAACAGCATGAGGACCAAAACATTCATAATGAAGTTTGTCACTATTAATACCTAATTCAATAAGTTGCTTAGCAACAGATTGCATAAAAGGTAAAGGGCCACAAAAATAGAAATGCATATCAGGAATAGTTAACCAATCTTCAACTTGTTTTAATGTCATTAAGCCTTCGAATTGATAATCTTTATTTTGCACGTCTTCCGCTCGTGGCGTGCGATACCATATCGCTTGTTGATAATGTGAAAGTTGATTGCCGACTTGATTAACTTCATCTTTAAAAGCATGAACACCACCATGTTCAGCCGCATGTAACCAATTGATATTAGCTTTATGAGCTGAAAGTGTGTGTAACATAGATAGCATTGGCGTTAAACCCACACCTGCTGAAATTAAGGTTACAGGTGTTGTTGGTGACACATCTAAATAGAAATCGCCCCCTGGTGCGGCGACGTGTAAAGTATCACCTTCTTGAATATGGTCATGCAGAAAATTCGATAAAATACCTTTATCTTCGCGTTTTACTGCGATGCGATAGGTTTTATTATTTGAAGAGTGAGTTAATGAATATTGACGTATTTCTTGGTTTTCAAGATGTTCATCACGGATATAAAGGCTTAAATATTGCCCTGCTTGATAAGGAGTAACCGCAAGTCCATCTTCAGGCTCTAATTCAAAACTGGTAATTACATCACTTTGTTTTACTTTATGTTTAACTTTAAAGTTTCGTAATCCTCTCCAACCACCATTTGTTTGTTCTTTTTGTTGATAAATTTGTTCTTCGCGATTGATAAAGACATCAGCCAATATTTGATAAGCCTCCCCCCAAGCATCTAGCACTTCTTGCCCAGGACTAAACATCTCATCAATTGTTGCTAATAAATTTTCACCGACGATGGGATAGTGTTCAGGAAGAATATTTAAACTGGTGTGTTTTTGTGCAATTTTTTCAACGGCAGGCAAAATAGTAGCTAAGTTTTCAATATTCGTCGCATAAGCGCATATTGCATTAAATAAGGCTTCACGTTGCGCACCACTGCTTTGATGGCTCATGGTGAAAATATCTTTTAATTCTGGGTGGCGAGAAAACATTCGATCATAAAAATGGGCAGTTAACGCAGGACCTGTTTTAGCAATGAGGGGAATTGTTGATTTAATTGTCGCGATAGTTTGTGCATCTAACATAATTGCTCCTGAAAAATTTTCAGTTTATTGTGAATTTTTATAAATTGCATTTTATATGCAACTTATCTCTTTTTGAGTATTTTGTAAATCTCTGTTTTTATTTTTTAACAAAAAATCTCAATTCTTAGAGAATGATGCGGGGTGTTTGCAAAATAAGGCGAGATGCACCTCAAAAAGAGGAATAAGTACAGGATAAAATGAGGTTGTTAAAAAGTAATAATATGCTGTTATAGTTGGATGGCAAACGATTGCGTATTTTTTCATTAGGGGCTATCTCAATGAAGAAAAAGAGTTTACACTGTATGCCATTCTTTCTCCCGCATGGGAGTTTGTCTTTAGTGAAGTTAGCTGAGTCAGGAGATGTGAATGTTAAAACGTGAAATGAATATTGCTGATTACGATCCAGAATTATGGAATGCAATGGAAGGTGAAGTGACTCGTCAAGAAGAGCACATCGAACTTATTGCTTCTGAAAACTATACCAGCCCTCGTGTTATGCAGGCGCAGGGATCTCAGCTGACAAATAAATATGCTGAAGGCTATCCGGGTAAACGTTACTACGGTGGTTGTGAGTATGTGGATGTTGTAGAGCAACTGGCTATCGATCGTGCAAAAGCATTATTTGGTGCAGATTACGCTAACGTACAGCCTCACTCAGGCTCTCAAGCGAATGCCGCTGTCTATATGGCATTATTAAAACCAGGTGATACCGTTTTAGGTATGAACCTAGCGCAAGGCGGTCACTTAACTCATGGTTCACCAGTTAACTTTTCTGGTAAACTGTATAATATCGTACCTTATGGTATTGATGAATCAGGTAAAATTGATTACGAAGATATCGCTATTCAGGCTAAAAAACATCAACCAAAAATGATCATCGGTGGTTTCTCTGCTTATTCTGGTCTGGTTGATTGGGCTAAAATGCGCGAAATTGCAGATAGCATTGGTGCATTCTTATTTGTTGATATGGCACACGTAGCAGGTATGGTTGCAGCGGGTGTTTATCCTAACCCAGTTCCTCATGCACATGTTGTTACAACAACAACCCACAAAACTTTAGCGGGTCCACGTGGTGGTCTTATCCTTGCTAAAGGTGGCGACGAAGAGTTTTATAAAAAACTGAACTCTGCTGTATTCCCTGGCTCTCAAGGTGGCCCTTTAATGCATGTTATTGCAGGTAAAGCGGTTGCATTAAAAGAAGCTATGGAGCCAGAATTTAAAGTTTATCAGCAACAAGTTGCGAAAAACTCGAAAGCAATGGTAGAAGTTTTCTTAGATCGCGGTTATAAAGTAGTGTCTGGCGGAACTGAAAACCACCTGTTTTTATTAGATTTAGTCGATAAAGATATTACAGGTAAAGATGCAGATGCTGCACTGGGTCGTGCAAATATCACTGTTAACAAAAACAGCGTACCAAATGATCCACGTAGCCCATTTGTCACTTCTGGTGTTCGTATCGGTTCTCCAGCGATTACACGTCGTGGTTTTAAAGAAGCGGAAGCTCGTGAATTAGCCGGTTGGATGTGTGATGTCCTTGATAATATCAATGATGAAGCGAACATTGAGAAAGTGAAACAAAAAGTCTTGGATATCTGCGCTAAATTTCCAGTTTACGCATAAGTTTGTAACGATATAATAAAACCCGTTGTACAAGCCCGCTTCGAGAACTTGTTCTTGGCGGGTTTTTTTGCATCTTAAAAATGGGGGATTGGATGGTTATTCCATCAACATTGTGGCTTGCCTTAGATTATTTTACTTATTTCTTTTCATACGGCATTTTTTTACCTTTTTGGTCCATATGGCTAAAAGGAGAGGGTGTCGATCCGGCAATGATAGGTCTGTTATTAGGTGTAGGTTTAACTGCACGTTTTGTTGGTAGCCTAATTTTAACGCCTGCGGTAAAGGATCCGTCAAAACTTATCACTGCATTGAGATTATTTGCTTTTCTCTCATTACTTTTTACTGTTGCATTTATGATGGGTAGCCATTGGGCATGGTTATTCTTTGTAATGACAGGATTTAACGTTTTCTTTTCACCAATGGTGCCTTTAGGGGATTCCCTAGCGGGAACGTGGCAAAAACAGTTTCCTTTTGATTATGGAAAAATTCGCGTTTGGGGTTCAATCGCTTTTATTATTAGCTCATCATTGCTAGGTGTTTTAATTGATGCTTTTGGGCATCCCATTATTCTTTATGGATTGATTGCCAGTACTTTTGCTCTATTCCTGACATCTATGCTCCGCCCTAAAATTATGCCACAGGGTAAAGTAAAAAAAGCAGAACACAGCAATGTGTCCTTTATGAAACTCATTTCAGATGGGCCAGTTTGGCGTTTTCTGTTATGTGTCTCTTTACTGCAAGGCGCACACGCAGCTTATTACGGTTTTAGCGCACTTTATTGGGAAAAAGCAGGGTATGACACTGCAACAATCGGCTATCTTTGGTCATTAGGTGTGGTTTCAGAGGTAGTTGTTTTTATGCTGAGCCATCGTTTATTCCGTCGTTGGAGCGCAAGAAATTTACTTTTGCTTTCTGCTTTTGCTGGATTTTTACGTTGGGGATTAATGGGGAGTTTTACCGCATTACCCGCGCTTATTGTTGTTCAAATCTTACATAGTGGTACGTTTACAGTGTGCCATTTAGCCGCTATGCGCTTTATTAGTGCGCGTCAAGAGCATGAAATTATTCGCCTGCAAGCCGTTTATTCTGCTTTAGCAATGGGAGGAAGTATTGCGATTATGACGATAGTATCAGGTTGGCTATATGAGAAACTGCCAAATCAAGAATCATTAATTTTCTGGTTAATGGCGGCATTAACTATTCCTGCGATGTTTATAAGACCTCAAGTTAAACCTCAAAATAGTTAACTTGTTCTACATAAGAAAAAGTGCAATAAAAAAGACCATAATATTATGGTCTTTTTCGTTTATATTTTTTATTCGTATCAACGAAATTAACGTTTTAATGCATCTGTTAATTCGCTACGAATTTCAGCTAATAATGCTCTGACAACACGAGGGTTACCTGCAACAATATTACCTGTTTGTAGGTAGCCATGGTTACCTGTAAAGTCAGAAACGATAGCACCTGCTTCACGAGCGATTAATTCGCCACCTAAGAAATCCCAAGGTTTTAAGCCAATCTCAAAGAAACCATCAACACGACCTGCGGCAACATAAGCTAAATCTAATGCCGCTGAGCCTGTGCGACGGAAATCAGCACAAGGTACAAACAGTTTGCCTAACATGTTCATGTAAGCAGCTGAATGTTGCTTGCTTTTGAATGGAAAACCAGTCGCAAGAACAGCACCGTCTAAATCGCGAGCATTAGAGCCACGCAGACGATAACCATTTAATTGTGCGCCTTGACCACGAACGGCTGAGAATAATTCGTTACGCATAGGATCGTAAACAACAGCCACTTCAGTACGGCCTTTAATGCGTACAGCAATAGAAACAGAGAAGTGTGGAAGACGTTTAATGAAGTTAGTCGTGCCATCAAGTGGATCAATAACCCATTGTATGTCGTGATCTTCACCGAGTAACTCGCCACTTTCTTCCGTAATAATGGTGTGTTTGGGATAAGATTTACGGATGATTTCAATGATTGCTTGTTCTGCGTCACGGTCAACGTTAGTGACAAAATCATTGGTACCTTTCTGATTAGTTTCTACAGATTCAGGATTTTCGTAATTTTTGGCGATTAAATTACCAGCCTTACGTGCGGCACGTATGGCAATATTCAGCATCGGATGCATGGTTATCTTCCACAAGATGTTAAAGAACGGGGATAAAAAACGTGCCAGAGTATAACAGGCATTCGTGTTTCTGGCTACAATTGTGATAAAATAGATAGATCACAAAGCAATTAACAAGAAATCAATGTTAGAAAATATTCGCATCATCCTTGTAGAAACCTCGCATACAGGCAATATGGGCTCTACAGCTCGAGCTATGAAAACTATGGGATTAACCAATCTTTATTTTGTTAATCCAAAAGAAAAACCAGATTCGCATTCTATTGCCCTATCCGCGGGTGCAAGTGATGTTATTGGCAATGCACATATTGTTAATAGTATCGATGAAGCGATTGAAGGCTGTGGTTTAGTCATAGGAACAAGTGCCCGTAGCCGTACACTTTCTTGGCCAATGCTTGCACCGCGTGAATGTGGTGAGCGCTGTGTCATGGAAGCTAAAAATAAGCCTGTTGCTATTATTTTTGGTCGTGAACGCACAGGTTTAACCAATGAAGAATTACAAAAATGTGATTTTCATCTGTATGTTCCGACTAATCCAGAATATGGTTCTTTAAATTTAGCAATGGCTGTTCAGCTTGTTAGTTATGAAATTCGTATGGCAGCACTTGCCCAAGAAGAAAAACAAGAGGAAAATAACCCATCAGAGATTGATTATCCACCAGCTGATGATATAGAACGTTTTTACGTTCACTTAGAACAGGTGCTTAATGAATCTGGCTTTATTCGCCCTAAACATCCGGGACAAGTGATGAGCCGTTTACGCCGTCTATTTACGCGTGCGCGCCCAGAAACACAAGAGCTTCATATCTTACGTGGTATTCTGACGTCAGTTGAGAAATGGGCTAAGAAATAGAGGGCAAAGTTGATTAACTTAAGTCAACTTTGGGCTGAGTATAATACTTGACTAAAACACTCGGATAAATAGTTGACTAAATTACTCGGGAATGACACAATTTGATTATTGTTCACCACGGAGTATTTGTTATGAGACTGACATCAAAAGGGCGTTACGCAGTTACTGCAATGCTTGATGTTGCATTGCATTCACAGCAAGGCCCTGTCCCCCTCGCTGATATTTCAGAGCGTCAAGGGATTTCCCTTTCTTATCTTGAGCAGCTTTTCTCACGTTTGCGCAAAAATGAATTAGTCGCAAGTGTTCGTGGTCCTGGTGGCGGCTATTTATTAGGTCGTGATGCAGGGCAAATTTTTGTTGCTCAAGTTATTTCTGCGGTTGATGAATCTGTCGATGCTACCCGTTGTCAGGGTAACAAAGAAGGTTGTCAAGGTGGCGATCGTTGCCTGACTCATACTTTGTGGCGTGATTTAAGTGATCGTATAACCAGTTTCCTAAGCAGTATCAGCCTTGAAGAGTTAGTCAATAACGAAGAGGTTATGGATGTCGCCGATCGTCAAGACAATGAAAAACGCCATGCTATCAATGGTCGTTTACAAGAAACCATTGTTAATATGCGAGTTTAACGGCGATCTCTAGGTAGGCAAAAACAAAATTATTAAAGAAGATCCGTCGTCTTTGGAGTTAGTGAGCAATGAAATTACCCATTTATCTAGATTATTCAGCAACCACTCCCGTTGATCCACGAGTTGCTGAAAAAATGATGCAATGCCTGACTATTGATGGCATTTTTGGTAACCCAGCCTCTCGTTCACACCGTTTTGGTTGGCAAGCAGAAGAAGCTATCGATATTGCACGTAATCAGATTGCTGATTTAATCGGTGCAGATCCTCGTGAAATTGTATTCACATCAGGCGCAACTGAAGCTGATAACCTCGCACTAAAAGGTGTTGCTAACTTTTACCAGAAAAAAGGTAAGCACATCATCACTTCAAAAACTGAACATAAAGCCATTTTAGACACTTGTCGTCAACTTGAGCGTGAAGGTTTTGAAGTGACTTATTTAGCACCAAAAAGTGATGGTCTGATTGACCTGAAAGAGCTTGAAGAAGCGATGCGTGAAGACACTATTTTAGTTTCTATCATGCATGTAAATAACGAAATTGGTGTTGTTCAAGATATTGCTGCTATCGGTGAATTATGCCGTAGCAAAGGTATTGTTTACCACGTAGATGCAACACAAAGCGTGGGTAAACTACCGATTGATCTCTCTAAGTTAAAAGTTGATTTACTTTCTCTTTCTGCGCATAAAGTTTACGGCCCTATGGGTATTGGTGCGCTTTATGTTCGTCGTAAACCACGCATTCGTTTAGAAGCTCAAATGCATGGTGGCGGACATGAGCGTGGTATGCGTTCAGGTACATTAGCCGTTCACCAAATTGTAGGTATGGGCGAAGCTTACCGTATTTTGAAAGAAGAAATGGCTGATGAAACTAAACGCTTAAACGAATTACGTTTACGTTTATGGAATGGCATTAAAGATATCGAAGAAGTTTATATCAACGGTTCTTTAGAACATACTGCGCCAAATATTCTTAATGTGAGCTTCAACTATGTTGAAGGCGAATCATTAATGATGGCACTGAAAGATCTTGCTGTATCTTCAGGCTCTGCCTGTACTTCAGCTAGTTTAGAACCTTCTTATGTACTGCGTGCTTTAGGTTTAACTGATGAACTTGCACACAGTTCTATTCGCTTCTCTCTGGGTCGTTTCACCACTGAAGAAGAAATAGATTATGCAATTGAACAAATCCACAGTGCCATTGGTCGCTTACGTGATCTTTCGCCACTTTGGGATATGCATAAACAAGGTGTTGATATCAACAGCATCGAATGGTCTCACCATTAATCAGACGTTTTCAGGAGTTAAATCATGGCTTACAGCGAAAAAGTAATTGATCATTATGAAAACCCTCGTAATGTGGGATCATTTGATAATAATGACCCTACTGTAGGGAGTGGTATGGTTGGCGCACCTGCTTGTGGTGACGTTATGAAACTGCAAATCAAAGTTGACGATAATGGCGTAATTGAAGATGCGCGTTTTAAAACTTATGGTTGTGGTTCAGCAATTGCATCAAGTTCACTGGTAACAGAATGGATGAAAGGCAAAACATTAGATGAAGCCGAATCTATTAAGAACACAGCAATTGCAGAAGAATTAGAATTACCACCAGTGAAAATTCACTGTTCAATTCTTGCAGAAGATGCAATAAAAGCAGCGATTGCAGACTATAAAAGCAAACGCCAAGGCAAGTAATTGTCTTTTATAATAAAAAAATAAAATATTGGCGGATGCTGAAACTTTTTTTCAGTATCCGCTTTCGTTCTTTATGAGTGAGGTGTGCCATGTCAATTTCCCTTACAGAATCCGCCGCTAATCGAGTTCGCTCTTTCTTATCTAATCGTGGAAAAGGTGAAGGTTTGCGTTTAGGCGTAAGAACATCTGGTTGTTCTGGAATGGCTTATGTTCTTGAGTTTGCTGATGTCATCAATGACGAAGATACTGTTTTTGAAGACAAAGGTGTGAAAGTTATCGTTGATGGTAAAAGCATGGTCTATTTAGATGGAACAGAGCTTGATTTCGTCAAAGAAGGATTAAACGAAGGCTTTAAATTTAACAACCCAAATGTATCGAATGAGTGTGGTTGTGGTGAGAGCTTCACTGTGTAATTTGTGTTAAAACACAGTATTAACGTTAATTAATCCAAGAGTAGATGTATGGACTATTTCACACTATTAGGCATGCCTAATCGTTTTGATATTGATAAACAGCAACTTGCTACACGTTATCAAGATATGCAGCGTCAATATCACCCAGATCGTTTTGCAGGTCAGTCTGAAAAAGAACAGGCTCAAGCAATCTCGCTTGCTTCAACCATCAATCAGGCTTATCAGACCTTAAAAAATCCACTCTCAAGAGCTGAATACATGCTCTCATTACACGGTATCGATATTGCTAATGAGCAACAAACGATGCACGATACTGCATTTTTAATGGAGCAACTCACATTACGTGAAGAGCTGGATAACATCGAACACAGTGCTGAAGCCGAAAGTTTGTTAGCCGATTTTTCTGCGCGTTTAGAAAAAATGTACACAGTACGCCATGATGAAATGGTCAAAACGTTAGATAATCAAACTTGGGATATTGCTGCAGATAATGTGAGAAAATTGCGTTTTCTCGCAAAATTAAAAGAGCAAGTAGAGCAACTTGAAGAACGCTTGTTTGATGGTTTTTAAGGGAAATAGTTATGTCATTATTACAAATTAGTGAACCGGGTCAAACGCCTGCACCGCACCAGCGCCGACTTGCAGCGGGTATTGATTTAGGTACGACACACTCATTAGTTGCCACTGTACGTAGTGGGCAAGCCGAAGCGCTTTCAGACAGCGAAGGTCGCTATTTATTGCCATCTGTTGTGCAGTATCAAGTTGATAATATCAATGTTGGTTGGAATGCTAAAAAAGAAGCAGAAAAAGATCCTGCTAACACGATAAGCTCAATAAAAAGAATGGTGGGTCGCTCACTGAGTGATGTGACAAGCCGTTATCCAAACCTTCCTTACCATTTTCATGAAAATGACAACGATCTGCCATTAATTAAAACCGCAGCAGGTATTGTCGATCCTATCCAAGTCTCCTCTGACATATTAAAAACATTAGCAGAGCGCGCGATACAATCATTAGGTGGCGAACTTGATGGTGTTGTTGTTACTGTGCCTGCTTATTTTGATGATGCTCAACGTCAAGGCACAAAAGAAGCGGCTCGTCGTGCGGGTTTACATATTCTACGTTTATTAAATGAACCAACAGCGGCAGCTATTGCTTATGGTCTAGATTCAGGAAAAGAAGGCACCATCGTTGTTTATGATTTAGGTGGTGGTACTTTTGATATCTCTGTTCTGCGTTTAACTAAAGGCGTTTTTGAAGTCTTAGCGACTGGCGGTGATACTGCCTTAGGTGGCGATGATTTTGATATGATGCTGGCAGACTGGATAAGAGAACGTGCTGGTTTTGGACATCAAAAAGATGCTGTATTACAACGTCAATTACTAGATGTTGCATCAGAAACCAAAATTGCATTGAGTGATAACGATGTTGCAGATATCAACATTAATGGATGGAAAGGTGAGATCACTCGTGCTGAGTTTGAATCATTAATTCAATCATTAGTGAAACGTACATTATTATCTGTTCGCCGCGCATTAAAAGACGCGGATGTTGAAATAGATGAAGTTCTAGAAGTGGTTATGGTTGGTGGTTCAACACGAGTGCCATTAGTTCGTCAAATGGTGGGTGATTATTTTAAACGAGAACCGTTAACCTCTATCGATCCAGATAAAGTGGTTGCCATTGGTGCTTCAATCCAAGCTGATATTTTGGTGGGCAATAAACCGGATAGCGAAATGCTATTGCTAGATGTTATTCCACTTTCTCTTGGTCTTGAAACAATGGGCGGATTAGTTGAAAAAGTGATCCCTCGCAATACCACTATTCCTGTTGCCCGAGCGCAAGAATTTACGACATTCAAAGATGGTCAAACGGCAATGAGTGTTCACGTTGTTCAAGGTGAACGTGAAATGGTGAGTGATTGTCGTTCTTTAGCACGTTTCACATTACGTGGAATTCCTCCAATGGCTGCGGGTGGCGCACATATTCGTGTCACTTTCCAAGTTGATGCTGATGGTTTACTCAGTGTCAGTGCAATGGAAAAATCAACGGGTGTTGAAGCCTCAGTACAAGTCAAACCGTCTTATGGTCTTAGTGATACTGAAATCGCTAAGATGATCCAATCTTCGATGGAAAATGCCCAAGAAGATTTACAAGCTCGCCGTCTAGCTGAGCAAAAAGTCGAAGCAGCTCGCGTGTTAGAAAGTTTAACTGCAGCATTAGAAGAAGATGCTCATCTGTTAAATGAAGATGAGAAAATGGCTATCGACAAAGTTGTAGATACCTTAATAGAGAGCGTTGAAGGAACAGATCCTGTTGCTATTGAAAACGCGATTAAACTACTGGATAAGCAAACTCAGGATTTTGCAGCGCGTCGTATGGATTCATCTATTCGACAAGCGTTGGCAGGTCATTCTGTGGATGAGATATAACTATGCCTAAAATTGTATTTTTACCCCATAGCACACTGTGCCCTGAAGGTGCTGTTGTTGAGGCAACAGAAGGTGAGTCTATTCTAGATGTTGCATTACGCAACGGCATTGAGATTGAACATGCTTGTGAAATGTCTTGTGCATGTACAACTTGTCACTGTGTAGTGCGTGAAGGTTTTGATTCACTAGAAGAGAGCTCTGAGCTTGAAGACGACATGTTAGATAAAGCATGGGGTTTAGAGCCAGAAAGTCGCTTGAGTTGCCAAGCAAAAGTGACTGACGAAGATTTAGTTGTTGAGATCCCTAAATATTCGATTAATCACGCAAGAGAGCATTAATTTTAGGAGCCGAGCATGAAATGGAGTGACACGCGTGAAATAGGGGAAGCATTATTTGATCTTTACCCTGACACTGATCCTAAAACGGTACGCTTTACTGATATGCATCAGTGGATTTGTGATTTAGAAGATTTTGATGATGATCCACAGAAATCCAATGAAAAAATTCTTGAGGCTATTTTACTTGTTTGGCTTGATGAATTTGAATAATTGCTGACATCGTAAATTTAAAAGACTAGCTTATTGCTGGTCTTTTTGCATTATGGCCTTTCTCACTTTGCTTTATCAGTGATTTAAAAATAACCATAAAGAGGGAAGTATGGGGATTTTATTGTGCGATCTTCTTCGAGGAATATCATGTAAATACGTAAGATCACTGGATGATAATGGTGACCTCTTTGTTTTTGCAGTAAATTGATCACGCTAAACGGTAAATATCTGGTAGTCTGAATAGGTTAACTGCCACCAGTAATAATAAGTGAGACAATAAATGAATAAACAAATTATGCCTATCATGCTGTCAAATGAACCTGCTGCTGCATGTTGGGGTGAAAAAGCACTAATTAGCACTAGCGAAACCGGCATGACAATCCACTTAACGGAAGAAAACCGTTTAGGCGCTATTCAGCGTGGTGGACGTAAAGTTGATGGCCAAGGTATTCGTAATGTTGCACTTGTTGGCGAAGGCTGGGATTTAGAACGTAGTTGGGCTTTCTGGTTAGGATTTAGAGCACCTAAAGGCGCTCGTTCAATCGAATGGCCACAATTAAAGGATGCAGATAAACACGAACTAGAATCACGTATTCGCATCGTTGATTGGGTTAGAGATACCATCAATACACCAGCTGAAGAATTAGGGCCTGAACAACTAGCACAACGCACAGTTGATCTGTTCTGTGGTCTTGATAAAGAAGATATTAGCTATAAGATCACCAAAGGTGTTGATCTGCGCGATCAAAACTATGCCGGTATTTATACAGTAGGACGAGGCTCTTCTCGTGATCCTGTCTATTTAGCATTAGATTTCAATCCAACAAAAGATAGCAATGCCCCTGTATTTGCTTGTTTAGTCGGCAAAGGTATTACTTTTGACTCAGGTGGTTATAGCATCAAACCTTCATCATCCATGAATTCAATGAAAGCCGATATGGGTGGTGCAGCAACCTTAGCAGGTGCTTTAGCATTAGCGGTTACTCGTGGTTTAAATAAACGCGTAAAACTACTGCTCTGCATCGCAGATAATATGGTCAGCGGTAATGCCTTTAAATTAGGTGATATTATTCGTTACCGTAATGGCAAATCAGTTGAAATCATGAATACAGATGCTGAAGGCCGTTTAGTTTTAGCTGATGGTTTAATTGATGCAAGCAATATTGCACCAGAGCTGATTATCGATGCAGCAACATTAACGGGTGCAGCTAAAGTTGCAGTAGGTAATGACTACCACTCTGTATTAAGTTTTGATGATAAATTAGCAGCAGAGCTACTGACTAGCGCTGAACAAGAAAATGAATTGTTCTGGCGTTTACCATTAGCGGATTTCCATCGTAGTCAATTACCTTCTAGCTTCGCTGATTTAAATAATATCGCAGCACCTTCTCATACTGCAGGTGCAAGTACTGCGGCTGCATTCTTATCGCACTTTGTCACTAACTACAAAAAAGGTTGGGTACATATCGACTGTTCAGCAACGTACAGAAAATCTTCTGTAGAGCAATGGGCGGCAGGTGCTACGGGTTACGGTGTACGTTCTATCGCGAATCTGTTATTAGCAAAAGCAAAATAATAAACGTTATTTGATTTGGAGTTTGTAATGGGTGTATCTGAACAATTTGAGACACAAGAAATTGTTTCTGTTGAAGGTTCTTCTTTAAAGTTGAGTGTTCTAGAGCCACAACCTGAAAAATTAATAACCGCGCTTAGCGAGTTTTTTGGTGAACATAAACCGATCCGCCGCGCCTTTATTGTTAATGCTCAGGAGCAAGATGATGAAGAGTCATTTTATCTTATTGGTTTAGAAATAACGGGTGAAGAAGATGTGATCATGCAGATACTCCCACAAGCGGCTGAATCGGCTTTTGAATATTTAGAAGAAGGACAATCTCTAGATTTTTGCTTTGTGAATAAAGATGAAAAAGGCGTGAGTCATTTTATGATCCACCATGTATCACCTTTTTATCAACGCAAACTAGGGGGATTCTTAAGAAAAGGCATCCCAATAGTTAATTTGGATAGTTAATACAGCCCTCTAAATTTAGGCGATATCTCATCAGATATCGCTTTTTTTTATCTTATAATAGAAAATTGATTAAATTAGCAAATTGTTTGCATTTTTATATAACACTTTGTTTTAGATAGGTTTTATTTTTAAAGTAAAAATAAGACGACTTTGTTTTGTAATTTATTTCGTCTTACGCGGTAAAAGATAGCTTATTAAGTTATTCTTTATCTTATTAGCATAAAAAAATACATATATTATCTCTGCCTGCATAGAACATCGCATTATTCAGGGGTTGAATTAAAGGAAATGGATATGAACCAAAACCAATTTAGACAATATACAGAAAAGAGAGGCTATCGTTGGAGCTCTCTTGCTGTTGTATTGGCATCAGCATTGGCTCTTACAGGTTGTGATGATAAAACGGATGAAAACACATCATCTGCTGATAAGACGCAAAATACACAAGTGACAGAGCAAAAAGATACCGCTCAGAGCACATCAGGTACTGCAACTCAAATAAGCGAAAAACCAGCAGTTACAACAAAAACGAATAACGAAACTGCATTAAAAAGTAAAGAAGTCCGTGATGAGTTGGCAATGCGTTTTGCTGGAAAAGAAGTCACCGTATTAGATGCATCAGAATTACAGCGTGATGGTGCGAGCACAATGGTTGTGACTTTCTCTGTACCGCTTGATCCTGACCAAAAGTTTGATGATGTTATTCATCTTGTTGATACCAAAAAAGGGAAATTAGAAGGTGCGTGGGAGCTATCTGATAACCTAATGGAACTACGTTTCCGTCATTTACCACCATCAACAGAATTAAATTTAACTATTGATGAAAAAATAAAAGGTATTAATGAACGTACATTAACGACACCTTTTAGCCAGAAACTAACAACAGAAGAAATTTTCCCATCTGTTGGCTTTACCAGTAAAGGATCGTTACTGCCACTTGAAGCGGCTGAAGGTCTACCCATCATTGCGTTAAATGTGGGGCAAGTTGACGTAAACTTTTTCCGTGTTAAAGATGAGCAATTAGCCCAATTCTTAACGCAATGGGAAAGCCGTTCTAATATTAACTATTGGGAATCAGATGAGTTTTTATCTCAAGCTGATCTGGTTTATACCGGTCGCTTTGAATTAAACACAGAAACAAATACCCGTGAAAACGTGTTGTTACCGCTAAAATCAATAGATGCCCTGAAAAAAGAGGGTGCCTACATTGCGGTTATGCAACAAGCGGGTAAGTATTCTTATACGGTGCCAGCAACGGTATTTACATTTAGTGATATCGGACTGTCGATGCACAGTTATCTTGATACGTTAGATATCTTTACCCAATCACTTAAAAATGGTTCTGCATTAGATAAAGTAGAAATTCGCCTATTAGATGAAAAAGGTGGATTGATTTCTAAAGCACAGACAGATAGCCAAGGGCATGCCACACTTGAGAAAAGTGATAAAGCACGTTTATTAATGGCTATTCGTGATGGGCAAACCAGTATGATTGACTTGCGTAAACCTGCGCTTGATCTGTCTGAATTTGATATTGGTGGCCCACAAGGTTATAGCAAACAGTTTTTTGCTTTCGGCCCACGTGATCTCTATCGTCCCGGTGAAACATTGATCGTTAACGCATTGCTACGTGACGGTGATGGTAATCCTATTAAAGAGCAACCTGTTAAAGTCGATCTGCTTAAAACAGACGGGCAAGTGTCTCGTAGTTTTGTTTGGCAACCTGAAAAGGGGCTTTACCAATTAAAATTAGTTATTCCTGCGGATGAAAATACTGGTACACGTACCTTACGTTTTGATGTAGGCGATGGTACACCTCGTTTCTATGAGTTTCAGGTCGAAGATTTTATGCCAGAACGTATGGCATTAGAAATCACTGGTAAGAAAGGCATTTTATTGAGTGGTAATGACGCTTATTTTGACATTAAGGGTCGCTATCTTTATGGCGCACCAGCTGCCGATAATCGCTTACAAGGGCAAGTCTTCTTAAAAGCCTCTCGTGAAGCTGTCAGTAAATTACCTGGATATGAATTTGGTACTGTAAAAGATGAAAACTTCAGCCGTCTACTGGATGAGTTTGAACTTAATTTAGACTCTGATGGTGAAGGTGAGTTAAGTGTTGATAGTGAACGCTACGCTGAGTTGAAATCACCTATCAATATTATTCTACAAGCAAGCTTACTTGAAGCGGGTGGACGTCCTGTTACTCGTCGTTATCAACAAGCAGTTTGGCCTGCCACTCATCTTGCGGGTATTCGTCCTGTCTTTCCTAAAAAAGAAGTCTACGATTATCGTACAGACAAATATAAATCAGGTTATAGCGTTGATGAAAACTCAATGGCTGAATTTGAAATTGTCTATACAGACCAAGACGGCAAAAAACTACCTGCTAATGATCTGAAAGTGAAGTTTATCTATGAACGCCATGATTATTACTGGCGTTGGTCTAGTTCGAATGGCTGGGAATCTGGCTATAACGAAAAAGATCTGCAAATGGATGAGCAAACAATTAAGATTGCGAAAGATGGCACCGCAAAAGTGGCATTCCCTGTTGAGTGGGGCTCTTATCGTATTGAAGTTGTTGATCCTAAAACAGAATTAGTTAGTAGCCTACGTTTCTGGGCAGGTTATTCTTGGATGGATAACACTGGTGGAACAGGCGCGGTAAGACCAGACCAAGTTAAATTGAAACTGGATAAAGATGGTTATTTACCGGGCGAAAAAGTTAAGTTAAACATTGTTGCACCTCATCCGGGTAAAGGTTATGTGTTACTTGAATCAAGTAATGGACCTTTATGGTGGCAGGAAATTGATGTACCAGAAAAAGGGCTTGATGTTGAAGTGCCTATTAATAAAGAGTGGGCAAGACACGATCTCTATCTGACTTCTGTTGTTGTAAGACCAGGAGATACTTCAAAACAAGCGACAGTAAAACGTGCTGTGGGTATTTTGCATTTACCATTACAGGATAAAAACCGTCGGATTGATATTTCACTTGATGCACCTGAAAAAATTCGCCCTAACCAAGATTTAAAAATTCGTATTAAAGCGAATCCAGTTGCTGGTCAGCCATTACCTGAAAATATTAATGTATTAGTTTCTGCGGTTGATACTGGTGTATTGAATATCACAGAGTATAAAACCCCTGATCCTTACGATGCCTTCTTTGGTCGTAAACGTTATAGCATTGACCAATATGATGTTTACGGTCAATTAATTGAAGGGCAAGGTCGTTTAGCTAACTTGCGTTTTGGTGGTGATGGTGGTGAAGCTGCCGCATTATCTCGTGGTGGCAAAAAGCCATTAACTGATGTGCAAATTATTGCTCAACAAACAGCTCCTGTAAAATTAAATGCTCAAGGTGAGGGCGAAGTTTCTTTGCCTATTCCAGAGTTTAATGGTGAAGTTCGTTTAATGGCGCAAGCTTGGACTGCGGATAAATTTGGTAGTCAGGAAGGTAAAGTTGTTATTGCTGCACCTTTAGTGACTCAGCTTTCATTACCTCGCTTTATGGCTGGTGGTGATAATGCACTTTTATCGTTAGATTTAACCAATCTGACAGATGATGCACAATCTATTACCTTAAATTATACCGCTTCAGGGTTGGTGGGGTTAGGTGGCGCTGAAAGCAAAACTGTCTCGCTAACGAAAGGTGAACGTACTCAAATTCAAATCCCAGTAAAAGCGAAACATGGCTTTGGTCAGGGGGAATTCTCACTGTCTATTTATGGTATTAAAGTACCAGGTGAAGAGATTAAACCTTATCACAATACATGGAATATTGGTGTTCGCCCTGCATTCCCAGCAGAAACTATTCATTATGCAAGCACATTGCAAGATGGTGATACTTGGCGCTTACCATCAGAAATTTTAAGTCGCTTTAATAGCTCAACGCTTGAAGGTGAGTTATTACTAACAAGCCGTCCTCCGTTACAAGTGGCGCGTTATGTTAGAGAGCTATTTGCTTATCCTTATGGTTGCTTAGAACAAACAGTCAGCGGGCTTTATCCTTCACTGTATTCAACAGAAAAAGAGTTGAAACAGTTGGGAATTAAAACGCAAACTGATGCTGATAGAAAAGCGGCTATTGATAAAGGTATTGCTCATCTGCTGACGATGCAAAAGTCAGAAGGCGGATTCTCTTTATGGGATCAGGGGGGACGTGAAGAATATTGGTTAACCGCTTATGCGACTGACTTCTTATTCCGTGCGTCACAACAAGGTTATTCAGTTCCAACTGATTCATTAAAACGTGCGAATGATCGTTTATTACGTTATTTACAAGATAAAAGCTTAGTTAACTATGAATATGCGGTTAATCAAGATGCAGCACGTTTCTCAGCAAGGGCTTATGCCGCGTTAGTATTAGCTAATCAGCAAAAAGCACCTTTAGGTGAATTACGTCGTCTCTATCTTGAGCGTAATCAAGCAGGAAGTGGTTTAGCCTTAGTTCAGTTAGGTATCGCATTAAAACTGATGGGGGATGGCAGCCGCGCTGAAAGCTTGATTGCTGAAGGTGTGACAACAACGCGTAAATATAATTATGGATTGGGCGACTACGGTAGCACCATTCGTGACCAAGCATTAATTATTGCATTGTTAAGTGAAAATAACCTTGAAACACAATCTCGTGATGCAAGTGTGATGACACTATCTGATAACTTAACAAGCCGTGAATGGTTCTCAACCCAAGAAAGTAACTCGTTATACCTTGCTGGGCGCTTCTTTATTAATATGGCAGAACAGCCTTGGGAAGTTGCTGTTAATCGTCAAGTTCCCGCAATCAGTAGCGATCGTGCAGTCAATGAGACATTAACATCAGCACAATTACAAGAAGGCTTAGAGCTAAATAATCGTGGTGGTGCCGCGATTTATTCTCGTATGAATATCGTGGGCTATCCTAAAGTGGCTCCTGCTCCTTATAGTAATATATTAAATATCCATCGCAGTTATTATGATTTGAAAGGAAACCGCGTTCATCCTAATCGCTTACAAAGTGGTGAAATGCTGGTGGTTAAACTGGAAGTTTCTGCTGATAGAGACGTACCTGATGCATTAGTTGTTGATTTATTACCAGCTGGTCTTGAAATCGAAAACCAAAACTTAGCATCAAGTAGTGCAAGCTTAAGTGATAGTGCTGCAGACTTGCAGGAATTTATCGACGATATGGGACAAGCGAATATCAAACATCTTGAGTATCGAGATGATCGCTTTGTTGCTGCTATCTCTGTTGATAAATATCGCCCTACGACATTGCTCTATTTAGCAAGAGCTGTAACACCAGGTAACTATCAAGTACCACCACCACAAGTTGAATCCATGTATGTGCCTTATTGGCGTGCAATAGGATCAACAGAAACCAAGATTGACGTTGTTCCTTAAATCTTGTAGCCCTTTCTTCGGAAAGGGCTTTTTCCTTTGAGTGATTGAATGAAACTAGGATATAAACGGCTTATTGCTGTTATCATTATTTTTTTGCTAACAACGCCAATTTTAGTCTGGATCGCAGATAAAATTTGGCCTCTCCCTGATCCTGAACCTCAAATTGCGACTATTGTTACAGCGCAAGATGGTACTCCTCTTTGGCGCTTTGCCGATAAAGAAGGGGTATGGCGTTATCATGTCAAACTTGCTGATGTCTCTCCTGAATATTTAGAAGCTTTAATCACTTATGAAGATCGCTGGTTTTATCAGCATCCTGGTGTTAACCCGATGGCGATATTACGTGCGGCGTGGCAAGATCTAAGTTCAGGAAGAATTGTGTCAGGCGGAAGCACGTTATCAATGCAAGTGGCTCGCCTTATTGATCCTCACTCCCATACTTTAGGGGGAAAAATCAAACAGCTTTGGCGCACCTTGCAATTAGAGTGGTATTACTCAAAAGATGAAATTCTGGAAATTTACCTCAATAGAGCACCCTTTGGCGGTACGTTAGAGGGCATTGGTGCTGCAAGTTGGGCTTATTTAGGCAAATCACCCGCTGATTTATCTGCGGGAGAGGCGACATTAATGGCTGTATTGCCACAAGCACCAAGTCGTTTACGACCAGATAGATATCCTGAACGTGCTCAAGCTGCCAGAGATAAAGTATTAGATAGATTGGCTGAGTATCAAATATGGCCACAAGAAAAAGTTGATGAAATCAAAGAAGAGCAGGTTTTATTAGCGCCAAGGCAAACACCGCAATTAGCACCACTGCTGGCTCGTCGTATGTATAACGAAAAGCGAGAGCCTGTTATTACCACCACGATTGATATCAATATTCAACGACAACTCGAAGATATTGCGAATCAATGGAAGTATCAATTAGCGGATAAAACATCCTTAGCCATCCTAGTTGTTGATCATACGGATATGAGTGTGAAAGGGTATGTTGGTTCTGCTGATTTTAATGACAATTCGCGCTTTGGTCATGTCGATATGATTAGCGCATGGCGTTCGCCAGGTTCAACATTAAAGCCATTTATTTATGCACTCGCATTAGATGAAGGGCTTATTCATGCAGAATCACTCTTACAAGATGTTCCTCGTCGATTTGATAATTATCGTCCTGGTAATTTTGACTCTGATTTTAATGGTGCGGTCAGTGCCAGTGAAGCACTAAGTCGTTCTTTGAATTTGCCAGCAGTACAACTTATCGAAGTGTATGGTGCAAAGAAATTTGCAGCGAAATTGCGTCATAACCATCTTGAAATGCGCTTTCCTTATGGTTCAGAGCCAAATTTAGCGCTGATCTTAGGAGGAACTGCAACACGAATGGATGAGCTCGTTTCCGCCTTCAGTGCATTAGCAAGGCAAGGAAAAACAGCACCGTTGCGTTTTAAGCCGGAACAAATAATAGAAAACCGAGTGTTGATGTCACAAGGTGCAGCATGGATTGTCAGACGCATATTAGCCGGAGAAGCCAGACCTCGCCCAGATAGTGCAATTTCACCCGTTGTTCCTTTAGCTTGGAAAACAGGGACAAGTTATGGCTATCGGGATGCGTGGTCTATCGGTGTGAATGCTCGCTACACCATTGGTGTTTGGGTGGGCAGACCTGATGGAACACCTGTTGCAGGGCAATTTGGCTTTGCAACGGCTGTCCCTATTATGAATCAGGTCAATAACTTATTAACTGGCTATTTCTATCAAAATAAACAAAGACCACCTACTGATTTACGTCCTAATAGTGTAACAGCAGCAACAATCTGTTGGCCGACAGGTAAGGCATTACCTAAAGAAGATAGTAACTGTCGAGTTAGTCGTCGAAGCTGGATCTTAGATAACACTATTCCGCCAACTTTATTGAATGATAGCCAAGAAGGTATTTTGGGGATCAACGAAAAAATTTGGTTAGATGATGAAGGTAAACGCACTGGGCCTAATTGTCCTAATGCAGAGTTAAAAGATATTGCTTTATGGCCGATAGCATTAGAAGCATGGTTGCCTGAAAAAGAGCGCAGAGCAAAACGACTGCCACCGATTTCTGAAACTTGCCCACCAATTAAAGAAGATATTATTCCCTTGTTTATCTCGGGTATTCGTGCGGGTGATTTATTAAGGCCATTACCTGGTGAAACTAATCTCGAAATAACAGTTTCTACGCAAGGAGGAAGTGGTATGCAATGGTGGTTTTTAAATGGTGAGCAAATAGGTAAAACAGAAAACGGAGAAACATTCTCTTATTTATTAGAAAAACGAGGTAAATATCAACTTTCTGTGCTTGATCTAAGTGGTCAAACGGATATGGTTAATTTTATATTTCGTTAAACTAAATCAATGGAATAAATGAGAACTGAGAGATTTTTCACTAAAATAGGTTTTTTAATAAAGATAATTAGACTATTTATCGAGTGTCATTTCGGTTCTTTTTTATTCTTATTTTCAAGTTTGAACATGGAATACGTCAAAAATGTGATTAGATCGATAATTTATAACTTTTTTGCCACAGTTTCTTAAAAAAAAGGATATTCAATCTGTGCAATTTATTTTTATCCTCCTATAATCGAGCCCTATTTTTTGCAGGGAATGCGGTTTTTGATTCGTTTTTCCATGATCTGCGATAAAAGAAATAACAAAAGTTATCATTAATAAAATAATTTAGAGGTAAGACATGGCTATTCAGCGCACATTTTCTATTATCAAACCAAACGCAGTGAAAAAAAATGTTATCGGCGCTATCTATCACCGTTTTGAAAGTGCAGGTTTTAGCATCATTGGCGCTAAAATGTTGCATTTAACGCGCGAACAAGCTGAAGGCTTTTATGAAGAACACAAAGGCCGCCCTTTCTTTGACGGTCTAGTTGAATTTATGACTTCTGGTCCAATCATGGTTCAAGTGTTAGAAGGTGAAAATGCGATTCAACGTCACCGTGATCTGATGGGCGCAACTAACCCAGACAACGCATTAGCAGGTACATTACGTGCTGACTACGCTGATAGCTTTACTGAAAACGCGGTACACGGTTCAGATTCAGAAGCTTCTGCTGCTCGTGAAATCGCATACTTCTTCACTGAAAACGAAGTTTGCGCGCGCTAATTTATTAGCATCTCTACGCGAAAAACAGTACAATGCGACGCCCTGTTTGATAATTAACAGGGCGTTTTTTATTATTGTTTATTATACAAATATATAAGTATCCCATTAGCATCAATGCTAATGCAGGCCGCATAGTGTAACAACGAGGCAATGTCATGACCCAATCTACCACTCCAGCGCCAAGCGCTTCTGTCGCTGTTTCTAAAGAAAATACTGTGAATCAAAAAACTAAAATTAATCTGTTAGATTTAAATCGTAAACAGATGCGTGAGCTTTTTGTCTCTATGGGCGAAAAACCTTTCCGTGCTGACCAAATTATGAAGTGGATGTACCACTACTGTTATGACGATTTTGATCAAATGACAGATATCAACAAGGTGTTACGCAATAAATTAAAAGAAATTGCTGAAATTAAAGCACCTGAAGTTTCTGAAGAACAACGTTCAACAGATGGCACGATTAAGTGGGCAATTAAAGTTGGCGATCAACAAGTAGAAACTGTGTACATTCCAGAAGATGATCGCGCAACATTATGTGTTTCTTCACAAGTGGGTTGTGCTTTAGAGTGCAAGTTCTGTTCAACTGCACAGCAAGGTTTTAACCGTAACTTGAAAGTGTCTGAAATTATTGGGCAAGTTTGGCGTGCAGCTAAAATTATCGGTTCATTAAAAGAGACAGGCCGTCGTCCTATTACTAATGTCGTGATGATGGGAATGGGTGAGCCATTACTAAATTTAAATAATGTTATTCCAGCACTTGAAATCATGATGGATGATTTTGGTTTTGGTCTATCTAAACGTCGTGTCACTGTCTCTACATCAGGTGTTGTACCTGCATTAGATAAATTAGGTGATGCTGTGGACGTGGCTTTAGCTATTTCATTGCATGCACCAACTGATGAAATTCGTGATGAAATCGTTCCAATTAACAAGAAATACAATATTGAAATGTTTCTTGAAGGTGTTCGCCGTTATATTGCTAAATCAAACGCGAACCAAGGGCGAGTGACTATTGAATATGTCATGCTTGATCATATTAATGACAGCACAGACCAAGCACACCAATTAGCTGAGCTTTTAAAAGACACGCCGTGTAAAATTAACTTAATTCCATGGAACCCGTTCCCAGGTGCGCCATATGGACGTAGTTCTAATAGCCGTATTGACCGTTTCTCTAAAGTATTAATGGAATATGGCTTTACGACGATTGTACGTAAAACCCGTGGCGATGATATTGATGCGGCTTGTGGACAATTAGCAGGTGATGTTATTGACCGTACAAAACGTACACTGAAAAAACGCCAACAAGGTGAACTAATTTCAGTAAAAGCAGTCTGATACAGTTGGATATCTCTTTCTTTGTGAAGTGTATTACATAATTACAATGTAGAGAGAACAAGGATGAATATATTTGAGGAATAAAACGATGATAAGGATATCATCAGTAGTTATAACTATTGGCTTGATGCTATTGACACTTGGTTGTCAATCATCAGCCAATCAAGAACGTGTTGCAGTGTCTACACGTTTACAATTAGGTGATGCTTATTTAGCTGAAAGACAATATCAAATAGCGCAATATCATTTCCAAAAAGTGTTATCAGTGATGCCAAATCATCCTGATGCAAATTTAGGAATGGCATTAACATCGCAGTTATTAGGAAATTCTATTCAAGCGTTAGATTATTACAAATTAGCGATGAACTCGAAGCCAGTAAATGTTAATGTATTAAGGCTTTATGGTAATTTCCTTTGTGAACAAAAACTATTAAACAATAATAGTGTGTTAATTGAGGATATACCGCCAGATTATTTGGTCTGTCAGCAAAGTGATAATAAAATATCAAAAAATTCGCGGTGATATACGTTAAGGTACTTTGTGCTTTTGCGAGTTCATCAATGTTAAACATCCAATAGCCACAGTGCCTAGATTGCTAATGAATACTGAAAACAAAACCGAAGAAGTGAAATTAACAGCAGGTCAACTTTTACGTCAGGCACGAGAAAAAGTAGGGCTAACACAACAAACTGTTGCTGATCGACTTTGTTTGAAGTTATCAACAGTGCGCGACATTGAAACAGATTCTGTTTCTTCTGATATTGCACCCACATTTTTACGCGGATATATGCGTTCTTATGCCAAGCTCGTTGGTGTTCCTGAAAAAGACATCCTTGGTTTTATCGACCAACAAGCGCCTGTTAAACAAATTAGAATGACAACCACACAAAATTACTCATTAGGCAAACGTCATAAAAAACGTGAAGGTTGGCTGATGAAAATCACTTGGGTGATTTTGATTGTTATGATTGCATTAGTAGGTGTTTGGTGGTGGCAAGGTCATCAGGCGGATCAACAAGAATTAGTCTCTATGGCATCTCAAGACGTAGGGCAAAATAGTACACAAGAAAACACCAACACGATAGATTCTCCTTTAGCAACCTTAGATAATACGTCAACATCTGAAGGTGATAATTTACAAGTACCTGCGTCGCCATTAGTTGATAATCAGGCGAATAATGTCGCTACATCACCAACGGCTGAAACGACGTCACCAGCACCAACAGAAGTGAGAACGGTTCCATTACCAGTCTCACCACTAACAACATCAACAACTTCTCGAGCAAATTCAACGCAAGAATCTACTTCATCGGAAGCTCCTGCTATTGCGAATCAATTGGTTCTTATGTTTGATGGTGAATGTTGGTTAGAAGTTCGTAATGCTCAAAATAAAGTCTTATTTAATGGTATTAAGAAAGCGGGTGATCGTTTGGAATTTGATGGTGAGCAACCTTATAAACTAAAAATAGGCGCACCTTCTGTTACTCGCTTACAGTTTAATGGTGAATCTGTTGATTTAAGCCGTTTTACTGGAAAAATAGCGAAAATAACAGTACCGAGCGCTTAATCTGACTACACCTTTGAGCAAGCATGGAAGCATGGGAGAATTAATCAATGCATAAAGAATCACCTATTATTCGTCGTAAATCGACACGAATTTATGTGGGCAATGTACCTGTTGGCGATGGCGCTCCTATCGCGGTACAGTCGATGACGAATACACGAACAACAGACGTAGAAGCGACTGTTCGCCAGATAAAATCTCTGGAACGTGTAGGGGTGGATATTGTTCGAGTTTCTGTACCCACAATGGATGCTGCGGAAGCATTCAAATTAATTAAGCAACAAGTTAATGTGCCTTTAGTCGCTGATATTCATTTTGACTACCGTATCGCATTAAAAGTCGCTGAATATGGTGTTGATTGTTTACGTATCAATCCAGGTAATATTGGTAGTGAAGAACGCATTCGCCAAGTTGTTGATTGCGCCCGTCACAACAATATTCCTATTCGTATTGGCGTAAACGGCGGTTCACTTGAGAAAGATATTCAAGAGAAATACGGAGAGCCAACACCTGAGGCGTTAGTTGAATCGGCGATGCGCCATGTGGATATCCTTGATAAGCTGAATTTTGAACAATTTAAAGTCAGTGTAAAAGCTTCTGATGTTTTCCTTGCTGTTGATTCTTACCGTTTGCTAGCAAAAAAAATAGATCAACCATTGCATCTTGGGATCACCGAAGCGGGTGGTGCAAGAGCGGGATCTGTTAAATCTGCGATTGGTCTTGGGATCTTATTATCAGAAGGTATCGGCGATACATTAAGGATCTCATTAGCTGCAGATCCGGTTGAAGAAGTTAAAGTCGGTTTTGATATTCTCAAATCCTTACGTATTCGTTCTCGCGGAATTAACTTTATTGCTTGCCCAACGTGTTCTCGTCAAGAATTTGATGTTATTGGAACAGTCAACGAATTAGAGCAACGTTTGGAAGATATCATCACACCTATGGATGTTTCTATTATTGGTTGTGTTGTTAATGGACCAGGCGAAGCTGAAGTTTCAACGCTAGGTGTAACTGGCGCTAAAACACGAAGTGGTTTTTATGAAGATGGTGTGAGACAAAAAGAGCGTCTTGATAACGTTAATATGATTGATTTATTAGAAGCGAAAATTCGAGCTAAAGCATCAATGCTTGATGATAGTATGCGTATAAATATAAATCAGCTGGACAAATAATACTCAAAAAACTGGCTCATTAATCAATGAGCCAGTTTTACTATTGATTTCACATTGAATACTGATTGATTTCGCTTCTATAATCAGCCTAACAATCAATTAATAACTATTAGAGAAGAAAAGTGGCACAAAAAATCCAAGCCATTCGTGGTATGAACGACTATCTACCTGCTGACACTCGTGTATGGCAGAAAATTGAAAATACGCTAAAACAAATTTTAGCGGGTTACGGCTTTAGTGAAATCAGAACACCTATCGTAGAGCATACCCCTCTATTTCAGCGAGCAATTGGTGAAGTGACCGATGTTGTTGAAAAAGAAATGTATACTTTTACCGATCGTGGCGAAGATGCTCAAAGTCTGACATTACGCCCAGAAAACACAGCAGGTTGTGTTCGTGCGGGTATCGAGCATGGTTTGCTTTATAACCAAGAACAACGTTTATGGTATTTAGGACCAATGTTCCGTTATGAGCGCCCTCAAAAAGGTCGTTATCGTCAATTTCACCAGTTAGGTGCAGAGGTCTTTGGTCTACAAGGCCCAGATATTGATGCGGAATTAATTATGCTAACTGCGCGTTGGTGGAAAGCGTTAGGTATTGCAGAACACGTAACATTAGAACTTAACTCTATTGGTTCATTAGAAGCGCGTGCTAAATATCGTGAAGCGTTAGTTGCTTTCTTAGAGCAGCACGTAGATAAGTTAGATGAAGACTGCAAACGTCGTATGTATTCTAACCCATTACGTGTTTTAGACTCAAAAAATCCAGAAATTCAGACTTTATTGAATGATGCGCCTGAACTTTTCGATTATCTTGATGACGAATCAAGAGCGCACTTTGATGGTCTTTGTGCTTTATTGGATGCTGTCGGTATTACATATCGTGTTAATCAGCGTTTAGTTCGTGGTTTAGACTATTATAACCGTACTGTTTTTGAGTGGGTAACTAGCGCATTAGGTTCACAGGGAACCGTGTGTGCGGGTGGCCGTTACGATGGCCTTGTGAAGCAACTTGGTGGACACCCAACACCAGCAGTTGGTTTTGCTATGGGGATGGAACGCATGATCTTATTAGTTCAAGCGGTTAACCCTGAATTTGTTGCAGATACTAATGTCGCTGATGTTTACCTTGCTTCATTTGGCGAAAAGAGTCAAAGCGCAGCATTAATGCTGGCTGAAGAAATTCGTGATCAATTACCAACATTACGTTTAATGACGAATCATGGTAATGGTAACTTTAAAAAGCAGTTAGGGCGTGCTGATAAACAAGGCGCTAAAATTGCTCTGATTTTAGGCGAAGATGAAATTAATGCCGGCACTGTTGCAGTGAAAGATTTGCGTTCAGGGGAACAAACAATCGTTGCTCGCAATGAGCTCGCTCAGCAATTGACTCTGTTATTAGGTTAAGGAGAGACTTGTGGAAGTTTATAGCACCGAAAACGAACAAGTTGATGCAATTAAACAGTTCTTTAAAAACTACGGCTTAACTATCGTTTTAGCCGCTGTTATTGGTTTTGGTGGTGTGTTTGGTTGGAAATATTGGCAATCACATCAAACAAATCGTCTGCAAGAAAGCGCAGGTGCTTTTGCAACAGTCAGCGAGGCACTTGCTAAGCCTACGCCTGAAAATATTGCATTAGCTGAAAAATTTGTTACTGAAACGAATGATATTTATGGCGCTTTAGCTTCATTAGAGCTAGCCCAAATCGCTATTGATGCTAATGATTTAGTCAGTGGTGAACGCCATCTAACGAATGCTGTGGCAAAAGTAAAAAATGACGCATTTGCAGATATGCTTAATCTTCGTTTAGCTCGTGTACAATTAGCATTAGATAAAACAGATGCTGCTTTAGTTTCGTTAGAGCAAGTGAAAGGCAAAGCATGGAATGGAATGAAAAATTATATCCGTGGCGATGTCTTAGCGAAAAAAGGCGATAACACGGGTGCTACAACCGCTTATCGTAGCGCATTAACTGATGAAAATGCGGGTGCTATTCGCTCACTGGTTGAACTTAAACTCAATAATTTATCCAATTAAAGGGATCTTCAGACATGCAACTGCGTAAAACTCTCCTGGTTGGTCTACTAGCATCTGCTTTGTTGGCAGGATGTTCTAGTGAACAGGATAATGTGACAATGTCTCCATTGCCTGAGGTGCAAAGCCAATTTACACCTAGAGCTGTTTGGGACAAATCAGTTGGAAATGGTATTGGTAAATACTATTCTCACTTGTCACCAACATGGGATGGCGCAGTTGTTTATGTCGCTGATCGCCATGGTTTAGTGAAAGCATTAGATGTAGAAACAGGTAAAGAGCTTTGGTCGCAAGATCTCTCTATTAAAACAGGTTTTCTTTCATCCAATGAGTCCGCATTACTTTCTGGTGGGTTAACAGTTTCAGGCACTCGCGTTTTTGTGGGAACTGAAAAAGCGAAAGTATACGCACTGAACACTGAAGATGGCTCCATTGATTGGGAAGCAGATGTTGCTGGTGAAGCCATTTCAAAACCTGTTGTTAGTGATGGTTTAGTACTTATTCATACCAGTAATGGTATGTTGCAAGGACTCGACTTGTTAAGTGGTGAGATTTCTTGGACTATTAACTTAGATACTCCATCATTATCTCTTCGTGGCGAGTCTGCACCTGCTGTTGCTTATGGCGCAGCTATTATTGGTGCAGATAATGGCCGTGTCAGTGCAGTTGTTCTTTCTCAAGGGCAGTTGATTTGGCAACAAAATATTTCACAAATTAAAGGCTCTACTGAAATTAGCCGATTAAATGATGTGGATATCACACCGATTATTGATGAAAATACTGTTTATGCAATGGCGTATAACGGTAATTTAGTTAGCCTTGATATGCGTTCTGGACAAATTCTTTGGAAACGTGAGTTAGGCTCAGTCAATGATATGGTGCTGTTGGGTGATAATCTTTACCTTGTTGACCAAAATGACAGAGTTTTATCTGTTCGTAAATCTGATGGTGTGACATTATGGACACAAGAAGATTTATTGCATCGCAATTTAACTGCTCCGGCTATTTTTGATGGTTATTTAGTGGTTGGTGATGCAGAAGGTTATCTCCATTGGATTGATACCAATACAGGTAAATTTATTGCACAAAACCAAGTGAACAGTTCAGGCTTATTAAGTCGCCCTCAAGCGGTACAAGATAAACTGATGATCCAAGCTCGCGACGGTAAGCTTTATCTTTATAGTCGGTAATTAATTGCTGACAAATCTATTTATTTTACGGCTCCTTTAAAGGAGCCGTTTCGTCTTTTTAGTAATTACATGTAAAATACAATCAGGTTTGTGATTGTATTTTTATGAGGCATCAAAAAATGATACCCGTTATTGCCTTAGTAGGGCGCCCTAACGTGGGTAAATCCACGTTATTTAATCGACTAACACGCACAAGAGACGCTTTAGTTGCCGATTTTCCAGGCCTCACCCGTGACCGTAAATATGGTCGAGCAGAGTTAGAAGGCGAAGAATTTATTATTATTGATACCGGTGGTATTGATGGTGCTGAAGAGGGTGTTGAAACCCATATGGCATCACAATCGCTACAGGCTATTCAAGAAGCCGATATCGTACTGTTTTTAGTTGATGCTCGTGCGGGCTTGATGCCAGCAGACCAAGGTATTGCAAAACACCTTCGTGGTGTTGAGAAAAAAACGTATTTAGTTGCGAATAAAACTGACGGTATCGATATTGATACTGCATTAGCTGATTTTTACTCTTTAGGATTAGGCGAAATCTTCCCAATTGCTGCATCTCATGGTCGTGGTGTTGCTCAATTGATTGAACAAGCACTCTTACCAATTACGGGTAAAGTAGTGGAAGAAGAGCTAGAGCTGACTGAAGAAGAAGAAAATGCGGCTTATTGGGCTGCATTAGAAGCAGAACAAGAAGCACAAGCGTTAGAAGAGGAAGAAGACGACTTTGATCCTTCTACATTACCGGTAAAATTAGCGATTGTTGGTCGTCCTAATGTCGGTAAATCAACATTGACAAACCGCATGCTTGGTGAAGATCGTGTGGTTGTTTACGATATGCCAGGTACAACCCGTGACAGTATCTATATTCCAATGGAACGTGATGAAAAAGAATATATCATCATCGATACAGCGGGTGTTCGTAAACGTGGTAAAGTAAAAGAAACAGTAGAAAAATTCTCTGTTATCAAAACATTACAAGCCATTGAAGACTCTAACGTTGCATTGCTGGTTATTGATGCCCGTGAAGGTATTTCAGATCAGGATCTTTCATTATTAGGTTATATCTTGAATGCAGGTCGTTCATTAGTCATTGCTGTTAATAAATGGGATGGCATGACACAAGACGATCGCGAACAAGTAAAAGCCATGCTTGATCTTAAACTAGGCTTTGTTGACTTTGCGCGTGTTCACTTTATTTCTGCATTACATGGTAGTGGCGTGGGTAATCTTTTTGAATCAATTCAAGAAGCCTATGTCTGTGCAACGCGTCGCGTAGGAACTTCTATGCTAACTCGCATCATGAAGATGGCAGAAGATGATCATCAGCCACCAATTGTTCGTGGACGTCGTGTAAAAATGAAATATGCACATGCTGGTGGTTATAATCCACCTGTTGTAGTTATTCATGGTAATCAGGTCACTGATTTACCAGATAGCTATAAGCGCTATTTGATGAACTATTTCCGCCGTACTCTGCAAGTGATGGGTACGCCAATCCGTATTCAATTTAAAGAGGGTGAAAACCCTTATGCGGATAAGAAAAATAAATTAACACAATCTCAGTTGCGTAAACGTAAGCGTTTAATGTCACATTTGAAGAAATCGAAATAAGTTAATTTAACGTCAAAAAATAAAAACTGAGTTCAATTTATAATGAACTCAGTTTTTTTATACCTGGAATTTATTGATTAGCTAACATTTTTTCTATCATGAGTTGAGCAACAATGGCTTGCTCTCCACTTGTCGATGGCTCTGTATTATTCGTAACACATTCAATAAAGTGTTCCACCGCCCCAATAAAACCTCGTTGTAATAAAATGGGGTCCCAATTTTCTGGATGTTTTTCAGTGAGCCTACTTCTGCTTTCACTGCGCCATAAATTCATATTTGTAATTTGATGGATTGCATCTTCATCAACGGCAATAATCTGCTCTTGCTGGCTTCCTGCTTTTCTGTGCATTGATGTTGTTATCCAGCAATCGTTGATTTTTAAATGGTGTTCAGCATAAAAAAGTGCATTTTCTTTTGTTTGGATAATACTACCACTCAATAATTTAGCGTTTGAACCTGCTAACCAAAGCGCTGTATCAACAACATGTAAATAGTCATCAAACAAGGTAAAACGAGTCTCTTTAGGGTCGACACTATCACATCGATGTTTATCAATTCTTAAAGAAGAAAGGTGGGTAATATTTTGTTTCAACTGATGATAAAAGGGGGCAAAGCGGCGATTAAAACCCACCATGAGTTTTTTATTTTTCTTGGCAGCAAGCTCAATAAGTGCCTCAGATTGGTGAATATGTTCTGTTAAGGGTTTATCAACATAAACATGTACACCTGCGTTTAATAAATAGTCTATAACTTCGAAATGACTTGAAGTTGTACTATGTACAAATATCGCATCACACTGTTGAGCTAAAGCACTTAAGCTAGTGAATAAAGGGATACGATAAGTGGCACAAATTATATTCCCTTTTTCCTGATTAGGTGAAAATGCGCCTATAAATTCCCACTTAGAAGCTTTACTTAAAATAGGTAGATAAACTTTTTGTGCAATTGATCCTAAACCGACCATACCAATACGTAATTTTCTCATTATTTACCTTCCTTATTTCTTAGATGGCATGATTAGTTTAAGACAAGAAAAATGATAAATTTTTCAATTTTATATTTTTTCAACATACTTGCATGATGGGAGCTTTGATATATTTTAGTGAGATAAATTATGAAAAATAGATATCACTGTCTTAAATGAGGTGTCACAGCTTATTTAACATTTAATTTGTCGTTTTTTATGCTCAATGATTATTCAATGAGATTAAGCTTCATAAAAAATTAATTATTTCTTTAAAAAAATAGCTAAAATGCAATTGATTCCCATTCGTCTTAATGAGCCATTACTTTGAAAAAAACGATCATCATTGCATCAATTTTTACGCTTTCTGCATGTGCAACACCTGAAAAATGGGAAGCAAAAACTACAAATCCATCACCGTTAGATATTGCTAAGAATATGTGTATGCAAGAAGCTAAAGCGCGATATCCCGCGAGATATGTGGCTTCAAGCCAGCCTTCTTTTGCTCCTATGAGTATAAATGGTAAAGATATTCCTAATTCAGGCGCAGGAGCATCTCTTCCTTCCGATGCTAATGAATGGGAACGTAAAGACTATTTCAATACCTGTATGAGAGCAGAAGGGTGGGAAAACAAAAATAAAGTGACAGGTTTACTGGCTTTTTTGTTTAATTGATTTTAGGAAATATTTGTTATTAAACTTCTCGTTTGATTCTAGTAAAGCCACATTTTTAATGTGGCTTTACTCTCAATGAATGAAGTATTTTATACCCACTCTTTTTGGATCAAAAAGTCACTGTATAACTTTGCTTCTGGGGTATTCGGTTCGGGTGAGTAATTGTACTCAAAACGGACTAAGGGAGGCATCGACATTAAAATGGACTCTGTTCTTCCGCCGCTTTGCAAGCCAAATAATGTACCTCTATCCCACACTAAATTGAATTCAACATAGCGGCCACGGCGATAGAGTTGGAACTGGCGTTCACGCTCTCCCCAAGGCATTGATTTGCGCTTTTCAACAATAGGCAAATAGGCATCAAGATAACCAAGCCCAACCTGTTGGACAAATTCGAAACAATGGTCAAAATCTGGAGTATTTAAATCATCAAAGAAAAGGCCACCTACACCACGAGGTTCATTGCGGTGTTTAATATAAAAATAATCATCACACCATTTTTTATAACGAGGGTAATAATCTTCACTAAAAGGAGTACAAACCGATTTAGCTACTTTATGCCAATGAATAACATCTTCTTCAAACCCATAATAAGGTGTTAAGTCAAAGCCACCACCAAACCACCAAACAGGATCTTCTCCCTCTTTTTCAGCAATAAAAAAACGCACGTTAGCATGAGAAGTTGGAATATAAGGATTAAGAGGGTGAATAACTAATGAAACACCCATTGCTTGAAAACGACGTCCTGCTAATTCAGGGCGATGTGCAGTGGCAGATTTCGGTAATGTGTCGCCATAAACATGCGAGAAATTGACGCCAGCTTGTTCAAAAAGAGCGCCATTGGTTAAAACGCGAGTACGACCACCGCCTCCTTCTTTTCTTTCCCAGTTATCTTGCTGAAAAGTGGCTTTTTGGTCTATGTTTTCAAGAGAGCGACAAATCGTATCTTGTAGTGATAAGAAAAATTCTTTAACGCGATGAATATCAGGCAAATTCATAATAACCTACAATTTTTATCATATTTATTAAAAATAGAACTCCATATTGTCTATGTTCTCATTTTCAAGTTGATTCATAAACTAAACAAGCGATAATAAATTCAGATTTATGTGACCGATAATGGGCAAAACCATGGAAATACGTGTATTTCGCCAAGATGATTTTGAGGCAATTATTACACTTTGGGAGCGTTGCGATTTGATATCGCCTGATAACGATCCTGAAATTGATATTGAAAGAAAAATAAACCACTCACCAGATTTGTTTCTGATCGCCGAAGTCGCGGGTGAACTCGTGGGTAGTGTGATGGGGGGCTATGATGGTCATCGTGGTTCTTTATACTATTTGGGCGTTCATCCAGATTTTCGAGGAAGAGGCATTGCGAATGCATTGATCTCTCGGTTAGAGAAAAAGCTGATCGCGAAAGGGTGTCCTCAAATTACATTAGTTGTACCAGAAGAAAATGATGCAACAATTTGTATGTTTGAGAAGTTATTGTATGAAGATCAAAACCAAGAAAGCACAACTTATACTAAACGATTAATTGTTGATCAGGATTTTGATCTTTAATTGTGTTTAAAACCCCTGATATCTTTAGGGGTTATTTCTCTTCCCTTTCTATTCTTCCCTTTATGCTCATCTCTTTTTTCTTTGTTTCTATTCTTACATTTGTACTTCTTATTTTATGCGTAAAATCTGATATTGCCTTTTCTGTGGAACAAAATGTTATGTTGATGGTCGTAACTAGGCTTTCTTTTCATGTGGTTATCTAAGATCAAATCAGTAAATATTTTGTTATGCTGACTTATCGCAACTGTTTTAGCCTGATGATTGAGACGATACAAAGAGTAAGATAAGGTGTACTTAATAACCTCAATATCTATTTTAATGTGTGACGAAAAAGTTTAACGGAGAAATAAATGATGCCTAAGTTTTGGTTACCCTTGTGTTTAAGCACAAGTGTTTTGCTATTAAGTGGCTGTTCATCCATGGGAGGAATGTCTTTTTCTGCACTAAATCCGATGAATTGGTTTTCAAATGATACGTTAACAATTTCTGCCAATGGATTAGGAAATATTACCAGCTCAACCAAAATAGCAGAAAGTGAAATAAAAAATGAGCTAGGGAGTAGCTTCAATTATCGTGAAGGCATGGAGATGCAAGGTAGCAATATTATTGTTGTAGTCCAAGCGCTTGAAGATAATAAAGTTCAAGTGGCTTTCTATGGCAAAGAAAAAGGCACTGTTGAGAAAATAGAAGTCTTTGATGCCAAGGCTACGACAGATTGGGGTACAACGATGGGTACACCATTTAAAGATATCTATAAAAAAGCATTTGGTGTGTGCAGCAAAGGTTCTAAAGATGAAAAACAGAGAACTATTTTATGTCAATCCACAGAAGCTAAATCGGTGAGTTATGTCTTTAGTGGTCAATGGGATGGTCCTGATGGATTAATGCCACCTGATGAAGTTCTATCTAACTGGACGTTAACGCAAATTATTTGGCAGAACAAATAGCCTTCACGCTATTCCTTATGCTATTCCTTATAAAACAAGGAAGATTTTATAATCAGACTGTCCGATTTTTGTTAAAAGGCAAATCTTCAGAAAAAAATATTCGATATAATTAACATCATTCTAGGTGTTTTGATTATTGATTAGGAAAGCAATATGTCTCATGCACAAAGTGGCATTTTAGTCGCACATAGTAAATTTGGTCTTTTTATCGAAGCAATGGTTGTCGGTGAATTAGAGGCTCTGCGTGAAGGATGTCAGAAATTCATGCAATCATTATCTGATTTACAAAAGCAATTTCCTGATGCATCACTAGGCGCAGTTGTTGCATTTGGTTCTGATCTCTGGAAAAAACTTTCCGATGAAAATAGCGCACCAGAGCTCAAACCTTTTCGCCCTCTAGGTAAAGGTTTAGCGCCTGCAACACAGCGCGATCTTCTTATTCATATCCAATCTATGCGTCATGATGTGAATTTCTCACTAGCACAAGCCGCAATTGCTGCTTTTGGTGATGCAATCAAAGTTGAAGAAGAAATACATGGTTTCCGTTGGATAGAAGAGCGCGATTTAAGTGGTTTCATTGATGGCACAGAAAATCCACAGGATGATGAACGTTATGGTGTTGCACTAATTAATGACGGCATTGATGCTGGTGGTAGTTATGTTTTAGTGCAACGTTATGAGCATAACCTGAAAAAATGGGCTCGTTTTAGTGAATCAGACCAAGAAAAAATGATCGGTCGCACTAAAAAAGACAGTGTTGAACTTGATGAATCTGAGCGTAATGTGACATCTCATGTTTCTCGTGTTGTGATTGAAGAAGATGGTGAAGAGCTAGCGATTTTACGCCACAGCCTGCCTTACGGTACTGCAAGCGGTAAACATGGTTTATATTTCTTAGCTTACTGTGGTCGTTTATATAACATCGAGCAGCAACTATTGAGCATGTTTGGTGAATTAGACGGCAAACATGATGACCTATTACGTATGAGTAAACCTGTAACGGGAAGTTATTACTTCGCACCTTCTTATGAAGTATTAAAATCACTGTGATTATTATCTAGTGTTAAATACGCTTTATTAATGAAATGCCTGCTTTAAAAGCGGGCATTTTTGTCTGAATTTTTTTCATATAAAGAGTAATTGATGCAAATTTAATTAATTAGCCTGAGTTTTATTCATTTTTAATATCTTATAGTTATATCAAATAACAAAAGCTAACTACACTGTTATAAATAAAGTCGATAGAGTAACCATTAGAATAAAACTTACAATGATGGGTACTTTTAATGAAGAAAAACATGATCAGAACCTTTGCATTACAAGCAACCGCAGCATTGTCTTTGGTGGTTAGTAGTTATGCAGGGGCGGCTCAATTACTTAATAGCTCTTATGATATCGCCAGAGAGTTATTCACACAGCTAAACAGCGACTTTAAAACGCAATGGGATGCACAACATCCTGACGATAAAGTCACCATCAAACAATCACATGCAGGCTCTTCTAAGCAAGCACTTGCAATATTGCAAGGTTTACCTGCGGATGTAGTGACCTATAACCAAGTTACTGATGTGCAAATTTTGCATGATAAAGGCAAATTAATTCCTGCTGATTGGCAACAACGTCTTCCTAATAATAGTTCACCTTATTATTCCACCATGGCGTATTTAGTACGCAAAGGAAATCCCAAGAACATTACTTCATGGGAAGATTTAACCCGTGAAGATGTCAAAGTGGTTTTCCCTAATCCTAAAACATCGGGTAATGGTCGCTATACCTATTTAGCCGCGTGGGGCGCTTTTGAAAAAGCTTATGGTAACGATGAGAAAACACAAGAAGCGATGAAGAAATTCCTCAAGAATGTTGAGGTGTTTGATACAGGAGGCCGTGGTGCAACGACTTCTTTTATTGAACGTGGACTCGGAGATGTATTAATAAGCTTTGAATCTGAAGTTAATAATATTCGTCAACAATATGGTGAAGATGAATATCAAGTCATTGTGCCACCTGTTGATATTTTAGCTGAATTTCCAGTCGCTTGGATTGATAAAAATGTTCAACGTAACGACACCGAAGCACTGGCAAAAGCTTATCTAAACTATTTATACAGCCCGAGAGCACAAGAGATCATCACGCAATTTAATTATCGCGTAAATGATAAAGCGGTCATGGCTGAAAAAACAGCACAGTTCCCCGCAACGTCACTATTTACGGTTGAAGAAGTATTTGGTGACTGGAATAACGTGATGAAAACACATTTCACGACAGATGGCATGCTTGACAAGTTATTAGCGCAAGGACGTCAATAATGTTTACCACAACCAGCAAACGGGTTTTACCGGGATTTGGATTAAGTTTAGGTGGAACACTGTTTTATACCTGCTTGATCTTACTGTTACCAATGAGTGCGCTGGTTGTGCAACTTTCTGATATGAGTTGGGCTCAATATTGGGCAGTAATCACGCATCCACAAATTGTGGCCGCTTATAAAGTCACGCTATTAGCGGCGGCAGTTGCCAGCATTTTTAATGCTATTTTCGGTATGTTGCTTGCGTGGATCATTACTCGTTACCGTTTTCCAGGTAGACAACTGCTTGATGGTTTAATGGATTTGCCTTTCGCTTTACCTACGGCTGTTGCTGGTTTGACACTCGCAACGCTTTTTTCAACACAAGGCTGGTACGGTTTTGTATTGGATAAATTTGATATAAAAGTCATTAATACATGGATTGGCATTGCCGTTGCTATGGCTTTTACCAGTTTACCTTTTGTTGTAAGAACGGTTCAGCCAGTTCTTGAAGAGTTAGGCCCTGAGTATGAAGAAGCGGCTGAGACGCTAGGAGCGAGTCGTTGGCAGACTTTTCGTAAGGTTGTATTACCTGAGTTATCACCGGCACTAATAGCGGGAACCGCGCTCTCTTTTACGCGCAGTTTAGGTGAGTTTGGCGCCGTTATTTTTATTGCTGGCAATATTGCATGGCAAACAGAAGTCGTTTCTTTGATGATTTTTATTCGATTGCAAGAATTTGATTATCCTGCGGCAAGTGCCGTTGCTTCTGTAATTTTACTTGTTTCATTAGTCTTACTGTTTTCAATTAATGGATTACAAAGCCGATTTGGTCAACGGTTAAGGGGGCATTGATGTCAGATATTATGCAACAACGCTCGGTATATCGTCGCCAAATTGATTGGGTAAAGTGGGGGTTAATCTTTACTGGCGTTGTGTTATCCATTTTATTTTTAGTTGTGCCTATTGCGTGGATCTTTATGACCGCGTTTTCAAAAGGCGTTGAAATATTTACTGAGAATTTATTAGACAGCGATATGTTACATGCTGTCTGGTTAACGGTTCTCATCGCGCTAATCACTGTACCTGTCAATATGTTGTTCGGTGTCAGTATGGCATGGCTTGTCACGCGCTTTCGTTTTCCGGGGCGCCAACTGTTAATGACGTTGATAGATATTCCATTTGCAGTATCTCCAGTGGTTGCTGGATTACTTTATCTGCTTTTTTACGGTAGTAATGGCTGGGCTGGGCAGTGGTTATCGCAATTTGATATCCAGCTTATGTTCTCATGGCCGGGAATGGTATTAGTTACGGTGTTTGTCACTTGCCCTTTTGTAGTCAGAGAACTGGTGCCAGTGATGATGAGCCAAGGTAGCCAAGAAGATGAAGCCGCCGTGTTATTAGGAGCGAGTGGTTGGAAGATGTTTTGGCGAGTGACGTTGCCTAATATTCGCTGGGCATTGCTCTATGGTGTTGTATTAACGAATGCTAGAGCAATTGGTGAATTTGGTGCGGTTTCTGTGGTGTCTGGTGCTATTCGTGGCGAAACCTATTCACTACCGTTACAAGTGGAATTACTTCATCAAGATTACAATACCGTTGGTGCATTTACGGCGGCTGCATTACTCGCCATGATGGCAATATTCACTTTAATGTTTAAAAGTGCATTGCAATGGCACTTAGCTCGTCAGCAATGACATCATTATTTACACAAAAGTAGAGGCAAAATATGAGTATTGAAATTAATAGTGTCACAAAATATTTTGATCGCACTGAAGTGTTGCATGATGTCAGTCTTGATGTGGCTTCAGGTGAAATGGTGGCGCTGTTAGGGCCTTCAGGATCGGGGAAAACGACACTTTTACGTATTATTGCAGGTCTTGAACATCAAACCCAAGGAAGTATTCGTTTCGAAGGGCAGGATGTTAGCCGATTACATGCGAGAGATCGCAAAGTCGGTTTTGTTTTTCAGCATTATGCATTGTTTCGTCATATGACCGTATTTGAGAATATCGCTTTTGGTTTAACCGTATTGCCCCGTCGTGAGCGCCCTAGCAAAGACGCAATTCATAAAAAAGTTGAGCAGTTATTAGAGATGATCCAATTGCCTCATTTAGCTCAACGTTATCCTGCACAATTGTCAGGCGGACAGAAACAGCGTGTAGCCTTAGCAAGAGCATTGGCCGTTGAACCTCAAATTTTGTTATTAGATGAGCCTTTTGGTGCTTTAGATGCCAAGGTGAGAACCGAATTACGCCGTTGGTTACGTGAATTGCATGAAGAGCTTAAATTTACCAGTGTCTTCGTCACTCATGATCAACAAGAAGCGATGGAAGTAGCTGATCGCATTGTGATTATGGGAAATGGCAAAATAGAGCAAGTAGGAACACCACAAGAAGTGTGGCAATCACCAAAAAGTCGCTTTGTTTTAGAATTTTTAGGTGATGTGAACCACCTAAAAGGTGAAATTAATGGCGCTCAATTACAGATCGGGGGATATCACTTGCCATTATCTGTGACACCGCTTTATCAAGGTTCGGTAGATGTGTTCTTACGTCCGTGGGAAATTGCATTAAGTGCACATGCCAATAGTGTTTGCAGATTACCCGTTAAGGTTATTGAGGTATCACCCAAAGGGCATTATTGGCAGTTAATTTTACAGCCATTAGGATGGAGTGAAACACCTATTACTGCAATTTGGAATGATATTTCTTCGGCGCCAGCAAAAGGAAATACCTATTATATGGGAGGTGCTCAAGCCCGTTTATATACGGGAGATACTCCCTTAAATACAGTATCGTTAGCTTATACCGCTTAATTTTATTAATAGCATAGCCTTTTATTATTTCTCACCCATGCTTATTTTTAGCGTGGGTGTTTTGGTTTTTACGAAAGTGTAGAGACTTATCGAATTAACGTTAATGTTATTGCGTTAATAAGTTAAATGTGATTTCTTCATTAATACAGACAAACAAATGAGCAGGGACTTATTGTGGCAGGGTTAGAACAATTTATTGGTAATACACCATTAGTAAAACTACAACGACTTACACAAGAGGTAGACGCTGAAATATGGGTTAAGCTTGAAGGTAATAATCCCGCAGGTTCAGTAAAAGACAGAGCTGCATTATCGATGATTGAACAAGCGGAATTACGCGGTGAAATAAAGCCAGGTGATACGTTGATTGAAGCAACCAGTGGTAATACGGGGATTGCCTTAGCGATGATTGCGGCGGTAAAAGGTTACCGTTTAAAGCTGCTAATGCCTGAGAATATGAGTAAAGAGCGTCAAGCATCAATGCAAGCTTATGGCGCAGAATTGATTTTAGTGAGTCGTGAAATCGGTATGGAAGGTGCGCGAGATCTCGCACAACAAATGGAACAACAGGGCGAAGGTAAGGTATTAGACCAATTTAATAACCCCGATAATCCAAGAGCACATTTTATGTCAACAGGCCCTGAAATTTGGCAACAAACACAAGGTCGTATTACGCATTTTGTTTCGAGTATGGGAACAACGGGTACAATCACAGGTGTGGGAAGTTACTTAAAAACACAATCTAATAGTGTGCAAGTGATAGGCCTTCAGCCTGAAGAAAAAAGCCAAATTCCAGGTATTCGTCGTTGGTCACCAGCTTACTTGCCGGGTATCTTTAAAAAAGAGCTGGTGGATAGTGTGATAGATATGTCTCAAATCGAAGCAGAAGAGACGATGCGCCTTTTAGCTAGCCAAGAGGGTATCTTCTGTGGCGTAAGTTCTGGAGGGGCTGTTGCTGGCGCTCTGCGCGTTGCAAAAGAGAATCCTGGTGCGGTGATTGTTGCGATTGTGTGTGATAGAGGCGAGCGTTATTTATCTACGGGCGTTTTCTCGTCATAATTCAAGTTATAGCGTTGTTGACTGCGTTCACTCACCCTAGTCACATACTAATGTATGCTCCTAGGGACTTATTCACTTGTCGCCTAGCTACACCTTGAATTATTTAGAGTAAGAACATCGTCGAATGAGTTAGAGTAGTTTTTAGTTTGTGTTTTTTAAATATAAAAAACCGCCACATTATTGGTGGCGGTTTAAATAGAGAACATCACAGAAGATTATTTTTTAATCTGAATAATAACGGTTTCACCAACAGTAACTGGGCCTGTCATTTTGGTTAAACCTTGAATTTCATCCATATTAGAGATAACAACCGGAGTTAGAACTGATTTTGCTTTTTCTTCTAATACAGCTAAGTCAAATTCTAAAATCGTATCACCTACTTTTACTTGCTGACCTTCTTCAGCGATACGTTTAAACCCTTCACCTTTCAGTTCAACAGTGTCGATACCGAAGTGGACAAACAACTCGATACCGTTGTCAGACTCAATAGAGAAAGCATGGTTAGTCTCGAAAATTTTACCGATAGTACCATCGACTGGCGCAACAATTTTATTACCAGCAGGTTTGATAGCAATACCGTCACCTACGATTTTTTCAGCGAAAACAACATCAGGAACATCTTCGATATTGACGATTTCACCAGAAAGTGGTGCAACAATATCAATCGTGCCACTGCCTTTCTTTTCCTCTGAAACCAGTGATTTTAATTTATCAAACAGACCCATGAATCTTCTCCTAATTATTGTAGTTGGGACCGGGCTCTGGCTAATGCGATTAGCATAGTGTCTTTTCTTTAGTAAAAGTTTCTACTAAGTCCATCAATTCTTTTGCAGTTGGCTGAGCAAGTGCTTGCTCTGCTAGTGCTCTTGCATCATCGTAATTCGCATTACGGATCACTTTTTTGATGCGAGGAATTGAAATCGCACTCATACTAAACTCATCTAATCCCATGCCGAGAAGGAGCAATGTTGCTCGTTCATCTCCAGCAAGTTCACCACACATTCCAGTCCATTTACCTTCAGCATGTGATGCATCAATCACCTGTTTTATCAGGTTGAGTACTGCAGGTGACATTGGATTATATAGATGAGATATCAGCTCATTTCCACGGTCTACAGCCAGAGTATATTGTGTTAGATCGTTAGTCCCAATACTAAAAAAGTCAACTTCTTTTGCCATATGACGAGCCATCACTGCTGCGGCTGGGGTTTCTACCATCACACCGACTTCAATAGATTCATCAAAAGCTTTCTTTTCTTCACGAAGCTGGCTTTTCAGTATTTCAAGTTCTGCTTTCAATGCACGGATCTCTTCAACAGAGATAATCATTGGAAACATAATGCGTAGTTTACCAAAAGCAGATGCTCTTAAGATAGCACGTAATTGTGGATGAAGGATCTCTTTACGGTCAAGACAAATACGAATTGCACGCCAGCCTAAGAATGGGTTCTCTTCTTTTGGTAGGTTCATGTAAGGTAAGTCTTTATCGCCACCAATATCCATAGTACGAATAATGACCGCTGGGCTTCCTACAGCTTCAGCTACCGCTTTATAGGCTTGGAATTGCTCATCTTCTGTTGGTAAAGAGTCTCTATCCATAAATAAGAACTCTGTACGATACAGACCAACACCTTCAGCACCGTTACGTTCAGCACCAGCAACATCTCGAACTGTACCAATATTAGCGCAAACTTCGACTTGATGCCCATCAAGTGTAATAGCAGGTAAGTCTTTGAGTTTTGCTAATTCTTCTTTTTCGTGTAGATACTCTTCTTTGATAGCTTTTAATGCTTCGAGTTCCTCATCTGATGGATTAATAATGATTTTGTTATTAATCGCATCAAGAACAAGATAATCGTCTTTTTTAATGGTTTGTGTCGCATTAGATGTTCCCACGATAGCTGGAATTTCTAATGAACGAGCCATGATAGATGTGTGAGACGTTCTGCCACCTAAGTCAGTGATAAAACCTAATACGTTGTCTAAGCTTAATTGCGCAGTTTCAGAAGGGGTAAGGTCAGTTGCAACTAAAATAACTTTTTCTGAGATAGCACTTAAATCGATAATTGGCATCTCTAAGATATTGCGCATTAAGCGTTTTCCAATATCACGAACGTCAGCTGCACGTTCTTTTAGATATTCGTCATCTAACGCTTCTAATGCGGTTGCTTGATCTTCAATAACAGATTGAACCGCAGCTTCAGCGGTTTTTTTGTCACTTTTGATAAGAGTAACAATTTCTTGTTCTAACTCTTCATCTTCTAGCAACATGATATGGCCTTCAAAGATTTCGGCTTTATCCGCACCAAGGTTCTTTTCAGCACGCTCTTTAATAATTTCTAGTTGTTGTGCAGATTTGTTACGACCGTCTTTAAAGCGTTCGATTTGATTTTCAATTTCATCACTTTGGATCTTACGTTGGCTAATGATGATAGGTTCTTCTTTGAGGAGAAGGGTTTGACCAAATGCGATACCGGGTGACGCTAAAATTCCTGAAATCATAATTTATCCTACGACTTGCTGGTGATAATCTTAAAAGAATAGGATTGCAAAATACTGTTGTTTTAAAATCATCATTGAAATTAACTCCCCTGAATGGTTTCAGGGGAATAAATAGTGCGTTAATGCTTAATTGCGAATTACTCTAATTCCGCCATTAATTTTACCAAGGCTTCAACAGCTTGTTTTTCATCTTCGCCTTCAGCAGAGATAGTTACAACAGTACCTTGGGTTAAGCCTAAAGTTTGTAATTTGAAAAGGCTCTTAGCGCTGGCAGATTTACCGCTAGAGATAAGCGTGATATCAGAAGAAAATGTTTTGGCTTCTTTTACAAATTGTGCCGCAGGACGAGTATGTAAGCCGTTTGGTGCTGTAATAGTAACTTCTTGCTGGTACATAGGATTTTTTTCCTTTTATAACTCAATTGTTCACATTAAGTCAGGACTTAGTAAGTGTAGATGAATTTGTCCTGCTTTGCGTAGCAATATCAGATAATATTAAGCCGTAAAGCGTCATCTGATAAAAATAGTGTTCAGAAAGATAAAAGAGTTCGTTTTGTCATCTCGGTTATTTTCTGATTAATTTCGACCTTCGAAATAATTAATTGATTAAATACTAAACTCGAAGAAATAAATCACCTGTCTGGATAACAAACTTTGATCTCTACCACAAAAAAAGCACCATTGAGGTGCTTTTTTAATAAATATTTTACAATTGAGATGACGCGATTTAGCTGTCAGAAATGTCAGCAAAAAGTGGAGTGCTTAAATAACGTTCACCTGAAGAAGGTAAAATAACCACAATTTCTTTATTTGCAAATTCTGGTTCTTTTGCGAGTTTTACTGCAGCTGCAATAGCTGCACCTGAAGAAATACCCGCAAGAATACCTTCTTTAGTCATCAGTTCACGAGCAGTATCAAAGGCTTCTTCGTTAGTGATTTGAATAACACGATCCAGTAACGATAAATCTAGGTTTTCAGGAATAAAGCCAGCTCCGATACCTTGGATTTTATGTGGACCCGGTTTTATTTCTTCACCTGCGAGAGCTTGAGTTATAACAGGGGAGCCTACTGGTTCAACAGCAACCATTGTTACCGCTTTACCTTGTGTCTTTTTCAAATAGCGACCAATACCCGTAATAGTACCACCAGTGCCGACGCCAGCAATAACAGCACCTACTTCACCATCAGTATCATTCCAGATTTCAGGACCTGTGGTTTTTTCATGAATTTCAGGGTTAGCTGGATTACTAAATTGTTGTAGTAAAAGGTAACGCTTAGGATCGCTATCACGAATTTCATTGGCTTTATCAATGGCACCTTTCATGCCTTTTGCGCCTTCAGTCAGCACTAAATTAGCACCTAATGCTTTGAGTAATTTACGGCGTTCTACACTCATGGTATCTGGCATCGTCAGTGTTAATTTGTAGCCACGAGCTGCTGCAACATAAGCCAGAGCAATCCCAGTATTACCACTGGTAGGTTCTACAAGCTCAACGCCTTCTTTAAGAATGCCTTTTTTTTCTGCATCCCAAATCATGTTGGCACCGATACGGCATTTTACACTGAAGCTTGGGTTACGAGATTCCACTTTAGCCAGAATGTTGCCATTTCCGAAATGTTTTAAGCGAATTAAGGGAGTGTGCCCAATAGTTTGCGAGTTGTCTTCGAAAATCTTGCTCATTTTTATCCTCGGTACATAATTTTTATAAGGTCAGATGAAATTACCATACGCCATCAAGCTAAAGATGGAAATAAGCTTTATGAATATACTTATAACTTTTTTATCTTTTTATTCCAAAAGGTTCTAATCAAGAGTCAGTGAGACGATTCACAAATTAATAAATCAAGAGATGTACAGTATATTGATGGCTGATAATCTATTTTTAACCACATTTACTGCAAATACAGGGGTCATAATGGAAACCATTGAAGAGTTGATTAGTGCGCTTGAACTCGCCGTACCTGAATTAGATGCGCAAGCTTTGCGTGAAAATTTACCCGAGTCAGATGCTCAAGAAGATGTCCTTAATTGGCTATATGAATCACTCTCAGCTCAAGGATTAATGGACTATGTGGAGTGGACAGAATATTTCGGTGATATTCCTGATCTAAAATCGTTAGAGCACATCTCTTTGCCTGAATCACCGAGTGCGTTGATTTTATCTCAAGTTGAAAATATTGACTGGGATGAGGTGAGTGTAGATCCTTATATGTTGCCTTATGAACTACCTTATTTGGAATATATTAACCACTTTTTGACAGAAAAAGGGTTACGATTGGTCGATCTCACACCGTTTGAAAATGCTTATATTCTCTGCATTCGAGATGATGAAGAGATTATTGAAAAACTAGATGGCGCATTAAATATCTTTGAAATGGGTATTAATGAGCGTGAGCCGATGGATAGAGAAGAAACGAAAGATTATATTCGTTCATTAATTGAGTAGTCTGGTTAATAACAAAATAAGCTAAATCACATTTTAGAAAAACCATAAAATAAAACCCCGTCTAAGAAGAATAAAACGGGGTTTTTTTATATTTATCGATATGTCGCTAAATTAGGTTTACCACTGCCCATCTTGCACATGTTGTTTACGATAACGATCGCACCACATTGCTGTTGCACCACAGATCGCAACTGGCATGATGACTAAATTTAGAATAGGGATCATGGTAAAAATATTAATAATCATACCAAATTGAAGATTATTCCATTTATCCTGTTTAAGCGAAGATTTCATCTCTGCAAATGAAATTTTATGGTTATCAAATGGAAAGTCATTATATTGAATTGCCATCATCCAAGCACCAAAAGCAAACCATAAAACAGGCGCAACGGTTTGTCCGATAGCAGGAATAAAATAGAGCAATAACAAAACAATAGCGCGAGGTAAATAATAAGCTATTTTAGTTAACTCACGCTTTAAAATACGTGGAACATCTTTCAATATACCTGCAACACCCGTATCTGGTGGGGCAATGCCAGTTATTTGGCCTTCTAATTTTTCAGCCAATAATCCATTAAACGGAGAAGCAATAATGTTGGCTAAGGTGCTAAAGAAATAAGTGAACACTAATAAGATAAAAATAACGGATAATGGCCAGATCAAATAACTCAACCACTGTAACCAATCAGGAATTTTTTCCATCATCCAATTGACCATGCCATCAATTTGACCATATAACCACCAAAAAGCGCTTCCGAGAATAATAATGTTGGCAAGTAAGGGTAAGATAACAAAACGCTTCAGCCCTTTGCGTGTAATTAAACGCCAACCAAGAGCAAAATAATGAAATCCATTTAAATTTTTATTCGTTTCTGTCAAATTTGTCATACTTCCTATTCTCTCCAATGAGGGCAAGCTAGTATCATATAGGGAGATAATCAGCCTTACTAGTCATGAATTGTCTAAAAAACGCGCATAAGAGATTGAAGTGTGTATCTTTGTGACAAGAAAATTAAGTATTGGCTTGCACTTATGAGCATTGGCAAATACTCTTAGTAAAAAGTAATATTTGCCAACGTGGCTATTAAACCTCAAGACAACAGAGATAGAAATGATGCAGCAAAATTTGCGTCTGATATTAATCGTTGTTGGTGCGATTTTAATCATAGCTTTGTTATTACACGGCTTATGGATTGGTCGAAAAGAGCGTTCTAAGCTTTTCCGTAATCGCCCAGTAAAACGTCAGAAACAGAATTATCAGTCAGATGAGAACGATGACGAACCACAATATGCTGAGGTTAGTCATCAGACATCAACTTTATCCTCTACTGAAAAGCGGGAGAGTGAGCCACCGATAAAATCGGAGCCTCTACATGAACCTGAAATTTCAGTGGTAGATAGAGATCCATTAATGTCTGAAAACCAAACAAAAGGGAATTCTCACGACACTTCATTACAGCAAGAGCCAAGCCTTGGTGTTTTTGATGTTATTGAAAATGAGCCTGTACCGATTGTTAGGGATGAGCCAAAACAAGCTCCTGTGGTTAATGTTGCGAGTGAAATAAAATCACACGTTAATACAGTAAGCCCATCAGCGAGTTTTGAGCCTTCAATTTCAGAGACAACGGCTCATGTGACTCCTGTTGAAACTGAGGCTTCGCATCATGCTCCGGCTGAAGAGCCAAAAGTTGAATCTGCTCCGCAAGCAACAGAAGCAGAGAAAGAGCTGGTTATTGTTCTAAACGTAAGTGCACATCATGGCCAAATGCTGGATGGTGAAGTGTTGATGCAAAGTATCATTCAAGCTGGATTCCAGTTTGGCGAAATGAATATTTTCCATCGACATCTCAACCCAACAGCCAATGGGCCTGTGTTGTTTAGTTTAGCGAATATGGTGAAACCAGGAACATTTAACATTGATACGATGGCTGAATTAACGACACCAGGTGTATCGATGTTTATGATGGTGCCATCTTATGGTGATGCTAATCAAAACTTTAAATTGATGTTACTTACGGCTCAACGAATAGCATCTGATGTAGGTGGTGTTGTGCTGGATGATGAACGCAAACTCTTAACGCCACAAAAAATCGAGCTTTATAAATCTAGAATTCGCAGGACGCTGGATTTAAATCAATAGCTTTATATCTGTAAAAAAAGCCCCCGCTTGCGGGGGTTTTTCTTCTTTGGTGATAATCATGAATAAAAACACTCAACAAAAAATTGATAAACTTCGCGTTACTCTACGTCACCATGAATATCTCTATCATGTCATGGACGCACCTGAAATACCTGATGCTGAATACGATCGCTTAATGAATGAGCTAAAAGCATTAGAAGCTGAACACCCTGAATTAATTACCTCTGATTCGCCTACACAGCGAGTTGGTGCTTTACCCCTAACGGCATTTGAGCAAGTGAGACATGAAATTCCGATGCTCTCCTTAGATAATGCTTTTGATGAAACAAGCTATCTGGCTTTTGATAAGCGTTTACGTGATCGTTTAAAAAATAGTGAAGAGATCACTTTCTGTTGTGAATTAAAATTAGATGGATTGGCAGTGAGTTTACTTTATGAAAATGGAGTATTAGTACAAGCTGCAACGCGTGGTGATGGCACAACAGGGGAAAATATCACTGAGAATGTGAGAACAATCAAAGCTATTCCACTGCGTTTATATGGTGAAGATATTCCTGCTCGTATTGAAATTCGTGGCGAAGTCTTTATGAATGAAAAAGGCTTTGAATATTTAAACGAAGAAGCGCGCCGCACAGGCGGAAAAGTTTTTGCTAATCCTCGCAATGCCGCAGCTGGTTCATTAAGACAGCTTGATCCTCGTATTACAGCAAAACGTCCATTAACCTTTTTCTGTTATGGTGTCGGTGTACTTGAAGGTGGCGAATTACCTACAAGTCACTATGAGCGCCTACAACAATTTAAAAAGTGGGGATTGCCTGTTAGCGATGCTGTAAAACTTTGCACTGGTAGCAAAGCAGTACTTGATTTTTATCACCATGTAGAAGAAGTTCGCCCCAATTTAGGTTTTGATATTGATGGGGTTGTTATCAAGGTTGATGATATTGCATTGCAAGAGGAACTGGGTTTCGTATCAAGAGCACCACGCTGGGCTATTGCTTATAAATTCCAAGCTCAAGAGCAAATGACGATTATCAAAGATGTCGAATTCCAAGTAGGGCGCACTGGAGCGATTACACCTGTTGCACGTTTAGATCCTGTTCAAGTTGCAGGTGTTGTTGTGAGTAATGCAACGTTACACAATGCTGATGAAATTGAACGCTTAGGAATACGCATTGGCGATACGGTCGTTATTCGTCGAGCTGGTGATGTTATTCCTCAGGTTGTCAGTGTGATTGAAGAAAAGCGCCCTGATGATGCTAAAGAAATTGTCTTTCCGACACATTGTCCTATTTGTGATTCTGATATTGAGCGCATTGAAGGCGAAGCGGTTGCTCGTTGTACTGGTGGCTTAATTTGTGGAGCGCAACGTAAAGAAGCACTTAAACATTTTGTTTCACGTCGAGCTATGGATGTCGATGGAATGGGCGATAAAATTATCGACCAACTGGTTGAGAAAGAATATGTCAAAACACCAGCAGATCTCTTCCGTTTAGATGAAAAAATTCTATCTGGTTTAGAGAGAATGGGTGAAAAATCAGCTAAAAAATTGATCACTGCTTTAGATAAGGCTAAATCAACGACATTTGCACGTTTTATTTATGCACTTGGTATTCGAGAAGTCGGTGAAGCAACAGCAAGTGGATTGACAACACATTTCTCAACCCTTGATGAATTACGAAATGCAGATGTAGAAGCGCTAAAATTAGTCCCTGATGTGGGTGATGTTGTCGCTAAACATGTCGTTAATTTCTTCCAAGAGGAACACAATAGAACGGTTATTGATCAATTGATCAATGATGCCGGTATTACATGGCAAGCGCCTGTTATTGTGACTCATGAAGCGGGTGATAATCCTTTTGCGGGTAAAACCGTTGTGTTAACTGGGTCACTTGCACAGTTAACGCGTGATGAAGCAAAAGACAGATTAGTGGCGTTAGGCGCAAAAGTAAGTGGAAGTGTTTCTAAAAAAACTGACATGGTCATTGCGGGTGAAGCAGCTGGTTCTAAGTTAGTGAAAGCTAACGAATTAGGGATAACTGTTATCGATGAAGATGAAATGATACGATTACTTGATCAATCGAAATAATCATCCTAATATTTAATAAATGCTACTGGGGAAATCTTCTCAGTGGCATTTTCACTTAAGCTAAATTCACATTTAATGTTTCTTAAGTAACTTTCAAAGTGTGATCAACCTATCTTATTTAATAAATAGTGTGTATGCGGTTTCATGAGATTGTGACAGTAGTCACATCGTAATGTTACGCGTTACATAAAATGCTCTACAAGATTTATTTTTATTTTTGGAGCATGCATGTCCTCTATCATTCACTTCGTTTTAGCACTCGCCGTTATTGGCGCATTAGCATTCGTTGCGAGTAACAACCGCAAAGGGATCCGTCTGCGTTATATCGTGCAGTTATTAGTTATTGAAATCGCATTAGCATGGTTCTTCCTCAACTCTGATGTTGGTGAAGGCTTTGTTCGTGGCTTCGCAGGATTATTTGATCACTTATTAGGTTATGCCGCACAGGGTACTGAATTTGTATTCGGTGGCATGATGAAAGGTGGTTTAGCATTCTTCTTCTTGAATGTTTTATGTCCAATTATCTTTATTTCTGCATTAATTGGTATTCTTCAACATATCAAAGTATTACCTTTCGTGATCCGCATTATCGGTACTGTGCTTTCTAAAGTGAACGGTATGGGGAAACTGGAATCATTCAACGCGGTGAGCTCACTGGTTCTTGGTCAATCAGAGAACTTTATTGCCTATAAAGATGTATTAGGCAAAATGTCTCAGCGTCGTATGTACACTATGGCTGCAACAGCAATGTCGACAGTATCTATGTCAATTGTTGGTGCATACATGACAATGTTAGATCCAAAATATGTTGTTGCTGCTCTGGTACTGAATATGTTCAGTACATTTATCGTTCTTTCTGTGATTAACCCATATTCTGTTGAAAATGAAGAAGATATTCAAATGGGTAGTCTGCATGAAGGCCAAAGCTTCTTTGAGATGTTAGGTGAATACATCTTAGCGGGTTTCAAAGTTGCATTAATCGTTGCTGCAATGTTGATTGGTTTCATTGCATTAATCGCTGCTGTGAATGCGATTTTCAGCATGATTTTTGGTATCAGCTTCCAAGATTGTTTAGGTTACGTTTTCTATCCATTAGCATGGGTAATTGGTGTGCCAGAACAAGATGCATTACGTGTTGGTAGTGTGATGGCAACAAAATTAGTGTCTAATGAATTCGTTGCAATGGGTAGCTTACAAGATATCGCTTCTGAGTTAACACCACGCTCTGTGGGGATCTTATCTGTATTCTTAGTCTCATTTGCTAACTTCTCTTCAATCGGGATTGTAGCAGGTGCGATTAAAGGTCTGAATGAAGTACAAGGTAACGTTGTTTCTCGTTTTGGTCTGAAATTACTGTTCGGCTCTACATTAGTAAGCTTCTTATCAGCCGCTATCGCAGGTCTGTTTGTTTAATCTCTGAAGATAAAACAGATAGCATGTGAATAAAATAACAATGTAAACAGCGTCACTTGTTAATCAAGTAACAGAAAATAAAGCAGTACCTTTGGGTACTGCTTTTTTTATCTTTAAATTGCCCTATAATCGGTTCTATTCCTTCAATGACAACGTGGTAGAAAACATGCTAGAGAAACAGCATCTTATCGATATAGCAAACACTCAAATGCCATTTGGTAAGTACAAAGGGCGTATGTTGGTTGATTTACCTGAAGAATATTTATTGTGGTTTGCAAAGAAAGGCGAGTTTCCTGAAGGTAAGCTTGGTCAACTTATGGAGATGACCTTAGCAATTAAAATTGAAGGTCTAGAAGGGTTATTAAAGCCATTAAAGCGGTGATGCTAATTATTGTTTATACCTGATTTTTCAGGTGGTAATGCATTAATAATTTTTTGGCTTAATTCAATAAATAATGACAATACATTTTCTAATTCACTCTTTTTCATAAATATGCCATCTCATGAATTATGTTAACTAAAGTTAATATTATCAGGCCATTCATTTTTTATGGCTTGAATATGGGCTTACCCGCAATATTAAAAAGTAGAGGGAGTAGAAAACAAAAAATCCCGAAGATTTCTCTTCAGGATCTTAAAATTCTGGTGGAGCTAAACGGGATCGAACCGTTGACCTCTTGCATGCCATGCAAGCGCTCTCCCAACTGAGCTATAACCCCACATATTAGATTGTTCTAGAAGTATATTGGTGGAGCTAAGCGGGATCGAACCGCTGACCTCTTGCATGCCATGCAAGCGCTCTCCCAACTGAGCTATAGCCCCAACATACTGGAACGGGCTTGATAATAGGCAACAAGCACAATACTGTCAATCAGTTAATCTCACATTATTTATTGATTGCTGAAAAAGAGTACAAAAAAAAGATACATTCCCCATTTTAGGAATGTATCTTTCTTAATAAGCAAGATTAACGTGGCAATTAAGCTTGGTTTTCTCTTTCAGTAATAAAGTCTAATGCTTTATTAATACGTGCAATGCTACGCGTTTTACCAATAGCGTGAACGGTAACATCTAAGCCAGGAGATTGACCTGCACCTGTTACAGCAACTCGTAATGGCATGCCCACTTTACCCATACCCACTTCTAATTCATCAGCAGTATCTTGAATGGCTTGGTGAACATTTTCAGCCGTCCACTCTGTAATTGCTGATAACTTATCACGAACAACTTCTAATGGTTGACGAGCTACTGGGCGTAAATGTTTTTTCGCGGCAGCTTCTTCAAAGGTTTCGAAATCAACATAGAAGTAATGGCAACTTTCAGCCATCTCTTTTAATGTTTTGCAACGTTCGCCTAATAATTTGATCAGTTCAACCAATGATGGACCATTACTGGTATCAATATTTTGTTGTTTGATATGCCAATCTAAATGAACTGCAACTTTCTCTGCTGGCAGTGTATTGATGTAATGATGGTTTAACCAAAGTAATTTATCAGTATTAAATGCACTTGCTGATTTACTGATAGCTTCTAAAGTGAAGTGTTCAATCATTTCATCAATAGTAAAGATCTCTTGGTCACCGTGGGACCAGCCTAAACGTACTAAGTAGTTTAATAGTGCTTCTGGTAAATAGCCGTCATCACGATATTGCATTACGCTGACTGCGTTATAACGTTTAGATAGTTTTTTACCATCGTCACCTAAAATCATTGATACGTGAGCATATTCAGGTACAGGCGCACCTAATGCTTTGAGAATATTGATTTGGCGAGGTGTGTTATTGATATGATCTTCACCACGAATAACGTGAGTGATTTCCATATCCCAGTCATCAATAACAACACAGAAGTTATAAGTTGGAGAGCCATCAGTACGGCGAATAATCAGATCGTCAAGCTCTTGGTTACTAAATTCTATCGGGCCACGAATTTTGTCATCAAAAATAACAGAACCTTCTTGTGGGTTTAAGAAACGCACAACATGAGGCTCATCAGCGCTGTGATTATGGTTACCGCCACGGCAACAACCATCGTAACGAGGTTTTTCACCTTTCGCCATTTGATCTTCGCGTAGTTGTTCTAAACGCTCTTTAGAACAATAGCAACGGTATGCAGTACCCGCAGATAACATTTGATCAATCACTTGGTTATAGCGATCGAAGCGTTTAGTCTGATAATAAGGACCTTCATCCCAATTCAGATTTAACCAATTCATACCGTCCATGATTGCATCGATGGCTGGCTGTGTAGAGCGTTCTAAGTCGGTGTCTTCTATACGCAGTACAAATTCGCCCTTATTGTGACGGCTATATAACCAGGAATAAAGTGCGGTACGCGCACCACCAACATGTAGATAGCCAGTAGGACTTGGTGCAAAACGGGTTTTTATTTTACTCATTGGGATTGCCTTTGTACGTCTTACTTATATATAGATAAGTAATCGTGATTATCAAAAAAACGAAATGGTTGCCTTATTTTATCACTGGATGCTAATTCCTCAATGGCATTAAGCTTTTAACAGAGATAAATTTTTCAAATTGATGATTTTTTGTTTGACGAAGAGTATCCGTAGGATTACTTTGGTTAATTGCTGTGTCACTTATGGTGTTAAAAAAAGCATCTTGACTAAAAATAAAACGAACGATCATTTTCACGATAAAAAACTGATAAAAATCGTTGACTCATAGCGCAGTATCCCTATAATGCACCCCATCACGACGGGCGGTTAGCTCAGTTGGTAGAGCATCTCCCTTACAAGGAGGAGGTCGTTGGTTCGAGCCCAATACCGCCCACCATTATTTTTCGTTGTGATAAGTTGTATGATTTAGTGTAATTGGGCGGTTAGCTCAGTTGGTAGAGCATCTCCCTTACAAGGAGGAGGTCGTTGGTTCGAGCCCAATACCGCCCACCAATTACATTAAAGCGTGGTAGTGAGAATTTAGTCATCATGAAGTGGGCGGTTAGCTCAGTTGGTAGAGCATCTCCCTTACAAGGAGGAGGTCGTTGGTTCGAGCCCAATACCGCCCACCACTTCATCCGGTTATTTCGCGCAATATCACACAGTTAGGTATGGGTCGTTAGCTCAGTCGGTAGAGCAGTTGACTTTTAATCAATTGGTCGGGCGTTCGAATCGCCCACGACCCACCATTCCTAAAAATACAACATAAAGTAGTGAACATTGTGACGGGTCGTTAGCTCAGTCGGTAGAGCAGTTGACTTTTAATCAATTGGTCGGGCGTTCGAATCGCCCACGACCCACCATTCACAAAGCTACTTACAGATTTACGCAAAATTATTAAATGGGTCGTTAGCTCAGTCGGTAGAGCAGTTGACTTTTAATCAATTGGTCGGGCGTTCGAATCGCCCACGACCCACCATTTAATAATAAAGCGGGCGGTTAGCTCAGTTGGTAGAGCATCTCCCTTACAAGGAGGAGGTCGTTGGTTCGAGCCCAATACCGCCCACCACTTCTTTATTCCTTCGTTATAATTTCTTCTTTGTTCTCCCTAGTACTTCTCAAAAACAAGCAACAATAGTTATTTTGTTTTTAATACCTGTGTTATTGCCGTTTAGTTGCATTCTTTTAAGCCTTAATTGTTTTTTCTATATCTGTTGTTTTATCATCTTGCTCATACATGCCCCGTTCATGACCGCATATCCTTACTCACATACTTTCCTAATCCTTGTATTGGCATATACCCAAGGCAATACTTAGCGGCTTATCTTGTTCCTTTGGTGCTATTCGTTTCTAAGGCTGTTTTAACTTGCTATTGCATTGTGTTTTCTGTGAAAAGTGATCATTAGTCGGTTTCTTTATTACGCTTTTTTACATTCTGTTATGTTTTTATCATTTAAAGTGGAGGCGCTTAAAAAGAAAATCACTCTTCTATTGTTAAGTTAATCATTTGGGATGAGGGGGCTCAGTAGAAAGTATGTATTTATTTTTGAGTGGAGCTCAAATCTTGAGCCGAAAATATTAAAAAAATTACTCTAACTGAAAAAGAAAGATCTACTCTCTTTAGGCGTAGAAATAGGCATTTTCAGTTTATTAATAAAATTAAATAACCTCAGAGACACGGTTATAAATTATTTGAGCACTTTTTATGAGCAATATCTCTCATAAAATGAGTAAGTTAAAACATTTTAAATCAGCATTGAAAAATATGTGGCACGCATTTTTTAAGAAAAAATTCAGAAGATTAAAAGATAAAAATAGGGCTTTATAGTTAATACTTCTTACTTTTTATAAACTATAGGATAGCGCTAACAAGAAGAAAGATAAAATATAATGATGTTTTATCTTCTTTATTCTTCTTTTTTAAAGATATGATAGAACGGAATATCTTATTTAACTCCATGATTTAAAATAAATTAATCTTAAAATTTGATATTTATCAATTTTTTTCATCATAATGAACTGGATAGTAAATGATATAAAGCAAAAAACACTTGTTTCATCATTAAGTGATTTGTCCTGAAGTGGTTAATTTCATTTTTTACGAAAAATGGAGAAAATTGTGCATTTAGTAGGAATATAAATTATATAAAAATATTAATGTTTATTTTGCCCTAAGAATAACTCTTATATGGAATAGGTGTGATTACTTAGGACGTAAAAAGATTAATTTTTGTTTTTTTTAACAAAATTAGATCATGCTAAAGGCGATATTTAATAGTTCATTCCCTCGTTAATTTGGCTTAAGATGCGATGATTACACTATTTTTGTAATGCATCAAATACGGGTATTTGAGTGAAAAAGAAAGAATAGTATTTTATGCTCATAAAAAGAATGGTTTTTATGGTAATAAGCATAATCTTCAAATAACTTACTGATAAAACAAAAATATTTATATTAACATTCACCTTTTTTCTATTTCATAAAGAAGATTTTTAATCTAATTGAAAATTAAAATAAGTTATTCATTAATAAAAATTCAAAAAAAATGCGTAATTAAATCTATAATTTTTTATTCTGGAGTAATAAAGAATTGTGGATCTTGAAATATATTTAGTTGAAAGAGTAAGGGTTTATGCTTATATAAATTAATTAACAAATGTTTAAAATGAGATTTATATCCATATTTCAATGTAATGCATGTAATTCATTGAAATTAAAGTGTAATATTGACTTTTTTATAAACTCATCAGATTTCATTGATATTGCTTAAGCTATTTAATAAAAATAAGAAAATCGTTACCTTTATGAGGTTAATTTATTATTTTAAATAAATTAGACTGATATAAGTTGATTTATTTTTACACAATTCAAACAATCGCACTTTAAATTAAGCTTGTAGTAGATAATAATTCTAATTAATGAGTAAAGTTTAAGGGAAAAAAAGCGTAATTTTATAAATAAAATATTTTAAATGCATGAAAATAAAGGAAATATACCATTATCCTAGGTATTCTTTACTAGTGTGAGTAAATCATTGTGCTTGCACTGTCTTTTTTCGACTAGTTGAAAGTGTTTAAATGCGTAGTATATTATTTACATATGATAAGTCATGTTATGAATTGTAATATTTCTTATCTACTAAAAATAATATTTTATTAAAACAAAAAGGTGTCCTCGATAGTATATATTTTTATATATTATTACGCAGGAACACACCATTATAAAATTAGATATCAATCAAAGTGAAAAGCGAGAACAATATTATGAGTAGCAAGTATCCAGTCGCTTATGCAGTTGGACAAAAAATTAAGTCATTAAGAAAATCTCAAGGTTATACTGTATTTCAGTTAGCAAAAGAGATTGATATTAGTGAACAACAGTTATTTCGTTATGAGCGTGGTGTAAACCGTATTGATATTGATTGCTTAGTTAGAGTACTTGAAGTACTAGGCGTTAATATTGGTAGCTTCTTTGAAGAAGTAACAGGTGGAATAGCTCAAGAAACTGAGCGTAATGAACAACATATTCCAGCTCATTTCGATAGCAAGGCTCTTTCTATCTTCTAATAATATTCTTAAATTAGAAAGTAACTCATTTTAGAATAACTAAATTGAGTAAGATAATTCTTATATGTAAGTGTGTCTCTCTAGTTAGTTAATAATAAGAATTTTCTTAATAGATGAAATAAAGCCTCTATATGAAACCAATGCCCTTATTAGGGCATTTTACGTATATAGAGAATGAGAATTTTTAATTTTAAGAAAAAAAGAATAATTTTATTACAAATGAACTGAGAATATCATACTTAGAGAAATATATTCTCGTATTTATTTGTATGAGAAAAAAACAGCTAATTAATACTTGTTTAGAATAAGCTTCCCATAAAATTACCTCTTATATTACCCACCATGATTTCACCTCCTGATAACATTTTTGAAGCTATTAAACGGATAACTTATGCCTTTTATACCAATAAATTTAAAAAGAATGAATTTTAATATGATAAAGACAAAATGTGTGCGTTGGAGGAAATACGTTATTAGATCAAAATTTAAGTATTTATCATTAAATGACTATCTATGGATAATAGTAGTTAATATCACATTGGGATGGACTATTGTTGCCTCTTCGCTGTGAATATGAAGAGACGGTAACAGTTAGTCTTTGAGAGGTTTAAACATTAATGTGACAGCAGGACTTAATTCATTTTCGGTATGATTTGATCCACCAGCACGATAAGCTGTTTGATAACCAATTGCTGCACTCATTTGCCAATCTTCATGATACCCATCGCAAATGCAATGTATATCATTGCATAAATATTTATATAGCGAAAGTGGGCGCCGACTATACACCGAATAAGATGTAAATAAAATGATATATTTGCTAATAATAAAACTATAAAATTATTTCTGAATTAAGATCAAAAAAATGCCCGTTCAAACGGGCATTTTAGGAAATGAAACGTAACAGAAGGAATATTGAGAAATTAATGCTCTGTTTTTTCTGCTATGGAACCATGATCATCATGTTTCTGGTGACGGTGATGACCATCGATCATGCTACGGAATGTTTGAGTGAAAGTATCACCCAGTGTGCATAAGTAGAAGTGTGCACAAATAAACATTAATGCCACTATTCCTAATACTAAGTGTGCTTTTAGCATCCAATAGCCATAACCGAGGACTTCAGGATATAAACATAATAATCCAGTAACAAGTAACAGTGGCACTAAACCAAACATCACACCTAAGTAAGCGAGTTGCTGAAGTGGGTTAAATTTATCAGTTTCAGTTGCTGCGAAAGGATGTGGTTCACCTTTCATTATACCGTAAAGATAAAAGCGAGCTTGTTTGATACAACGACCAATTAATCCGCTAAATCTTACTTTGTAATGCACACCGTTACTGGTTGTTAGATTGATAAAAATAAAACCAATCCAGAACGCGATAAGTACAAAACCACAGATCTTATGTAATAGCACCATTGAAGTGACATTTCCGATAGAGAAATGCCCTAAAAATCCGCTTAATAGTAATAGGATAAACAGTAAAGCATTACCCCAGTGCCAAAAACGAATTGCTTTAGAATATAAATAAACTCGCTCTTCTTCATAATGACCAGAGTGTTTTGGTGCAAGGGCATAGCGTAGTAAGCCATGAATAACTAATACTGCTATCATAGCAACGATTAATAAACCAGCTGCCATTAACCATACAGGCCAATAATCTGGCGTATAATGGAGTTCTGCTCCCCAGATACTAGTCATGCTTTATCTCCCTGATGGATTTCTTTACGACGGAATAAACTTGGTTTTCCGACATTATCTAATTGGTATTGATAAACGGATTTTTGTTTGATCCAAGCCTGAATTTCAGGTGAGTCGATGCGACCAAAAGCAAGTGCATCTGTTGGGCATACTGATACACATGCAGGTAATTCACCCTCAGCTAATCGAGTATCAGAACAGAAGTTGCATTTGTCTGCGATATGCGTCATTGGATTGATATAACGAACATGGTAAGGACAAGCACCAACACAGTAATCACAGCCGATACACAGCTCTTTTTTCACCTGAACTATACCATTCTCATCAATAAAAGAGGCACCAGTAGGACAAACAGAAACACAAGGTGCATCCTCACAATGCTGGCAAGAAACACGGAAAAATTGGTAATGTGGGTTACCCGCTTCGTCGTCATGAGGACCTTGAATTTGGACTTGAAGTCGGCTAAATCCTTCTGGAATGTCATTGATGACTTTACACGCAACAGTACAAGCTTGGCAGCCAATACAACGTTTCTCATCATGTAACATGACAAATTGTTTATCATTATTGTTCATCGTTATTTTTTTCCTTAAGCCCGACTAATTCTGACACCTGATGTATGCACATCAGTACCTGATACAGGACTAATTTCATGAGGTAATAAGTTGCCACAGTGAACGCCTGTTGTAGTCGCTGCTGTTTTCGCACCTGCTTTTGCACCTGATCCCATATAAACAAATACGGTGTCAGGGCGAATGCCTTCAGTGATCAAAGCATGTGCTTTTTCTTTGCCTATACTGTTTTCCAGAATGATTTCATCACCATGTTTAATTCCATGATTTTTAGCTGTTTCAGGGTGTAGCCAAACTGGGTTTTCCCACATTAATTCAGCTAATAATGGTACGTATTGTGTTGCACCATTAGTATGAACGGCGACTTTACCTTGGATAAAATAAAGCTCGTCTTTTTCTTTTAATGGGAAGTTGTGGAAGCGTGGAATACCATAGTTTTCTAAACGGCTTTCTAATTCTTCAGAGTAAATTTCAATTAAGCCACTTGGTGATTTAAATGAGAGAGCTTTTTCCATCATATCATTGTCATCAACATGCTTAATCGCATCAGGATATTGTTCTACGAACGCTTTAACATAGGTAGGTTCACGTAATAGCAATGGAATACCATAAGATAAATAGCCTTTTTTATGGATTTCTTTATACAGTGCCTCATCGCCATTAACTTGATACAACTGACGAACTCCCATATTTTCCCAAGGAAAATATTGGCTTAGACCTAATTTTTTACCTAGTTCCATCCAAATTAACCAGCTTGGTTTTGTATCGCCAATAGGTTCAACAACTTGCTGGCGTAAGGCATAAGCAGGATTTAGCCCTGAAACATCAGAAATCTCTTCATCACGCTCTAAATAAGTGGTTTCAGGTAACAGATAATCTGCATAAGCAGCACTTTCACTTAAATACACATCACAGCTAACAATTAAATCTAATTTCTGTGCTGCTTTTTCCAACTCTGGACGACAACTGACCGTTTGGAATGGATTATGACGAGACATAATCCATGCTCTTGTTTGATACGGCACACCTTCTAAAGTTGAATCAATAATGGACTGAACAATACCACCACCTTTATTGATGTATTTGAACTGAGGTGCTGTTGCATCAATGCGTTTTGCGGTAATTTCAGGCATACCTTTAACGCTTGGTTTCGCTAATTCAGGAGCAACATTAATGCCTGCTAATTTATTATATTTTGAAGCTGCTTTTTTCTGATACATACCGCCTTCACGTTCAATATTGCCGAGTAAGGCATTGAGGGTGAAGATCATTCTGCGCATATTGATTTCTTCTTTATTAAAGGTTGCGCGGTGACCAGGCATAATCAGTGCATGAGGTGCTTTTGCTGCTATTTCGCGTGTGATACGAACAATATCTTCAGCGGGAACATCAGAATGTGCTTGAGCCCATTCAGGTGTTGTATCTTGTAAAACGTCTTTTAATTGTGGGAAGCCAACGGTAAATTTCTCAATAAAATCTTTATCGTAAAGATCTTCTTTAATAAGAATATGGCTCATTGCCATTAAAACAGGTAAATCCCCGCCAGGGCGGATTGCGAACCACTCATCTGCTTTACTTGAAACGACAGATAAACGAGGATCAAAACTGACTAGTTTTGCACCACGCTCTTGGGCGCTCATTAGTTCGTGTGTTTCAGAGACTTCAATACCTTCATAAAGGTTATGACCGAAAGAGATAATATACTTAGAATTTGCTAAATCCATCGCAAGATCGCCACCCATCATCACTGATGCTGCAATGGCTTTACCCGCAGGGCAAGTCGATGCGTGTGTAAACGTGTTCGGTGAACCAAATGCGGCTGCCAAATGGAAAAGGTGAGAAGAGAGTGAACCTGATTTAGATGAAAAAGAGATACTTTCTGCACCATAATTTTGTTTTATGGCATTCATTTTTTCTGCAATTTCTTGATAAGCTTGTTCCCAGCTTATTACTTCCCATTCACCAGCACCTCTAGGGCCTTTGTGTTTCATGGGTTTGACAATCCGATTTGGATCATTAACTAGGCTAACGCCACTTCCACCTCTTGCACAAACTCGGCTACTTTGGTGTTCCGCATTTCTATTTCCTTGGATAAAAACGGTCTTGTTGTTAACAACCTGAGCTTCTATCGGACAACGATAAGAACACATTTCACACAGGCTAGGTGTTAATTTTGACTGACCCTTAAGAGAATCTACAGGATTAAATGCAAGTGCACCTGGTGGTAAACTACTCACGGTACAACCCACACATCCTATTCCCATCCCCTTAATAAAAGAACGACGACTAATACTCATATAACCTCCAGTTTCTTCTTATAGCTAAATATTATATACAGACAGTTAAATAAATATTTGAAGGCGTCTCCATTTTATTAATTCATAAGTGATGACTTGGTTGTAAATAATAAATAATAGAGAATAAGACGTTAATAAATGTCACTAAATAATTTAACTAAAATAGACAAAATCAAATGATAATTATTTTCTTCCATTGGATACTATTATAAAAGTTTGGAGAAGAAATAGGAGATTTTAAGGGATATAACAGTTGTAGATTGTTCTTTTAAATTCACTAGCTTATATTATCAATCTGTTTTATTAAAGTGTATTTAAAATATATGATTAATAATAATTAAAATTTGACAAAAAAGCCTATCGATATATAATTATTTATATATCGAAAATTCGTTATATTGTAATTAATTTGTTATTTAAAAATCAGAATAAATAATATTTTTTATTTTGTTTAAATCCAGTTTCTTCTTAAATTATTTTCTTTTGAAAAACAGCTAACTTATTATTTTGATGATAAATACAAATAAAAAAGAAAAATAAATTGGTGATTAATAATACAAAAAAGGCTCAGTAAAACGTGAACAAACTGATGCTAAATACGAGACAATTTATAAATTATTGTTCATTATGTTTAAATATTAATTAATGATATTAATAGTTATGGAACTGTATCGTGATTGTCAAAAAGAGATATTTTTTGTTTTATGTGTCTTAATATCATTAATGCTAAGTGAAGGTGCGTAGGAAAAAGATAAGGTGAAATGTTAAAAAATGGCGATTTTTTGAACACTCAAAACCACCATTTGCCACTATTTTATGTGTAGCCATTATTGTTTTTTTCGTTGTTTATTGCCTTTGTCTCTTCATAGAAGAAAGGATTTAAAACAGCATGACAATCAAAACAAGACTCAGTAACAGAGGATAGACTCTTGCATGCCATTTGTCGGGAATACGAGATAAAAAGCGTTCAGAGATCTTCAAGCCAACCCAAGTGCTACAAATCAGAATAAGTGCAGCTTTTAGCCAAATATAACCAATAAAACCAGATTCACTATTTAAAGGTGACGTAAAAGAGAGGGCGACATAAGTGAATGTTGCAGTGAGTGCTAAAGGTAAGGTTAATGCATTGGCGATTGCTGCTGATTGTGCCATTGGTGTTCCTCTACGGCGCAATAAAGGTACTGTCATCACACTTCCACCAACCCCTAGAAAAGTGGCAATAATACCAATTACTGTACCATTAATGCTTTCTTTTGCTTTGGTCACTTTTTTTGAGTTGTGAGTAGGAGCCATAAAACCGGGGCGAAAATAGCAGTCTAATATAGTGACAAAAAGATAACCAATAAAGATCCATTTGATCCACACACCTTCAACTGTTAAGGCGAGAAGAGCACCTAAGATCCCACCAAAAGCGATACCAATAAACAAAATGGACATGATATTCCAATCAAGCCTTTTGGCCTTATGGTGTTTAATGGTTGTGACTGTCGCAGAAAACAACATAATTAATGCAGAGGTAGCAACTGCGATTTGCATAGCATGTTCAGCAGGTAAACTGTCTATTCCCCAGAGTGTAAGAATAAGTGTATAGAGTAAGGGAACAGTGACAAAGCCACCGCCAAAGCCAAATAACCATGTTGTGATGCCTGAAATTAAACCAAAAGAAATCAGCCAGAGTGTCATTTCAAATCTCCTGTTGAGTCAGGAGATTAACAATATAGAATAAAATGATGGCTTACCCACGCGATAATGACAAGTTTATACGAATTTAGGACAATTTAAATATTATGCGTAATATCGATATCAACAGTGTGGATAACCTTCCTCGTGATATTTTAGCATTAGGCTCTGATTATCCTTATGACACATTACTTGAAGCTCACCATCATCGACGAGCTCAATTTTTATATGCCCCTAATGGGGTAATGAAAGTTAAAACAGAAGATGGTCAATGGATTGTATTACCTTACAGTGGCGTGTGGATCCCAGCAGAAAAGGTACATCAAGTGCTGATGTTGGGGAGTAGTACTTATAGTCTCTATATTGAGCCTAATAAAATTCCTCGTCACTCAGAATATTGTGAGGTTTTACAAGTTTCCCCTCTGCTTCATCAGCTATTACTTTCGGCCAATGAACTTCCTTTACTTTATGATTTAGGTGGACGAGATAGTGCATTATTGACTTTGCTTTGTCATGAATTAGCTCATGCTAAGCCATTGCCTTATTTTACACCATTACCGCAACATGCTTTATTAGATGAATTGTGTACTGAATTTATGTCACAACCTAATATTCGCACGACACCAGAAATGTGGGCTGAAAAATTAAATAAGAGCCTACGTACTTTTACCCGTCTTTTTCATAAAGAAACGGGTCTTTCTTTTCGAGACTGGCGTCAAAAAGCGTGTTTAATGTATGCGTTAACCGCTTTAAAGAGAGGTGATTCAGTTACTGAAGTTGCTTTAGAACTGGGTTATGAAAATCCGAGCGCCTTTAGTGCGATGTTTAATAAAGAGATGGGATATTCACCGAAATTGTTTTTAAAACAACTGAAAGAGTTTTAATAGAACAGACATATATAAGAACAAACCATAATCATTGATGCTGATATTTATCAGATGGTTTTTAAGCCAAATTACATTGTTCAAACAAATTACATTGTTCAAACAAATTACATTGTTCAAAAAAGAAACAAAAAAATTCCTTCCAATATCAGTGCGTTAAAACTTGATTAATAGAGAGTGAGGGGGGTAGAATATAGCCCGTCCATCAGTTGTACTTAATTTTATTACGTATGTTCCCTTAGTTAAATGGATATAACAAGCCCCTCCTAAGGGCTAGTTACAGGTTCGATTCCTGTAGGGAACGCTCTGGATCTATTCTCCTTAGTTCGTCTCCGTTCGTGAAATCCCACAAAAACCAATACACACAGTTATTTCTTTTCCGTTTTAGTTCGCATTAGTTCGTTGACAACCGCCATCTTTATTGGGTAAATATTGGGTAAATTTTTTTACCCAGCGAGATTTTACCCAAAATGCTAACTGTAAAGCAGATATCATCATTTAAAGCAAAAGATAAACCGTATAGGGTTTCTGACGGTAACGGCCTTTATCTATTTATACCAGTAACTGGCGTCAAAGCTTGGCAAATGAGATATCAGTTTATGGGTAAAGAAAAGATATATTCTCTTGGTAAATTATCAGAACTATCTCTGCAGGAAGCAAGAGAAAAGGTATTCGAATTAAAAAAAGAACTGGCAAAGGGAGTTGATATCAATCAAGCCAAAAAAGATGAAAGCAACAAAGATCTGTTTGTTGATGTTTTTAATGAGTGGTTTGATTACAAAAAAGACACATGGTCAGAAAAATACAGAAAAGAACTTCAATCTATGTTTTCATCCGACATCTTGCCAATTTTAGGTAATTACAAGATGGATGATATCGCACCGACGTTGCTTCTAAAGGTAATAAGGAAGTTCGAAGAAAGGGGAGCGATGGAGAGAGCCAGCAAAGCTAGGCGTAGGTGTGGTGAGGTATTCAGATATGCAATTATTACAGGTAGAGCAAAGTACAATCCTGCTCCCGATTTAGCTGATGCAGAAAAGGGATACAGAAAGAAGCATTTCCCGTTCTTAACTAAAGAGCAGATACCTGATTTTAATAAATCACTTCAATCGTTTACTGGTAGCATTATCAGTAAACTAGCTACTGAATTCTTACAATATACAGCAGTAAGAACAAAGGAAATGAGGAACCTATTATGGTCTGATATAGATTTTGATGGAAAAACTATAAACATTAGACCGGAGGTAATGAAAAGTAGAAAACCTCACATTGTTCCGATGTCAAAACAGGTTGAGTCTCTTTTACTAAAAATGAAATCAATGACGGGTGATATATCAGATTTTGTTTTTGCTGGAAGAAGTGATAAAAGAAAGCCGATCAGCGAGAACTCTGTGTTAATGGTTATCAAACAAATCGGCTACGATGGTTTGGCGAGCGGGCACGGCTTCCGCCATCAATTCAGTACAATATTGAATGAGCATGGGTTCAACCGTGATTTAATAGAAAGGCAGTTAGCGCATGTTGATAAAAGCACCATTCGAGGCGTTTATAATCATGCTGAGTATCTGGACAAGAGAAGGGATATGATGCAATGGTTCGCTGATTACATCGATGAGATATCACGATGACATCAACTTTCTTTTAAGCTCTAATACATCTGAATATAACCATCTTGCCCTACCGTGTATCTTTGTTGATTCCGGTAGTTTTCCTTCCTTTATGCGATCATAAATAAATGTTTTCTTAAACCCAGTGTCTGACATAATAAATTTTAAATCGACTAATGAGTCTGGCTGTAATCTATCCATCTTTCTCTTCCTTTTGTAATTTCCGCAGGTAATACGATAGGACCATCTTGTCCTGATAGTTCATGTGATTTAGAGGCTTAAACTTTGGCGTGTATTTATCGAGGATCTGAGTTGTTAGTTTGTCGTTGGGTATTCCGTGGCTTCTGAGTTCGATTAAGCATTCCTTTGCTATTTGTCGTCGCGCGTTTTCCATTGCCTGTGCATTCATAGTCTTTGCCTTTTATTACGCAAAGTGACCATATATGATTTACGACAGTTTTCTATTTCCACAGGATAGATATTCTTTCCTATCTTTATTTTGTGGCTAACGATTATTCCAGTTCGATTATATTTCTTTTTATGGGCTTCCAGTGCCTCATTAATAGCAATCCTTTCTATGGGTGTGACTTCACCGCGAATTATTAATCTCATAATTCAACTATGTTATTTTCCATTCATTTAATATTTTATTGCCGATATTAATTAATTCGTCTCTATCTACGGTATTAATTATCTTTCGTGGTTTGATATATGGTCGCCATATTAAAAGCATTGAGCCTTTATTATTACCATTAACTGGTTTGTTTGTTCCTGCATTAATAAATGATATTCTTCCTCCTGTAATTAGCCTCACTTCATCAACTGTTTCTAATGCAGAATTAAACCAACCAACAGAAGTATCAGCAGGAATTAACATCACGATAGGCTGTAATTGTTTTTTACATTGTTCGGTGGCTTTATTAATCCAAGGCTGAATATCAGAATAGGGTGGGTTTATCCAAATAGCACCATAACTTTCCCAGTCGCAATTTAACGAGTCGTCTTTTTCGGTGAGGTAATTAGAGCAGAGTGCGTTATTTTTATCTGCGGCGGCATCTAAATAGAAACCAAATTCAGCGTCCAATGCTGCAAATAAAGGTAAGGGAGTTTGCCATCTATCACGCAGTTCCTTTGGTGTGTGGCTACCTCCGTAGTTAGCCTTCATCCTTGTTATCACCTATATTAAAAGGCAATCCATCTGCTTCCATTGGCTTTATGTGAGTAAACGTACAGGGGATAATTACACCACCGAACTCCTGAGCAAACATTAACGCCTGCTTTGCCTGAAGAGAGACATATTGCTTAGGTAGAGCTATTTGATATGTAACACCGTCAATTAATACTAACGTCGTCATTGCTTGAACTTGTTTCATTGATTATTCTCCGTATCCTTCATCATTAAGAATAATTCCATAGCGCCACGGTATAAGATTTCATGCTCAACCTGACCAACTGAACCATGGCAGCACATCCATCCACCTGAGCTTTTAATCATGGATATTTCATTCTCAATAATAATCGGCATTGCGTCAGATGGGTTATTGCATGGGTCGAATTTTCCATAGACTCTATACTCAGCGGTATCACCTAAAAATCTAATCAATTCAACCGTTTTTGCATGATCGTTGAGATTGTAATCACATGGCAAATAATGACTAGCAACCTTTTTATTAATCTCGAAATCAGATAGTTCGGTGTATTTATTCATTATCAGCCTCTAGTATTTCATTAATAGTATTTCTGATGTCAATTAAGTCTTGTTTTGTCACATCCATATTCCAAGATGGAGTATTTAAAATAAAACAATCTTTTGTTGTAGGTTCAATCTCAATACAATCTTTGTAATTTTCCAAGCCAGCATAATATTTATCTTTCATTCCATACCTCACCACAAATAACTTCAACATTCCTAACTGACATTAAATATTCAGCATGTTTATTTTCTCTGTATGCGCATTTGAATATGTGAGCAATAACATCTACAGTCCACGCATTGCCGTAACATTTATATGACTGTGAATTCGATACTATATTTTCACACCAACCGTCGGGAAATGTTTGTAAACGCGCGCACTCTGTAGGAGTTAATTTTCGATAATGGCAGTTACTAATAGAATCCCACTCATGCCTATCATATGAATTGCGCCCAGATGAACGAATAGTTTTACTCTTATCTCTAATTGCGACTTTCGGTTCTCTATGTCCGCCTTGACATGTTGATAATGTCGGAGACTTTCCTGCGTCAGAATAAATACGTTTTATCTGTTCATTACCTTTAATGTCCGACGCGTTAGCAACATGAATTAACCCGTCTTTGGATTGTTTGATGTTCTCCCTTGGTTCACAAGGCCTGTAAACAACGACATTATCTTTTTGAACAGTGGTTAATGTGTTGGTTTTTTCATCACTTCTTAATTCTAATCTCTGAGTGGTAAGACCCGCTGTTTTTACTTTATGGTCTTGTCTTACTCCATTAATAATATAACGACCTCTAATAGCACCTCCTGTTATTTTTATTCCTTCTCCTTTATTTGTTGTTAGTGTTGGGCTAATCCCATCTACACTATAAACATTTCCATTCACTCCTTTTCCTGACGGATTTACATTAAATAATTTGTTTATAGCTTTGTTGTTTTTGAATCCATGATAATTAATATCGTCAATAATATCTTTTAGCAGAATTCCTTTATCTTCTGGCTGATTGACCTCAAAATTAGTCCAATAATAACGTTGTCTGTTTTGCGCTGATAATAATGAGCTATTAATAAGAGTTTTATTTACATAACCAAGAGCGCGCTCTGTATGCAGTGTTATATATTCCTCAAACTCCTTTTTCATTTTGACATTTTCGAGCATAAATTTAGCGTCTGGATTATTTTCTAACACATAGCTCATTATTTCTAATGTCGTCCAGAATAATTTACCGCGCTCATCTTTGTCTCCTAGTTGTTTACCAGCTAAACTCCACGACTGACATGGAAACCCCGCAGTAACTAACCCAACACTTGACCAGTCAATATCCCACTCACGCCAATTATTAACGTCACCTAACTGGATATTATCTGGATAATGGAAATCTGATACTTTATTAGCGAATTTATCTATTTCAGCGATGTAATATTTATCAAATTTAATTCCAGCGCGAGAAAGCGCCAATCGCCCAGCGGATATTCCGTTAAACAAACTTAAATATATCATTTTGATTTCCTATAGATGTGCAGAACCCTGTATTAACATGAGTAATACATATCCGATTATTTGTATTAATTGTTACTTTGAATTTTAGGTATAAAAAACCCTGCTAGTGCAGGGTAATTGTGGGTTAAATAAATTCGGCAGGTATAGGCCTTGGCTTGTATTTATCTATGGCTGCATAGGCTTCATTTGTATCAAAGTTTCCATTTACAACTATTGCGTAAGTTCTGCCTTTATGGAATACAGGAATAACATCTAATGAATACCCTATATTCTGAGTTGGCTTATTACTTGATGACATGACTTTCTTGGTGATAGGCATTCTTTTCATGTATTTTTCTTTTGTTAATATGTCACCATGCATGTCGCCACCAATAACTAAATAATCAACTGACATACGTCCTCCTTTATGTTGAATTTAAACCATATCATCAATTACACAAAGGTACAGTGTTGATCATTGGGTTTTGCGAAACTCAATCACCCACACCCACGGATTTTTATAAAAACTATCTACGCCATATATTGATTGCCATAAGGCACAGAATGCTGATTTTGCTGTTTGATATGGCTGGTTATTATTTGGCACATAAAATCCATCCTGCCAATTATCATTATTACCATAACGACCAGTAATAACCCCCTCAAACAATGCATCCTGCTCACTTATATTTTGTAATCGCTCAACACGAACATCGGTAATTTCTAACGTAATGCGTGAAGCCCAGCGAGGCATGTGTATAGATGGTTTCCAGCAAGAACGACCATCAATACAACCATCATCGTCACCCCATGTGAAATCACCATCAGCAGAGTAAATGACATGTCCAGTGTAATAACCATGACCATACGGCATTTCATGTACAGCTTTAGTTTGCCTATCAGGAACATAATCAATCATCAATCCATCATCATCAAACTCATGACTGACTACACTCCATGTTTCACGAACATAAAGACGATCACCAATTTTACCTAGGGGGCACAAATTATGTTTTGGAGCATCCAATACATGCGTAGTTGTGCCACTTCTTGTTTTGGTCGGTTTCTTTAGCCATATTCCATTATCAGGCATTACATTTTTAACGATGCGACGAGTTTGAGTTTTACGCCCATCTAAAATGGCACGCACCATTTCACCATTAAAAATAATTCCACGCTCTTTCATATTCATTCCTCTTCATTGCATCCCTGCGAGTCGTCAACTTCATCCCAAACACACCAAGCGCATTCACCATCTGCCTCAATAACACCAGTGTGACCGCAGTTTTCGCAAACAACCTTGTCATCATCGTAAAACCAATTCTCGCTACCTTGTTCTGTGTGTACTGTTGCTTTTTCTGCATCACACTTATCGCAACATCCAAGGAATGTTACATTTTTAAAACTTTTCATGGTTATATCCTTTGGTTAAACGGGTAGGGTGGTCAAAAAGGGATATCGTCTGAGAAATCCATTGGTGGCTCAGGATATTGTGGAGTTTGTTGTTTGGGCTGTTGCGGTTGCTGTGGTTGACCCCATCCTTGGTTTTGTGGTTTCTGGATTCCTGCCTGACTACCACCGTTACCGCCAAAATCCAATTGATCAACGATAATTACCGGTGCTGATTTTTTCTCACCGTTCTGGCTTGTCCATTCTTCCATGACGAACTCACCAGTTACCATAACCTTCATTCCCTTGGTTAGGTGCGGAGGTAGCTTTTCAGCTTTAGGGCCAAACATCTTGCAGATAACCCAGGATACTTTTTCGTGTTCTCCATATCCTTGTTTTACAGGCAAGCTGAATGATGCAACCGCCTTACCATTTGGCGTCCATCGCTGTTCGCAATCTTTACCTAGGTTTCCACTTGCCGTTATTGTGTTAATTGCCATATACACTCCATTGATTGCCAAATTGAATACCTAACTTGTTTAATCCATGATCCATTGCTTCAATAAACTCAGGAACTAACTCGTCGAATTCTTTCATCATTTTTTCGTCACGCTCGACAGGGAAATATGCTATTTCCTTTCCTGCTGGCATGCGCGGGTCAAAATTTGCAAAGTGCCAGATATCCTTACCTGTAACCCACATGGAATATTGAACTTGAGCTACATATTCCTTTTTCATTGCATCGATTCCGTTCAATGCTAAGTCAATAAATACGTCCGTGTTGTTCGGGCATTTAAGCTCTAATCCTGAGCCATCACTGCAAATGCCGTCTGGTGAGCAAGCTATCCGTAGTTGCTCATCTTTGAATATTATTGGCACTTCCTTTGCCGTTAATCCGGTGTAAAACTCGAATGTCATCCTTGCTTCTAATTCGTAGTTTTTACCCCATTCCAACGTCCTTGCTGATACCTCCTTGTAAACTCCCGTGCAAACTTCACCAATAAGGGTGTTTAAATATGTTTTCTTTGTGTCTGTCCATTTTGTTCCTGATCTTGGCTTAGAGATAACTTTCCATGCCTCAGAGGCAGTTACTACGCCAAGCCTGATAGACATCCATTCTTCGCTTCCTTGCTCTATCTTGGTTAAATCGATGCCTGTTTTGCTTAGAATGATGTCATTACTAATCATTTTCCTTCTGCCTTTTTCCTTAGCATGTCGATAATGGTATTGGCTTCAAATGCGGTTAATTGCTCTGGATGGGATATTTGATGGTTGAATTTTTTACTAATGAATGTGAAGAATGCGTCACTCCATTCGCCATTAACTTTAAGCATCAAGTCCGTGATAGCTTTTAGTTGATCCTCGCTTGCTGGCGTTATGTCCTTTGGTTCTTGTTGCTCGCTTCCAAAATCAATACCTTCTCCAGCCTCAGTATTAACATAGTCAATAGCCTTATCTAGACGCTCTCTACGTGGCCAGTATTTAGCCGCCTGCTTCACTACTGTTTTTAGGATCATCTGTTCTTCATCAGTTACCCAAGGGCAGGATTTTTTCCTTGCTATCCAAGCTTTCCATGCTGATGAACGGTCACGGATTGAATAGATATCAGCAATAGCCATTGTGTGAGTTAGGTAGTCTCCATCTTCTGTTTTTACTACTGTGTAAGCGCCAACAATCTCACCCCTCTGTTCTTGAGTGGCAAAGGCGTTGTATTCGTGGCGAGGTGCGGTATCTATTGATGTGAGTTGGAAATTATCATTTTGTCGAACAATGCTTGATTGACACCACTTAATAGCCTGTGATTGTTGAGCAATATGCATCAAGCCCATATAGCTAATATCGAGACACACTTTCTTATCTCTAGGAACTAGGTAAGCCAACTTTTGCGCTGGGTTTAAACTAATTCCGATAGCTGAGACATTCATGATCGCACTACGAACTGACACAAGATTATTAACTGCAACATTTGCTAGATAATCATTGTTCGCGAATATTTGCATGGCAAATTCAGATTCCCTTTTGAATGCTATGCTTGGCTCACTACACACTTGTTCGAACTCATTTTTAAGGTGATTTACAACCTCATATATTTTTTGAACTGCATTTGTCACGACATCCTCCTGCGTTCCTGATAGTTCTTTAACTCCTTGTAAAGACCATCAATTGTCATATCGAAAACGCTGTCACTCCATTGACTTGTAATATCCTTTGGTAGCCCATCAACCACATTAAATGCGACATTACTTAACTCAGCGTCCTTTGCATCAATCCATGATGCTTCTTCTTGTTCGCGTTCTTCCCTTGCGTCAAGTTCATGGTAAGGATTCATCACGCCTCCTTAATAAACAACACCCAATGCGTTTTATCGTTCTTGCCGACACGCTGGACTATTGTTGGCTTTTGGTCGGTTAGCGCTAAAACTTGCTTTGTAGGTATTTGCGTTTCATTCCACTTGAAAGCCAATGTTCCGTTTGGCTTCAACACTCTAAATGCTTCACTAAATCCTTTTGATAAATCGTCTTTCCATGATTCTTTATTTAATCGTCCGTACTTTTTAAACATCCATGCGTTGTGGCCAACTCTAATTAAATGAGGCGGGTCGAATATAACTTGATAAAACGAGCCGTCAGAGAAGGGGAGGTTTTTAAAATCAGCGATAATGTCTGGTGTGATATTTAACTTCCTGCCATCACATAAAGTATGTTTCTCTGCGCGGATGTCGCTGTAAATTGCTCGGCTATCTTCCTTGTCAAACCAGAACATGCGACTACCACAGCACATATCTAGAATCTGAGTCACGCAACCCTCCTTAGCAGAGCTAGCTTAGAAATAGGTGCATCCTTGCTTGCTTCATTGACAATCCTGTCAAACTCTTCCTTGTCGAACTGCATAATCCATTGCAGGGCTTCCACTGGGTCAATTTCCGTTAATTTAGCCAGCTCAGCGAAACTTCCTGTCTCAATACTAAGCTTGCTACTTTCGTCAAATTCCATGACTGTTTTATCGTCTACTACTCGAGTTCCGTTCGAGTAGCTGAAGGATATTTTCATAAACCCTCCTGATAGCTTTCTTTGAGTAATTCCATTGCTAACCACCAGATATCCTCACATTTCTGGCGAATAGCTACCTGCGCCTGAGCTTGCGCCAGACGGAAAATATCTTGGTTAATTTTCATAATTTACCTTGCGATAATTAGACTTAATGAAATGACTGCGAAGAGAAGTAGGGCGCTGAATATAGTGTCTATGTTCATGCAGAATTCTCACTATTGAGATAGCGATTGTTATTTGGTTTCTCTGGTGTTGGTGCGATGGGTTATTTAGATACTGCGTTGTTCCAGCGTTTGATTAATTCTCTTGGGTCGCTGTAAGATGGTGAACCATTCCAAGCGCAACATTTTAGGGTGAATATATTTAAACTTTGCGGGCTAGGTAAAGCAAAATGGCTATATGCATGTAGCAATGGGGCTCTCTTGCAAAACGGACACTCAGATATAACCTCGCATCCGGTAAAATCTATCTCAGGCTTTGTTTCGTCATCCTCCATCCATTCAAGATCATAGGGAACATGTAGTCGATATCCATCCCAATAATCAAACTCTGGTGATAAAACTGATTGATATCCTGCACCTCTACTTCGCATCCGTTCTCTTGCGATTACCTTTTCGCCTTTAACTGTTTCACTATCCATTCGCCAGAGATAAACACCTGCTTTTTCTGGCTTTTGTTCTGAGTATTTAATCCACTGACTCATGATGATTTCCTGTTTATATGAATGATTAAGTGGTGGGTTACTGCTGACTATTTGATGCGCTTAACTTGTTGGCGGGCAAACTTCTTTGTGTGACCTTTAGCAATTAGGCGTTTAACTTGATACTCACGGTTGAGTTTTTTAGCCTCTTTCGTATTATCAGGTTTAATTCCTCTGTTATATTTTTCGTTCATATCACCCTCTAGCCTTTAACATTGCATCTGCCATGCGGTAGTAGAACTCAGCTCTTTTTACCAGAAATTCATCAGGAGTATCATTTGTGTAATACCCCATTTCCACAGCATCCTGTGCAGCAAAATCACCTTGCATAGCAGCCATTGCGAACTTGTCGCGTAATGATGCTGATGTAATGCTTCCATCACTTTTGTAATGTGCGTCGTATTTTTTATCTGTCATACTCCCTCCTAACTATTTCATCAGCCCGTATTCATAATTGATATTGTTAAGGCTTTCTCTGTCTGACTCTAGGTAGTAATCCCATTGTTCTTGGTCTTTATGCTCCATGACCAACTGCCAATGCCATCCTATTTTTGATTTAACTCTGCGAACTTTTCTTATTACAGTTTCGTCGCAATCAAATATGACGCCATAGCCACTACTAAGGCAGCTACGTAATACACCAAGCTCAACACTAACAACTCTAAATAACTTCGGCATGGGTAACTTTCCATTGTGGAAATCATCTATTGTCATACTCCCTCCGTTATTAAATCGCACAGTAAATGAAGCCATCTTTAAGCATTGACTTCATTGTTATTTTCCCATCCTTACACATCCTGCGAGTTATTTTCCTTAGTCTGCTATGACTGCAAGAGTATTTACTTACGAATATTGATCCACGTTGATTTATATAATCAGTGACCTGACTTTCTTTTTTTATTTTATATAAATACACAAACCCTCCGTTATTAACTAAATACGATGTTAGTAATCAAGCTTGAGCTTTTGAATTAAGTTACTCACCGCGGTATCTACTACTTCCTGATCGATGGTGTCGAATAGCTTGTTGCGTGCTTCTTCCGCTTCATTAAAGCTTTCCTCATCATCGTCGTCGTAATCTATCCACAATCCAAAATCGACCGAGAAAAGTTTCTCTGGCCAGCAATATTGCACCCCGATTTTTTGCTCATCGGCGTCATGAGCTTTCTTGATTAGAATTTGACGACCGTGTGACTCAAACTCCTTAAACCATATTTCCATCTCTATCTCCTATCTATTAATCAACTCACCACAGCCCACTAAGTAATAAGCTCTGGTTAGCTGCCCATATATCGTCATGGGCTAACGCTATTCAAGCCATGAATAGGATCGGCATAATATTTATTTTTCTCTCAGTTTAGATTTGAACACTTACATAAATCCTCCGATTCAAACGGTGCTTAGTAAATATGGCGAGACCGATTTATCGCCTTTGATTTGTTGGTCTAAAAAAGTTATCTCACCACAGCCCACTGAATGGACTGTAATTAGTTAACTCATTACGAACCACTCACGAGCATGACGACGCGCCATAAGTGCCAGCTCTAACCAAGCCTTGCGTAACTCAGGATATTCTTTATCCTCTTTAGCCCAAGACATGTACTTACGCTGAGACTGCTTGCAGTCGATTATTAATTCTTGCTGAAATGTCACATCTAAACCTGCCATATCTAAACCCTCGCCGTAACCCCGAACTCACTGCTCGGCTGTTTTGTTTTAACTCCTGAAAATACTGCTACATTAGGTAAGCAACAGTTATCTCCACTTGGATAATGCTTTGTTGGTTTGAGAGAGAGAACAGGGCGTTCTTTCTTCTCTTTCACTGAGTTAGCTTTAGCAATTTCTTCTTCTTTCAGTTTGTTAGCTCTGAAAGATGCATATCTAGCGTACTGTCGCGCTTTGAATGAGTTGCTGTTAACTTTCTTAACGCTAACTGGTGTTGGATTGCCTTTAAATTTCTTTGGTGGTTGATAGTAAATTTCCACATATCCTCCGTTATTCTTTTACTCACCATAGGTCACTCATTGAATGACCTATAATTAGTATTAAACACCTGACCTTGTCCGCCGCTTGCCCGAGAATGCCATGCCCCCTTGAAGGCTGGAGATTGTCGAGGAGCTGAGTTATGCAGATCTCTCCGCTCAACGCCAAGTGTGATATCCAAATTGTTAAAGAACATTAGGCTGTATTTCATGTTGATTGCCTTTGATGTGATTCAATATAGCCAAAGTTATTATCGATGTAAATAGCCTGAGATATATAAAAGCTATATTAGGCTATATATTTTTGTTTTAAAAGGTTATTTATTTTTAATTTTTTTTACTGGGATGTGATGAGTGGTAATTTTTAGGTATAAAAAAGCCCTCAAGAAGAGGGCTGGATTAGGTTGTTATTTCCTATATTAGCATTACAGACATATTGAAAACCCTACCTACAACTTTTACGCTTTCAATATCTGCGACTTCATCTGGATAATCTATGGAGTTATAGCTTCTTATGATGATCTTTCCTCCTGGTTGTCTAAGCAGGACTTTTACTCTAAATAAATCATCCTGCTCAATGAAATAAACCCCACCATCAACAATTTTCTTATCATCACAATTGACAAAAACAGTTGTTCCGTTAGGTATAATTGGTTCCATACTTTCGCCGTGTACGGGGAATGCACATACACCACTTGGTGATATCCCATACCTTCTTAAGGTTGATCTTGAAAATCTCAACTTAAAGTTATCGTGATCTTCATTGTTTGTGCAACCAACACCTGCTGCAAGCTCGATGCTCTTAAAATAAGGAACCTCAACCTCATCATCATCTAAAGGTGTGCCATTTCCCCACTCTGATATTTTTCTCACCGATAATTCATCTTTGCTAACTCCATCCTGTTCTTGTTGCAAGAAATCAGGGATAGAACCACCTCCAGTTGTTAACCATACAGGATCAACGTTTAGTGATTTAGCTATCTCAACGGCTTTTCTTGAGCTTTGTGCTTTTCCAGATGTGAGCTTCCAGACGCTTGGCTGCGCCATTCCTACTGACTCAGCTAGTTCAACTTGAGTCATTCCTCTCATCTTCATGGCTAGATTTAGCCTTTCTGCAAATGTCGTATTTTTCATGATTTCATTATATAGCCGAGGTTATTTTTCAACAAACAGCTAAAGCTATTTACTTCATGAATAACCTTGGCTATTATTAGGTATATTCCAACAGCCGAGGTTATTTATGAGAAATAAATTAATTGATAAGGCTATTGGCATGGTTGGCAGTCAGCAAAAACTGGCTGAGATATGTAACGTAAAACAACCTTCTGTATGGGCTTGGTTACATGGAAAGAAAAAACCATCTGCCACTAGCGCAAAGCGCATTGAATTAGCAACTAATGGAGCTATTCAAGCAAACAAATTAAGACCTGATTTACACGAAATATTTGGCGAAGTTTAAACGCCACGCTCTTTAAAAACTCACGCCATGCCTTTTGACTTCAATCGGCAAATTATTATCAACAATCCGCTCATATGGAATGAGCCACGGAGCATTACTGCTGTTCCCAATATGGGAAGTAATCTAAGAAGGAATTTAACAAATGGAATTATCAAACGAACGCAAATTTCGAGAAATCGAATCAAAAATCATGAAAGGGATACTTGTTACTGGCGCTAGAGAAGTAGCGAAAAGAACGGGTATTCACGAATCACAAATATCTCGCTGGCAATCTCAACAATCTAAAACGCAATTAAGCTTCATACAACGTTGTGCAAGGCTTTTAGTTGCTATTGGGTATGAGACACCAGATGACACAGTGATATTGCAAGGTGATGAGGCTAGGGCGTTAATTCAGATGCTTGAGCATGTCAAAGCACCAAAAAGAAAAGCCCCAGCGGTAACTGAGGCTTCTCAACAAATGGACTTAACCATTTAAACTAACAAATACACTGTATCAATAACCAGTAATTTCGACAAGAGAAATTTAGGTTTCTCTTGTCTGATACAGCTAATTAATGGAGTAATTATATATGAAATTAACAAAGAAACAAAGACATGGAGGTTGTCAGGTATGAGCATTGGTCACTTGGGTGAAATGAAATTCAACCGTGAAGTATCTAAGACCGAAACTCTTCCAACTAACTTCAGGGTCGAGGGTTGGGTTTATATTCTGAGCAATGAGTATATGCCAGGCATATATAAAGTTGGCATGACAACTATCTCGCCAGAAAACAGAGCTAAAGAGCTATCCTCCGCAACTGGCGTTCCAGACAAATTTAAAGTTGAAGCATCTTTTTACTCTGAATTTCCTAGTAATGATGAGTCCACTGTTCATGACTATTTGAACAAATACAGAATAAATGAGTCTCGAGAGTTCTTTAAATGTGATTTAGAAGAAATTATTGAAACCTGTGAGGAAGTCTGCGTTGCGAGAGTCGGGGATAAAGTTGAAGTGTTAGCTGACTCATACGACATCATATGCACTGAAAGTCTAGATAAATTACATCTTGGCGAGTTATTTGACTCTCTTAACGTTAGTGTTTTTGGTTGCAAAGTTGCCACAGCAGAAAGATTAATAAGACTTGCTGTTCACCTTTGCTCGAAGAGATTTAACACCTCTCATGCCCTCTACTTTAAAGAGGATACAGCTTATTTAGTGCAAAGCTTAATAGGTCAAAACTTAGAGGAATGGAAGAAACATAACCCTGAATTAGCAAACAGATCGGAGGTGCCTTTCTAATGGCTAGAGCAAGAAATATTAAACCAGGCTTTTTTACTAATGATGACCTTGCTGAATGTGATCCATTTGCACGAATCCTATTCGTTGGTTTATGGACTATTGCAGATAGAGAAGGTCGCTTAGAAGATAAGCCACGTAAAATTAAAGCAATGGTTTTGCCATACGATGACGTTGATTGTGAAAAATTACTCGCACAACTACACAGTAAAAACTTTATTACCAGATATGCAGTAGATGGAAATGAGTTTATTCAGATTAATAACTGGAAGAAACATCAGAACCCTCATGTAAAAGAAGCGGCTAGTGAAATACCAGAACAAGTAATGCAACATACTGAAAACAAAGGAGCACCAGAAAAGCACCATACAAGCACAGTGCAAGAATCAGAAGAGCATACAACAAATCCTGCTGATTCCCTTAACCTGATTCCTGATTCCCTTAACCTGATTCCTAATAACACCCAAGCCGAAAACACGGCTTGTCCTAGCGAGCCAGAAAATCAATCTGCAAGTATTCACCAAATGTCTAGCAAGTATGCATTCGAGGGAGAGGTGATCCGCCTAAACCACAAAGACTTTGCTGAATGGCAATCGCTGTATTCAAACATCGACTTGGTGCATGAGCTAAAACGACTAGATATCGAGTTCAGAGCCGCTAAGCCTAAAAACTGGTTTATCACTGCAAGCCAGAAGTTAAATTACCAAAACAAGAACTCAGGTAATTCATGGAAAGCCACACCACCTAAGCGAGCTGTAAACGAGAATTTTGCATCCAAGGACTACGGTAAAACGGATGCGCCAACATGGATGAATTAAATTATGAACCTATTAGACAAAATTGAGCAAATCGAAAGGCAACTTGAAAACCTAAGTAAACCGCCAGCAGAAATACCGAACACCGAAGTGACGATTGTTGAATTAATCTGCTCTAAGCATGGCGCATATCAAGCCAGAACTCGCTCAAGTAAAACCGCGATATCAATTCCATCACGACCAACACCTTGCCCACATTGCCTCATGGAAGAGCTGGAAGCCTTGAAGATCGAACAGCGTGATTATGACATGCGATTCAAGAAGAAACTTACAGAGAAACTCCTTGATGAACTTCATGTTCCAGAGCGATTTAAATCTTGCACATTGGATAACTACGAGGCTGTGAACAAGGACGCTCAATATAATCTCAATGTTTGCAAAGCCTACGTTAAAAAATGGGAAGATCGCCTAAAAAATGGCGGTGGTTTAGTGATGTGTGGAAAGCCTGGTACTGGTAAAAATCATCTGGCATTAGCAATAGCGAAAAGTGTTGTTGAGGATTATCAGAATTCTGCGCTATTCACGACAGCCTTACGAATTGCAAGAAAATTTAAATCCACTTGGAGTAAGAATTCTACTGAAACGGAGTTTGAAGTTATTCGGATTTACACAAAACCAGATTTGTTAATCATTGATGAGGTTGGTGTGCAATTCGGCACCGAGGCAGAAAAGCTGATCCTGTTTGAAATCATAAATACTCGTTACGAGAAGATGAAGCCAACAATCCTAATCAGCAACCAAACCAGAGAAGAATTAGGCGCATTCATTGGCGAGCGAGTTATTGACAGGATGAATGACGGCGGTGGTTGTACGTTGGCTTTTACATGGGATAGCTACCGAACAAGAAAGCAAGTTGCTTAACACGCAAGAGGATTTTAGATGGAATATTTACGAGATATTTTGGGTACATTGTTTTTCATGCTAGTACCGATTACTGGATTTTTATCTGTTGCATTCCTGATGTATCACGAAAAATCAGGTTGGGGATGGTTACTTTTAGCAGTGGTTGCCATATCAGGAAGTTTAAAAATTAGTTATGGCGATTAAGCGAGGTGTTGAGTGATGAAAGAACGCAAGCCACTTTTTGTTAATAGCGCTCCATTTCTTGATGAAAATTTCAACCAAGTCTCAGTTGATTTAGCAACAGCAAGACGCAAAGCGAATGAAATGGAAAGGAAAACACGAAAATTAAACTGGGGTAAAAATGCAATTGGTTTTGTTTTTGAGGCAGAGACTCATTTCAATGTTTCAGTCGGGTTTGAATGTAGAGCATTAAATTAAAGGATTGAGTGATGAAAGGAACAACGTTAACAGAGCTGAGCTGGGCTTACACGGACGAAGCAACCAGAAGAAAGCGTAAGTACATCAAGCAAACGAAAGATTATAACCGACACTTTTTCAAGCCTTATCGCTGCATGAGAGTAGCTAAAAAGTTGTTTAGGCTGGAACTTAACAAGTTAATGGGAGGCATCTAATGCAGGGAACTAATTGGGTTAAGGTGAGAGATAGATTGCCCGTTGATCGCACTCAAGTAATTCTTTGGGATAGCGTCCTTGGGGAAGTGACTGCTGGTCATTATAGCTACAAAACGGGATTGTTTTACAACTGTGGTCGCACAATTGAGAATGAAATTACACATTGGTGTATTCCGCCACTCCCACCAATGCCAGAGGGTGAATGATGGACGAGCGCAAATTAAGACTAGAAGCTGTAGTAATTTGGCAAGAGCTAATTTTGCAAGCTAAGCAAAAATACCAATGGTGGGAGTTGTAACATGAACGAACTCAAGAAATGCCCGTTTTGCGGTGGACGCGGTGAATACTACCACTTCGAGGATTTAGGTCACTTAGTCATCTGCTCTAACACTATTTGCCCATCAAATAAGTTCGGGTATACAGATGCTGATGAGGCTAAGCAGGCATGGAACAGGAGAGCTAATGATGAATGAGCTAAAAAAGTGCCCTTTGTGTGGCAGTAAAGTTAAATGGTGTGGAGAGAGCGAGTCGAACCCAGAAGATAATCATCTTTGTGACCATATCCAATGCACGAATACTGATTGTCACGCTGATTTCTCTTTTACCCACAATAACGACATTTACCCCGATAATTCTGATGACATGACACCAGAAGAGTTAATGCAAATTGACCGTGATTATTCAGCGCAGCGGTTTAACAGGAGAGCTAACAGTGAGTGAGCCAGTAGAAGTCATGGTCTATTACGTTAACTTCAATACGAATAGCAGATTTTGGATGTTAAAAATAAATGTAGGCTGGATTGAGGAACACTATAAATTCCCATGCAAACCAACTAAAAGACAAATCCGCAAAAAGAAAAAAGAATGGATCCAAGAAGCTAAATATTGGATAGAGGTATACGCAGAAATGCAAGGAGGTTAACTTGGAAGTAGATTTTCTCTTCCACGAATCAACCAAAAATACCGCATGGCAACACCTCAAAGAAGTTCTAGCAACAAACCAACCACACCGAATCATTATCAAGCCTTGGAAAAACAAGCGTTCGCTATCTCAAAATGCCACTTTTCATTTGTGGTGCGGAGAGATAAGTAAATACCTGTGTAAGAACAACGCCAATTACACACCAGAAACCGTCAAGGAAATGCTTAAGCATACATTCCTAGGTTATGAGGTGGTCGATATGGTTGACGTTACTACACAGCTTACAGAGCGCGTAAGGACACTTCGGAAAACATCAAATCTTGATACGGGTGAAATGTTCCACTTCATGGAGCAGGTTGAGCGCTGGGCGGTAGGTATAAATTGTTTCGTGACGATACCTGATAACAGTGAATATATGAAATTGAAAAGGAAGCAGGACGAATGACGCCAGAAGAAAAGCTAAAGCAGTATGACGAGAAGTTAGAAGAAGCTCAGAAGTTGGTTCGATTTATCGAAGAAAGTCGCCGTGAGCACATCAACCGTTACAACTTAAACAGGAAGTGATTATGACCGAAGAACAATACAGGACTTATGCGCAGGTGATAGTGGTTGGTCGTGAATTCATCTCATTTAATCACAACACCATTTCAGCGGTAACAGGTTTAACACCCGCAAGAACCGGAACGATTCTAAGAAAGTTACTTGCATTCCAGTGTGTAGAGCATGTTGAAACAAAGAGCCGTAAACGCACTCGCCCAATCAATAACTACGCCGTTACAGACGATGCAATTACTCGACTGAGAAGTCAGTTTGAAAAAGAGCGATTGGCTAATCTCCCACTCTTCCCTAAAGCAAAGAGGGTTGAGGCGAAAAAGCCTAGAAAAGTGCTGGATGATTTTATGTGTGGATTGTCATTTGTCGAAAAGGCAAACACGGCAGGCATGGGTAATCCGATGTTGATGAAAATAGACTCGTTACTCAAAGGAGTTCGCAATGAACTGCATGTCATGCAATAGACAGCTAACAGATGATGAAATTTACGTGTGTAGCAAGTGTGCTGATGAATACGCTCATTTGGAAGTGATGGATAGAATCAAAGGAGAGGGAGATGGCGAGGTATCGCAGTAAATATAAACACAAACATAAACATCCAAAGAAACCACAAAAGGAGTTTGAACCAATGTTTAATGCCAATTTATTACGCTATGGAAAATTTGTCGCAATATGGTTTATCGCCATGTTAATTCTTGGAGTTATTTTGGGGTGATGTATGCAAAGTTTAAGGCGACGGCGCTGTAAAATATGCCGAGAGTGGTTTCACCCTAAATACAGTAACATTTGGTGGTGTTGCCCAGAACACGGAGCAGAACTGGCAATAAGGCGAATAAACAAGGAAAAAGAAAAAGTATTAGCGAAACGTAAAAAGGAGCAAAGAGCAAAGGAAGTTAAAGCAAAAGACAAACTCAAATCCCGCAAGTTAGCAGTAAAACCCCTCTCATATTTCACCAAACAAGCACAGACAGCATTCAACGCATTCATCAGAGAAAGAGACAAGGATGAGCCTTGCATCTCGTGTGGTCGTTTTCACGAAGGTCAGTATCACGCAGGACACTATCGAACAACCGGAGCTAATCCAGAGCTTAGGTTCGATGAAGATAACGTCCATAAGCAATGCGCCCCATGTAATAACCATCTGTCGGGAAATATCGAAAACTACACACCTCGACTCATAGAGAAAATTAGTCAGGAGCGTTTCGATCACCTGATGGGTTCTCATGAATTGCCAAAGTGGAAGCGCGAGGATTATGAGCGGATACGTGATCACTATCGTAAGAAGTTAAAGGAGCTGAAAGATGTTCACTGACTTAATCGCAGCTATTGAAGAAGCAAGATATTTAAAATCCAGATCAGGCGGTCGAGTTAACTTCTGTGTAATCCAGATTGCTGAATGCATGGAAGTATTATGCGGGCTGATGGATGGTGTCAGGGTTTTATATACAACTGCGAATGATGATTATCACACAGTATTACCGGAGGCGAGATGAGCTATATCGGAGAAAAGGAATTAACAGATGAGCAGTTTCGCTGGCTAGATGGTTGGTTAAATCTGTGGGGGGCGTGGGTATATTCTGGTCGTATTGATATTCGTATGATCAACATGATTTATAAATTCATGCAAACAGTAGAGCCAAGTAAAAACCCATCAAGACCCATGTGTAATGACGATGAAGGAATGTTGATTTCTCAGGTCGTAGATTCAGTCATCGCCACTGACACACAGGCTTATGGAATATTGCTAAGTTATTACGCTCATGGTTCATCTAAGTTGTCGATTGCATCTTACTATCACCGAGTTGCAAAACCACGCAAAATGCAAACGAGAGGGGGAAATAAATACGGCAAGCCATCCCATAGAACTTGCAGGAGAGAAGTTGACGAAAAACTCAAAGCTGCTCAGTGGTTATTGTACGAACCTCTGCGAAATGCAATGAATAATCGTAAACGTGTAGCTAAAGTAAAGAAAATAACTGAACTTTGCTATTGACATTAATGGACAAATGGACAACAATTATAAGGTAAGTTGCTTTACGTGACTCTTAAGTTTACTTAGCTCATTCAAGACCTCGCTTCGGCGGGGTTTTTTGTTACAGAAACAGTGCCCCTCATAGTCCCTACGCAGAATGGAGAAATCTGGTTTGCGATACACTTGGGGCTTTCTATTTTAATTCCCCCGAATTCGAGGGAATAGCAACCTGTAAGGATTGCTTACAAGTTCAACTCTCCGGAAATTCCGGATAGTTCACATTCAGAAGATCGCTTAGGCGGTCTTTTTTATTATCTAAAATAAGGAACGAAATTATGTACGCACTTAAATTAATTGCTGAACGAGATGGCCGTAAAGTAGAGGAAGTCCACTGCTTGGGCGAAATGTACCGCTTGGAGTTTTATCCTGAATCAGAAAATAAAGATATCGTGGCACGGGTTGAACACACAAAGAAAGATGCTATCCCTTCATTTGATATTAAGCGTACAGATCATGCTTACATTACGACAGTAACAGGTGATACTGTTCGGGTTATTTCCAGAGGCAGAAAAGCTTGCCAATAAGGTCACTTAGGTGGCCTTTTTGTTTCTACCATTTTGTTGATATCACCGAAATGGTTTCGTATGTGCGTTAAGTCAACTTAACGCACAGTGTTATTTCTTGTTTGGAGGTTGATATGACGATTAATGATTTAAAGGCAATCAATGATCGGTATATGGCCGATAAACGTAGAAAAGCGATTATTGAAAGAGCTGAAGTAAAAGCGAATGTTTATGAGTCCGCTAAAAGATTATTTCAACTTGCGAAAGATAACGATTATGTAAAACGTAGTGATGGTTATATTGATGTAATTCTAACGGGTTGCAATGTTAATGTTTTTCTCAACCTAACTAATCATAGCGGGTTGTTTAAAAAATGTGGCGATAAAATATACCAACACATGTTCTGCAATAAACTCCTTATGCATGAAAAACTAAATCATATGGGCGGAGTTAATTTCGCCAGAATTATCCTTTCCTAAACATGCCGACCACATAATCAATCACAACAACTCACATTCACGCAAGAGCTGTGAGTCGGCGTTCTATTAACTAATTCCTCCAAATAGGGGGTGAGTATGCAAAATATGAAAGAAACCCCTGAATTTTGGGATCAGGTATTTAGTTATCTATCTCAATATAAAGAGCAAGGAATGTTTGCTGGCTTGGCTGGAACTGTCGCGATATTGAGAGGGATGTATAACGGAGGTGGGTGGAAGAAGACGCTTTTAGATGGATTCTTATGCGCCTTCTTGGGTTGGTTCGCTAAAGACCTACTCTCTCTTCTTGGTATGAACCCAGACTTAGCTTATTTCACCAGCGTGATGATTGGTTATTGGGGTGTAGAGAAGGCAAGCAATATGATTAAAAATAAAGTGGGGGTGAAAAGTGAGTAAGTTTAGATTAAGCAGACGTAGCGAAGAAAACCTCCGTGGCGTTCATCCTGATTTGGTTGAGGTAGTACGTCGAGCATTAGAAATTACCGATATTGATTTTATGGTGATTGAAGGTAAGCGCAATGAAGCCCGTCAACGACAATTAGTTGCAAGTGGAAAAAGTCAAACGATGAACAGTCGTCACTTAACTGGTCACGCTGTTGATTGCGCTCCTCTGGTAAATAACCAGATCCCTTGGAATGATTGGCCATACTTTAAAAAAGTAGCTGATGCCATGATGCAAGCGGCGAAAGAGCTTGGCGTTGATGTTGAGTGGGGCGGTAACTGGAAAACATTTAAAGATGGCCCTCACTTCCAATTAACCCATAAGACATATCCAGCATGAGTAAATTAAAACCTTGGTTTCCAGTAATTTTGTGGGGAGCGATGTTGTTATTCTCAATGCTATCTATGAAAGAAGTTATTGAGCTGAGTAAAGAAAATAAATCACTCACTGAGCAACTCTCACAACAAGTCAAAATCAACAAAGACTATCAAGCCCGCATCACTCGATTAAATCAACTCGATATTCGTTACTCACAGGAGTTAGCCAGTGCAAGGAATGAAATCAACACTCTTCGTGATGCTGTTAACACTGGTTCTAAGCGGGTGTATGTCAAAGCCGAGTGTCCAGCAGTCACCAAGAATCCCACCGAAAGCGGAAGTGATGAAACCACCGCACGACTTAACAAAGCAGTTGAACAAGATTATCTACGTCTCAGAGAAATGATAGTCGAGAACGAACAGCAAACGTTGTATTTGCAGAACTACATCAACACTGAATGCCTCGCTCAATAGCGGGGCTTTTTAATGGAGAAATATCATGGCAGTAGAAGGCTCAGATAATCCAGTTAAATTCCGTGAAGAACTGGATAAAAGCATTCCAAAAGAATAACCCCGACAAGGTAACAGGAGGTGATCCTTCTTGCTGACGGGTAAGCCGTAAGTGACCAAAGTAACGTAGTGATACGTGATGATGGTTGCGAACTC
>NZ_JBLRMH010000005.1:0-273309 GCF_047921575.1 Proteus sp. TSJ240517
TATTTAGGGGCGTAGTTCAATTGGTAGAGCACCGGTCTCCAAAACCGGGTGTTGGGAGTTCGAGCCTCTCCGCCCCTGCCAGTTACCAATTAAGTAATAACAAAATTTATACTTCTTTGTAGCCCAGTTAATTAACTGGGCTTTTTGTTATCTATATATTCTCAATACTTACTGCACTAAATTCCCACCGACTAACCTGCCAATGAGCTTCTTTTACCAATATCTATTAGTAATATTCCCTGTTATATGTAATAAAAATTCTAGAGATGAAGCTTAAACCCAAGAGTGATTCGTTAATATCATGAATAACTATAGCGTGGATTTAAGCTTTATTGATGATTTATCGGCTGTTTTAATAGCTGTTGTATCAATACTTGTTGATCACTCGTATTTAGCCAAACCGCAAATAAAGGTTTTTGAATAATTTCTGTTGAGGCAGGGGCTAGATCTGAATAGAGATCTAGCCAATGCATAGGTAAAAATGCAACTGCTTGCGTTGTTTTCATTAACTGATAAGCAATCATTGCGGAGTTAGTGGTTAAAATAGGATCAATTTTTTGCACTGCACCATTAGAAAGAAAAGACTGAAAATCAGCACTCCATTCAATTTTGATAAATTGTGCTATCTCTTCGGTTTTATTTGATGCGATTTTCATCAACTGAAAAGTAATATCACCAATAATTTTACTTTCTAATTCATCCATCTTTGGTGCTTCAGTCGTAAAAAGAAGATCGAGCTCTCTTGCATGAAGTTGTTTTACAAGAGATTGCCTTGTAGAGACTCTAGATTCGATTCTGAGCTCTTCTCTTTCTAGATAAGATTCCTGCAACCAAGATGTCAGATATGCTTCCCAGAGTGATGCTGTGGCGCCAATTGATAGCTCTGAATGTTGAGAAGCATGGCTAATCTCTTTTTTAGCGAGAAGCCATGTATTCATTAACGATTCAGCATAAGGGATCAGCCTTTCACCTGCGACAGTTAGACGAATATTATTACGATGGCGAGTAAATAGATTTGTGCCTAATTGTGTTTCCAGTTGTCGTATTCTAAAACTAACCGCAGACTGAGTTAAATAAAGAGATTCAGCGGCTCGCCCAAAGTGTCTAGTCTTACTGACTTCCAAAAAGGTTTTCAGTAATTCGGTATCCACATATATCTCCAAAAAAATTTGTCGTTACGATTTAAATATTTTGTTTTACAGAACCGCATGACTATCTAATACTCCGCGCCATAAGTATGATGATAGAGAATTAGGAGTGTGTCAGATGGCAGAAAGTTTTATCACGACTAATCGTTTTTTTGACAATAAACATTATCCGCGTGGTTTTTCTCGTCATGGCGATTTCACTATCAAGGAATCCCAGATATTGGAACGTCATGGTCAAGCCTTTAACGAGCTTGATTTAGGTAAACGAGAGCCTACAACTGAAGCGGAAAAATTATTTGTTGCCATGTGTCGTGGCGAACGAGAAGCAGCAACGGTTGAAGAAAAAATTTGGAAGAAATATACGAGTCGTATAAGTCGTCCAAAACGTTTTCATACATTATCGGGTGGAAAGCCGCAGCTCGATCCATCTGATGACTATACCGACTCTGATGATTAATATCATTAGTTTTAGTCAAAAGGAGCGTTTTTTCGCTCCTTTTTATTACCCATCTAGTTGTTTTTGTAAATAGATCATTAATCTATCCATTGCACGAAAGCTTAATGCTTCAATTAAATGATTTCTCTGTATTTTCTCTTCATTTGCAAGATCTGCAATAGTCCTCGATACTCTTAAAATTTTATGCCAAGCTCGTATCGATAATCCTAATTTATTAAGCGTATCTTCAAGAAAAGTTGCATCACTGGTATTCAATGAGCAATAGCATTCAATCTCTTTTCCAGTTAAATAAGTATTCACTTTTCCACATCGTGCAAATTGTCTTTCTCTTGCCTTTAGAACACGTTCTCTAATTGTCGTACTATTTTCTGTAGTAAATGTAGGATGAATAAGCGCGCCTTGGGGAAGAAGTGGCATTTCGACAGATAAATCAAACCTATCTAAAAAAGGTCCAGAAACCTTGCTTAAATAGCGTAGGATTTGCTTTATTGGTACTCGGTTGTGATTACCTTGATAATGTCCTGTTGGGCTTGGATTTAATGCACCGACCAATAATACATTGGCAGGGTAGCTTATTTTGGCTTTTGCGCGTGAAATAGTAATTTCCCTAGCATCTAGAGGTTCACGTAATGCATCGAGTACTCGGCGCTCAAATTCTGGTAATTCATCTAAAAATAAAATACCGTGATGTGCTAATGTAATTTCTCCAGGTTTAGGAAGAGAGCCTCCTCCCGTTAAAGCAACAGCAGAGGAAGTATGATGTGGAGCTCTAAATGGTCTTGTAGGCCACTTTCTTTCATCAAATGTCACTCCTCTTAAGCTACTAATGATTAATACATCAAGTGCTTCTTTAGCAGTTAAAGGCGGAAGAAGCGTACTTATTCTTTGCGCTAACATTGTTTTGCCTGTTCCTGGTGGCCCAAGAAATAAAATGTTGTGATTTCCTGCGGCTGTGATTTCTGCTGCCCTTTTTGCATTATTTTGACCAATTATATCGCTCATATCTTTATTATTTTGATTTTCAATTTCATCATTAATAATAAAACTTTCTGTTTCAATTAATGGCGTATTATTTTCTAGATGATGACAAATCTCTAAAAGATGAGAGGCTAATAAAGCCGATTTATTGGGTAATAATGAAACTTCAGTTTGATGTTCTGTTGATACAATACATATTCGATGATCTTTTGATGCACTAAGAATTGATGGAATAACCGCATTAACTCGTTGTAATTTTCCAGAAAGTGCAAGTTCTCCAATAAACTCATAACACTCTAATTTATCTGATATTAATTGTTCTGATGCAATGAGTATTGCTAGTGCAATAGGTAAATCATAACGCGCACCTTCTTTGGGTAAATCGGCAGGTGAAAGATTAATCGTTATTCTTTTTGCAGGATAAGTATATCCGCTATTAATTAATGCACTCCTTACTCTATCTTTTGCTTCTTTTACGACAGTTTCAGGTAATCCAACTAATGTTAATCCAGGTAATCCCTGACTAATATGAGCCTCGATAGTAATAAGCGGAGCTGATATTCCTAAAGAGGCACGCGTATATATTATTGCTAATGCCATTTTTTATTCTCCATTATTTTTTTCTTTTTAAATTATTTTTTCTTTTGTGTTAAATGAAGAGTTAAATAAATGCGAGATATCTCGAAAATAATATAAAATATTGAAATATAATGATTAATTTTTTAAATAATTAATTTAATAAATTAATATAAATATAATGAAAATTATCATTGTTTTTTAACTTGGAATAATAAAATGCAATAGCAGAAAAAACAAAATAACGCGTTCTTTCTTGGTATTAATAACTGAAAAATAAATATTTTATAGATGAATATTCTAATTGGTGTTTGCGCTATAAAAAACATATAAAATTCATCATGTTATAATTATTTTTAAAATAAACATTGTCAATTCTAAAATATCATGATAACTCTAAAAGGACAGAGTGAAAGAAAACACAACACAACATTACAAACATACATTTTAAATAAGAAAAGAAGTTATAAAACTATGAATACTATCGTCCTAGTGATTAGCCTAATTATTGTCAGCGTGGTGGTGATTATTAACCCACCGTGCGGGGCTGCACTAGGACGAAGAAAGGCTAACTAAACTAGCCGGATCTCTTAAAAACCCCCGCACCGAAAGGCGCGGGGGTTTTTTTTGAGCCTGAGTTTGAAAAAAAGATTAAATAGAAAATAAATTCAAATTAAACAAGAAGTTAAGATGGCAGGGTGAAAGAATGAATGGAGCACAGTGGTTAGTACAGGCATTACGAAAACATCAAGTCGAAACAGTCTTTGGTTATCCTGGCGGTGCTATCATGCCTGTTTACGATGCCCTTTATGATGGTGGTGTTGAACATGTTTTATGTCGCCATGAACAAGGTGCTGCAATTGCTGCTATTGGTTTTGCTCGCTCTACGGGTACGACAGGTATTTGTATCGCGACATCAGGCCCAGGCGCTACTAATGTCATCACTGGACTTGCTGATGCATTGTTAGATTCTGTGCCTGTTGTTGCTATCACTGGGCAAGTTGCTTCCAATTTAATTGGTACTGATGCATTCCAAGAAATTGACGTTTTAGGTCTTTCATTGGCGTGTACGAAACATAGTTTTTTAGTTTCGACGGTTGATGAATTACCAAGAGTGTTATCAGAGGCATTCTCTATCGCATCTCAAGGTCGCCCTGGCCCTGTTTTAATTGATATTCCTAAAGATGTTCAATTGGCGGATGCTTCTCATTTATCAAGCTATGAATTACCAGAAGAGCAAGAATTTTCTTATCCAACACAAGAGTTAAATCAAGCTAAGCAGATGTTAGCGAAGGCACAAAAACCGATTTTGTATGTAGGTGGTGGTGTTGCCATGAGCAATGCAGTGGAAACGTTAAGAGCATTTGTGAAGCAAACAGAAATGCCCGTTGTTTCCACTTTAAAAGGGTTAGGCTGTGCCGATGCATTAGATGCTAACTATTTAGGCATGTTAGGTATGCATGGCACTAAAGCGGCAAATTATGCTGTTCAGCGTAGTGATTTATTAATCGCTGTTGGTGCTCGTTTTGATGATCGCGTTACTGGGCGATTAAATACTTTTGCACCTAATGCCAAGGTTATCCATATCGATATCGACTATGCAGAATTAAATAAATTGAAACAAGCGCATGTAGCGTTATTAGGTGATGCGAAAGTGTTGTTACCTGCTTTGTCTCAGCCATTATCTATCGCTGCTTGGCAACAAGAAATACAAGAATTAAAAGCCGAACACGCGTGGCGTTACGATCATCCAGGCTCCGCAATTTATGCCCCATTATTATTAAAACAATTATCAGATGCGAAACCTGAAAATACGATTGTGACAACAGATGTAGGCCAACATCAAATGTGGTCGGCACAACATATGACATTTGATGCACCTGAAAACTTTATCACCTCAAGTGGTTTAGGCACCATGGGATTTGGTATCCCAGCAGCAGTGGGCGCTCAAATTGCTAGACCTGATGCATGTGTTATCTGTGTGTCTGGTGATGGCTCTTTTATGATGAATGTACAGGAATTGGGCACAATTAAGCGTAAGCAATTACCTATCAAATTGGTGCTATTAGATAACCAACGTCTTGGTATGGTTCGTCAATGGCAAGAGTTATTTTTTGAACAACGTTATAGCGAAACGATTTTAACAGATAATCCAGACTTTGTTGCCTTGGCAAAAGCTTTTGATATCCCTGGGCAACGCATCACAGAAAAAGCACAGGTTGCTGATGCAATAAAATGTTTATTAGAGAGCGATGGTCCTTACTTATTACAGGTATCTATCGATGACGCAGAAAATGTCTGGCCTTTAGTCCCGCCGGGCGCAAGTAATGATGAGATGATGGAGAAATCAAAATGAACCAACACAATATCACAATTGAAGCCCGTTTTTGTCCAGAGATCTTAGAACGTATCCTGAGAGTTATTCGTCATCGTGGTTTTCATATATGCTCAATGAATATGAATATCACTGAAAGTAATAATATCAATTTAAGCCTGACGGTGAGTAGTCAGCGGCCATTAGAACTTCTGTGCAGCCAGTTAACAAAATTAGCTGATGTTGCAGGTATTCAAGTATCACATCAACAGAAAGAAAAATTACGATTCATGAATGCACTAAGTGCCATGTAAGGATAAAAGAATGACAAAGCAAGCTGATTATATTTGGTTTAACGGTGAAATGGTTCCTTGGGCTGAGGCAAAGGTTCATGTTATGTCTCATGCATTACATTATGGAACCTCTGTGTTTGAAGGTGTGCGTTGTTATGATTCTCATAAAGGCCCTGTGGTCTTTCGCCATCGTGAACACATGCAACGTTTACATGATTCAGCAAAAATTTATCGTATGCCTGTTGAGCAAAGTGTTGATGAGTTAATGGAAGCCTGTCGTGAGACCTTACGTAAAAATAAATTAGTCAGTGCTTATATTCGCCCATTAGTTTTTATTGGTGATGTCGGTATGGGTGTTAATCCACCAGCTGGTTATAAAACAGATGTGATCATTGCTGCATTTCCATGGGGAGCTTACCTCGGTGAAGAAGCGTTAGATAAAGGTATTGATGCAATGGTTTCTTCTTGGCATCGTGCTGCACCAAATACTATTCCAACAGCAGCAAAAGCGGGTGGTAACTATTTATCTTCACTATTAGTGGGAAGCGAAGCTCGCCGTCATGGTTATCAAGAAGGGATTGCATTAGATGTGCATGGCTATTTATCAGAAGGTGCAGGTGAAAACCTATTTGAAGTAAAAGACGGTGTTATTTTTACACCTCCATTTACTTCATCAGCACTGCCGGGGATCACGCGTGATGCCATTATCAAATTAGCAAAAGATCTCGGTTATGAAGTGCGTGAACAAGTCCTTTCTCGTGAATCACTTTATCTTGCAGATGAAGTCTTTATGTCAGGTACAGCCGCAGAGATAACCCCAGTACGTAGTGTTGATGGTATTCAAGTTGGTATCGGACGTTGTGGCCCTGTGACCAAAGCAATTCAAAAGGCGTTCTTTGGTCTGTTCACTGGTGAGACAGAAGATAAATACGGCTGGTTAGATCCAATCAATTCATAAACATAATCAAATAAATTTGTTTAGCGGGTAGCTCGTTCCCTACTCGCTTTCTTTATCGCAGGAGTGTGAAAAATGCCTAAATACCGTTCAGCGACAACGACACACGGTCGTAATATGGCGGGAGCCCGTGCCTTATGGCGCGCAACGGGAATGACTGATGCTGATTTTGGTAAACCCATTATCGCTGTTGTGAACTCATTTACGCAATTTGTACCGGGTCATGTGCATCTGCGGGATTTAGGAAAACTGGTTGCTGAGCAAATTGAAGCCGCTGGTGGTGTCGCTAAAGAATTTAATACTATTGCGGTTGATGACGGTATCGCAATGGGGCACGGTGGTATGCTTTATTCTTTGCCATCGCGTGAACTTATCGCAGACTCTGTTGAATATATGGTTAATGCGCACTGTGCTGATGCGATGGTGTGTATCTCAAACTGCGACAAGATCACCCCAGGAATGTTAATGGCGTCTTTACGCTTAAATATTCCTGTTATTTTTGTTTCGGGTGGTCCTATGGAAGCAGGTAAAACGAAGCTTTCAGATCAACTGATCAAATTGGATCTGGTTGATGCCATGATCCAAGGGGCGAATCCCAATGTTAGCGATGCGGATAGTGAGCAAATTGAACGATCTGCTTGTCCGACTTGCGGATCGTGTTCAGGTATGTTTACCGCAAACTCCATGAACTGTTTAACCGAAGCTCTGGGATTATCTCAACCCGGAAATGGCTCATTATTAGCAACACACGCAGATCGTGAAACGCTGTTTATCAACGCAGGTAAGCGAATTGTTGAATTAACCAAGCGTTATTATGAAAAAGATGATGAGTCCGCATTACCGCGCAATATCGCTAAAAAAGAAGCCTTTGAAAATGCGATGATCTTAGATATTGCAATGGGTGGCTCGACAAATACGGTTCTGCATTTATTAGCTGCTGCACAAGAAGGTGAAGTTGACTTCACCATGGAAGATATCGACAGACTTTCTCGCCAAGTCCCTCATTTATGTAAAGTGGCACCAAGTACACAAAAATATCATATGGAAGATGTTCACCGTGCAGGGGGAGTTATGGGTATTTTAGGTGAATTAGACAGAGCCGGATTACTTAACCGTAATGTGGATAATATCTTAGGGCTAAGCTTGCCAGAAACGTTAGCGCAATATGACGTGATGTTAACGCAAGATGAGCAAGTAAAATCGATGTTCCAAGCAGGTCCTGCGGGTATTCGTACCACGAAGGCATTCTCTCAAAATTGCCGTTGGCCAACCTTAGATACCGATCGTGAAAACGGGTGTATCCGCAGTAAAGAACATGCTTATAGCCAAGATGGTGGATTGGCCGTGTTATCAGGTAACTTAGCAGAAGATGGCTGTATTGTTAAAACTGCGGGCGTTGATGAAGATAACTTGATTTTTAGCGGTCCTGCAAAAGTATATGAAAGCCAAGATGATGCTGTTGAGGCTATCTTAGGTGGAAAAGTAGTGGCAGGCGATGTGGTCATTATTCGCTATGAAGGTCCTAAAGGTGGGCCAGGTATGCAAGAGATGCTGTATCCAACCTCATATTTAAAATCAATGGGATTAGGTAAAGCTTGCGCACTTATCACTGACGGACGTTTCTCTGGGGGAACATCTGGCTTATCTATCGGGCATGTTTCACCTGAAGCAGCAAGTGGTGGTGTAATTGGTTTAGTGGAAGAAGGTGATATTGTCTCTATCAATATTCCAACTCGTGAGATCTCATTAAAGGTAGATGATAAAACGTTATCTGCACGTCGTGATGCACAAAATGCTCGTGGTGATAAAGCGTGGACACCACAAGACAGACAGCGCCAAGTCTCTTTTGCCTTACGTGCTTACGCCTCTTTAGCAACCAGTGCTGATAAAGGTGCTGTGCGCGATAAATCTAAATTAGGGGGCTAAGAAATGGCTGCCTTTAGACCTTTAAATTCAGCACCAAGTAGCGCTGAATATTTAAAAGCGGCGCTGAGCGCACCTGTTTATGAAGCGGCAATTGTCACTCCACTTCAAGAGATGACAAAAATCTCTGAACGCTTAGAAAATACGATTTTAGTTAAGCGTGAAGATAGACAACCTGTTCATAGTTTTAAATTACGTGGTGCTTACACCATGATTGCAGGGTTGACTCCTGAGCAAAAAGCGAAAGGCGTTGTAACTGCTTCGGCGGGTAACCACGCTCAAGGCGTTGCGTTGTCAGCGAATCGAATGGGTGTAAAGGCATTAATCGTGATGCCAGTGGCAACAGCGGATATCAAAGTCGATGCGGTTCGCCAATTTGGTGGAGAAGCATTGCTTTATGGTGCCAACTTTGATGAAGCAAAAGCGAAAGCTATCGCACTCTCTGAAGAGATGGGATACACCTTTGTTCCGCCTTTTGATCACCCCGCTGTGATTGCAGGGCAGGCAACATTAGCAATGGAATTATTGCAACAAGATGTTCATCTTGATCGTATTTTCGTACCTGTAGGTGGTGGAGGTTTAATTGCTGGAGTGGCTGTATTAATCAAACAGCTTATGCCAGAAATTAAAATTATCGGCGTTGAAGCAGAAGATGCAGCATGTTTAAAAGCAGCATTAAAGGCAGGACACCCTGTTGAATTAGCTCGCGTAGGCTTATTTGCAGAAGGTGTTGCCGTTAAGCGTATTGGTGATGAAACTTTTCGTTTATGCCAGAAGTATGTCGATGATGTGATTACTGTTGATAGTGATGAAATTTGTGCTGCTGTAAAAGATTTATTTGAAGATGTGCGTGCGATTGCTGAGCCTTCGGGCGCATTGGCATTAGCTGGGCTGAAAAAATACGTAGAAGAGCACCAGATCAAAGGTGAGCGTCTAGCGCATATACTTTCTGGTGCAAATGTGAATTTTCATGGCTTACGTTATGTTTCTGAACGCTGTGAACTAGGCGAAAAACGTGAAGCGCTATTCGCTGTGACTATTCCTGAGCAAAAAGGCAGTTTTTTACGTTTTTGCCAAATCCTAGGTCAACGTGTGGTCACTGAATTTAATTATCGTTATAGCGATGCTGATCCTGAAAATGCACGTATTTTCGTGGGCGTACGTTTAAGTCAAGGACTTACAGAGCGTAAAGAAATTTTGCGGGAGCTTACGACTGCAGGTTATCAAGTCGCTGATTTATCTGATGATGAAATGGCAAAACTGCATGTGCGTTATATGGTCGGTGGTCGTCCTAATAAGCCGCTTAAAGAGCGTCTATTTAGTTTCGAGTTTCCAGAATCACCGGGTGCTTTAATGAAGTTTTTAAAAACGTTAGGCACTTATTGGAATATCACACTATTCCATTATCGCAGTCATGGTACTGATTATGGTCGAGTGCTGGTGGCATTTGAATTGCCCGAAACAGAAGGGCGTTTCGAGCGACATTTAGATGCATTAGGCTATGAATATCATGATGAGACAGGAAATCCTTCTTTTCAGCTATTTCTGTCACCACAAACGACAAGCTTAGTCGTGGAGTAATCGCCAAAAAGCACTGATCACAGGCTCTTGAAGGCGTTTGTGTAATCCGCAAACGCCTAATTCGAAAGGTTCTACCATTGAAATATTATCCAATGAAGAGATGCGATTACGCACAGGCTCTGGACAATTATCAACGACGACCTGTGGAATAAGCGCGATACCACAACCTAACGCAACCATTGAGACAATCGCTTCATGCCCTGAAACAGTCGCATAAATTAAGGGATTATGGATACGGTGGCGCTTAAACCATAATGCAATTCGTTGTCGCGATGGGCCATGTTCAGGAATGATAAATGGAATATTGAGCCAATCGGGTTTCTCTTGTGTTGCAAGATGACGAACATTACAAGGCAGAGCGGGCGCAATCAGTACTAATGGAATTTCGCCTATTTTTTCAAAACAGATATTTTCAGGAAGCTTTTCAGGTTTTCCTGCAATACCTAAATCGGCCTCATCAGATTGCACTTTATCGACTGCATCAGCTGCATCTCCTGTGGTGAGTTTTATTTCAACTAATGGGTGTTCAGCACGAAAGCGATCAAGAATAGAGGGTAAATGGCTGTAAGCCGCTGTTACAGAACAAAATAGGCGTAATTCGCCAGAAAGGCTTGGGCTATTTTGATTTAACGTGTGCTTAAGTTGCTTATATTGCAATAAGGTTTGTTGAGCATAGCGTTTTAACTGCTCGCCAGCATCGGTGAGAGTCACTTGTCTGTTATCACGTAAAAACAGAGGATGACCTAAGCTTTCTTCAAGGCGTTGAATTTGACGAGAGAGCGTTGAAGGGCTGACGTGCATTGCCTGCGCTGTCTTGGTGAAGTGGCAACTTTCAGCTAAATGCAGGAAGAGTTTGAGATCACGAATATCCATTGTCAGCCACCCATTGTGATAAAAAAGTACGTTGCATTTTTTGCAACACTATCTTGTAAATATATCAATTTAAGCAATGGCTTTCATCCCATATAGTAAAGTCATGCAACACCTCACTGAGAGTGAGGATAATAACAGCAAACACATACACAACGATTTTGGAGTCTTCTATGGCAAATTATTTTAATACATTGAATCTGCGTCAGCAGTTGTCGCAATTAGGTAAATGTCGCTTTATGTCACGCGAAGAATTTGCTGATGAAGCAAATTATCTGAAAGGCAAAAAAGTCGTTATCGTTGGTTGTGGCGCTCAAGGTCTTAACCAAGGTTTAAATATGCGTGATTCAGGTTTGAATATTGCGTATGCCTTACGCCAAGAAGCGATTGATGAGAAACGTGCATCATGGCGTCGCGCGACCGAAAACGGCTTTGAAGTTGGCACCTATGAAGCGTTGATCCCTCAGGCAGATTTAGTGGTTAACTTAACGCCAGACAAACAGCACTCTGCTGTTGTTCAAGCTGTTCAACCACTGATGAAATCAGGTGCAGCATTAGGCTATTCTCATGGTTTTAATATCGTTGAAGTTGGCGAAAAAATTCGTGATGACATCACTGTTGTGATGGTTGCACCAAAATGCCCAGGTACAGAAGTTCGCGAAGAATATAAGCGTGGTTTTGGTGTTCCAACACTGATTGCTGTTCACCCTGAAAATGATGCGAAAGGCGAAGGAATGGCTATTGCTAAAGCATGGGCAGCGGCAACAGGTGGTCATCGCGCTGGTGTTTTAGAATCTTCTTTTGTTGCTGAAGTAAAATCTGACTTAATGGGTGAGCAAACCATTCTGTGCGGTATGTTACAAGCAGGCTCATTGTTATGTTATGACAAAATGGTTGCCGATGGTGTTGAACCAGGCTATGCAGGTAAGTTGATTCAGTTTGGTTGGGAAACCATTACAGAAGCACTGAAACAAGGTGGTATCACCTTAATGATGGACAGATTATCTAACCCTGCGAAAATGCGTGCATATGCATTATCAGAGCAACTGAAAGAGATCATGGCTCCACTGTTTGCGAAACATATGGATGATATCATTTCAGGTAAATTCTCTGAAACTATGATGGCAGATTGGGCAAATGATGATAAAAACTTGCTGACATGGCGTGAAGAGACTGGAGCAAGCGCATTTGAAAATTACCCTGAATATGAGGGTAAAATCAGTGAGCAAGAGTACTTTGATCACGGTGTATTAATGGTTGCAATGGTTAAAGCGGGTGTTGAATTAGCGTTTGATACCATGATTGAAGCAGGGATCTTTGCAGAGTCAGCTTATTATGAATCACTGCATGAGTTACCATTAATCGCGAATACCATCGCTCGTAAGCGTTTGTATGAAATGAATGTGGTTATCTCTGATACGGCAGAATATGGCAACTATTTGTTCTCATTTGCGGTTGTGCCGATGTTGAAAGAGTTTATGACAACATTGCAAAGTGGCGATTTAGCGAAGAAAGTTCAAGATAATGGAACAGATAATGCGCAATTGCGTGATATCAATGAAGCAATTCGTCAGCACCCAATTGAAGCCGTAGGTAAAACCTTGCGCGGGTATATGACGGATATGAAGAAAATTGCTGTAGGCAACTAATTTTCCGATTTTTCGTCGCTCTTTACGCGATAAGTGCGTTGGCTACACTCGGTTACCCAAGTCACATACTCATGTATGCTCCTTGGGATAACCTCCTTTGCCGCCTTCTTCTCTCGCAAATAGCTTAGAAAAATAAGCGTAAGATTCAATTTGTTGAAAACCGTGTTTCTTAATGAAATACGGTTTTTTGTTTTTTGGTCTAAATATCTAAGTTTTTGAATAAATTATTAGCGCCATCAATATGAAAAATATCAATATTTTTATCTGTTTTTATAAAAGTGATTAATGTCTTTGGATTAGGTTCAAACTTATTCTTCTTTATGTATTTATTAATATTTTTTTGTTTTCTGTTCATCTTGTTATGTTCAAATTGATTTATGTCTGCAATATATTCCTATTTCGTTGAAATAGTATACAAAGTTTAAACTATATAAATTTAATTTTCTTATCGAAAATGATCTCCAAATCCTAAAACCGAACCATCTTTCTATGCACTTTCTGCTACAATTATCCCCCGTTATGTTCTTGGTTAATGAAGTTTGGAAAAAGTATGCGATTAAATCCCGGTCAGCAAAAAGCAGTGGAATATGTGTCAGGCCCTTGTTTGGTCTTGGCAGGTGCGGGATCGGGTAAAACACGGGTTATTACCAATAAAATTGCACATCTTATTCGTCAATGCCAATACCCAGCAAAGCAGATTGCGGCGGTTACGTTTACTAATAAAGCCGCGCGTGAAATGAAAGAGCGTGTTGCTCAAACCTTAGGTCGCCAAGAAGCGAAAGGATTAATGATCTCAACGTTCCATACCTTGGGATTGGAAATTATTAAACGTGAATATAAAGCACTAGGTATTAAAGCTAAATTTTCATTGTTTGATGATCAAGACCAATCTGCATTACTTAAAGAATTAACGGCTGATTTATTAGAAGAAGATAAAGATTTGCTGTCTCAGTTAAAGAGCCAAATCTCTAACTGGAAAAATGACATGCTCACGCCAGAGCAAGCAATAGGAATAGCGAGATCGCAACAAGATCATACTTTTGCCGAATGTTTTCGACGTTATGAACAACATCTGCGTAGTTGTAATGTACTCGATTTTGATGACTTAATTAGTCGACCAACTATGTTATTGCGCACGAATGAAGAAGTGAGAGAGCGCTGGCAAAGACGTATCCGTTATTTGCTGGTGGATGAATATCAAGACACCAATACCAGCCAATATGAATTAGTGAAATGGTTGGTGGGTGAAAGAGCGCGTTTTACCGTTGTGGGCGATGATGACCAATCTATTTATTCATGGCGTGGTGCTCGCCCTCAAAATTTAGTGTTGTTACAAAAAGATTTCCCTCAACTTAATGTCATTAAACTTGAGCAAAATTATCGATCTTCGGGGCGTATTTTAAAATCTGCCAATATCTTGATTGAAAATAATCCCCATGTTTTTGAAAAACGCTTATTTTCAGAGTTAGGTTATGGTGATGAACTTCGTGTTTTAACGGCAAATAATGAAGAGCACGAAGCAGAGCGTGTCGCGGGCGAATTAATTGCGCATCACTTTATTAATAAAACCAATTATAAGGATTACGCGATACTTTATCGTGGTAATCACCAGTCGCGTATTTTTGAAAAATACTTGATGCAAAATCGCATTCCTTATCGTATTTCGGGTGAAACCTCCTTTTTTTCACGAGAAGAGATAAAAGATATCCTTGCCTATTTACGAGTCATTACTAATCCTGATGATGATGCGGCATTTTTACGTATTGTGAATAAGCCTCGTCGTGAAATCGGCCCTATGACAATTCAAAAATTAGGTGAGTGGGCAAAAGTTCGAGATAAAAGCTTATACAATGCCTGTTTTGATTTGGGGCTAAGCCAAACATTAACAGGTCGAGGTTTGAATTCATTACAAGCATTTTCGCAATGGATGTCGCGTATAGTACAAAAATCAGAGCGAGAACCACTGTTAGCTGTACGTGATTTATTGCATGAAATGGATTATGAAAGCTGGTTATATGAAACCTCAAGTAGCGCAAAAGCGGCTGAAATGAGGATGAAAAATATTAATCAGCTATTTTTATGGATGAGTGAAATGCTTGAAGGTGATGAATTGCATGAACCGATGACGCTTTCTCAAGTCGTTAATCGTTTTACCTTGCGCGATATGATGGAGCGAGGAGAAACAGAAGAAGAGTTAGATCAAGTTCAGTTAATGACATTACATGCCTCTAAAGGTCTTGAGTTCCCTCATGTGTTTTTAGTGGGAATGGAAGAGGGCATATTGCCACACCAAAGCAGTATTGATGAAGATAATGTAGACGAAGAAAGACGTCTTGCTTATGTGGGCATTACTCGAGCACAAAAAACACTCACGTTTACGTTATGTAAGGAAAGGCGCCAATACGGTGAATTAATCAAACCTGAACCGAGCCGTTTTCTTTATGAATTACCTCAAGATGATTTGAATTGGGATACCAATAAAAAGAAAGTGTTAAGTGCTGAGGAAAAACAAGAGAAAAGGCAAAAAGGTGTTGCAGGATTAAGAGCTATGTTGGCAAGGCATAAACCTGAATAGCATAGAGAGTTGTCGATAAAACTAACCCCTTGGCATATTGATGTCCAAGGGGTTTTATTTTTGTATAAATAAAAAAGTTAACTTATACGAGAGCTATTTTGTTCTTCAATCATTAAAGACCAATGGACATAACTCTGAAGTTGGATCTCTTCTTGGAGATTTTCAGCACGTAACGGATGCTCATTAAGCCATTGATATGGCAGTGTAATAATGAGCTTCTCATCTTCAGTGCGTAATCGTAATGCAGGAAGCGTATCATCACGGCGACGGCTAGCAAAAATGATGGCTAATCGCAGTAAACGCACCAGTCGATTGGCTTGAGTTATCGGTAGGGCATTTTGATGATTAAGAGGTGCAAGATCGATGATCCCTGTTTGGTTTTTTAGCAAAGAAGCTAATAAACGTCGTTGCGCCGGTGTATATCCTGGTAAATCAAGATGAGAGATCAGATAGCTTGCATGTGAAGGTGCTTGGCGGAAATCAACACTTAGGCCAATTTCATGTAATGCACTAGCGCTATTAAGCAACTCGCGGCAACGATTATCTAACTGCCAACTCTTGCTGACTTGGATAAAAAAGTGTTCTGCAAGTTGTTGAACTCGGTGTGCCTGCTCAATATCAATCTGAAACCGACGCTGGACATTACGAAGAGTACGTTGGCGAATATCTTGCTCAATAGGAAGATGCAACATTCCATAGACTAAGCCTTCTCGTAATGCACCACCTGCTAAGATCATATTGTCGATATGCAGTGTTTCAAATATGGCGATTAAGATAGCAAGCCCACTCGGAAACACTAAGGCTCGTTCAAAAGTAAGCCCTTCAATTTCCAATTCTTCCAGTTTTCCACATTCAATGGCTTTGTGTTTGAGCCGCTCAAGCTTAGGTAAGGTGATTAATTCATCCATACCTTGAGCAATCATGATCTCTTGCAACGCCTGTACAGTACCAGAGGCGCCCACACACACTTGCCAGCCTTGCTCAATTAATTTATCCGCCACTGGGGCGAGTATCGCTTTGGCTGCGTCTTGCGCTTTAGCAAAATTTTCTTGAGTTAAAGAGCGATCAGTAAAATAGCGCTCTAACCAAGTTACACAGCCCATACTTAAGCTCATTAATTGTGTCGTTTTAGCACCAGTACCTGTAACCAGCTCTGTGCTGCCACCACCAATATCGACAACTAAACGTTGCTCTGCACCACCAGTGGTATGTGCAACGCCACGATAGATAAGGCGTGCTTCTTCCTCACCACTAATAACATGAACAGTATTGCCCAATATTTCAGACGCTTTTGCGACAAAAATATCTGCATTTTTAGCAATACGTAATGTGGCTGTTGCTACGACTCTGATTTGTTCAGTCGGAATATCACGTAGATATTCAGAAAAAAGTCGTAAACATTGCCAACCGCGTTCCATTGCCTGCTCTGACAATTCATTTTCACTGTTTAGGCCAGCAGCGAGTCGAACTTTACGTTTCACGCGGGAAAGAACTTGTATAGAGCCCGCGATTTCTCGAACGACTAACATATGAAAACTGTTAGAACCTAAATCAATAGCAGCATAAAGTGATGAGGATTTCAGCATAATTTATGGATGACTCGGGCGTTTATTTCGGTTGTTACGTTGAGTATTATTTCCTCTATTATTTCGCACTGGCGCATTATTGCGACGAGGCTGACCTTGGCGAGGACGGTGACGGCGTTTAGGCTCAGGAAGATCAGCTAATAACGCATCACTATTATATTTACTCACAGGAATAGCATGTTGAATATAAGTCTCAATTGCAGGTAAATTCAGTGCATATTCTTCACATGCAAGACTGATTGAGTTACCACTATTTCCAGCACGCCCTGTTCTACCAATACGGTGAACATAATCTTCACAATCATCAGGTAAATCATAGTTAAAAACATGCGTTACTGATGGAATATGAAGACCTCTAGCAGCAACGTCAGTGGCAACCAGAATATCAATATTACCTTGGGTAAAATCTTCTAAAATGCGTAGACGTTTTTTCTGAGGAACATCACCTGTTAATAAACCAACGCGGTGTCCATCTGCGGCAAGGTGTGCCCAAATGTCATCACAACGATGTTTTGTATTGGCGAAAATGATACAGCGATCTGGCCATTCTTCTTCAATTAATGTTTGAAGAAGACGCATTTTCTCTTCATTTGAAGGATAAAAGAGTTCTTCTTTTATGCTAAAACCTGTTTTTTGTTCAGGTTCAACTTCAACATATTCAGGGTTATTCATCTGCTCAAAAGCCAGTTCTCTGACGCGGTAAGAAAGCGTTGCAGAAAACAGCATATTCATACGCTCAGCTGCAACTGGCATACGACGGAAAATCCAACGAATATCTTTAATAAAGCCGAGATCGTACATTCTGTCAGCTTCATCAAGTACCACAACTTGGATTGCGCTAAGGTTAATATGGCCTTGTTTAACGTAATCAATTAAACGACCTGTTGTGCCAATAACAATATCGACACCATTACTTAATACTTTGAGTTGTTCGTCATAGCCATCGCCGCCGTAGGCGAGACCCATTTTAATCCCTGTATTTTGCGCAAGCTCTTTAGCATCAGAATAAATCTGCACGGCTAATTCGCGTGTTGGCGCCATAATAAGTGCACGAGGTTGATTGGTTTCATGCCCTTCTTTAGCAGGGTGTGTTAAAAGATAATGAAACGTTGAGGTTAAAAACGCCAACGTTTTGCCTGTTCCTGTTTGGGCTTGCCCGGCAATGTCTTGACCTTTCACAGTGATAGGTAACGTCAATGCCTGAATTTGTGTACAATTAGAGAACCCTTTTTTCTCAAGGGCTTCTATCACTTTTGGATGCAAGGCGAAGTCGGAAAACTTCTTTTCTGTCAAATATGTTTTGCTCATAATGTAATAGAATATCAGTTATGGGTTGCATTACAAAAGTTTATCCGCTGAAATGCAGACAGACTTTTGTTATTTAATGTTACACTGGTACGGTCAATATTATTCTTTGGAGTAGAACAATGAGCGATAAAATCCTTCACTTATCTGACAGCAAATTCGATGCTGATGTATTAAATGCAACCGGCCCTGTGCTCGTTGATTTCTGGGCTGAATGGTGTGGCCCATGTAAAATGATTGCTCCTATTCTAGATGAAGTTGCAACAGAATACGCTGGTAAATTAACAGTTGCTAAGCTAAACATCGATCAAAACCCGCTGACAGCACCAAAATACGGTATTCGCGGTATTCCTACACTGATTTTATTCAAAAACGGTGCAGTTGCTGCGACTAAAGTAGGCGCATTGTCAAAAACTCAACTGAAAGAGTTTTTAGACGAAAATATCTAATTTGATTTAGATATCAAAAATAAAAGTAGGACGTTTAGACCTTGTCAGTATTTCTGTTATTGACAGCTAGACGTCCGCTTCGAAGCATGATAAGTTAGCGCCACTTACTTACATAATATATCGGATCTACTTGTCAATATGATTAGACACGATTAAATAAGTCTGAGATATTGAATATCAAGCGTGCAAAGTAATAGAATTGAATAACATGATATGATATTTAATCTAATATGATATTTAATATAAGTAATCTGAATTCATCTAACCAGTCAAGTTGCCTTAGAATAATCTATAGTATTCAGGGAATATAAATTTTTCCAAAGTATGTTCCTAACCCATAAGTTGAAAGTACACTCATACATCGCGAAAATGAATGTCACTTTTCTGGGATAAAGCAGACTGGTCTAATAGTATTAACACTCTCTAACATTATCATTTTAGTTATACCCTTATGTTAGAAAGTTATAATCTGTAATTTTACACATGACGAAACTGACAGCGATTCGCTGTTATACTATTCACGTTCATAGTTCGAGAGTTACCCCGAGTTATTAAGAACCCACCATTATGAATCTTACCGAATTAAAAAATACGCCGGTATCAGAACTGATAGCACTTGGCGAAAATATGGGGCTAGAGAATCTGGCTCGAATGAGAAAGCAAGACATTATTTTCTCTATCTTGAAGCAACACGCGAAAAGTGGAGAAGATATTTTCGGTGACGGTGTGCTGGAAATATTGCAGGATGGCTTCGGCTTCCTACGTTCCGCAGACAGTTCCTACCTTGCTGGTCCCGATGATATCTACGTTTCTCCAAGTCAAATTCGCCGTTTTAACCTTCGCACTGGTGACACCATCGCAGGGAAAATTCGTCCTCCTAAAGAAGGTGAACGCTATTTTGCCCTCCTAAAAGTTAATGAAGTTAACTTTGATAAGCCAGAAAATGCCCGCAGTAAAATCCTCTTTGAAAACTTAACACCTTTACATGCTAATAATCGTTTACGCATGGAACGTGGTAATGGTTCAACAGAAGACTTAACCGCGCGTGTTCTTGACTTAGCGGCACCAATTGGCCGTGGTCAACGTGGTCTTATCGTTGCTCCACCAAAAGCGGGTAAAACCATGTTGCTGCAAAACATTGCAGCAAATATTGCTCATAACTACCCAGATTGCGTATTAATGGTACTTCTGATTGATGAACGTCCAGAAGAAGTGACAGAAATGCAACGCTTAGTAAAAGGGGAAGTTATTGCTTCAACCTTTGACGAGCCAGCTTCTCGCCACGTACAAGTTGCAGAAATGGTGATTGAAAAAGCGAAGCGTTTAGTTGAGCATAAAAAAGACGTTATCATCCTGTTAGACTCCATCACACGTTTAGCGCGTGCTTATAACACAGTTGTTCCTTCATCAGGTAAAGTGTTAACAGGTGGTGTGGATGCAAACGCATTACATCGTCCTAAACGTTTCTTCGGTGCGGCTCGTAATGTTGAAGAAGGTGGTAGCTTGACTATCATTGCAACAGCATTAGTCGATACGGGTTCTAAGATGGACGAAGTTATCTACGAAGAATTTAAGGGTACAGGTAATATGGAATTACACCTGTCTCGTAAAATTGCTGAGAAACGTGTTTTCCCTGCGATTGATTACAATCGTTCTGGTACACGTAAAGAAGAGTTACTGACGTCTCAAGATGAGCTACAAAAAATGTGGATCCTGCGTAAAATTATTCATCCAATGGGTGAAATTGACGCAATGGAATTCCTCATTAACAAGTTAGCAATGACTAAGACAAATGAAGAATTCTTCGACTTTATGAAACGTTCATAAAGGGTATTAGCAAAGTGATTGAGCTGAGAATAGGATATAAAATATTAAAATAGTGTGCTCTGTTACAGAATAAGTAATATCACCTCAATTTATATGCTGTTAAGCTCATTTACTTTGTAAGAATGACGATATGATGAAAACGCCACAATAGTTGTGGCGTTTTTTTGTTTTTTATGGATGTAATTCAATTTTAGATTGCAATATTTTAGCGCGATGTTGGTATATATATTGCATGTTTTGGTAATTGATAAAAATAGCGATGGCATCAATAAAAATAGTTAAGGAAAACTTATAATTGATGAAGGGTGGTGGGTTTTGAATGAACTCGTCGTGGTGAGGCTGGAAAAAAGAATAAAAACACATGGAAGCGTAAAATAACCAGCTATATTTATTATAGAGAACAAGTACTGTGGATATACTAAAAATGAGCACAAGCATTTTTTATGTGTTCTTATTTTCTTTCGCTTTTTTATTTTTGGCTCGTAAAATTGCAAAGAAAATTGGACTCGTGGATAAACCGAATTATCGTAAAAAACATCATGGATTGATCCCCTTAGTTGGCGGAATATCAGTCTATTTTGGTATTGTTTTCGCATTTTATATTGCAGATATCTATATTCCTCATAAGGAACTGTATCTGGCTTGTGCGGGACTTCTTGTTTTTATCGGTGCTTTAGATGATCGCTTTGATATTAGTGTCAAAATTAGAGCTACAATTCAGGCTTTTGTTGGGATCGTAATGATGGTGGGTGCAGGGTTAAAACTTGACACTCTGGGTCATGCTTTTGGTCCTTGGGAAATGCATTTAGGGCCTTTCGGCTATATTGTTACACTTTTCGCTGTTTGGGCAGCAATCAATGCCTTTAATATGGTTGATGGTATTGATGGGTTATTAGGTGGTCTTTCTTGTGTCTCTTTTGGCGCGCTTGGTATTTTATTATATCAAAGTGGCAATTCAGCTCTTGCATTCTGGTGCTTCTCATTTATCGCGGCAATTCTACCTTATATCCTTTTAAACTTAGGGTTATGCGGTAAAAAATTCAAAGTCTTTATGGGAGATGCGGGAAGCACACTGATTGGATTTACCATTATTTGGTTATTGGTCGCATCAACACAAACTCAACCTCGCCCTGTTAAAGCGGTAACCGCATTATGGATAATTGCTATCCCTCTTATGGATATGGTGGCAATTATGTACCGTCGTTTACGCAAAGGGATGAGCCCTTTCTCACCAGACCGTCAACATATCCACCACTTGATTATGCGTGCAGGGTTTACCTCTCGCCAAGCCTTTATTTTAATTACGTTGGCGGCAGCTTTATTAGCCGCAATTGGTATTATCGGTCAAAACCTACCATTTGTACCTGAATGGTTTATGTTGGCATTATTCTTGCTTGCATTTGTTATGTATGGTTATTGTATTAAACGCGCGTGGCGAGTCGCTCGTTTTATTAAACGACATAAGCGTCGCTTACGTAGAGCAACACAACAGCATTAATATAAGCAGAGGTTTTTTAACGTGATGAACTCGGAAAATAACGCCTCCCGACAGGGTGAACAGCCAGATAATGAACTCGATATTCGAGGTCTTTTTTGTGCACTTTGGTCAGGAAAAAGCTGGATTATAGGGTTCGCTCTGCTTTTTGCAGTGATTGCACTCGGTGCATCTTATTTGATGCAACCTAAATGGAGTGCAATTGCAATGACAGAGAAACCAACGATTAATAACTTAGGCAGTTATTATTCGCAATCTCAGTTTTTGCGCAATCTTGATACACAGATTAATCCTGCTGCACAAACCTCAGCTTTAACTATTTCAGATGAAGCTTATCAAGAGTTTATTACTCAAATCGCGGCGTTTGATACACGTCGTGAATTTTGGTTGCAAACGGATTATTTTAAACAGCGCAAAGAGAGTGATGAACAGGCTAATGCTGCGTTATTGGATGAGTTAATTAACAATATTCAATTTACGCCTGCCGATGAGAAAAAATTAGTTAATGATCAACTAAAACTTATTGCGGAAACATCAAAAGAAGCGAGCCAATTATTAAATGAGTATATTGCTTTTGCTAATAAGAGAGCAGCTACCCATCTTAATGATGAAGTGATAACAGCTTGGGCAACTAGAACTCAATCAATGAAAGCGCTAGTTAAACGTCAAGAAATGGCGGCTCAATCTGCGTATCAACGCCAAATTAACTTATTAGAGCAATCAATCAAAGTGGCTGAGAAACAAGGTATTTCTCAAAAACAAACCTCGATTGCGATTGATGAGTTACCAGATTCTAAACTGTTTTTGTTAGGTGTCCCGCTGTTGCAATCACAGCTAGAAACTTTAGTTGCAACAGGTGCTGATTTTGATAGTGATTATGATCAAAATACGGCAATGTTAGCGACCCTTGCTGTGGGCGCCAAATTACAAGACAGCTTCCAAACTTACCGTTTTCTACGTACCCCTGAAGATCCTGTGAAACGTGATAGTCCTCGCCGTGCCTTTATGATGGTACTTTGGGGCGCTATTGGTATTTTAGCGGGTGCAGGTGTTGCATTAGTAAGACGCAGTTCATTAAAAAAATAATAATTAAATTTTGTCATTGATGACAATAACGAGACATCAGGTGTTTCGGCACTTGATGTATTGAGAATAAGGGCATATTGCTTTCCCAAAAATAAGCGATATAACAATGAAAAAAAAGAGAGCCACTGTGAAAGTGTTGACTGTTTTTGGCACACGCCCTGAAGCGATAAAAATGGCACCTTTAGTGCACGCTTTAGCAAATGATGATTCGTTTGAAGCGAAGGTATGTGTTACGGCCCAACATCGAGAAATGCTTGATCAGGTATTAAATCTTTTTGAGATCAAACCAGATTACGATCTCAATATTATGAAACCAGGACAAGATTTAACGGATATTACCTGTCGTATTTTAGAAGGGTTAAAACCGGTATTAGCGTCATTTCAACCTGATGTTGTTTTGGTACATGGTGATACAACAACGACCATGGCAGCAAGTTTAGCCGCATTTTATCAACGAATTCCCGTTGGTCATGTGGAGGCTGGGCTACGTACTGGCAATCTTTACTCCCCTTGGCCTGAAGAGGCAAACCGTACTATTGCAGGTCATCTTGCAATGTATCATTTCGCACCAACAGAAACTGCAAAATTAAATTTGGTACGAGAAGCGGTTGCGGATAAAAATATTTTTGTCACGGGGAATACGGTAATTGATGCGTTGTTTTGGGTAAGTGACAGAGTGATGGGCAATCAAACACTCTTAAATGAGCTTGCTGTAAACTATCCATTTATTCAGCCTGATAAGAAAATGATCTTGGTAACAGGACATCGTCGAGAAAGCTTTGGTGGTGGTTTTGAACGTATCTGCCAAGCTTTAGCTGAAATTGCATTAGCACACCCTGATGTAGAAGTTGTTTATCCTGTTCACTTAAATCCTAATGTGAGTGAGCCTGTTCAACGGATCCTTCATGGTATTGATAATATTAAGCTGATCCAGCCACAAGATTATCTCCCATTCGTTTACTTAATGAACCATGCTTACCTTATTTTGACCGACTCTGGTGGAATTCAAGAAGAAGCTCCTTCATTAGGTAAGCCTGTTCTTGTAATGCGAGACACAACAGAACGCCCAGAAGCTGTTGAGGCGGGCTCTGTTTGTTTAGTCGGAACAGATACTAAACGTATTGTTAGCGAAGTAACTTCTTTATTGACAGACGAAAACGCGTATCACCAAATGAGTAAGGCGACAAACCCTTACGGTGATGGTCATGCCTGCCAACGTATTCTTGAAGCATTGAAAAAAAATCAGGTGACATTATGAGTTTTGAAACTATTTCTGTTATCGGCCTCGGCTACATTGGTTTACCTACAGCGGCAGCTTTTGCCTCTCGTAAAAAAAGCGTCATCGGTGTTGATGTTAATCAGCATGCAGTTGATACGATTAATAAAGGTCAAATTCACATTGTTGAGCCTGATCTTGATAAAGTCGTTAAACAAGCGGTTGAAGAAGGTCATTTAAAAGCCTATACCACGCCACAACCAGCAGATGCTTACCTTATTGCTGTACCTACACCATTTAAAGGTGAGCATGAGCCTGATTTGGCTTATGTTGAAGCAGCTGCCCGCTCTATCGCACCTGTACTGAAGAAAGGTGATCTTATTATTCTAGAATCAACCTCACCAGTTGGTTCTACTGAAAAAATGGCAGAGTGGTTAGCAGAAGCTCGCCCAGATTTAACTTTCCCTCATCAACAAGGTGAAGATGCTGATATCGATGTTGCTTACTGCCCTGAGCGTGTATTACCGGGTCAAGTGATGATTGAACTTATCCGCAATGACCGTGTTGTCGGTGGGATGAACCGTAAATCTTCAGAACGTGCGAGTGAGTTGTACAAAATTTTCCTTGAAGGTGAATGTGTTATCACCAATGCACGTACCGCAGAAATGTGTAAGCTGACTGAAAATAGCTTCCGTGATGTTAATATTGCGTTTGCTAATGAATTATCACTGATCTGCGCTGACCAAGATATTAATGTGTGGGAGCTAATTAGCTTGGCGAACCGCCATCCTCGCGTCAATATTTTACAACCAGGTCCAGGCGTTGGCGGACACTGTATCGCTGTTGACCCTTGGTTTATCGTGTCACAAAATCCAAAACAATCTCGTTTAATTCACACTGCGCGTTTAGTCAATGATGGCAAACCAGTGTGGGTTATCGATCAAGTTAAAGCCGCTGTTGCAGATTGCCTTACTGAAACAGGTAAACGTGCAAACGAAATTAAAATTGCCTGCTTTGGTTTAGCCTTTAAGCCTAATATCGATGACTTACGTGAAAGCCCAGCGATGAATATCACTAAACAAGTTGCTGATTGGCACAGTGGTACTACGTTTGCGGTTGAACCTAATATTCATGAATTACCAACAAAACTGAAAGGGATCACAGAGTTAGTATCAACAGAACAAGCTCTGAAAGACGCTGATATTGTCTTAATGTTAGTTGATCACCAACAATTTAAAGCGATCCCTGGTAGTAAAATCACTCAAAAATGGATTGTAGATACTAAAGGAGTATGGCGTTGAAACGCATTCTAGTGACAGGCGGAGCCGGTTTTATCGGCTCTGCTGTTGTTCGACATATTATTGAAAACACCAATGACAGCGTTGTTGTGGTGGATAAACTAACTTATGCCGGTAATTTAGAGTCATTAGCAACTGTAGCCGACAGTGAACGTTATGCTTTTGAGCAAGTCGATATCTGTGATAGAGCCGAGCTTGACCGCTTATTTGCTCAATATCAGCCAGATGTTGTGATGCACTTAGCGGCAGAAAGCCATGTTGACCGCTCTATTGATGGTCCTGCTGCGTTTATTGAAACCAATATTGTTGGCACTTACACCTTATTGGAAGCAGCTCGCCACTTTTGGCAAGTTTTACCACAAGAAAAGAAAACGGCATTTCGGTTCCACCATATCTCAACAGATGAAGTGTATGGCGATTTAGAAGGTACAGACGACTTCTTCACTGAAACAACGCCTTATGCACCAAGTAGCCCATATTCTGCTTCTAAGGCCTCAAGTGACCACTTAGTGCGTGCTTGGTTACGGACTTATGGCTTACCAACTGTAATTACCAATTGCTCAAATAACTATGGTCCTTACCATTTTCCTGAAAAATTAATCCCATTAATTATCTTAAATGCGATTTCAGGAAAACCATTACCTGTTTATGGTAAAGGTGAACAGATCCGTGATTGGCTCTATGTTGAAGATCATGCTCGTGCGCTTTATTTAGTCGCAACAACGGCAACACCGGGTAAAACCTACAATATTGGCGGTCATAATGAGCGTCGTAATATTGATGTTGTGAAAACAATTTGTGCGTTACTTGAAGAGCTATACCCGAACAAACCCGCAGGCGTTGCTCAATATGTTGATTTAATCACGTATGTGAAAGACAGACCGGGTCATGATCTACGTTACGCCATTGATGCAGCGAAAATTGAAGCTGAATTAGGTTGGAAACCAGAAGAGACATTTGAATCAGGCATTCGTAAAACCGTGTTGTGGTATTTAAATAACGAAACTTGGTGGAAACGTGTGCTTGATGGCTCTTATGCAGGTGAACGTCTAGGGCTTGGGAACTGATTAAGTAAAGAAGGATAAATGATGAAAGGTATTATTTTAGCGGGTGGTTCTGGTACACGACTGCATCCGATAACCAAAGGGGTATCGAAGCAGTTATTACCTATCTATGATAAGCCCATGATCTATTATCCGCTTTCAGTTCTGATGCTTGCTGGCATTCGAGATATTTTGATCATCACAACACCAGATGATATGACCTCATTTCAGCGCTTATTGGGTGATGGTTCTGCATTTGGTGTTCGTCTTCAATATAAAATTCAGCCATCTCCTGATGGCTTAGCCCAAGCCTTTATTTTGGGCGAGGAATTTATTGATGATGACCATTGCTGTTTAGTTTTAGGCGATAATATCTATTTTGGTCAAGGGTTTAGTCCAAAACTGAAACAAGTTGCACAACGTGAACGTGGTGCAACTGTGTTTGGTTATCAAGTGATGGATCCTGAGCGATTTGGTGTCGTTGAATTTGACGATGATTTCAAAGTGTTATCCATTGAAGAGAAACCAGAACAGCCTAAGTCTAATTGGGCGGTGACAGGGCTTTATTTCTACGATAACCGTGTGGTTGATTTTGCCAAACGAGTCAAACCTTCGATTCGTGGTGAATTAGAAATTACGTCGATTAATCAGATGTATCTTGAATGTGGTGAGCTTAACGTTGAACTACTGGGACGTGGTTTTGCGTGGTTAGATACCGGAACTCACGATAGTTTAATTGAAGCCAGTACCTTTGTTCAAACCGTTGAAAAACGCCAAGGATTTAAAGTGGCGTGTCTTGAAGAGATTGCTTGGCGCAATGGTTGGCTCAGTGATGACCAAGTAAGAGAAAGCGCAAAATCACTGTCTAAAACAGGTTATGGCCGCTATCTATTGGATTTATTACATGTCCGTCCTCGCCAATATTAATTATCTTGAGTGGGAAAGTGAGTATTTCTCCCTCAAAACAGGGCGCCTTGAGTTTGATACACAAGCGCCCGTGTTAACAGACGAACAACTTGACGCTTTTGCTGTAGTTCAAGCTAAAGTCGCATCTCATGAGCTTTCTCTCATCGATAAACTCAGCCAATTAGGTTTTCAATTTGCGGAAGGTGAAATTGATTTTAAACTTTCAATTGGCACAGAAAATGCTTGTAAGAAAGCGACGGAATATTGTTTTAGAAAAGCCAATGAAGATGATATCGATTTATTGATGGCAACGGCTTCAGAAGCTTTTATACAAAGTCGTTTTAGAACACCTTGGTATCAAGAAGGCGATAGCAGTCGTTTTTATGCATTATGGGTTAAAAAAGCAGTGTTAGGTACGTTCGATGATATCTGTTTACTGACTTGTGATGCTGAAAATAACGTGAGTGGTTTTGTCACTTTACGTCAAATATCTGAAAGTGAAGCAAGAGTGGGATTACTCGCAGTAATGCCCAACAGAATAGGACAAGGCATTGGTAAACAACTGATGTCGGTCGCGAAGTTTTGGTGTCAACAACAAAGTATTTCAACCTTATATGTTGCAACACAGATCAGCAATATTGCAGCTTCGCGTTTATACACACACAGTGGGGGCTTAATAGAGAGCACCACTTATTGGTTATACAGGGGATAATATGATTCCGTTTAATAAACCACCCGTTGTCGGCACAGAATTAGAATATATGAAACAGGCTATGGAAAGTGGCAAGCTCTGTGGTGATGGCAATTTCACAAAGAAATGTGAAAAGTGGTTAGAAGAACAATTTCATTGTCATAAAACGCTGTTAACGCCTTCTTGTACAGCATCGCTTGAAATGGCTGCCATCTTATTAGATATCAAGCCTGGCGATGAAGTCATCATGCCAAGTTTTACCTTTGTTTCGACCTCTAATGCGTTTGTATTACGTGGCGCAACGATTGTTTTCGTTGATATTCGTCCAGATACTATGAATATTGATGAAACAAAAATTGAAGCAGCAATCACAAATAAAACGCGCGCGATAGTGCCTGTTCATTACGCAGGTGTTGCGTGTGAAATGGATACCATTATGGCGATTGCGAAAAGACATAATCTATTCGTGATTGAAGATGCTGCACAAGGTGTCATGTCAACTTACAAGGGCAAAGCGCTTGGCACGATTGGTCATATTGGTTGCTATAGCTTCCATGAGACTAAAAACTACTCATCAGGTGGTGAGGGTGGTGCAACGTTAATTAACGATCCTGATTTAATCAATCGCGCAGAAGTTATCCGTGAAAAAGGCACTAACCGCAGCCAATTTTTCCGTGGTCAGGTAGATAAATATACTTGGCGAGATATTGGTTCTAGCTATTTAATGTCAGACTTACAAGCAGCTTATCTGTGGGCTCAACTTGAAGAAGCTGAAAAAATTAATGAGCGTCGTTTAGCATTTTGGCAGATTTACTATGATGCATTGACACCATTAGCAGAAAAAGGCTTATTGGCGCTTCCAATCGTTCCTGAAGGGTTAGAACACAATGCACATATGTTCTATATCAAACTGAAAGATATCGAGCAACGTACCGCGTTTAATGACTACATGAAAGAGCATGGTGTCTTAACGGTATTCCACTATGTGTCATTACATACCAGCCCAGCAGGTATGAAGTTTGGTCGCTTTGACGGTGAAGATATTTTCACAACGCGAGAAAGTGAGCGTTTAGTGCGTTTACCTATGTTCTACAACATGACAGAAGAAGAGCAACAGACTGTTATTGGTCATATTCGCGACTTTTTTGCTTAATTATGTCATTAGCCAAAGCATCGATTTGGACAGCCGGATCAACCCTGATAAAAATCGGGGCTGGTCTGCTTGTCGTTAAGTTACTTGCTGTCTCTTTTGGTCCAACAGGAGTCGGATTAGCGGGTAACTTTCGTCAATTAATCACCGTACTAGGCGTCTTGTCTGGTGCGGGTATTTTTAATGGTGTGACGAAATTAATCGCACAATATCAAGATGATGATATTCAACGCAAAAAAGTGTTGGGTACTTCATCATCCATGATTTTGCTGTTTTCCACACTATTAGCTATTTTATTTCTTCTTTTTTCTGCCCCCATTAGCCAAGTGTTATTTGGTGATGATTATCATCAATATCAGGATATTGTAAGAGCTGTTGCTTTTATTCAAATGGGAATTGCATATAGCAATTATTTTCTTGCCATATTAAAAGGTTATCGTGATGCGGCAGGTAATGCCTTATCAGTGATTGCAGGTAGCATTATTGGTGTTGTTGCTTATTATTTATGCTATTTATTTGCGAGTTATCACGGTGCATTAATTGGACTAGCATTAGTGCCTGCACTTATTTTATTTCCTGCTACATTTTTAGTAGTAAAGCGTAAACGCTTCGCGTTGAGTGAGCTGAAACCCCACTGGGATAAAGCGATTGCCAGCCATCTTGGCAAATTTACTATTATGGCTATTTTGACCTCTATTACGCTCCCAGTCGCTTATATCATGATGCGTAATCTATTGGCTAAACATTATAGCTGGGATGAGGTTGGGATTTGGCAAGGCGTGAGTAGCATTTCAGATGCTTACTTACAATTTATTACGGCATCTTTCTCTGTTTATTTACTGCCAACCCTCTCTCGATTAACACAAAAGAGTGATATCACTAAAGAGATAGTAAAGTCGCTGAAGTTTGTATTACCTGCGGTTGCTGTTGCCAGCTTTATGGTGTGGTTATTACGTGATTTTGCGATTTGGTTACTGTTTTCAGATAAATTTGTCGCTATGCGTGATTTATTTGCATGGCAACTTGTCGGTGATGTTTTAAAAGTAGGCGCCTATGTCTTTGGCTATCTTGTCATTGCAAAAGCGGCACTACGTTTTTATATCCTTACAGAAGTAAGCCAGTTTGCCTTATTAACGCTATTTTCGCGTTGGCTTATTCCTGAGCATGGCGCACTGGGTGCAGCTCAAGCCTATATGGCAACGTATATTATTTACTTCCTTCTCTGTAGTTCTGTTTTCGTGATTTATTGCAGGCGCAAATGACAACTTTGATTTACGTACTAGGTTCAGACATTGTGCATCATAACAACACAATGTTACGGTTTTTTAACGACCACCTCGTGACTGAGGCGGGGTTAACGTATAAACCTCGTTTTATCGTTGCCAGTAAAAATACTTCACTGCAAGAAAGCTATCCAGCTTTAGATATTGAGTGTTTAGCTGATAAAAAGCAGGTTGCACAGAGAGTGGTTACATTGGCAAAAGCCGATACTCACCAACGATTCCTTTTTTTAGGTCAGTTTAATGCGCCTATTTGGCTGGCATTATTGACTGGCAAGATTAAACGTCATCAATTTTGGTGGCATATTTGGGGTGCTGATTTATATCAGGATTCTAAACAGCTAAAATTTAGACTCTTTTATCTTCTTCGTAAACTTGCTCAAAAGCGTGTGGGGCGAGTATTTGGTACACGAGGTGATCTAAATTACTTCGCGCAATTTAACGTTAATATTCCAGCCAGTTTGCTCTATTTTCCAACAAGAATGGATCCTGCGCTGACGGTAACAGAAAAAGCGCCTATTGATGAAAAACAAATCACCATTATTGTGGGTAATTCAGGGGATAGATCGAATCGTCATATTGAAGCTTTACAGGCGATTGCAGAGCAATATGGAACACGCGCAAAAGTGATTATTCCAATGGGATATCCTGAAAATAATCACGTTTATATTGATGAAGTAACCCAAGCAGCTGGCCAGTTGCTTCCATATAATCAGGTTGAAATATTACGTGATAAATTGGCATTTGATGATTATCTTACGTTATTGAAAACATGTGATTTAGGCTATTTTATTTTCCATCGTCAACAAGGTATCGGCACGCTTTGTCTGCTTATTCAATTTGCGATCCCTTTTGTTATTAGTCGTCAAAACCCATTTTGGCAGGATTTAACTGAGCAAAATGTTCCTGTTTTTTTCTCGGGTGATAAATTAGATGTTGCGCTAATTGAAGAGGCTAAACGTCAATTACTGATGCTTGATCGCCAAAATATTGCCTTCTTTGCGCCTAATTTTACGGACGGATGGAAAGAGCTAATTGAGATGAGTACAGGAGAGCCGCAATGACATTGGCGGAACTGGGTGGCTTAGCACTTGTTTATTTTATCTCTTTAAGTTTTATTTTATTGCTGACTTATCAAGAATTTCGTCGAGTTCGCTTTAATTTTAATGTTTTTTTCTCAATGCTCTATCTGCTGACCTTTTATTTTGGTTTTCCACTGACTTGTATGTTGGTATTCCAATTTGATGTCGCAGTTGTACCGGTTGATTCATTATTATACGCGCTATTAGCTTCTACCTGCTTCTATGCCATTTATTATGTCACTTATAAGGTAAGGTTGAGAAAACCGGTTAGCGGCCCTTCTAGGTCGTTATTTACCATGAATAGAGTAGAAACCAACCTCACTTGGATTTTATTGGCATTAATCGCATTTGTAACCGTCGGAATTTTCTTTCTGCAAAATGGCTTTTTACTCTTTAAGCTCAAAACGTATAGCCAAATTTTTTCAAGCCAAGTGTCAGGTGTCGCGCTTAAGCGCTTTTTCTATTTCTTTATTCCCGCAATGCTGGTGGTTTATTTCTTAAAACCAACGCAACAACGCTGGATTTTCTTCCTTTGTGCGACGGTAGGTTTTGGGATCTTAACTTACATTATCGTGGGTGGAACGCGCGCCAATATCATCATCGCTTTTGCGCTGTTTTTGTTTATCGGTATTGTTCGTGGCTGGATAACCTTGTGGATGCTGGTTGCAGCGGGGGTTATGAGTATCGTTGGAATGTTCTGGTTGGCATTAAAACGCTATGGTCTTGATGTGAGTGGTGCCGAGGCATTCTATACTTTCTTGTACCTTACTCGTGATACGTTCTCTCCTTGGGAAAACTTAGCGTTGTTACTTGATAACTATGACAAGATTGAGTTCCAAGGACTTGCTCCGATAATTCGTGATTTTTATGTTTTTATTCCTTCTTGGGTTTGGCCTGAACGCCCAGATGTTGTACTGAACTCTGCAAATTACTTTACGTGGGAAGTGCTTAATTACCATGCGGGTCTTGCTATTTCGCCAACCTTAATTGGCTCGTTGGTTGTGATGGGGGGCGTTGTCTTTATCCCATTAGGTGCCATCGTAGTCGGGTTGATTATTAAATGGTTTGATTGGCTATACCAGCAAGGGTTGAGTGAGAGCAATCGCTATAAGTCTGCTATCTTACAAGCTTTTTGCTTTGGGGCGATTTTTAATATGATTGTTTTAGCACGAGAAGGGGTCGATTCGTTCGTCTCTCGTGTTGTGTTCTTCTGTTTAGTTTTTGGTTTATGTTTAGTGGTCGCAAAACTGCTTTATTGGTTATTTGAAAGTGCGGGATTGGTACGCAATTACGTGACTCGTCAACTACAAAGTGAACCTCGTTTAGAGAAAAAGGAAAAGTAATGGGATCCAATTCAATTCCGAAGTATTCAATCCGTGGACATAATATCTGGGGATTTCGCGATATGGCTCATTTTCTGGATTATCTCTATGAAGGAGCACAAATAAAAAGTGGCTCTCTGATTGCCATTAACGCAGAAAAAATTCTCACAGCAGAAACAGACTCAGCACTCAATGAGCTACTCAATGAAGCTGATTATCTTTATGCAGATGGTATCAGTGTTGTGCGAGGTATTCGTCGTAAATATCCTGATGCAAATGTTTCTCGTATTGCTGGTGCGGATTTATGGGAAGCGTTAATGGAAAGAGCAGGTAAAGAGGGAACACCTGTCTTTCTTGTCGGTGGTAAACCTGAAATTCTTTCGCAAACCGAAGATAAGCTTAAAGCACAGTGGAACGTAAACATTGTGGGTAGCCAGAACGGTTACTTCACACCACAAGATAGAGAGGCGTTATTTGAGCGTATAAAGGCCTCTGGTGCGAAGATAGTGACTATAGCCATGGGATCACCTAAGCAAGAGTTGTTTATTCGTGCATGTCGTGAAATTTATCCTGATGCATTATATATGGGTGTCGGTGGGACTTATGATGTGTTTACGGGTCATGTTAAGAGAGCACCAAAAGCATGGCAAAATCTTGGATTAGAGTGGTTATATCGTTTGTTATCACAACCAAGTCGAATTAAGCGTCAATTTAAGCTGTTAAAATTCGTTGGGTATTATTATTCCAATAAATTGTAATAGTAATAGCGTCTTTTTTGTTAGGTGGGGCTGATTAAATGATTTATTCATGCATTTATCTAGCATCTTACTTGTTTAATTATTATACTGACGGGGCGTTTAGCGTGTAAAAACGCTCCATTTATCGACGAAATGCACAAACTATCGTCAAACAAACTTTTTTTTTCAAAAAGCACTAGACAGACAGAGCGTAAATCCGTACTATCCTCTCCCGCAACGGCGTGAAGCGCCCGTAGCTCAGCTGGATAGAGCGCTGCCCTCCGGAGGCAGAGGTCTCAGGTTCGAATCCTGTCGGGCGCGCCATTAAAGCGTGCTAAGAGTTACGGTGAAGAGCGTTGTTGTAAGAAGTAATAAGATAGCTGTTATGGTGGCTATAGCTCAGTTGGTAGAGCCCTGGATTGTGATTCCAGTTGTCGTGGGTTCGAGTCCCATTAGCCACCCCATCTTATCTTAGTTATTGTTTATGCGAGGGTGGCGGAATTGGTAGACGCGCTAGCTTCAGGTGTTAGTGTTCTAACGGACGTGGGGGTTCAAGTCCCCCCCTTCGCACCAATAAACAAGATAAGAGCAGTGATGCAGACGGCGAGTAGCGCAGCCTGGTAGCGCAACTGGTTTGGGACCAGTGGGTCGGAGGTTCGAATCCTCTCTCGCCGACCAATAAGAAAAAGCCTCGATTATATCGAGGCTTTTTCGTATCTACGATTTACTTTTTAAAAACCGCTATACCATATCTACTTCTACTTCTACTTCTACTTCTACTTCTACTTCTACTTCTACTTCTACTTCTACTTCTACTTCTACTTCTACTTCTACTTCTACTTCTACTTCTACTTCTACTTCTACTTCTACTTCTATAAGTCGTTACTCTTATCCATATTTTTTATTTCTTGTTATGTGTTCCAGATAAGAAAACCAAAATGATGTTTTTAACGGAAATGCCACCCTTGTCACTTAAGGGTTATTAATAATTTAATTTATTACCGAATTTTAATCTTCATAAAAAGATGAGTTAAATACGTAAAATAATTGATTTTAACTATATGAAATATAAGTTTTTTGTTTTATTTGTCGGTAAATGCCAACACTTGCTATTTTTGATGTCTCCAATAGGAGACATTTAACATATTGATTTTAAATAATTAAATAATCAGTGTGTTTTTCTTGTCGTGAAAAAGAGACGTATATCAGACCCTATATTTTCTTTTCTATTTAGCAATAGCATGGTGAAAGCACAAACCATAGCGTCTTTATCATTGAAAATGAGTAAAGCCAGAAAGGAAAACCAAAATTCAATAAGTTATCTTATACTTTTTAGCGATAGGGGATATTTTTAATAAAAAATGAAAAATTGGCACGCTAAATGCAATACGTATATTGTAGATGCTCATTCCACTCCTTATGACAGCATATGGCTTCATAAACCTAGGAATGATGCAGAGCCGATTATTCGGTGCCTACGTCCACGTTAACGATGAACATCATTCATCATCAACAGGACGAAACGTTGAGTGAGGCACCATCCGTCTGTAGACCTGATTGTATATTTATACGCCTGTATAGTTTTATACAGGCGTTTTTTTATATATCAACCACTCATCCATTTTGTATTCACCGCATTATCACGCTATTATCCAGCGCAAGGGTAGATTGGAGATAGCATCAATATGATAAATAAACAAAAAGCATATCTTGCACAAGAAAAACTCTTTCTTATAGAGAAGTTTGGCCCATTATTGTTCTTTTTGATCCCTCTTATCATGCTTATTATTGGTGGAAAATCATGGGCTAAATATGTGGCTTTTCTTTGTCAGGGGATCGCACTGATTTATATCGTCGTGTTTTATCAAGCGAGAAAACATTATCTGTCATTTAAGCAAGAAAATGAGAAGGGAATACCCACTCGCTTTTATCGTATTGCTTGGGTGTATGTGTTTTTGACTTTATGTGTGGAAGTGGTGTTGTTATTTCAACGTGTCTTTTAAATCACATAAAAAAACCCTCAATAATTAATAAAAGAGGGTTTTTAGATCAGGTGATTAAACGATTTATGATCACGTTCTTATCGAATAAGCTTATTTACTTTTTTTAGGCTCTTCAAAAATGACAGAATCCTTTTTCAGTGTCATTAATAAAGCATCTTTACGCACTTTCGCCGACTCTTCAGATTTTTTCTGTTTATCTAATGCATCAGCAAGCCACGCAAAGTCATGAACATCAGGGCGTTGCTTTAATGCATTACGAAAAGCCTCTTCAGCTTGAGCCCATTTCCCTTGTTGCATCGCTATCTGACCTAATGTGCTATTGAGTAATGGCGTTGGCCCATGTTGTTTAATTAATGTATTAAGCACTTTCATAATAACATTGGCATCTGTATTTTTTAAACGAGGCAATAGTAAGATCAAGCGTTCATCATATTGGCGTTTAATACCGTCTAAGATGATCGTTTGAGCGGTATCAGGATCGTTACACTCAATAAGGTGTTCAGCCAAAACGACACGCAATGCATTATCATGATGTACTTTACGCGGTTGTGCTTTCCACCAATTTTTCAGTCCATCACAGCCATTTTCGGACATCTTCTGTCCCATAATACCGATATAGGCTTTTTGGCGTAATTGCTCTAGTTCATCATCTGTGTGTAATGCAATTTTTTGCATGGAAGGAATGATATCAAGCAGTGCTTGCCAAGCTGCTGTTCGTGTATAAGCGACTTCTGCAAGACGTAACACTTCTGGGTGACGTGGCACTTGATTTAATAACTCATCAACCCCAGTACGCGCAGCGTGATTTTCGTTTTGTGCTAATAAAATACGCACTCGAGTGATATCAACAGGAAGCTGATTGGTATCGGCAAGCTCAGCTGCACGTTCGAGGTGTTGTTGAACTCGGAATTCATCACCACGTTGTTGTGCGGCTTCAGCGGCTAACAGGTAGTTTACAACAGGCTGCTCTGCATAATCTGCATTACGGCTCATTAGTTTTTCAACTTCTTTAAAATCACCTTCCGCTAATTTCATTAATGCCATGCTGGTTTGTTTGCGTGCGCGATTACGTTTACGGAAAGAAAACCAACTATATGCTTTTGAGCCTGTACCAATGAATCGGCGATAACTCCAACCAATCAGTAACAATGCTAATTGTAGTAAAACAAACATAATGACAAGGCTGGTTACACTGGTTTCAATATCCCAATCATCAGTTTGTATAAGTACATAACCTTGATGGCCTGCCAATAGTGGGCCAAAAATGATGCCCGCAATAAGCACCACAAAAAGGAGCAGTATTTTTAACATAAGCTTATTCTCCTTGTTGTGTTACTGGTGCATCAACAGTTGTACTATCAGCTGCAACATCTTGTACGCTTTCTGATGCATTATGTTCAGCTTCTACGGCTTGGGCATCTTGGGCTTCAACAGCTTGTGCTCCAGCAACTTGTGGTTCTGCATACTCATTTTGTGCCAGTAAATTGCGAATTTGTTTTTCTACACGTTTTTCTAGCAATGTCGGGCTCTTCAATTCTGATGGCATTGCAAGCGTAATAGGCTGTTTCTCTAATTCAGAAACCGTATCTAAAAATGCAGTTGTACTTGGATCAGAGGTATCAAAATAAGCACGTACCCAAGTGGATACCGCTTCCAGTGATTGCTGATAAGTTTCAGTTTGGTGACGAGGCACGGCTTGAGAAGCAATTAATAAACGTGAACGGATATTCTCACGTAAATAGACATCTTGATTCGGTGCTAATAAAGGAGCGGCAGCGGTATCACGGCGACGAATAGTAATAAAATCATCCATAAAGCTTTTCCAGCTTTTACTTAGATTCTCTTTCCAATCAGAAAGTGAACCTGAAATGGTTTCATCGTTTTTATCCATTGGGGAGCCATTACGCTCAAGATCAGCTAAACGGAGATTATCAACCTGATTCGCTAACTGGTTTAATTGTAAGATGATGCCATCATTATCAATTTTGGTGAGAGCAGCTAAACTGCTGATATCTTCATTAATAGCACGACGGATCTCAAGTAAACTCGGATCGTTCATTTCCGCTAAGCTACTATCAGCACCTTTTAGTAAACTCACGGCGGTCACAACATCTTGATCATTCCATAACTTACGACCAGCCATTTTCACCATAAAATCGGCTTGTGCTAATAGCCAACTTTTGACATCTGCACTAGAAATAGCGGCAAAGCGTGTTTGTAGATCTTGAATTTGGCGCTCTGTTGTTTGGCGTTCGTTTTGTAATTTATTGATAGTCTGTTTTTGTGAGTCAAACATACTATCAATATTGTCAAAGCGTTGTTGATACGTATTTTGGAGTTGTTGTAATTGGGTAAGCTCAGATTTGAGTGATTGATTTTCTACACTCAGCTTTGATGCTTGTTGATTGGTGTAATAGTAAAGGCTACCACCGATTGCCAAAATAACAAGGATAGCAACAGCACTTCCAATTAGACCTGAGCGCTTGTTATTAACAGGTTTGACTTCCTGATAGCGGACATTCTCATCAGCTTTAGCTGCATCTTTTGGCAAGTCATTATCATTTGTATTTTTCTGTTCCGTCATATCGGCGTCTCATTTAGGTTCTATATTAATGCATGAAATAAAGCATCATTATTGGCACTTTCAGCAACGGTGACAGTTTCCCACCCTAATGTTTTTGCTATTGTTGCTAATCGTTCACTGACCACAAGTAAATGGCAGTTTAACAGCCATGCTTTTTTAGATTCAGCGACCAGATCAAAGAGTTGTTGTAACATTTCACCGCTAGTGACAACAAGCGTATCAACCTGTGCTTTTTCCCATTGAAGCGCAAAGTCTTCAGGGGAATAATGAATAAATAGGCGTTGGTAACATTCGCATTCATCAACGATTGCGCCTCGTTGGCTCAATGTTGTTGCGAGTAAGTCACGACCACCGTTACCTCTAAGCAGTAATATTTGCTTGTTTTTCACCTGATTAAGCTCAGGAAGGTCAAGAAGATCTTCGCTGGTTTCTCCTTGCTCAGGGTAGCAAATTGGAAGACTGCTTAAATGTTGGAAATCTTTCGCTGTGCTTTGACCTATTCCATAATAGGATAGCGTATCTGGCCATGATTGTTGTAATTGATTTAGCTGCCAGTTTGCGTATGACACCGCATTTTTAGAAAGTAAAAATACACAATCACCCGCCCTTAATCCTTTTAGTTTAGCATCTAATAAAGGGAGCTCACGACCTGCGGTGATCTCTATTAAAGGTGCTTGAAAGGCTGTTTTTCCCGCATCAATTAAACGTTGGGTTAATGCCTTTCCTGCTGGGTTGGGGCGAGTAACTAAAATACTCATGCAGGTGTGCTGCCTTGATACACTGCCGTTAAAATGGCTCGTGCACCTTTATCTAAAAGCTCTTCAGCCAGTGAGATACCCGCAGTTTCAGCGTATTCTGGAGACACTAAGCGCTCACCACGCAAAATAGTTTCGCCATCAGGAGAACCGACTAAAGCACGTAACCAAATTTTGTCATTTTGCCAAATGGCATAGCTTCCAATCGGAACTTGGCAACCGCCTTCAAGACGAGTATTCATTGCACGCTCTGCTTTAACGCAAATTGCAGTGCGAGAATGGTTTAGTGCATCTAATAACTGACGAGTTTCATTATCATCTAAGCGACACTCAATTCCCACTGCACCTTGCCCAACCGCAGGTAAAGATTGCTCAGCAGATAATGGTGTACGAACACGTTCGTTAAGACCTAGGCGTTTTAAGCCAGCAACGGCAAGAATAATGGCATCATAATCACCATTATCTAGTTTCCCTAAACGAGTACCGACATTACCACGTAAATCACGAATAATCAGGTCAGGGCGCTGTGCTTTTAATTGGCATTGGCGACGTAAACTGGATGTGCCTACAATACTACCCGCAGGAAGTTGTTCTAAAGAATCATAATGATTAGAGACAAAGGCATCACGAGGATCTTCGCGTTCACAAATAGTCACTAACCCTAAGCCTTCTGGGAAATCAATAGGAACATCTTTCATAGAGTGAACGGCAATATCTGCGCGTGATTCAAGTAGGGCAAGTTCTAACTCTTTTACAAATAGCCCTTTGCCACCTACTTTAGCTAAAGGTGTATCTAAAATGATGTCACCTTTAGTGACCATCGGTATTAATTCGACGACTAAACCTGGATGAGCAAGTTGTAGTTGTTCTTTCACATAGAGCGCCTGCCACATAGCAAGAGGGCTTTGGCGGGTAGCAATACGGATGGTACTTTTTGACATAATAGTATTATCTCTTCCGAGCGATTAGCGATATTTTTGTTTAGAAATAAGGCATTGTTTTAACACTTTAAAGCTCAATTTTCCAGTTAAGGCGCTTTGAGTCGTAATAACAATGAAAGAAATGAGGCCATCTTCGAAAAAGAAAAAAAGAAAGAGGAAATAAAAAATAAGTAAATTATTAATGGATACTATCGGGTTTAGTTATTTTTAGAATTTTATTCTTTTTATATCTATATAAAAAGTGTGGTTATTTACAAAATCAAAACATTGAGTTAATTTTGTTAACATTTGGTGGGTGAGAAGTGAGACAAATATTATGTTTAATCTGAACACATTGATAAAACAACTATTATTTTAAATTTACTTATTTTTCTTATTATTTTTCAATATATAAAAATACTATAAATTTTAACAAAATTATTATTAAATAAAAGAAAGAGAAATAATAAGAATAGAGAAAAGAATTTATTCTTAAATTAAATAATTAATTAATAAAAATTAAATATTATTTTAAATATTATTATCACAACATTAAAAATAGAATTCTTATTTTAAGTGTAAAAATAAAAAATAATCAAAAATTAAAAATAATTCATGATTATCAATCGGTTGCTTTTATTTTTACTTTTTTATCTATTTTTTACGTTTTGTCAAAATTTATTTTCAGTTTCATCATTAAGTAAACAGGGGTTTTTGTGGGGTAAAGGGAGGATTGAGATATTTTTTTATCATTTTTTCTATAAATAAAACAATTTATCTTCATGATTATAAAGATATTTATTTGATGGCTTTACACGATTAAGCGCTTAAATATCACTTTTAGATCTTGGTGCTATATTTTGAGTTCCTCTTTACGCCTTGCGCTCAAGGTGTTAAATTGATCACGTTTCCGAGATTTTGTTAGTAAAGTTTTATCTATTAATATTCCCTAACTCAACCTTGGTCACTTATAAACTCAGATTCTACTATCTTCTTAGTATTGTTCAGGCGAAACTCTTGTATCTTTATATTGAAACACTGAAGCAACGGCTGGATGCGATTAATCAACTCAGACTGGAACGAGCGTTTGCATCGATGTGTGATGTTTTTAAACAGGTCTATGGTTTAATTCCTGTTTTATTGCATTACCACCATCCTGAGTTGCCCGGCTACATACAAGGAAATGTTCCTCACGGCACATGTTTCTTTGAACCCGATGACATGCAACGTCAATGGGCGAATAAGCTGGTTAACGCATTATGTGATGATCCGATGGATGGATACGCCAATGGAGAGTTGCCAATTACTGGCATCTATTCAATGGGGAGTACCTCTTCTATTGGTCAAAGTCACTGCTCCGATATTGATATTTGGGTCTGCCATCAATCATGGCTGGATCAAGATGAACGTGCACTTTTACAACGCAAATGCCAATTGATTGAACAATGGGCTGGCGAACTAGGTATTGATGTTACGTTTTTCTTAATTGATGAAAATAGATTTCGTCACCATGCAAGTGGTAGCTTAGGTGGAGAAGATTGCGGCTCTACCCAACATATTCTTTTACTTGATGAATTTTATCGCACAGCAGTACGCCTAGCAGGTAAACGCTTGCTATGGGCGATGGTGCCTATTGAAGAAGAACATCATTATGATGAATATGTTAACTCCCTTTATGCTCAAGGTGTATTAACGCCAAATGAGTGGTTAGATCTCGGGGGATTAGGCGAACTTTCTGCTGAAGAGTACTTTGGCGCAAGTTTATGGCAACTCTATAAAAGTGTCGATTCACCTTATAAAGCCGTACTAAAAAGTATTTTATTAGAAGCCTATTCAGCAGACTATCCTAATGGGAAGTTGCTGGCATTAGAAATGAAACAACATCTACACCGTGGCGAAATCGTTAATTACGGTTTAGATGCTTATTGTATGATGCTTGAGCGTGTCACTCGCTATTTGGTTTCTATTAATGATTTAACTCGCCTTGATCTTATCCGTCGCTGTTTCTACCTGAAAGTGTGTGAAAAATTATCTAACGAAAAAACACAAAACGAACCTGAAGGCTGGAGACGACAAGTCTTATCGCAATTGGTCACTCAATGGCAATGGGATAATGAGCGCTTAACAGTACTCGATACACGTGATAGCTGGAAAATCGAGCGTGTGCGTGATGCACACAATGAGTTATTAGATACGATGATGCAAAGCTATCGTAATCTTATTCGTTTTGCGCGTCGTAATAATTTAAGTGTCAGTGCAAGCCCACAAGATATCGGTGTCTTAACACGTAAGCTTTACGCTGCGTTTGAAGCATTACCGGGTAAAATCACACTGGTTAATCCACAAATATCACCTGATTTATCAGAGTCACATCTAACCTTTATTTATGTACCACAAGGTCGAGCAAATCGTAGCGGATGGTATTTATATAATCGTGCCCCTGATTTTGAAAATATCGTTGGACACCAACCATTAGAATATAACCGCTATTTAAATAAATTAGTGGCATGGTCTTATTTTAATGGGCTGTTAACAAAAGAGTCTCGAGTTTATATTCATCAAGGAGAATCTTCTTGTGATGAAATTAAACTGCATGAATTAGTCAGGGATATGTCGAGCCATTTCCCAATTCGTTTACCTGCACCAACACCGAAAGCACTGTATAGCCCTTGTGAAATTAGACATCTAGCGATTATTGTCAATTTAGAAACTGATCCAACAGAAAGTTTTTCTGATCACGTGGTTCACTTTGATTTTAGAAAACTCGATGTGTTTAGTTTCGGTGAAAAAGAGCAGTGTCTTATTGGTAGCATTGATTTGTTGTACCGTAACTCTTGGAATGAAGTTAGAACCCTTCATTTCAGTGGCACACAATCTATGTTGGAATCGTTAAAAACGATATTGGGTAAAATGCACCAAGATGCGGCTCCACCTGCCTCTGTGGAAGTATTTTGTTATAGCCAACATTTGCGTGGTTTAATCCGCACTCGTGTTCAGCAGTTAGTCTCAGAATGTATTGAATTGCGATTATCAACGAATCGTTTAGAGCCAGGTCGTTTTAAAGCTTTACGCATTGCTGGGCAAACGTGGGGATTGTTCTTTGAACGCCTCAATGTGTCGGTACAAAAATTAGAAAATGCTATCGAGTTTTATGGCGCAATTTCGTATAACAAGCTTCATGGGTTGCCAGTTAAATTAGATAAGGACGCCCGCTATTTACCTGCGGTGATTGATGGTTTTGCTTGTGAAGGGATTATTCAATTCTTCTTCGAAACCACAGAAGATAGTAATGTCTTTAATATCTATATATTAGATGAAGCAAATCGCGTTGAAATCTATTCCCATTGTGAAGGAAGTAAAGAAGAGTTAGTGAAAGATGTTAGTCGTTTCTACTCTTCATCTCATGATCGATTCACATACGGATCAAGCTTTATTAATTTTAATCTGCCGCAGTTTTATCAAATTGTGAAAGTGGAAGGATCAACTCAAGTGTTACCTTTTGCTGGTGGATCCTTTGGTAAATTATCCGATCTGGGTAGTAAAGAAACGCAACCTGAAATGAATGTTGTTGCCCACGGATTTACAGATTATAAAGCGGTACAGCATTCTTAATTAAGTACAAGCCAATAAACACAAATGGGAGCTTTGATAGCTCCCATTATTGTTGTTAATTGCGCTTATTAGAAAGAAAACGCTTCCCCACTTTGTTCTGTTATTGCTTGTGCCAGCATGGTTAAAAATTCACCACCACTTCTATCACAAATCCATTGTTCGTCTTTCCAATCAAAGTGATAGCCACCAGAGCGTGTCGCTAACCAAACTTGATGAAACGCTTCTTGGCGATTAATAATAATTTTACTATTATTTTCAAAGGTTAATGTCATTACACCGCCATTGATTTCACAATCAATATCTGCGTCACCTTCATAATTATCAATAGTTTGTTCTATTTCTGACAAGAGTTCATCAGCTAATTGGTGAAATTCACTGTCGTTCATCTTCATTTCCTATTTGCTTTTCGAGATCTAACTGCGATTATAGAGGATATTAACCAAATAAATGACAGGCAGATTTCGAATGAAAACGTATTTACGTTGCACTCTTGCTATAATAACACTGATTTCTCTTTCTGGTTGTGGCTTGAAAGGCCCTCTTTATTTCCCTCCTGAAGATACTCAGGCAAAAATGACACAGTCATCCCAGCCAACCCAGCAAGTTGAGAGCGACTCAACTCAGACCAATTAGTCAATCTTAGAAACGGTAATTTCGTTTCAGGCAGGGGCAAGATGCAATTTTCAAAAATGCATGGTCTTGGCAACGACTTTATGGTGGTCGATGCTGTGACTCAAAATGTTTATTTTTCACCAGAGTTAATATGTCGATTAGCGAATCGCCATACTGGTGTTGGGTTTGATCAATTATTGGTAGTTGAAGCACCTTATGATCCTGAACTCGATTTCCATTATCGCATTTTTAATGCTGATGGAAGTGAGGTTGCACAGTGTGGTAATGGTGCTCGTTGCTTTGCTCGATTTGTGAGATTAAAAGGACTTACAAACAAAAGAGAGATAAAAGTCAGTACGCAGTCTGGCAGAATGACCTTGCATGTTATGGACAATGATGATGTGTGCGTCAATATGGGCGAGCCTGAATTTGAACCTCAAAAAGTCCCTTTCCGTGCACAAAAGGCAGAAAAGACCTATATTATCAGGGCAATGGAACGCACTGTGTTATGCGGTGTAGTTTCAATGGGAAATCCTCATTGCGTTATTCAGGTTGAAGACATTAAAACAGCAGAAGTTGAGTTGTTAGGGCCTGTGTTAGAGCAACATGAACGTTTTCCTGAACGTGCTAATATTGGTTTTATGCAAATCGTAGACAGAAGTAATCTTCATTTGCGGGTATTTGAACGTGGTGCAGGTGAAACAAATGCCTGTGGTAGCGGGGCTTGTGCAGCTGTCGCAATTGGTATTTCACAAGGCTTATTAGATAAACGTGTGAAAGTCACCTTACCGGGTGGATCATTGCTAATTGAATGGAAAGGAGAGGGTAACTCTCTTTATATGACTGGGCCTGCGACACATATTTATGATGGGATCATTCAGCTATAATATTATTTTTTGAGAGGCTATCTGTATGACGGATAAAAATGAGCAGTTCTGTTGCCCTGAAACCAACGAACTTAATGATCAACAAGTGATCCGTTATCTCAGGGAACATCCTGGTTTTTTTATCCGTAATGCAAGCTATATTGAGCAAATGCAAGTTCCTCATCCCGTCAGAGGAACCGTTTCTTTAGTCGAATGGATAATGTCACGCCAACGTAACCGCATCCATTATCTTGAAGAAGATATGCGTTTGTTGATAGAACAAGCCTCTGAAAATGAAGCATTGTTTAGCCAACTCTTATTATTAATTTCTGAACTATCCAACAGTGCTTCTCTTCACGAAATGCTAGAACGATTAAACCTTTGGGCTAAGGAATTAGGGCTTTATTCAGTTCAATTACGTCTATTTACCGATCGCTGGCAATTACAGCCACCTTTAGATGCACAAGATCTCCCATTATCTCGCCAAGCATTTGAACATTTTCGCATTCAACGTATGGGTGATGATAACCACTATTTAGGTCCATTAAATGGGCAAGAGATAATGCTATTGATGCCTAATGTACGACGCTCTGGTTCCGTTGCGCTTTCATTGTTAGGGCATTATGGGGATTTGGGCGTGATTATTTTTAATAGCCGAGATAACCAACATTTTCAGGAAGGGATGGGAACAGTCATGCTGGATAAGCTTGCCCATATTTTACCAGAATTGTTACTTCGTTGGATTGCAAGGCAATGAATCAACCAATAGATATTCCAGAAACACTCTCTACCACTATTGAACAATTCCTGCGTTATATTCAAGTTGAACGCCGATTAAGCCCTGTCACAGTAGAAAATTATCATCGCCAACTGACTGCATTAGCGCAAATGATGGTGGCAATGAATATCTGCGAATGGAAATCACTGGAAAGCCAACATGTGCGCATGTTATTGGCGAAAAGTCACCGTAGTGGATTACAACCCACCAGCCTTGCTTTGCGCTTTTCGGCGTTACGTAGCTTTCTTGATTGGCAAGTGGCACAAGGAATGTTAGACGTTAATCCAGCAAAAGGCATTCGCACACCTAAATCCGGTCGTCACCTTCCTAAAAATATGGATGTCGATGAAGTTAGCCAATTAATGAATATTGACTTAAAAGATCCTCTTTCTGTTAGAGATAGAACCATGCTGGAAGTGATGTATGGTGCAGGATTACGTCTATCAGAATTGACTAACTTAAATATTAGCGATATTGACATGAATGAAGGTGAAGTTCGTGTATTAGGTAAAGGAAGTAAAGAGCGAAAAGTTCCGCTAGGAAGAAAAGCGCTAGAGTGGTTACAAAATTGGTTTCCGATGCGAGAGCTCTATGCCCCTGAGGATAAAGCTGTCTTTATCTCAACCCAAAGTGGTAAGCGTTTATCGGTACGTAGCGTGCAAAAACGTTTTGAACTTTGGGGTATTAAACAAGGACTAAGTAGCCATGTGAATCCTCATAAATTACGCCACTCGTTTGCCACTCATTTATTGGAATCCAGTGGTGATTTACGTGCTGTACAAGAGTTATTAGGGCACGCTAATTTATCGACCACACAAGTTTATACCCACTTAGATTTTCAGCATTTAGCGAAAGTCTATGATGCTGCTCATCCGAGAGCTAAGAGAGAAAAATCATAATGCGCTTTTATAGAACTCTGACGCCAATTGCAGCGATGACTTTTGATTTAGATGACACGCTGTATGACAATGTGCCAGTAATGGATAAAACTGAAAAAGAGACGCTGGCCTTTATTCGTCAATATGATGAGCGTTTTAACCAATTCACAGAAAAAGATGTGAATGCCTATAAAAAGCCACTTCTAGAGAACAATCCTGATATTTTTCATGATATTACAAAATGGCGTTGGCTTGCGGCTAGAAACATGTTGTTAGATTATGGTTACAATGAAGCCAAAGCACAGCAAGGTGCTGATGAAATTATGGCGCACTTTGCTTATTGGCGTAGCCACATTAATGTGCCTAAAAATACTCATCAAGTCCTCACCGAATTGGCACAGAAAATCCCATTAATTGCGATCACAAATGGTAATGCAAACCCATTAAGTTGTGGTTTGGGACAGTATTTCTCACATATTTTAAAAGCCGGTCCCGATGGTCGCTCTAAGCCTTATCCTGATATGTTTGATAAAGCCTCCTCACTGTTAAATCTTCCACATGAGAAAATCCTACATGTGGGTGATCACCTTGTAACAGATGTTGAGGGTGCCGTTAATAGTGGATTACAAGCGTGCTGGATTAACCTTGATAACCGTAGCTTGTTTGAAGAAGGTGAAACCAGAGTAATGCCACATATTGAAATTACAGATTTAAGCAAACTGATAGAATTGGTTTAATGTGATGTTCGGTAAGAATGGCACAGATAAACGAGGCTAAAAAAGGCTTTATTTTGCATAGTGCGTAAATTCCTGTTAGTTTGTTGCTTACTCTCTATTTCTGTATATATCCACAGTATTTTTCTTCACTAAATGATTGGTAATTATGGACGTCTCATATCTGCTAGAAGGCCTTAACGATAAACAGCGCGAAGCTGTAGCCGCACCTCGTATTAATATGCTGGTGTTAGCTGGCGCAGGCAGTGGTAAAACACGGGTACTGGTACATCGTATCGCTTGGTTATTATCTGTTGAACAAGCTTCACCTTTTTCGATTATGGCAGTGACGTTTACCAATAAAGCCGCCGCAGAGATGCGCCATCGTATTGAAGACTTAATTGGTACAAGCCAAGGTGGCATGTGGATTGGTACTTTCCATAGCCTGGCTCATCGTTTATTGCGAGCGCATTATCTTGATGCGAATTTGTCACAAGACTTCCAAATTATTGACAGTGATGATCAATATCGCCTTATTCGTCGTATTGTTAAGTCAATGAATCTTGATGATAAACAGTGGCCTGCGCGTCAAGGTATGTGGTATATCAACGGTAAAAAAGATGAAGGTTTACGTCCTCAACATATTCAAACCTATGGCAATCCTGTTGAAACCACTTGGCTGAAAGTATACCAAGCTTATCAAGAAGCGTGCGATCGCGCAGGGCTTGTGGACTTTGCAGAGCTTTTATTACGTGCTCATGAACTTTGGTTAAACAAACCGCAAATTTTGGAGCACTACCAAAACCGTTTTACCAATATTTTAGTGGATGAGTTTCAAGATACTAACCGCATTCAATATGCGTGGATAAGAATGTTGGCAGGTCAATCTGGTAAAGTCATGATTGTGGGTGATGATGATCAATCCATCTATGGTTGGCGCGGTGCGCAAGTTGAGAATATTCAAAATTTCTTAAATGAATTTCCTGGTGCAGAAACCATTCGATTAGAGCAAAACTATCGTTCGACAAGCAATATTTTAAAAGCGGCGAATGCGTTAATTGCAAATAACAGTGACAGATTAGGTAAAAATCTGTGGACTGAGGGTGCCGAAGGTGAGCCTATCTCGCTTTATTGCGCCTTTAATGATTTGGATGAAGCCCGCTATGTGGTTGGGCGGATCAAGCGTTGGCAAGAAGAAGGCGGCGCGCTAACAGATTGCGCCATTCTTTATCGTAGTAATGCGCAATCTCGTGTGATGGAAGAGGCGTTATTACAAGCCGCAATGCCATACCGTATTTATGGTGGTCAACGATTTTTTGAACGCCAAGAAATCAAAGATGCACTTTCTTATATGCGATTAACAGCTAATCGCCATGATGATGCTTCTTTTGAGCGTGTTGTGAATACACCAACCCGAGGCATTGGTGATAGAACCTTAGATATTGTTCGTCAAGTGGCAAGAGATAACCAGATTACCTTATGGGAAAGTGCATTGCAGGTTATCGAGCATAAAATGCTGGCAGGGCGTGCAACCGCGGCCATTCAGCGGTTCTTAGAATTAATTGAGACGTTAGCTTCTGAAACGGCTGATATGCCACTACATGTGCAAACAGACCGAATTATTCGTGATTCAGGCTTAAAAGCGATGTATGAGCAAGAAAAAGGTGAAAAAGCTCAAGCTCGTATTGAAAACTTAGAAGAGTTGGTTACGGCAACTCGCCAATTTAGTTATCAAGATGAAGACGAAGATTTAATGCCACTGCAAGCGTTTCTTTCACATGCCGCATTAGAATCAGGCGAAAGCCAAGCTGATGCATATCAAGATGCCGTACAGTTAATGACACTTCACTCCGCTAAAGGGCTCGAGTTTTCACAAGTCTTTATTGTGGGTGTAGAAGAGGGTATGTTCCCAAGTCAAATGTCGTTGGATGAAGGTGGTCGCTTGGAAGAAGAGCGTCGCTTGGCGTATGTTGGCGTTACCCGAGCAATGAAAAAGTTAACGCTCACTTACGCTGAAAACCGCCGTTTATATGGAAAAGAAGTCAGTCATCGTCCTTCTCGTTTTATTGGTGAGTTACCGAAAGAGTGTGTCGAAGAAGTCCGTTTACGCGCAACAGTTTCACGCCCTGTTAATCATAGTCGTTTAGGGACTCCGATTATCAGCAATGATACGGGCTATTCACTTGGACAACGAGTGAAGCACCCTAAATTTGGTGACGGTACTATCATTAATATCGAAGGCAGTGGTGAACATTGCCGATTACAAATTGCCTTTAATGGTGAAGGTATTAAATGGCTGGTGGCAGCATTTGCTCGACTGGAATAAACCTCAATTAGAGTGAATTAGCATTACCTCAATATAAAAAAACACCCTTACTTATTTAATAGATTAAGCTGGGGTGTTTTTTTTAAGGGAAGTTCAAGTTGGTTACTTAATAATCTCGTTATCTATTCTTACTTAACGGGATTAATTGATGAAAATCTCTAGCGTATTTTTTCATGCCTACTCTTTTGTCGCACCTTGCACGCGAACGTCTTCTGTCTCTTTTTCTAGTAATGAATTGTTGATCGAAAATACTGAGGAAGTCCTTTGTGATACCTATTATCCTAGCGAACCTATCAATGAATTTGAAGAAGATCTCTATTGTAAATTGCTGAGGCATCAGCGTGATTTTGTTCCTCGAATCAATCTCTATCCTTGGATTGTGATTAACCGTATTCAAGTGATTAATAACTCAATATCAGCACTGTTTAGGCGCTCGTGTCGGTATGTGGAAGAGATAGCGAAGAATGCACATCTATTAAAGAAAAATCAGAAGAAAAAATGCTCTTCCGCTTTTACTCAAATTGGTAATTTAGCGGAAGAGTGAGTATGTACTAACTACGTCTTAAACGGCGTTGAGTATAGAGCGCATCAAGTGTAAAGAGGATCAGCGCAACCCAAATAAAGCCAAAGGTCACTAATCGTTCTGCATCAATTTGTTCGCCATATACCATTGTGGCAAGAATAAACATCAAGGTTGGACCAATATATTGGAAAAAGCCCAAGGTTGATAAACGCAGATGATGCGCCGCTTCTGTAAATAGCAATAATGGTACGGTTGTAATGATACCAGCTGCGATTAACAGGGTATTTAACGACCAACTGTTTTCAAGCATATTGCTTGTCGGTGAATGTGTGAAAAATAAGATATAAACTAATGCAACAGGGAATAGCCATAATGTTTCTACCAACATACCTGTTTGTGCATCGACACCCAATTTTTTGCGCAGTAAGCCATAAAGACCAAAAGTCACGGCGAGGCTTAATCCAATCACGGGGACTGAACCAAAGTGCCAGAGTTGAATAAATACACCAGTAAATGCTAACCCTACCGCGACCCACTGCATACGGCGGAAGCGCTCGCTCAAGAAAAGCATGCCAAACAGTACATTAACCAGTGGGTTAATAAAGTAACCAAGGCTGGCTTCTAGCATATAGCCGTGGTTAACCGCCCATATATAGGTAAGCCAGTTAGTTGCGATAATGACGGCAGTCAGTGCTAAAAGAAGAATTTTTTTAGGTTGACGTATTAATTGGCGCAAATAAGGCCAATGACGGCTGATAGTCATTAAAATCAACATAAAAAAGAACGACCATAAAATGCGGTGCGTTAAGATCTCTTCTGCGGGCACTTCTTGAATGCTTTTAAAATAAACAGGGGCAATACCCCAGATCAAATAGGCGCCTAAGGCACATAAAACGCCTTTCATCGTGTTTTTCTGGCTCATGCTATCTCTGGAATTGATGGAAAGGAAAAGTGTGACGGGGTTATCATACCCAATGACATTATCTAATGTGTCATTAGGCATGTATTTTTACAAGTAATTAATATCAATCTAAGCATCATAGAGCGCAATGAATCTTAACAAAGGCTTAACCTACGATATAGGTTGCTGTCCCGCTCGCAATATGAACTTGTTTTTCATTATGTAATTCAACACGAGCAACAGACACTTTATTACCACTGCGTAAAATATGGCTACTTGCAGTAAAACATTCTCCACGTCCTGGTCTTAAATAATCAACACGTAAATCAATTGTGCCCATGTTAGCAAGTTTCTGTTCGAGTTGCTCTTGGGATATTGGTGCTAAACGTGTTAATGCGTTACCGACACAAACTAATCCCGCACTAACATCAAGTACAGAAGCAATAAGTCCGCCATGTAAGATACGTTGAGCAATATTACCAACAAGTTTATCTTGATACCGAAATTGAATTTCAGCGTAGTCTTGTTCAAAGCGAACTAGCTCTAAGCCGATTAATTGATTAAAGGGCATCTTATAAACAAAAACATGACCAATAAGTGCTTGAGCCTCTTCTAATGTTAACTGTTTTTCCATTTTTAGAACCCCTGACATCACGTTATTAAGTTAATACTATGTTAATAATACATGACAAAATCGTAATTGCACATTTGTGCTATAAATATAATGGTATAAAAATATACGAGATTTAATGGCGATTACGTGTAAAATATGGGCGCTAAAGTGTAATAAAGCACATATATAAGAACTAATTCTAAAGTAAGTACTAACTTTTTATATTATTCAATAATGAGACAGGATAATTAACTATGCGTTACATCCGTTCTTTACTCGCGGTGGCTTTATTCTATCCAGCATGGGGATTTGCATCCGAAATACCAGCATCATCATCTCCTGCACCGCTTGTTCAGGGCAGTATTATTTCTGGTTTATTACAAGAATACGATTCACCTTTTGTTCTTTATCCTTATGAATCCAATTATATTATTTATACGAAAACCTCTGATATGAATAAAGAGGCTATTCAAAGTTATGATTGGGGGAATAAGGCTAAAAAAGATGAGGTGAAATTTCAACTCAGTCTTGCCTTCCCTTTATGGCGCGGTATTGCAGGTGAAAACTCTGTTTTAGCAGCATCTTATACCCAACGCTCTTGGTGGCAATTAAGCAATAAGAAAGAATCTGCCCCTTTCCGTGAGACAAACTATGAACCTCAACTCTTTTTAGGTTGGGCAACAGACTATAAATTTGCGGGTTGGACACTACGTGAAATAGAAACGGGTTTTAACCACGAATCGAATGGGCGCTCTGATCCCACATCTCGTAGTTGGAACCGTGCTTATGCACGTTTTATGGCGCAAAAAGGCAATTTGCAGCTGGATTTAAAACCTTGGTATCGCTTTAGTGAAAGTGCTCAACGTGATGATAATCCAGAAATTAATCGCTATATGGGCTATTACCGTTTAAAAGCAGGCTATCGCTTAGGCGATAGTGTGATCACTGCGACAGGGCGTTATAACTGGAACAGTGGCTATGGGGCGGCTGAATTAGGCTGGAGCTACCCAATTACTAAGCATGTACGCTTTTATACCCAAGTATTTAGTGGTTATGGCGAATCAATGATTGATTATAATTTTCGCCAGACACGGGTCGGTGTTGGCGTGATGCTTAATGATATGCTGTAATTTTCCCCGTTCTGGGTTAGCATAGCGCTATAAATGATGATGGCACCTTCACATTGGTGCCTTTTCTTTTACTCCTCATCATAGTTTTTATCAGCAGCTTTTCAGAGGAACGGCGTGTCCACAGCAGAAGTTCTTAATTCAATGCCATCAGCACAGGCTATTTTGCGAGAAACCTTTGGTTATCAGCAATTTCGCCCTGGTCAGCAAGAAATCATCCATACCATTACAACTGGGAGAGATTGTCTAGTTGTGATGCCGACAGGGGGTGGTAAATCCCTTTGTTATCAAATTCCCGCATTATTGCTTGATGGGCTGACTGTGGTTGTTTCGCCACTCATCTCACTGATGAAAGATCAGGTTGATCAACTTTGCCTTCATGGTATTGAAGCGGCTTATTTAAATTCAACCCAAACGCGTGAAGAGCAGTTTGATGTTCAAATACGTTGTCAAAAGGGTGAAATAAAACTGCTGTATATTGCCCCTGAACGTTTAATGATGGAGAGTTTTCTTCATCAATTAGTGCAATGGAAACCTGCATTATTAGCGGTTGATGAAGCGCATTGTATTTCACAATGGGGTCATGATTTTCGTCCTGAATATCGCGGTATAGGATTATTAAGACAATATCTTCCTGATGTGCCGATTATTGCACTGACGGCAACGGCGGATAATACAACACGTTTCGATATTATTAATCAGCTAGTGTTACGTGACCCTCTGATTCATATCAGCAGTTTCGATAGACCGAATATCCGCTACACTTTAGTAGAGAAATACAAACCGCTTGATCAACTTTGGCTATTTATTCGCGGTCAGAAAGGAAAATCTGGCATTATTTACTGTAACAGTCGCAGTAAAGTCGAAGAAACCGCCGAGCGCCTGAGTAAACGAGGATTAAGCATTGCGGGTTATCATGCAGGAATGGAAATAGCACAGCGTGCTAAAGTACAAGAAGCTTTCCAGCGAGATGATTTGCAAATTGTGGTTGCCACTGTTGCATTTGGTATGGGTATCAATAAACCCAATGTACGTTTTGTGGTTCACTTTGATATTCCTCGTAATATTGAATCCTATTACCAAGAAACAGGGCGTGCAGGGCGAGATGGATTGCCTGCTGAAGCGGTATTATTTTATGATCCTGCCGATATGGCGTGGTTGCGTCGTTGTTTAGATGAAAAGCCAGAAAGTGACCAAAAAGCGATTGAAATGCATAAGCTTAATGCGATGGGTGCATTCGCAGAAGCACAAACGTGCCGACGCTTAGTGTTACTTAATTACTTCGATGAACATCGACAAAATGCCTGCGGTAACTGTGATATTTGCCTTGATCCCCCTAAACAATATGATGGTTTAGTGGATGCCCAAAAAGCCTTATCCTGTATTTATCGCACAGGTCAGCACTTTGGTATCGGTTATATTGTTGAAATATTAAGAGGCGCGAATAATCAGCGTATTCGTGATTCTGGACACGATACATTACCTGTTTATGGTATTGGTAAAGCGCAAAGCCATGAACATTGGGTGAGTGTGATCCGCCAGCTTATTCATTTAGGTATGGTGACACAAAATATTGTCCATCGCTCTGCATTACAACTGACAGAGATGGCTAGACCAATCTTACGTGGTGAAGTGCCATTACAATTAGCCGTACCTAGATTATTAAGCCCGACAAAAAGCCGTAATCAACAAACAAAAAATACCCATAGACAGTACGATAGAAAATTGTTTGCGAAACTACGTAAATTACGTAAGTCTATTGCTGATGAAGAAAACATTCCGCCATTTGTCGTTTTTAATGATGTCACATTGATAGAAATGGCAGAGCAATGCCCCGTTTACCCTGATGAATTGTTATTAATAAACGGTGTTGGGCAACGAAAATTAGAACGATTTGGACCCGCGTTTATGACACTCATTCGTGACCATATTGAGGGCTTTGAATAACGCCAATAAGGAGAGCCAATGACAACCACCCTATTTAAATATTCGTGGTTATCTCGCGAAAAGCAGTTTTCTGCTTTTACGAACGGCGTCTTATTGGATTTTTGGAGCCAACGTGAAGAAGGTGAGTTTATTGGTGTTGATGGCGTCAAAATTCGTTATGTTCATTGGCGCTCACCATCGCACAATAAAGCACTGGTTATTGCTTCAGGTCGGAGTGAAAGCTATGTAAAGTATCCTGAAGTTGCGTTTGATTTCTTTCACTCAGGCTATGATGTTTTTCTTCTCGATCATCGAGGTCAAGGGCTTTCTGACCGACTTCTGGATGATACTCAAAAAGGGCATGTCGAAAAATTTAGTGATTATATTGATGATTTCTCAACTTTCGTCGATACGATTGTTTTGCCTTATCAATATAAACATTATTTTGCTTTAGCCCATTCAATGGGTGGCGCAATTTTAGCAGGCTATCTACTTCGACAGCCTGATGTGTTTAAAGCAGCAGCGCTATGTGCGCCGATGTTTGGCATTAAATTACCTATACCTCGCTGGGTGGCTAATTTTTTAGTTAACCGAGCAGAACAAAGTCAATCTGAAAGAAATAACTATGCGGTATCAACAGGTAAATGGTTTCCACTGCCATTTATCCTTAATGTGTTAACACATAGCCATGAGCGATATCGCCGGTATTTACGTTATTATGCTGATTTTCCAGAACTACGATTAGGCGGACCGACTTATCATTGGATGGGAGAAAGTCTAAAAATGGGAGATTGGTTAATTGAACATGCGGGAGAGATTAATACCCCTCTATTAGTGCTCGAAGCAGAGCATGATAAGGTGGTAGATAATCAAGAGCTAAGGGCTTTCTGTGAACGTTATAGTCAGTCCAGAACAAGAGAAGAAAAGCAAAAATTGCCACTGGTGATTGAGGGTGCGCATCATGAAATCTTGTTCGAAATAGATAAGCTACGCTCACAAGCATTAAATGAAATCTGTGAGTTTTATGATAAGCATTTATTTTAATCAGGAATGTGTATGTATTCGATAGTCGCTTCAGATCTTGATGGCACACTGTTATCACCTAATCATGTATTAACTCCCTATACGCAAGAAACCCTGCATCTACTTATTAATAAAGGCGTGCATTTTGTATTCGCAACAGGTCGTCATCATGTTGATGTTGCTCAAATTCGTGATGGATTAGGCATTAACGCTTATATGATAACCTCTAATGGTGCACGAGTGCATAACACTCATGGCGACCTTATTTTTAGCCAAGATCTTGAGCCTGAAATTGCTTATGACTTGTCTTTGTGTGTTTTTGATCACCCTGAAATTGAAACTAATATTTACGCTGGCGACTATTGGTATGTTAATAAAGAAATGCCAGGAGCTTGTGAGTTCTTTCGAGAATCGGATTTTAATTATGAGCTGTTTTGTAAAACAGGGTTTCCGACCACCAATGTCTGTAAGGTCTTCTTCACCTCTGATGATCATGAACTGTTGCTGACACTGGAAAGTGAAATTAATCAGCGCTGGGGTGATAAGGTCAATGTGAGTTTCTCACTGCGTAATTGCTTAGAGGTGATGGCGGGTGGTGTATCTAAAGGTGAAGCTCTCGAGAAAGTGGCTAAATTGATGCAACACACTGCCAAAGATGCAGTTGCGTTTGGTGATGGTATGAATGACAAAGAGATGCTACAGATAGCTGGTAAAGGTTGCATTATGGAAAATGCGCATCAGACATTAAAAGATTTACTCCCAAATATGGAAGTGATCGGAACTAATGCTGATGAAGCTGTGCCTCATTATTTACGTAAATTATACCAAGTGTGATCCTCCCTAAAAGAAAAGGCGAACAACGTGATATTGTTCGCCTTTTTTATATTCCAATAGAATAGATTAATTACAATCCACCGACTTCTCTTGGTGTTGCACGCATAGAGCTGCGGATTGTATTGCCCATCATATCCACTCTGGCTTGGAATGGTGGGAACGGTAATGGGATGCCATGCTCTGCAAAGGCTAAGAGAATATTTTGATGAATTTCATGTCTTGCTGGCATTCTGTGTCCCATCTCTGCGGCATAAACACGTAATTCAAAAATCTGAATACCTTGCTGTAAATCGACCAGATAAACCTCTGGTGCTGGGTTTTCTAAAATCATTGTAGAGCGTTTTGAGGCTTCTAATAACACATTTGTTACTTGCTCACTGTTACAGTCTGCTGGAGCAGGGATGGTCATTACGATACGAGTGACTGAATCTGAGAGTGACCAGTTAATAAATTGCTCTGTAATAAAAGCTTTGTTCGGTACGATAATTTCTTTTCTATCCCAGTCGGTTAAGGTAGTTGCCCGAGTGTTGATCTTAGAAATATTTCCAGTCAAATTCCGAATAGTGACGGTATCGCCAATACGGATTGGTTTTTCAAATAAGATCATCAAACCTGAAATGATGTTGGCAAAAATTTCTTGTAAGCCAAAACCTAATCCAACACCCATTGCCGCCACTAGCCACTGTAATTTTGACCACTCAATCCCTAATAAAGAGAAACCCACAATACTCCCAATTAAGGTGATGGTGTATTTGGTCATCGTGGTAATGGCGTAACCTGTACCCGGTGTTAAATCAAGGTGCTGTAAAATGGCCAACTCAAGTAAAGCAGGGAGATTTCGTACTAATTGGGTTGTAATAATAATGACAAGGATTGCCACTAAAATAGAACCCATCGTAATAGGTTGCACCGTGTTAACACCATTTACCGATGAGGTGACGTCCCAAAGTCGGATATTATCAACGAAAGAGAACGCGGTGTTTAATTCAGACCACAATAAGATCATCGAGACTAATGCAATCATCGTTAGAATAGAGCGAACTAAACCAATGGATTGCGCACTGATAGTATCAAGGTCTATTTCTTGAGCTTCAATTTCAAGCCCTACTGTGCTCTCACCACTGCTCCCAACAATCGTATTTTCATCTTCACCTTTTGCACGCTGAGCCAGAATTTCTGCACGCTTTTGTTTAGCTCGTTCAAAGGCTAATTTTCGGCGCTGAATAAGCATCCATCGCTGAATAATGTGGTAGATAATCAGTAGAGCAAACCAAATGGCGACAGACATTTCTAAACGACCGAGTAAGACAATCGATGTAGAAAGGTAACCTAAGACGGCGGCTAAACCTGCAATAACCGGAGCAAGCAGTAAGAACCACCATAAAATGGTATTGATAAGGTTATCGCCAGATCCATGTTTATCTAGATAAAGTGGGACGTGAGCTTTTTTAAGGCTAGAGGTAATAAAGCTTAGGGCGATACAGAGCAGTAAGAAACAGAAACGACCAACCGTTGGCGCAAATTCTCTATCGCTATAATATTCAAAGGTAACTAATGACATCATCAGCGGAACGATGACAAAAATAGAAAGCTGGTAAAAGCGCATCGCTTTTTTAACACGGCTCTCTTTCCATTTAAATTGAGCAATAAATAGACCGTTATGACGTGCAAAGGTTGCACTTATCATAAATAACCACAGCACAGGTGCTGCTGCTGTGACTCCATATCCAATCGCTCCCGCCATTGGATAACGCCATTCAACACTTTGTAAGCCATAACCTACAGCAGACCATAACAGAGGTAATGGCAACGCAATTAAAATAGACCAAAAAACCGTGCGTATCGTCAGTGAAAAGTGATCTTGTGTGACTTTACCAATACGGTTGCTGACTCTTTCAAGAAATGCGTTGTAGTGTTTTCGAGTGCGCAGACTAAAGCCCACAATAGATAAAGTGACAAATAGGAACAAAAAGGTATCTTGATTTTTAAGCATGCTGACAGCCGCATGACCTAATTGTGAGAAGGTATCTAGCGAAAGCAATCGAGTGATATCTTTGACTAATAAAACCGGATAATTAAATTTGATAGGGCTGATATCAGCAACCCAGAACATATAACGGTTTGTGGCGTCTTTTGTCTCTTTTAATGCATCCGCTAATTGTGTTGTCGCCACTTTTAGTTTTGTTAACTCAAGAATTTGAGAGTCATAACCGGATAACAACGAATTCAATAATTCATGACGTGCTTGGATAAGAGAATCAAAAATATATTGCTGAGCTTCAGGCAATTTAGAGCCATCTGCGGTTTCTGGCGGCTGGATCTTACTTAAGTTTTCCAGCATATCCTCATAGCCTAAACGTTCGACACGTAACTGAATAATATCTCTATCAAGTTCTTGTGAACGAGGCATTTCAGGTAAGCGGGAAAGCTGTGTTCTTAATGCTTCGCCTAATGCTGTTGAGCCACTTAACCACTGTGCTTGCTCTCGAATAGTGGTAAGCGTTTGGCGAACTTGTTGTGTCTGCTGGGTGGTAATGCGTTGTTTTTCTGATAACTCACTCATTTCCTGTGTTTGTTTATTCAGGATTTGAGAGAGTTCACGGTTAGTTTGGATCTGTTTTGTCAGAAACTCAGGGAGCTCACCACCTTTCTCCGCTAACATCTCTGTTTTTTCTAATGCCAGATCAGCCACTTCTTGGCGCTTTATATTTAATAAGCTACGCAATTGTTGTAGTTGCACATCAAGACGCTGATAGCGTTTTTTAAATAATTCTAAGCGAAGGCGAGCAATTTCTTGGCGGTTATTAGCCGAAAGTTGTGCCATTTCAAGCTCATTAACCATTGCTTTACGTGCGGTGACTTCAGCTTGTGTTAGCTTATTTTGTGCCTCTGTTAACGGTGTTGTTGACGCACTGGCAGCCGCGAGTCTTGCTGTTGCATCGCTGAGTAAACGGCGCGCTTCAGAAAGCTGTTGGGGTAATAAGTTTAAAGATTCGCTAATTTCTCGGCTTTTATCTTGCTCTTGTTGCTGAAGCCTTGCTTGTTCCATTAATTGGCTACTGATTTGAATAATTTTCTGTTCTAAATCAGGGATGCTAATTTTTTCTGGAATAGTAGGAACAGCATGGCTTTCTTCTAGAAGTTTAGTTCTTAGCTCTTGCGTGATTTGAGGGTAATCATCAATGGTTTTTTGATAATTATCTGCATTCGTTTGCGCTTTTTCACCATCATTAATCCAATTGATAGTGCCTTGTAGCGCCTGAACTGCCTCAATATCTTGAGGATTGGTACTTCCTTCAAGTTGTTTAATATCTTGACGTAATTTCTCTACATCCGCTGATATTGCAGATGTGCTTAACGAAAGCGTCAAAAAGAGCGAGAAGAAAAGACTGATTATCAGGCGCACAAAGGTTACTCCGAATTACGTGTTATTCACTGATGGCATTATTGTCATTACCAGCGACATTGATGATGGAACCCAATTGTTCCCCCATTAATGTAACGGAGCCATTCATAAGATCTTTATTCAGTTGAACGGTATTTTCTGGGAAAAGGTTGATGACCGTTGAGCCTAACTTAAATCGACCCATTTCTTCACCTTTTTTCAAGAATATCGCTCCTGCTTTATCCGCTTGAGGATATGTCCAACGTTTAATAATACCTTCACGAGGTGGCGTTACCATGCCACACCAAACCGTTTCAATACTACCAACAATTGTTGCACCAACTAGAATTTGTATCATTGGACCAAATTGAGTTTCAAAGAGGCAAATAATACGTTCATTACGTGCAAATAAGTTAGGGACATTAGCCGCTGTTAATGGATTAACAGAGAAGAGATCGCCTGGAACATAAATCATCTCTTTTAATAAACCATCACAAGGCATGTGAACGCGGTGGTAATCACGAGGTGAAAGATAAGTCGTAATAAACTGACCATTACGGAATTTATCTGCCAGCATAAAATTACCTGCAAGTAACGCTTCAAGGGTGTAATGATGTCCTTTGGCTTGCAGAATTTGATCGTCTTGAATAAGACCGAGTTGGCTTACTGCGCCATCAGCAGGCAATGCAAGTTGGTCATCACCTTCGATAATAGGACGAGCGCCGTCTTTTAATGCACGAATAAAGAAATCGTTGAATGAAGAATAAGCTTGGAACTGGCTATCTTTTGCTTCATTCATATCGACTTTATAGGCTTTAGCAAAGGCTTTGATCGCAAATTGGGTAATTACACCCGCTTTTTTGTTTGCAAACCAACCTGCTAGCTGTGTGAGCCATAATTTAGGCAATAAATACTGTAGTTTAATTTTTAGCTTGTCCAAAATGGCAACCTCTGGGATTGAACGATAAAAAATAGACAAAAGGGGTCTATTGTACCTACCCTTAATAGGGTTGTCAGTGAATCAATTATTAAGAGTCTAAATTAATGTTCTTACGAACTTTCACCTGACTCATACTTTCTAAAATACGATGGTAATTTTCAAAGCGCGTTTCTGAGATCTCACCGTTATTTACGGCTTCACTAATTAGGCAACCTGGATCGTCTAAGTGCTTACAATCGCGGAATTTACAACCACCAAGGTACGGTCTGAATTCAATAAATCCTTTTGTTACTTGCTCTGGCGTTAAGTGCCATAAACCAAATTCACGTACACCCGGAGAGTCAATGACATCTCCTCCTTGTGGGAAATGGTAAAGGCGTGATGCTGTTGTGGTATGCTGGCCTAAACCCGAGTTATCAGACACCTGATTAACTAGAATACTTTCTTCCATTGGTGGTAATAAGGTATTGAGTAAGCTTGATTTTCCGACCCCAGATTGCCCCGCAAAAATGGAGATACGGTCAATCAACTCTTGTGTCAATGCATCAAGACCTTCTTTGGTGTAGCTAGAGACTTCAAGAACACGATAACCAATATCTTTATAAGTTTGCATCCATTCACTGACAGTCTTACGGCTTTCCTCGTCTAACATATCGATTTTATTGAGTACAATCAGAGGCTCAACGTTTAAAGTCTCACATGCGACAAGGTAACGGTCGATAATATTTAAAGAAAGTTCAGGCAAAATAGCCGAAACGATAATAATTTGATCAATATTAGCAGCAATAGGCTTAATGCCATCATAATAGTCAGGACGAGTAAGTACTGAAGTTCGTTCGTGTACAGCTTCTACAATACCATTTACGCGGACATTTTCTTGTGTTTGTAGCGCAGGACGCCAAACAACTTTATCACCCGTTACCAGTGATGAAATTGTGCGTCGAATATTGCATCGTGTAATAGTGCCGTCAGCCGCTTCGATATCTGCATGTTGACCAAAACGGCTGATCACTAAGCCTTCGGTCGCTTCGCCTAATTGCGTATCGTCTAATTCAACGTGGTTTTTTTTCTCTTTGCTCTGCAAACGCTTTTTATGATTTTCTTGTACTCGGCGTTGCTGGCCTTTAGATAATTTACGTTTTGTCACCGATCCTCACTTGTATTATTCGGTTAGATGTTCTTCTGTCGTGCTTATTGAGTAAACGCGCTATGATAAACGCTAAAATATCATGTCTCACACTTAGAAACAGCTAGGATATATTATGTCAAAAAGCGAGAACAATCTGATCTGGATAGATCTGGAAATGACAGGTCTTGATCCTGAATGTGACCGTATCATCGAAATTGCCACTATCGTGACAGATCCTCAACTTAATATTTTAGCCGAAGGCCCTGTAATTGCAGTACATCAATCTGATGAACAATTAAGTTTAATGGATGAATGGAATACACGTACCCATACTGGTAGTGGCTTAGTTGAGCGCGTAAAAAACAGTTCATATGATGACAATTCAGCACAAAAAGCGACAATTGAATTCCTAGAAAAATGGGTACCAAAAGGCGTATCACCTATCTGTGGTAATAGTGTGGGGCAAGATAGGCGTTTTCTATACCGTTACATGCCAGAGCTAGAGCAATATTTTCACTACCGTTATCTTGATGTGAGTACATTAAAAGAATTAGCACGTCGTTGGAAACCTGAAATTTTAGAAGGTTTTGAGAAAAAGAATACTCATCAGGCATTGGATGATATTCGTGAGTCCATTGCAGAGCTAGCTTATTATCGTAAAACCTTTATTAAAGAGTAAAAAGCGTGCATTCATGATTGATATTGCATCATTGTGATGATTTTATCGGCATGTAATCAAAAAAACGTATTTTTTTGTTGATAAGGGCTTGCGGTTAAGCATTTTTCTCGTATAATGCGCTTCCCGTACCGATGAAGAATTTCGTTTGTACGGGTGTAAGAAAGACGCGGGAATAGCTCAGTTGGTAGAGCACAACCTTGCCAAGGTTGGGGTCGCGAGTTCGAGTCTCGTTTCCCGCTCCAATCTTTCTTAGGCAGTTATGAGTAGTGTTATGCGACGCGGGAATAGCTCAGTTGGTAGAGCACAACCTTGCCAAGGTTGGGGTCGCGAGTTCGAGTCTCGTTTCCCGCTCCAAATCTTTCACTTATAATTGTCAAAACTTACCAAATGCGGGAATAGCTCAGTTGGTAGAGCACAACCTTGCCAAGGTTGGGGTCGCGAGTTCGAGTCTCGTTTCCCGCTCCAAGTTTTTCTCTTCTAGTTTTATTCTTCTAATCAAAAATCAATACGTTATCCTAATAGTCTACGGCTAAGTAGCGCTTTCATATCTCGTCTACCATCAGTAATAACGTAAATAATAATTTGCCGAAATTTATGAATACCTAAAGTTTGTAACTCATAAGGTACAGTTGCTTTATTCGCTAGTCTAAAATATAACCAAAAAATCTTTATTTTTTCTCTCGCTTTTTTAAATATCGACTACACTGTTTTAGGGTGCAGATTAGGGAATTTTACTTAATACTCGTAAAGAGAGTGTGTTGGATTATTGTTCAAAAAAGAAAATGTCATTAATACATGTAAGATCAAGCTATTTTTTTGTGATCTATCTTTGATCTTTGCTTGCATTTCTATTTTGACAGCACTAGAATGTGCGCCTTTCCTCATTTAGAGGGGAAATTAGAGGCAAGATCATTTTTTAGGTTTTAGGCCTTTATTCTGTTAAACATGCATTGAATAGTATTTTAGAAAAAGAAAAGGGTTTCTCAGGCTTTTCTTTAAAAAAATGTGATATATATTCTACTATTCTTAAAATCTTCCCAAATCGATTTATCCACAGTGAGATGCTAATAACCACCGCATCTAAGCACTATTTATTTTTTTACTGCACAGAGTTATCCACAAGCACGTATCCTTAAGTGATAAGGATATTATTCTCTTCAACAAATTGATTGGATTTTATATCTAATTGATAACTAAGTTTATTTTAATTTTTTTAAATTTTGAGTCTTAGTTCGCTTGAATTTTTTTTTCATGTTGATAGGCAAGGGATTTTTATTTTATTCACAGAGGAAATTAATGGTTATTCGTAATGCGTTTATCCTGTTAAAAATTAAGCGTCACGAGGTAAGCCTTTAGTTATCGCCCTTACTAAGCGTTTTTGTTGTGAAGTCTGTATTTTTACTTCTTTTTCATTTCTCTTCGCTGTCTGCTGTGCAATCGCCCAGTTTAAATGTTCATCTAAAACATCACTCAATCCAAAGCGTTCTTGCAAGGCAAGTATAATTTTATCTTGATAAGGTGCATTTCCTAACGCCACGCTAATATTTCTAAGCCAACGTAAATAACCAATACGACGGATCGGCGAACCTTCAGTGATACGCAAAAATTTATCTTCATTCCATTGAAAGAGATCGAGTAATTCTGGAGTATGAAGTGCTCTTCTTGGTGAAAAATCTTCTTCGTCAGTCAGTGATGAAAAACGATTCCAAGGACAGATAAGCTGGCAATCATCACAACCATAAATGCGATTACCCATTAGAGGGCGAAATTCTTCAGGAATAGCACCATCGAGTTCGATAGTGAGATAAGAAATACAGCGACGAGCATCAATAGTATAAGGTTCAACAATGGCACCTGTCGGACAGGTTGTCATACAGGCGACACATTTACCGCATTGCTCTTCAACTGGGCTATCAATAGGTAACGGCAAATCAATCAGTAGTTCACCAAGGAAAAACCAAGAGCCTGCTTGATTATTAATAACAAGTGAGTGTTTACCAACCCAGCCAAGTCCTGCCTTAACAGCTAATGGGCGTTCCATAATAGGGGCTGAATCAACGAAAGGACGAAAGTTGACTACCCCTTGATATTCAAATTGCTGACAATATTGTGAAATTTTTTCGCCGAGTTTTTTAAGACGCTGCCTTAATACTTTGTGATAATCCCGACCAAGCGCATAACGGCTGATATAGCCTTGTTCTGGGTTATTTAAGGTTCGTGCAAAAGCCGCATCCGTGGGGAGATAATTCATTCTGACACTGATAACGCGTAATGTACCCGGAACCAGTTCATGAGGTCTGGCTCGTGTCATTCCATACTTTTCCATCCATGCCATTTCACCATGATATTGCTTATCTAACCAAGCTTGCAGGCGAGGTTCTTCAAGTGATAAGTCAGTATCACATATCCCTGTTTGTTGAAAACCTAGCTCAGAACCCCATAATTTAATGTTTTGAGCGAGAAGATTAAGATCGAGTGATGACATGAATAAACCGAATCAGTAGGTAAGAGGTGAGTCCTAAGAGCGCGCAGTGTATCATAGTGAGGCGGTAGGAAAAATCCTCGCAATAAATAGATTTATGGTATGGTTATTTGATAGTAATTTCGATAACTATTTGCCTTAAGAAAACATATAAAGCTTAGTATTTGATGTTCTCCAACGATCTCTCTTTATTAAGCCGTTATAACTTAACAATAGATTATATAAATATGAAAGAATGGGTTGTTACATTAGAAGATGAAGCGGCAACAGTTGAACTAGGGCGTACTGTTGCAATAGCGACGGATCATAGCGGATTGATCATTTATTTATATGGCGATCTTGGTGCTGGAAAAACAACCTTTAGCCGAGGCTTTTTACAAGCGCTTGGTCATCAAGGGCATGTTAAAAGCCCAACATATACATTAGTTGAGCCTTATATGCTTTCGCCAAATCCTGTTTATCATTTTGATCTCTATCGTTTAGCTTCCGCTGAAGAGCTGGAATTTATGGGAATACGCGACTATTTTGAACAAGATGCGTTATGTCTTGTTGAATGGCCATCTCAAGGTGAAGGCTTTTTACCTAACGCAGATTTAGAACTTCATTTAAGCTACGAAGATGAAGCTCGAAAAGCGCGTTTTGTTGCCCTTTCACCAAGAGGGAACACTGTTTTATCCCGTATTCAGTCTGCATAAAGGAATATTGATTATGTCGAGTCTCATCACTACTGTGAGTCAAAGTCAGCGCTATGTTGTTGCCTTTCTGTTGGTTGTTTTGTCTTTATTTTTTGTGCAAATAGCACAAGCCGCTACTGTGACAGAAGTAAAAGCAGAAAACGGTATTTCAGCAACAACCCTTACATTTACTTTTAGTGATGGGAAGCCTAGTTATCGATATTACTCATTAAAAAGTCCTGACCGTTTGGTGATGGACTTTAAACAGGGTACAAAAATCACGGGATTACCAGTAACATTAGGCAATGGGCAGTTAGTCCATAAAATTCGCTCAACGCAATCAAAAGATAGCCAATACCAAAGTATGGTCGTGGAGCTTGCTCAGCCTGTTGTGGTGACTGAAAGTTTGATGAATGTAAGTGGTGGCTATAAGTTAGTGCTTACTATCAAAGCTATGAATGCTCGACAAAATAGCAATGCCCAATCGACAGTAAGTGTTGTTGCGTTATCACCAACTGCAACTGCAACAGCAACGACATCACATTCAAGTGCAAATACAAATCGGGAAATGGCGCCTTTAATGACTAAGCCAGTAACCGAGGTTACGCCTGTTGTTCCCATTGCAAAACCACGCACCACACCTTCAAAACCGCAAGCAGGCTCTCGCCAAATTATTATTGCGATAGATGCGGGTCATGGTGGGCAAGATCCCGGTGCGATTGGTCAGAAAGGTAATCGTGAAAAAGACGTAACGCTAAGTGTGGCAAGAAAGTTAGAAGCTCGCTTACGTAATGATCCTATGTTTAAGCCTGTTCTAACACGCAGCGGCGATTATTTTATCTCAGTTGCGGGGCGTTCTGAAGTCGCCCGTAAGCAAAGTGCAAATATGTTAGTGTCTATTCATGCAGACTCAGCACCCAATCGTAGTGCAAGAGGCGCTTCTGTATGGGTGCTTTCTAATCGTCGTGCAAACAGTGAATTAGGTAAGTGGCTTGAGCAAAGCGAGAAACAATCTGAATTACTCGGTGGTGCGGGTGATGCATTAGACGGGGCTGATCCTTATTTAAGCCAAACAGTACTCGATTTACAGTTTGGTAATTCACAGCGAGTGGGTTATGACGTTGCCGTTGCTGTATTGTCTGAACTAAGAAAAGTGGGTTCACTACATAAGAAAACACCAGAGCATGCAAGCTTAGGTGTTTTACGTTCACCCGATATCCCTTCAATTTTAGTTGAAACAGGCTTTATCAGTCATGCGTCAGAAGAGCAATTACTGATTTCTGATGCTTATCAAGAGAAACTTGCGGCATCTATTCACGCTGGTTTAAGAAATTATTTTCTGGCTCACCCTTTACAAAACGCGCCTAATTGATTGAGTAGAATGGAATAAAGGTAATGGCGATAAATTTATTACCTCCTCAGCTTGCAAACCAAATTGCCGCAGGGGAAGTTGTTGAAAGACCCGCCTCTGTTGTTAAAGAGTTGCTGGAAAATAGTTTAGACGCAGGCGCGACCTCAATTGATATTGATATCGATAAAGGTGGCGCCAAGCTAATTCGCATTCGTGATAATGGATGCGGTATCAATCGTGATGATTTGAAGTTAGCACTTGCTCGCCATGCAACTAGCAAAATATCAAGTCTTGATGATCTCGAAGCCATAATGAGTATGGGTTTTCGTGGAGAAGCATTAGCGAGCATTAGCTCAGTTTCTCGTTTAACGCTGACATCGCGTACTCAAGATCAAGAAGAGGCATGGCAAGCTTACGCCGAAGGCCGAGATATGGCTGTGACGGTTAAGCCTGCGGCTCATCCCGTAGGAAGTACGGTTGAAGTCCTTGATCTGTTTTATAACACGCCAGCAAGGCGTAAGTTTTTACGTACTGAAAAAACAGAGTTTGCACATATTGATGAAGTGGTGCGCCGCATTGCGTTATCGCGCTTTGATGTCTCCATCAATCTTACTCATAACGGTAAACGTGTTCGGCAATACCGTGCAGTGAAAGATGAAAGTCAGCAAAATCGCCGTTTGAGTGCGATTTGTGGTAATAATTTTGTCAACCAATCAATGCAGTTATCGTGGGAACATGGTGATTTAGCAATAAAAGGTTGGGTAGAACATCCTTTATCACCTGTGCAAAGTAGTGAAATTCAGTATTGTTATGTGAATGGACGAATGATGCGTGATAGATTGATTAATCATGCTATTCGTCAAGCCTATGATGGGTATTTACAAGGAGAGCAGCAACCCTCTTACATCTTGTATTTAAGCGTTGATCCTCACCAAGTTGATGTTAACGTCCATCCTGCTAAACATGAAGTTCGCTTCCATGAGTCTCGTTTGGTTCATGATTTTATCTATCAAGGTGTGCTGAGTGTTTTACGACAAGCAACGCAAGAGTCTTTATCACTCACTTCAGATGATGAAGAAGAACACGAAACAGCGTTAAACTTTCCTGAAAATCGTCAAGTTGCGGGTGAAAACGTATTTTCTCAGCCTTATCAAGCACCCGTAGCTCAAACTCCGAAAAATACATCATCATCACACCAATTCAGTGAACGAGAGCACAACAATAACTCACCTCAAAAGCAAGCCTCTCAATTTGGAGATCGTCGTCAGTTTGGTGAGAGCTATCAACGGACACAAGGCGCGCTTTATCAAAAAATGATGCAAGAAAGTATCTCTACATCAAAAGATAAAGAGAAAATACCACTATTTCCTGACCGTGCCCCATTGAATTTAGGTGAAATCGTTCATACAACTAATAATATCGAAGAAGATACTATTTCGGTGATGCCTCGTTCTGTCAATGCGAAAGATGGACGAACTGATTATACTTTTGGGCGAGTATTGGCAATTTATCAGCACAAATATGCGTTAATAGAATCTTCACAAGGTCTTGGGTTGTTATCATTGGAAGAAGCAGATTTTCTGTTAAAATGTGCGCAATTACTGCCTAAAGATGAAACATTGAAGCCACAACCTTTGCTAGTGCCTTTAAAGTTGGCATTGAGTAAAGAGGAGATTAGCGTATTCAATCAGTTTCAATCGCTAATCAGTCATTTCGGGATCGTTATCGAAATTTCTCACGGTAAAGCAACAATACATGCTGTGTCGTTACCTTTGCGCCAGCAAAATTTACCTATGTTACTGACAGCATTATTAGCCTATTTGTCAGCAGAGCAATCTTGTACCGAGCAACAACTTGGACAGTGGTTTGCAAAACAATTAGGTGCAGAGCAAGCACAGTGGTCGCAAGCTCAAGCAGTAGGACTATTGGCTGATATTGAAAGACTTTGTCCGCAATATGTCAGACGGCCAGCAAAAAACTTATTACAATTAATAGAATTACAATCGGTGGTAGCGGCATTAAATAATGAGCGAAGTAAACACGCAAATAAAACCTAAAGCAATTTTCCTAATGGGGCCTACAGCGTCAGGTAAAACGGCATTAGCAATTGCACTAAGACAAAAGTTGCCTGTAGATATTATTAGTGTGGACTCTGCGCTTATCTATCGTGGTATGGATATTGGTACTGCAAAGCCAGATGCGACAGAGCAATCGCTTGCGCCACATCGATTAATTGATATTCTAGACCCCGCATTACCCTATTCCGCAGCTGATTTTCGACGTGATGCATTAAATGCCATGGAAGAAATTACCGCAGCTGGGCGAATTCCACTATTAGTGGGCGGGACTATGCTATATTTTAAAGCGTTACTTGAAGGTCTATCGCCTTTACCCAGTGCAAATCCTGATGTTCGTGCTGAAATAGAGAAAAAAGCAGCAGAACAAGGGTGGGAGGCAATACATAAAGAGTTAGCATTAGTTGATCCTGTTGCAGCACAACGGATCCATCCTAATGATCCTCAACGACTTTCTCGTGCACTAGAAGTTTACCTGATTTCAGGTAAGACAATGACAGAATTGACAAAAATATCAGGCGAGTCTTTGCCCTATGATGTTTATCAATTTGCGATTGCTCCGAAAGATAGAAATGTTCTTCACCAACGCATTGAAGCTCGTTTTAAACAGATGTTAACGTGTGGATTTGAAGATGAAGTAAAATCATTATATGAACGGGGCGATCTGCATGAAGATTTACCTTCTGTACGTTGTGTCGGTTATCGCCAGATGTGGTCATATTTATCTGGCGAAATAGATTATGATGAGATGGTTTATCGAGGGATCTGCGCTACCCGGCAATTAGCGAAGCGACAAATCACCTGGTTAAGAGGTTGGAATGACATTCACTGGCTTGATAGTGAAGATCCAAAACAATCTCTTGACACTGTTTTGCAGGTAGTTAGTGCATAGATGGTAGGTTTGTGTAAAATTGATAGTTGCCAAAGCGCAATTTTTGAGTAGTTCATTTTTCGAACCAATTGGGTTCTAATATAAAACAACAAAATAAGGAAAACATAGAATGGCTAAGGGGCAATCTTTGCAAGATCCTTTCCTGAACGCATTACGTCGTGAAAGGGTTCCCGTTTCTATCTATTTGGTAAACGGCATTAAATTGCAGGGTCAGATCGAATCTTTTGACCAATTTGTTATTTTGCTGAAAAACACAGTAAGTCAGATGGTATACAAACATGCTATCTCTACCGTGGTACCTTCGCGTCCTGTTTCTCATCATAGCAATACAGGCACGAACCAAACTGGTACAGGCTACAATGGTGGTGCTGCTCAGCAGGATGATGTTGCAGAGTAATAATTCAATATTATTCTTGATATAAGAAAAACATAGGTAGGGAGACTTTACCTATGTTTTTTCCTGTTTTTATAAAGTCCAAGAGGTTTCGCCTTTGTTTGATCGTTATGAAGGTGGCGAATTAGCCGTTTTAGTGCACGTATTCTTTTCTCAAGAAAAGAACGTTGATGATTTGCAAGAATTTGAATCTTTGGTGACATCTGCGGGTGTTAAACCGGTTCAGATTATTACAGGAAATCGTAAAGCACCTCATCCTAAATATTATGTGGGTGAAGGTAAGGCAGAAGAAATTGCCGAGGCTGTAAAAGCAAGTGGTGCAGATGTTGTTTTATTTAATCATGCACTGACACCTGCACAAGAGCGAAATCTGGAAAGACTTTGTGAATGCCGTGTGGTTGATCGCACGGGAGTTATCCTTGATATCTTTGCTCAAAGAGCAAGAACTCATGAAGGAAAGCTACAGGTAGAACTCGCCCAGTTACGTCACTTATCAACCCGTTTAGTCAGAGGGTGGACTCACCTTGAAAGACAAAAAGGGGGGATCGGGTTACGAGGACCAGGCGAAACTCAGCTAGAAACAGACCGCCGCTTACTCCGAGGTAAAATTAGTCAAATTCTAATGCGATTGGGTAGGGTTGAGCGTCAGCGTGAACAAGGACGGCAAGCGCGGAGTAAAGCTGATATTCCAACATTATCCCTTGTTGGTTACACGAATGCAGGGAAATCGAGTTTATTTAATCTCATTACCTGTTCTGATGTGTATGCAGCAGATCAGCTCTTTGCAACATTAGATCCGACACTAAGACGTATTCAAGTTGATGATGTGGGAACCGTTGTATTAGCCGATACTGTTGGATTTATTCGACATTTACCTCACGATCTTGTTGCTGCTTTTAAAGCGACTTTGCAAGAAACACGAGAAGCGACCTTACTTCTTCATGTTATTGATGCAGCAGATAGCCGTTTTGAGGAAAATATTCATGCCGTTGAAAGTGTATTAGAAGAGATTGATGCTCAAGAAATACCAACACTGCATGTTATGAACAAAATTGATCTTCTTGAAGACTTCACTCCAAGAATTGATCGAAATGAAGAAAACTTACCCGTTAGGGTTTGGGTTTCTGCACAAACAGGCGAAGGTATTCCTCTGTTGTATCAGGCGTTGACAGAACGTCTTTCAGGTGAGATCGCACACTTTGAATTACGTTTACCGCCAGAAAATACAGGGCGCTTACGTAGTCGTTTTTATCAATTACAGTCGATAGAACGTGAATGGATTGAAAAAGACGGTAAAGTTGGGCTAATCATACGTATGCCTATGGTAGACTGGCGCCGCCTTTGCAAGCAGGAACCAAATTTATTGGATTACGTGGTCTGAAACTCGGCCATAATAATGAACATTAACTGAGAGCTGGCGACGAAATCGGCTCTTAAGCCTGATAAATCTAATCATAATAATGGAGCTAGAACATGGCGTGGAATCAGCCCGGTAACAACGGACAAGACCGCGACCCGTGGGGTAACCGAAACAGCGGCAATAATAATGGCGATGGCAACGGTAACTCTAACGGCAATCAAGGAGGTCGGAATCGCGGAGCATCAGATCTCGATGATATGTTCCGTAAACTGAGTGAAAAGCTTGGTGGTTTCGGCGGTAAAAAAGGTGGAAACTCCTCTTCTGGGCAAAATGGCGGTCCTCGTAGTAATGCTGGAAATCTTTTGATTTCTCTTGCATTAGGTGCGGTAGTCGTGGTTTGGGCTGCAAGTGGTTTTTATACCATCAAAGAGGCAGAACAAGGTGTAGTGACTCGTTTTGGTAAATTTTACCAAATCGTTGAACCTGGTCTGAACTGGAAACCGACTTTCATTGATGAAGTTCAGCCTGTTAACGTAAAAACTATCCGTGATTTAACTACGGGTGGCATGATGTTAACGTCAGATGAAAACATGGTTCAAGTTGAGATAAACGTGCAGTATGTTGTCTCCGATCCAGAAACATTCCTGTTTAACCTGACAACACCAATTAACAGCTTAGGTCAGGCAACTGACAGCGCAGTACGTGGCGTTATTGGTCGTTCAGAAATGGAAAAAATTCTGACTTCTAACCGTTCAGAAATTCGTGACCAAACACGTCAAGAATTAGAAGAGACTATCCGTCCTTATAACATGGGTATCTCGATTGTGGACGTCAACTTCCAAGTTGCTCGCCCACCAGAAGCGGTAAAAGCGGCATTCGATGACGTAATCGCTGCCCGTGAAGAAGAACAAAAAACAATTCGTCAAGCTGAAGCGTATAAAAACGAAGTGTTACCGTTAGCAAAAGGTAACGCGCAACGTATGATTGAAGAAGCGACGGCTTATAAAACCAGTGTGGTGATGAAAGCAGAAGGTGAGGTAGCAAGCTTTGCTAAAATCTTACCTGAATATCGTGCTGCTCCTGAAATTACTCGCGAGCGTCTTTACATTGAAACGATGGAAAAAGTGCTATCAAAAACACGTAAAGTTATCGCTAATGATAAAGGTAACAGCATGTTAGTGCTGCCTTTAGAGCAAATGTTACGTCAGCAACCTCAATCTACACCATCGAATACGTTTGAGGCGCCAGCTCGTGTAACGGCACCTGCTCCAGCTGCAAATCCAGCACCGACACAAAAACCAGCGACAACGACTTATGGTAATGGTGGATATGGTAGTAATAATGGCGGTTATGGTCAGCCTTACGGCAATAATCAAGGAGGACAATAATCATGCGTAAAGTTATCGCTGTTGTTGCAGTTATTATTTTAGCGTTGTTGTACTCTTCTGTATTTGTCGTTCAACAGTATGAGCGTGGTATTATTTTACGCTTTGCGAAAGTTGTACGTGATGCTGAAAATAAACCTGTTGTTTATGAACCTGGTCTTCACTTTAAAATTCCATTTATTGAGAATGTGAAAAAACTGGATGCGCGTATTCAAACTATGAATATCCAGCAAGACCGTTTCTTATCAGGCGAGAATAAAGACTTATTAGTCGACTCTTATCTGAAATGGCGTATCAGTGATTTCAGCACCTACTATCTGGCAACAGGTGGTGGTAATACAACGCAAGCGGAAACATTACTGCGTCGTAAATTCAGTGACCGCTTACGTTCTGAGATTGGTCGTATGAGCGTAAACCAAATTATTACGGATTCTCGTGGTCGTTTAACCATTGATGTTCGTAATGCACTGAATGAAGGTACTCCATCTCGTGATTCAAGTGCTGCTGATGATGCGATTGCCATTGCTGCGAAGAAAGTAGCTGAAGAAACCAAAGGTCAAGCGCCTGCTATCAATATGAACAGTATGGCGGCTTTAGGTATTGAAGTGATTGACGTTCGAATCAAGCAAATAAACTTACCTATGGAAGTTTCTGAGGCGATTTATCAGCGCATGCGTGCAGAGCGTGAAGCCGTTGCTCGTCGTCACCGCTCTCAAGGTCAAGAGCAAGCTGTGAAAATTCGCGCAGCTGCGGATAAGACCGTAACAGAGACACTTGCTGAATCTGAGCGTGAATCATTACGTCTTCGCGGTGAAGGTGATGCTCAAGCGACTAAACTGTTTGCTGATGCGTTCAACCAAGATCCAGACTTCTATGCCTTCATTCGTAGCTTACGTGCTTATGAAAAGAGCTTTAACCAAGATGGCAATGACGTCATGGTGTTAAGCCCAGATAGCGATTTCTTACGCTATATGAAAGCACCAACAAAAGCGCGAGCGATTGAAGAGTAATTTCCAAACGTATTAAACCGTTTGAGTAAATAATAAAATCCTCCACCTTAAAAAGTGGGGGATTTTTTTTTGATATCAATAAGATAAAGCGAGTAATCTAGCTAAGAAATAAATAATTGTGCATAAAAAGATGAAAATTTACGCTTAATGGTTTCCAAAATGGTTTTAGCTGGGATAGTATAAAGTGAAAATTGCATTTCAAGATAAACCTTCGGCAATTCCGAAGCGTCTTCTTCGCCATTTTCACTTTTATGTCACTCTGCTTCCTGTTTTTGCGATCAAAACTGTTGATAAAATTCACAATACGTTTGTGATGCGGATTTTTCGGGCAAAAATATTGACAATGGCAAGATAATCTATTGCTTAAAAGCGGGGATGACATAATTAGATAAAATCTACTGTAACTCTTGAATTGAGATGGTAGAATCCTTTTTTAAGCAACCGAGTGTATTTTGAAATGAGTAATAACGTTGTCGTATTGGGCACCCAGTGGGGTGACGAAGGCAAAGGCAAGATAGTCGATTTGCTGACAGAACGCGCTAAATATGTTGTTCGCTACCAAGGTGGCCATAACGCAGGCCACACTCTAGTCATCGACGGTGAAAAAACCGTTCTTCATTTAATCCCATCAGGCATTCTCCGTGAAAATGTTGTTAGCATCATAGCAAACGGTGTCGTTTTATCGCCAGAAGCCCTGATGAAGGAAATGACTCAACTTGAAGATCGTGGCATTCCTGTTCGTTCTCGTTTACTTCTATCTGAAGCTTGCCCGTTAATCCTTCCTTATCACATCGCATTAGACAATGCGCGTGAAAAAGCGCGTGGCGAAAAAGCTATCGGTACAACAGGTCGTGGTATCGGTCCTGCTTACGAAGATAAAGTTGCTCGTCGCGGTTTACGTGTTGGCGATCTGTTTGATAAAAAAGCGTTTGCACAAAAACTCAAAGAAATCATCGAATACCATAACTTCCAACTGGTGAACTACTACAAAGTTGAACCTGTTGATTACCAAAAAACCTTAGATGATATCATGGCAATCGCTGATATTCTGACAGGTATGGTTGTTGATGTTTCAGACTTACTGTACAAAGCAACACAAAACGGTGAGTTAGTGATGTTTGAAGGTGCACAAGGTACTTTATTAGACATCGACCACGGTACTTATCCGTATGTAACCTCTTCAAACACAACCGCTGGTGGTGTGGCAACAGGTTCAGGCTTAGGCCCTCGCTATGTTGGTTACGTATTAGGGATCATCAAAGCTTACTCTACTCGTGTAGGTGCAGGTCCATTCCCAACTGAATTGTTTGATGAAGTGGGTGACTTCTTACGTGAGAAAGGCCAAGAATTTGGTGCAACTACAGGCCGTAGCCGTCGTACTGGCTGGTTAGATATCATCGCTATTCGTCGCGCTGTTCAAATCAACTCACTGTCTGGTTTCTGTATGACTAAACTGGATGTGTTAGATGGTCTGAAAGAAGTGAAACTGTGTGTTGGTTATCGTTTACCAAATGGTGAAGTGATTGATACAACACCTTTAGCAGCTGATGATTGGGAAGGTATCGAGCCTATCTACGAATCAATGCCAGGTTGGAACGAAAGTACTTTTGGTGTGAAAGATCATGCTCAACTGCCACAAGCAGCGCTGAACTACATCAAACGTGTAGAAGAACTGACAGGTGTTCCTGTTGATATCGTTTCTACTGGTCCAGACCGTTCAGAAACCATCATTCTCCGTCATCCATTTGATGCATAATTTGCATTAAATTGGTTTGATGTGAACATCGTCCCTGAAAATGACAGGGGCGATTTTTTCGTATCTGTTTGTTGGTTAAATTGAGATAAAAATACGTGTTACACATAAGATAAGACAGCTTTACACTCGGTTTTGCTTCTGTTCTATCAGTAACGCGTAAAAAACAGTAAGACAATGTTATTGTTGTAATATCAGAAATAAGAAAGCGATCTGTTGAAAATCGACAGTATCGCTTTTTCTTTGTCTGTGATATCGCTATTATTTTGTTAATAGTCAAGTGAGAGACGGAAATAACTCACTTTTGAGCATATCTTTGCTAAATGTCCAAAAATTAAACATAATATTGCTTAATAAAATGATATTCTCATTAATAATTACTGATCCCTTAACGACTTTAATAGGGAAAACCACTTTTCAGAGGTCATTGTGCAATTAACCAGTTTTACAGATTATGGATTGCGGGCATTGATATATATGGCTTCATTGCCAGAAGGCAAAATGACGAGTATCACTGAAGTGACACAAGTCTATGGTGTCTCGCGTAACCATATGGTGAAAATTATTAATCAACTTAGCCATTTAGGTTTTGTTGAGGCTATTCGCGGTAAAAATGGAGGGATCCGTTTAGGCAAGCCTGCAACAAACATCATCGTGGGTGAGGTTGTTCGTGCTTTAGAGCCACTTTCATTAGTAAACTGTAGTGCTGAGTTTTGCCACATTACCCCAGCTTGTCGACTAAAACTGGTGTTAAATCAGGCAATTGAGCAGTTTTTGAAAGAGTTAGACCGTCACACACTCGCCGAGCTAGTTGAAAATAATAGCTCCTTATATAAATTGTTATTAGAAGATGTTTGAGTCTACTATTTCATCAAATCTGATAGCTTGGAGGTCATAATGTCAAAAGATCCTTTTCAGGATAGAGAAGCAGAGAAATACGCCTCTCCAATTGCTAGTCGCGAATATATTTTAGAAGAAATGAAAAAACGCACGGCACCAATGAGTCGTGAAGATTTAGCACAGGCGTTAAAAATTTCTGGTGAAGAAGACTTAGAAGCGTTGCGTCGCCGTTTAAGAGCAATGGAACGTGATGGCCAATTAGTTTTTACCCGTCGCCAATGCTACGCATTACCTGAACGCCTTGATTTGTGGAAAGGCAAGGTAATCGGTCACCGAGATGGTTATGGTTTTTTACGTGCAGAAGGTCAAAAAGATGACCTCTATCTTTCACAAGATGAAATGAAAAAAACTATGCATGGCGATGTGATCCTTGCTCAACCTTTAGGTATGGATAGAAAAGGTCGCCGTGAAGGTCGTGTTGTTCGTGTTATTGAACCACGAAATAACCAAATTGTAGGTCGCTATTTTATTGAGTCAGGTATGGGATTTGTTGTACCTGATGATAGCCGTTTAAGCTTTGATATTCTTATTCCTAAAGAAGATATCATGGGCGCACGAATGGGAAATGTGGTTGTTGTTGAAATCACAACAAGACCTACTCGTCGCACTCAAGCAGTAGGACGTATCGTTGAGATCCTAGGCGAAACGATGGGAACAGGTATTGCAGTAGAAATCGCCCTGCGTACTCATGAGATCCCTTATACATGGCCTGAAAAAGTTACAAAAGAAGTTGCTGATTTAAAAGAAGAAGTTCCAGAATCAGCTAAGCAAGGACGTGTTGATTTACGCAAATTACCATTAATTACCATTGATGGTGAAGATGCACGAGATTTTGACGATGCGGTTTATTGTGAACGTAAGAAAGGCGGTGGCTGGCGTTTATGGGTCGCAATTGCGGATGTGAGCTATTATGTGCGTCCACAAACGGCATTAGATACAGAAGCGCGTAGCCGAGGAAACTCTGTTTATTTTCCTTCTCAAGTAGTGCCGATGTTGCCAGAAGTTCTGTCTAATGGATTGTGTTCATTAAATCCACAAGTTGACCGCTTATGTATGGTTTGCGAGATGACGGTTTCTGAACAAGGGCGTCTTTCTTCTTATAAATTCTATGAAGCAGTGATGAGTTCTCATGCACGAATGACTTACACCAAAGTGTGGAAAATCATTCAAGGTGATGAGGAACTGCGTGAACACTATAAACCTATCGTTCAAGATATTGAGCATCTATATGAATTGTATCAAGTGCTAGATAAAGCGCGTGAGCAACGTGGTGCGATTGGTTTTGAATCAGAAGAAGCGAAGTTTATCTTTAATGCAGAGCGTCGTATTGAGCGTATTGAGCCAGTGGTTCGTAATGATGCACACAAATTGATTGAAGAGTGCATGATCCTTGCTAATATCGCAGCCGCTCGCTTTGTTGAGAAAAATGAAGAACCTGCACTTTATCGTATTCATGATAAGCCCAAAGAAGAGAGCGTCCTGAATTTGCGTTCAGTCTTTAATGAATTAGGGTTAACGTTGCCAGGAGGCTTAACGCCAGAGCCAGCAGACTACGCGCGTGTTATGAAAGAGGTTGAAGAGCGCCCTGATCGTGAAATGCTGCAAACCATGATCTTACGTTCTATGAAGCAAGCGATTTACGATCCTGAAAATCGTGGACACTTTGGTTTAGCATTGAAATCTTATGCTCACTTTACCTCGCCAATTCGTCGTTATCCTGACTTAGCCTTGCATCGTGCAATTAAATATCAAATTGCGAAACAAGCAGGTCACGGTTCACAGCGTTGGACACCAACAGGTGGCTACCATAGTGATATGGACACCATGTTGCAATTAGGCGAGCACTGCTCTTTAACTGAGCGCCGTGCTGATGAAGCAACACGAGATGTCGCTGATTGGCTGAAATGTGACTTTATGCTGGATCAAATCGGTCAACAATTTACAGGTATTATCACCAGTGTAACGGGCTTTGGTTTCTTTGTCCGCTTAAACGATTTGTTTATCGATGGTTTGGTGCATGTTTCCACATTAAATAATGATTACTATCAATATGACAATGTTGGTCAGCGCTTGATTGGTGAGTCTTCAGGGCAAGTTTATCGCCTTGGTGATGAAGTGGAAGTGAAAGTGGAAGCAGTAAGTATGGATGAACGTACTATCGACTTCTCTTTAATTTCAACAACACGTACCGCGCGTAATCCGGGTAAAACAGCCCGTGTTCGTGGCCTAAAAGGTGAAAAAGACAAGAAAAACGCAAGTTCTAGTAAGTCTCGTCGTCGTGATGCAAGCAAAGACAAAAACTTTGAGCCAGATAGTGCTTTCAAAAAAGGCAAATCATCAGGTCGAGGTAATGCGAGCAAAGACAAAGCTGTAAAAGACCAAGTTGCGAAAGATAAAGCAAGTAGCAAACGTAAGAAAGCATCATCACAAACCAAAAAGATAGAGGCAAAACTTAAAGCTAAACGCGCAGCCAAACGCGATAACGCATAAAGTTTCGTTCTTCTGGTTCTTTTTTAAAAGGCGGAGACTCCGCCTTTTATCTGTTTTGTGCCTTTTATTTTTTAATGAGTAAGCACCGCTATGAGCGAAGAAATTATTTATGGTATTCACGCAGTAACCGCATTACTTGAGCGTGATCCTGCACGTTTTAAAGAAGTTTATGTATTAAAAGGGCGCGAAGACCGCCGTTTAACACCTGTTATTCATGAATTAGAAGCTCAAGGTATTCTGGTTCAAGTGGCTAATCGTCAATGGTTAGATAGCCAAACAGAAGGTGCTGTTCACCAAGGTATTATTGCTAAAGTAAAACCCGGTCGTCAGTATCAAGAACAAGATTTACCAGACTTATTAGCTAAAGTCGGCACACCTTTCTTATTAGTGCTAGATGGTGTTACTGATCCCCATAATTTAGGGGCTTGTTTACGTAGCGCAGATGCAGCTGGTGTGCATGCTGTTATCGTTCCCAAAGATCGTTCTGCACAATTAAACGCAACAGCCAAAAAAGTGGCTTGTGGTGCAGCAGAAAGTGTTCCTTTAATTAAAGTGACTAACCTTGCTCGTACATTACGTTTCCTGCAAGAAGAGAACGTTTGGATTGTCGGCACAGCAGGCGAAGCAGACCATACTTTATATCAAAGCAAACTCACTGGCCCAATGGCATTAGTGATGGGCGCTGAAGGTGAAGGTATGCGTCGTTTAACTCGAGAGCATTGTGATGAGCTGATTAGTATCCCAATGGCGGGTACGGTGTCTTCACTCAACGTTTCTGTGGCAACCGGCGTTTGCTTATTTGAAGCGATGCGCCAGCGTATTATTGTTAAATAATCGCTGAGTTTATTTTATTCTCTATACTCCCTTGAGTTTTATTGGCCGCGGGGGTATAGTTACGCGTCAATTTTTTCAGTCACAACTTAAACAAGTTCCTTGCCTCCATGGGTGGTGACTGACCCTGACAGGAGGCTGATAAATCCGTAAGGAGCAATATCAAATGCGTCATTACGAAATCGTTTTTATGGTTCATCCTGACCAGAGCGAACAAGTTCCGGGCATGATCGAGCGTTATAAAACCGCTATCACTAATGCAAATGGTCAGATCCACCGTCTAGAAGACTGGGGTCGTCGTCAATTAGCTTATCCAATCAACAAACTGCACAAAGCACATTACGTTCTGATGAACGTTGAAGCTCCGCAGGAAGTGATTGATGAACTGGAAACTACTTTCCGTTTCAACGATGCCGTTCTCCGCAACATGATTATGCGTACTAAACACGCAGTAACTGAAGCTTCTCCAATGGTTAAAGCAAAAGACGAACGCCGTCGTGATATCGCTGATGACCTCGATGATGAAGATGAAGTTGATGATGTAGCAGAGGATTCTGAAGAGTAATTAGTGCTGTGACGGCTAATAATCATTTGGTGCTAACTGGCACAGTGTGCAAAGCATTAATTCGAAAAGTTAGCCCCGCTGGGATCCCGCACTGTCAATTTGTTATTGAACATCGTTCAATACAAGAAGAGGCGGGATTAAAAAGACAATCATGGTGTCGAATGCCCATTATTGCTAGCGGGAAAGCGTTACAAGCAGTTACTCACAGTATAACGGTCGGCAGCCAAATCACCGTTTCTGGATTCATTAGTAGCCATCAGGCGCGAAATGGATTGTTTAAATTGGTGCTTCATGCCGAGCAGATTGAATTGATAGATTCTGGAGACTAGCCATATGGCACGTTATTTCCGTCGTCGTAAGTTCTGCCGTTTCACAGCAGAAGGCGTACAAGAGATCGATTATAAAGATATCGCTACGCTGAAAAACTATATCACTGAAAGTGGTAAAATTGTACCAAGTCGTATCACCGGTACTCGTGCAAAATACCAGCGTCAGCTGGCTCGTGCTATCAAGCGCGCACGCTACCTGTCTTTATTACCTTATACTGATCGTCATCAGTAATAGGTATATAGTCCATTAATGACTTGTAGAGGATAAGGTAATGCAAATTATTCTGCTTGATAAAGTAGCGAATCTGGGTAGCCTGGGTGATCAGGTTAACGTAAAATCGGGCTATGCTCGTAACTATTTAATCCCACAGGGTAAAGCTGTTTCTGCGACTAAGAAAAACATCGAGTTTTTCGAAGCGCGTCGTGCTGAGTTAGAAGCTAAATTAGCTGAAACTTTAGCAGCAGCTGAAGCTCGTGCAGCGAAGATCAATGCACTGGGTTCTGTCACTATCAGCTCTAAAGCGGGTGACGAAGGTAAACTGTTTGGTTCAATCGGTACTCGTGACATCGCTGATGCAGTAACTGCAGCTGGCGTTGAAATGTGTAAGAGCGAAGTTCGCCTGCCAAATGGCGTTCTGCGTACTACTGGTGACCACGAAGTTCACTTCCAAGTTCACAGTGACGTATTCGCTGAACTGAATGTTATCATCGTTGCTGAATAATCTCTGATTAAACAGTTAATGTTGATAAAGAAAAACGCCAGCTAAGCTGGCGTTTTTTTTTGGATAAATAAAGGCTTTTTTTACTATGGTGTACGGTAATAACTTCCATCACTCAAACGAGTGTAAGTGATAACAGTACCAGCGCTATTTGTCACTTCTAGCATACTGACATCACCTTGTGGATTACGCTGTAAGCGAATAGCTTGCCCTGAGCGCAATTGGCTTAATGATTTCTGTTGGTCTTCTGATTTCGCCATAGAAAATGCATCATTGACAGGAAGTTGATTGTCTCTAAAAAGCTGCGCTAAGGTTTGCCCCTCTTTAATGGTGTAAGTCTGCCATGTTTGCGCTGGTGTTGATTGAGTGTCTTGTTGCGGTGTTGTTTGAGCAATATTTCCCTCAGGATCATTTGTCGTTGGAGCCTCAATTGATGGAGAAATCCCAGGTTCGGCATTTGAGTTTATTTGTGCTTGAGGGATCGGTGTTTGATACGCTGGATCATTGGTAGATGCTATTGGCACAGGAAGATCATGCGTTGATGATGACGGTTGAGGTGGCTCACTAGTGTTTTCACTTGTCGGCCAAAAAAACACGACCAATAAAGCAATAGCAATAACCAGTATTGCTCGACGATGTAAGCCAGGGAATTTGCCCATATTCACCTCATTATTGATCTGTGAATCAGTATTATGAATTGCTGTAACATCTTTTTTATTCCTTGTAGCCATACTAGCACGAACCATGATCCTAACCTGCTCCCTGAGTTCTTTTCAGAATTATCTATTCGCTCTAACCGTTAATGTTCTTTATTCCCTTGATGGTTAACTAAAAACAGTTTCATACGTTGATACACATTTTTATCAGTTTCTATGGTTAAAGCCTGTGTTAATTCACCATAAAGATCATGAGGCAATAATGTGTCAGACCATGTTGAAAGAACATTCAGCGCCATATTTCTATCACGCAATGTTGGACTGCGTAATTGCCTTTTGATAAGTGACCAGCCGATACCAGGAAAACCACCAAGATCTTGCATAATATATTCAACGGCATGATGAGACTGATATTCAGAGTCGGTAGTTATTAATGGATCATCTATGCTATCTAATGCTGTTAATTCAATTTGTTGTTCTGCAAGTTTAACTACTCTTTCTATTTTGTGAGAAGCATCTGTTTGCATTAATTGGTGCCACCAATCCGCATTGGGGTTGTCTTTTTGTAGTGAAAAGAGTAATTCCCAAATATCAAGGCGAAGAGATTTAGCGACAAGGCTTGCTTGGTAATTTTTTGAGCGAGAAGGATTTTGTAATGCTTCGATAATGAGTGTCGACCATTCTGGTTTTTGAATAATATTTTGTGAAGCAGAGATAATTTGTTGTTGGCATTGATCGTTCCAGCCGAGAGACTCAAGTAATAACCAATCTTCACCACTATTTTGCACAAAATCAGCGATTTCACAGACACAATAAAGGAGCTTTAACTCTTTTGGTGGCAAAGTATCGACTTGTGAAATAAAAGCATTACACGCTTGGGTGCCCTCTACATAATCATAGATATCTTTTGCAGGACCTCCATTAAGCAGTGCGCGTAAAAGATCACTACAACCAAGTAGTAACTCATTATCTAAAGGATGCGTGTTCAACATCGCTAATAATGCCCCTTTTGTGACACAGTCATAGGCCACATATTCTGTCATCACATTATTTTTATACCCTTCAGTCAGCAGCCAATAGCGATTATTAACAGACAGTGTTGAAGGCAGATGTTCGATAAATTGAATACGTCCCCAGCCTTTAGTTCGTTGACCTAGGGAATATAAAAAAGGCTCAAATTCTTCACAGGAGAGACGCTGTTTCAGCGATCGAATAGCATAAAGTGTAAATTCAGGGTGAAGAGCAAACAATAAAAGTAAACGTTGAGAAGTACTATCGTTAAACGATCCTAATAGCCCTAAGGCGATTTTGATCGGATTCTTATCAGGACTTAACTTCAAGATCCATAAAATGAGTTGAAAATAGATCTCATGATTAATCAGTGTTTCATCTTGTTCTATTTTCTCTATCAGATGTGAAAGATAGGTAATAGGCGCGAGTTTATCTTGGCAGGCCATTAAATAAAAAGAATCGACATGCTCTTTATCAGGCAAAAGAACGACATGCTTTATTGCATGATAGAGCGACAAGGCAAATTCTTCACATACTTTTTGAGAAGGCTGTTGTTCAATCGCTCGACCTATTCGTTGGTGCAAAATAATACCTTCGCGAGCACCTGCTGACCAACTAAAAGGGATTGAATCATAATCAAATTTTATTTTTAGGTGAGAGTCTGACAATAGATTTAATTCATCAGGTAAAGGTGTATCACCTATTTCATAAGGAGCTAATTGTGAAAGAATTGAAGGAACAGAAGAAGGACAAACCTTAGGAAAGTCTATTGTGAGGTCGATAGACAGAGGTGACTTACTGAAAAGCTTATCGCGCCAATTAGTCATAATAGATCCTATTTGTTTTGCCGTCTTAGTATAACTTTAGCGGAAAATAGGAAAGCTGGACAAAAAAAGCCAGAAAATCCACTTATATCACTTAAAAAATCCCTACCCGAAACATACCTCCCTTCTTGAGATAAAAAACAAATCAAAAAAAACTGGTCAATAAAATTAAAAAGCGGTACATTAGCGCAATTCTAGATTTGTTATATTATAACATTACAAATAAATGGGGTTTATTATGAAACTAGGTATCCACCCTCAATATCGAACAGTGATTTTCCATGACACTAGTGCAGATGCTTATTTTAAAGTGGGTTCAACCATCCAAACGGAAAAGACAATAGAGTATGAGGGGCAAACATACCCTTATGTGACATTAGATGTCTCCTCTCAATCACACCCATTTTATACCGGTAAGCAGAAGACTCATTCTCAAGAAGGTAATGTGGCACGCTTTAATAAACGTTTTGGTCAATTTATTAAGTAAGGAAGAAAAAATGCAGGTATTAAGTTCATTGAAAAGCGCTAAACAACGCCATCCAGATTGTAAAGTGGTGCGTCGTCGTGGGCGCCTTTATGTAATTTGTAAGTCAAATCCACGTTTTAAAGCTGTTCAGGGGTAAGAGCATGCAAAAACCAATTCTTTCTTGTGTTTTGATTATGGGATTATTGGGTAGTGCAATGTCGGTTTTAGCACATGGTCACCATCATGAAAAAGTACAAACACAAGCACAGCGAGATGCAGCGAATGGGATTTTCGAGGACAAGGATGTTCTCGATCGTAAACTCAGCGATTGGGAAGGGGTATGGCAATCTGTAGAGCCTTATCTTCTTAGTGGCGAACTCGATGTTGTTTTACAGAAAAAGGCAGAGACGAAAAAAGATAAAACTGTTGAAGAGTATCGTGCCTACTACGCACAAGGCTACAAAACAGATGTGGATATGATTGGTATTGAAAATAATATCATTGAATTTCATCAAGGTGAGAAAGTAGAGAGTTGCGAATATCACTATGATGGTTATCGTATTTTACATTATGAGTCTGGTAAAAAAGGGGTTCGTTATTTATTTAGATGTGACGATGCTACAAGCCAAGCACCTAAATTTATTCAATTTAGCGACCATATTATTGCACCAGAGAAAGCAGGGCATTTCCATTTATATATGGGCAATACATCGCAAGATGAATTACTTAAAGAGTTGAGTAATTGGCCAACTTACTATCCTTATTCTATGAAGGCAGATGATATTGTTCATGAAATGCTTTATCACTGATAACTAATTGATAAAAATATTGGGCTAACACCTTATACCCTTGGTTATTACCGAGGGTATTTTTTCTTAACAATAATGATAAAAAAGGAAAAAGCAGTAGCATCCATGCTGACTTACTTTTATAAGTTGGGTTAACGATTATTTATAACCCTTGGCAGAGGTATTTCATTTCCATATAGTCTTCAATGCCGTGTTCAGAGCCTTCACGACCTAAACCTGATTGTTTAATGCCACCAAATGGTGCAACCTCATTGGAAATTAAACCTGTATTAATGCCCACCATGCCGTATTCTAAATTTTCAGCGACACGCCAAATACGTTGTGGATTTTCACTATAAAAATAAGCGGCTAAACCATAAATCGTGTTATTCGCTAAATGCACTACTTCATCTTCATTTTCAAAGATAACTAAAGGTGCCACAGGGCCAAAGATCTCTTCTTCAAGAATATGACTATCTGCGGGAACATTACCCACAACAGTAGGTTGGAAGAAATTTTCACCCACTTTATCGCTTTCACCACCACAAAGTAGTGTAGCGCCACGTTTTAGTGTGTCAGCCAGTAAAGATTGTGATTTTTCAACTGCTTTGCGATTAATAAGAGGCCCAATAGTGACACCTTCTTCAAAACCGTTACCCACTTTGAGTTTTTTAACAGCAGCAACAAAGCGTTCACTAAATTGTTGATAAACATCTTTATGAATATAAAAACGGTTAGCACAAACACAGGTTTGTCCTGCATTGCGGAATTTAGCGCCCATAGCCCCTTCAACGGCTTTATCTATATCAGCGTCGTCAAACACGATAAATGGTGCATTGCCGCCCAATTCTAAAGAGACTTTTTTTACGCTATCCGAGCACTGACGCATTAATAAACGTCCAACGCCTGTCGAACCCGTAAAACTTAATTTACGAACGCGATTATCAGAGGTGAAGACTTCGCCAATTTTAATGGCATCACCTGTAACAATATTAATAACACCCGCAGGAATACCTGCTTGAGCTGCTAATTCCGCTAAAGCCAATGCGGTATAAGGTGTTTCATTGGCTGGTTTAATCACCATGGTGCAACCCGCGGCTAATGCTGGTGCGGCTTTTCGGGTGATCATAGCAGCAGGGAAGTTCCAAGGCGTAATGGCAGCACAAACACCAATACCTTGTTTAATCACCATCAAGCGTTTATCAGCAGAAGGTGAGGGAATAATTTCACCGTTGGTTCTCTTACCTTGCTCTGCAAACCACTCGATAAAAGAAGCAGCATAAGTAATTTCACCTTCAGCTTCAGCAACAGGTTTACCCTGCTCAAAGGTCATTAATTCAGCAAGTTTTCTTTTATTTTCAGTGATTAATCTAAACCAGTTTTGCAATAATGCTCCGCGCTGATGTGCTGTAAGTGCACGCCATTTTGGTAAGGCTTTTTGTGCAGCATCAACAGCCATTATTGCTTCTTGTGTTGCCATATTGGGTACAGTACCAAGTAGAGCACCTGTGGCAGGATCGATAACATCAACGGTTTCGTTATTTTTAGCATTACACCAAAGACCATCAATATAGCCTTGTTCACGGAAATAGGGATTTGTCGTTATCTTCACTTAATACCTCTCTGAACATATTATATATTGATATTTATAAGGCTAGGCAGTTCGGTGCCTGCTTATAATTATATGCCTGTGTTGCGATGTTGTGAAAATAAGTATGACAAATGCCAAGAAAAAAATGTCAAATTGAGGTGAATAGGGTCAATTGCTTATGTTTTTAATGAATAATCCCCATTACTCAAGACTGAAGGTTTACGCTGTACCTTACCACTGTTATTCTTGGGTTTAACTTTCATAAAAAACAGGTATTTTTCATGTCAAAACCATCATTTGATTCTATTGAATCACAGGCAAGTTACGGTATTGGTCTGCAAGTCGGTCAACAACTGACTGAATCAGGTCTTCAAGGATTAGAGCCCGCAGCACTGTTAGCTGGCTTGACCGATGCATTAGAAGGTAATGCGCCTTCTGTACCTGTTGAAACATTACACAATGCCTTACGTACTATGCACGAGCGTGCTGAAGCTGTTCGTCAAGAACGCCAAGCAGAGCTGGCTGATGCTGGTAAAGTTTTCTTAGAAGAAAATGTGAAAAATGAAGGCGTTCAGGTTACAGAATCAGGTTTACAGTACAAAGTCCTGACAGCGGGTGAAGGTGCAATCCCTGCGCGTACTGATCATGTTCGTGTTCACTACACGGGTCGTTTAATTGATGGTACTGTGTTTGATAGCTCAGTTCAACGTGGCCAACCTGCTGAATTCCCAGTAAATGGCGTTATCGCAGGCTGGATTGAAGCATTAACATTAATGCCAGTAGGCTCAAAATGGGAATTATATATTCCTTACCAATTAGCTTATGGCGAACGTGGAGCTGGTGCGGCTATTCCTCCATTCGCGACATTAGTATTTGAAGTAGAATTATTAGAAATTTTATAATTTCTTATTCTGCGGTAAATCAGAGTAAAAAATAGCTGGTTTTTGCCAGCTATTTTTGTCTCTATACTAAAATAAAGAGATAGTCGGGTAATTAATTTTTATAAGGGGCGTTATCTGCTTATAAAAATAAGAGAGGTGCATGATGTTAGAACAAGTCAGCAAATTAGCCCGCCAAGCAGGTATGGCGATAATGCAAATCTACCAGCAATCAGAGCCTATCCAAGTACAGGAAAAAAGTGATAATTCACCTGTCACAGAGGCTGATTTGGCCGCTCACCAAATTATTAAACAAGGACTTGCTTCTATTGCCCCAGATATACCTCAATTATCTGAAGAAGATCCCCCTGAATGGGAAGTTCGCCGTCATTGGGATCGCTATTGGTTGATTGATCCTTTAGATGGAACTAAAGAATTTATTAGCAAAAATGGTGAGTTTACGGTGAATATCGCCTTAATTGAAAAAGGTATTCCCGTTTTAGGCGTTGTTTATGCACCGGTTCAAAATGTGTTATATGCGGCTGCCAATAAACAAGCATGGAAAGAAATGTGTGGTCGGAAATTACCTATTCATGCGAGCCGTGCTGAACCACCAGTGATTGTGATTAGTCGTTCTCATCAAGATGATGAATTAAAAGAGTATTTATCTCAACTTGACGAACATCAAACGGTTGCCGTTGGCTCTTCTTTAAAATTTTGTCTTGTGGCGGAAGGTAAAGCGCAACTTTATCCTCGTTTTGGACCAACACACACATGGGATACTGCCGCAGGTCATGCTATTGCGATTGCCGCTGGTGCGCATGTCACTGATTGGAAAGGGATCACGTTAGATTATTCCCCTAAAGAATCGCTGATAAACCCAGGATTTAGAGTTTCTATTTTTTAAATAGACCAGATGAAGTTGGAGCCCTTGATGTGAAAGGGCTCTGACATGGTAAGCTATTCTTTAATTAAATCGTTGATAAGGTTGATTGCCGTCGTAATCTCCGCACCGCTTAATACACCTTCTTTGACGAAACGAACCTTACCTTGCTTATCTAAAACAACAATAGTTGAACTCTCTTTTTCTAATCCCCAGCCTTTTAATGCTACGCCATCGGCATCAACAATAAACTGTGACCAAGGAAATTCTTTTTTACTGTCTTCAACACTGCTACGAACAAATGGACCTGTGCCAAAGACTGCATCATCAGTATTAATAATCGTTGTAGTTTGATAACTGGTATGTGGGAATTTAGCCAGTTTTACGGCTTCAATAAACGGTGCATTCATCCCCTTAGCCTTGCTACGTCCTGCTATATGCTGAACAGTACGTACTTTTCCACTGAGCAGACCACTATTCCAATTTTGGTAGCTAAACTTATCTTTGGTTGTGTCATAAAGTAGCTCACCTTTGTCATTGATTGTGACAGCAGGAAGTACTGTATTTTCAGTGATGTTATGTGCAAACGCCCATGTGGATGTGCTGAGTAAAAGAGCAGCTAAGGTTATTTTGTGCATAGCCATTGTCCTATTATTGAAATCGACGTTAGATTCTATCTAAGCATAGAAGCTAGTGAAGAATAATACCTCATCACTGATACATTTATTTAACATTGAGTGGGTAAAATAACACACACATTATCTTTATTTATATTCTTTACTGTCAATAAATGTAAAAACAGATAAGAAAATCAAATAAGTTGAACCTAGTACTTATAATTAGGTCTTTAAATTTGATATATAAAGATAAGTCTTTATGACTTATTAAACTCAACAACGAGCATGGGAGACTAACTGAAAGATGAAAATCTTCAATCGCTATAACCCTGAAAAAATTGCTCTCTACGTTAAGACGTTATTTCGTGGACGGTTTTACATCAAAGGAATGGGTGCATTTGAATTCGATTATGGCAAAATACTACTGCCTAAAATAAAAGATAAGCTACATTTTAATGTGATGAGTGAAGTGAACCAGCAGGTGGTTTTGCTGAAAGCAGAACTGGGCTAACTTTTATCTGATAGATAACTGAGTCTTTCTCGTGAAAACTTTCGATAAGACTCAGTTATTAATTTCAATTTGTTACTAGTTAACTTGTCGTTTTATTTTCATCTACTTTGATATCGACTTCGGTTGTTGTCTGTACAACAGGAACGTGTTCTTGCAAAACAGGTTTAACCGGTGGAATATCATCAACTTTAGTTACGAGTAATTGATCTATTTTGTAATTATCAATATCGACAACTTCAAATTTATACCCTGAGAACTTCACATAATCAGTACGTTTTGGAATTTTACGTAAACGGTACATCATAAAGCCCGCAATGGTTTCGTAGTTACTTGAATCAGGGAAATCATCAATATCAAGAACGCGCATTACATCATCAATTGGCGTACCGCCTTCAACTAGCCATGAGTGCTCATCACGGCTCACAATTTGTTCTTCTTGCCCTGGTCCAATTAAATCCCCCATCAAGGTTGTCATTACATCGTTTAACGTAATCACACCCATCACCATCGCGTATTCATTAAGGATGATGGCAAAGTCTTCACCAGATGTTTTAAAGCTTTCCAACATATCTGAAAGCGTTAATGTATCAGGAATAATCAGCGCTTTACGGATATGAACACCTTCATTGAGGTTTAAGCTTTGTCCGTTAATAACGCGATTAAGAAGCTCTTTAGAATCAACATAACCAATAATATGGTCGATATCGCCTTCACAAACCAAGAATTTAGAGTGAGGCTGTGTGGCAATTTTTTCTTTGATATCACTTTCTGTTTCTTCACGATCAAAATAGACCACATCTTCTCGTGGTGTCATGGCCGAAGGGACAGTGCGTGACTCTAACTCAAAGACGTTTTCAATCAGTTCATGTTCTTGTTTACGTAAAACACCAGCAACAGCCCCCGCTTCTACAATGGCAAAAATATCATCAGAAGTAATATCTTCATTTCTCACCATCGGGATTTTAAATAATTTGAAGATAAGATCAGCCATGCCATTGAATAACCAAACCAGCGGGCGAAAGAAGGCAAGGCAGAAACGCATTGGGTTCACAATTCTTAATGCGATAGCTTCTGGTTTTATCATACCAATGCGTTTTGGCGTTAAGTCAGCCAGTAAAATAAACATTGATGTGACAATAATAAAAGAGCAAATCGATCCTAATTGTTGTGAGAGTGCTTCATCAAAAAATTGTAGGAAAAAGCTTTTTAATGAAGGCGAAAATGCAGATTCACCCACAATACCCGCTAAGATAGCGACAGCATTTAATCCAATTTGCACAACGGTAAAAAACATGCCCGGCATTTCTTGCATTTTTAATACACGAGCAGCGTTAATATTGCCCTCATCAACAAGTTGTTTGAGCTTAATTCGACGAGAAGCAGCAAGAGAGATTTCAGACAGCGAAAAAAAGGCGCTGATAGCACAGAGCAAAAGCACAATGAGTAAACTATTAAGCATATAAGACTCACACCACCCCAAGTATTTAGTCCAAAGGGTAATACTAGAGTGTTAAAATAGAAGATAAATCAATATATTGTGATGAAATTATTCACAAAGAAAGATAAGAGGGCGCAATTATATCATCGCCCTGCTATTTTCTGCTAGTTTTACTTTTCAGGAGGATAACAGATACCTATCCCACCTAATCCACAATAACCTTGTGGGTTTTTATAGAGATATTGTTGGTGATAATCTTCAGCAAAATAAAAAGGGCCCGCTGGCTGAATTTCTGTGGTGATTACTTCAGCAGCACCTTGAGTATTCATAGCTTGTTGATAGCGTTTTTTGGACTCAATAGCTTGCGCATATTGATCTGCATTAACCGTGTAAATTGCCGAGCGATATTGGCTGCCAATATCGTTACCTTGACGCATACCTTGTGATGGATTGTGATTTTCCCAAAAAAGAGCCAAAAGTTGTGAATAGCTAATCACTGAGGGATCAAAAACCACTCTCACGACTTCACTATGACCTGTTAATCCTTGGCAAACTTGTTGATAGGTTGGGTTTTCTGTTACACCACCGCTATAACCCGCACTTGTTGAGTAAACGCCCTGTTGTTGCCAAAACAGACGTTCAACTCCCCAAAAACAGCCCATCGCAAAATAAGCGATACTCATCTTTTCAGGAATATCATTAATAGAATGCCCATTTACTGCATGATTAGCAGATATTTCTAATGGCATCGAAGTACCCCTTAAGGCATTCTCTGGTTGGTAAGCTTTATGTTGCAAGGTAGACTCCAGTTTTTATATTTGTAAACGCTTTACTATGGTAAAGGCTTAATATTGTTATAAACTAAATCTACAATAAAGCTTAAAATAGTTTGTCGTCAATTCATCACATGGATTAAATCATATTGAGGAGAAAACGTGCCGAGATACTCCGTTATCTACGTTCTCTGTCTGTCTTTTATCGCACCTGTTGCCTATGGGGCAAATTTGCGTTTAAAAGTAGAAGGTTTAGAAGGGCAACTCGAAAAAAATGCGCGAGTCCAGCTATCAAACATTACAACAGAAGAAGTTGCACCTGACGGGCGTTTTCGTGCGCGTGTTGAAAAGGCAATTCAAGAAGGACTTCGCCCATTAGGCTATTATCAGCCTACTGTGACATTCTCTTATCAAGAAAATACACCGCCAGCACGTTCGATATTAACGGCAAAAGTAGAGCCGGGTATTCCTATTTTACTCAAAGGTGTGGATATTGTTCTTGAAGGTGGCGCTAAAACCGATGAGCAATATGCTAAGGTCATTAAAGAGAACACCCCGCCACTTGATAGCGTGTTAAATCATGGTGATTATGAAAAACTCAAAGGTTCGTTAACAGGGCTTGCCGTTCGCCGTGGCTACTTTGATGCTGAAATGGAAAAAAGTCAGCTTGGTGTTTCTTTAGATAATCACGCCTCTTATTGGGATTTTGTCTTTAATAGCGGTGAACGTTACCGTTTTGGTAAGGTGAATTATACTGGCTCTCAAATCCGTGAAGACTATCTACAAAATATTGTTCCTTTTAAAGAAGGGCAATATTACTCCTCAGAAGAGCTTGCCGAATTTAATCGACGTTTAGCGGCAACAGGTTGGTTTAACTCAGCACTTGTGACGCCTGATATCGCAAAAGCACGCAGTGAACATTCTTATTTGCTACCTATGGATGCGGTTGTCACTCCTCGCTCTCGTAACTACGTTGAATTAGGGGGAGGTTATGCAACTGATGTAGGGCCTAGGTTGAATATGCAGTGGAATAAACCTTGGATGAATTCTCGTGGTCATAGCCTGACGTCAGATCTTAGTATTTCTCAACCCGAACAATCTATTGGTGCAAAATACAAAATCCCATTAAAAATTAATCCATTAGAGCAATATTATGCGGTAGACGGTGGTTTTAAGAGAACAGACTATAATGACACGCGTTCTGATACTACAACGCTGAACCTTTCTCGAAATTGGGATATGTCTACAGGTTGGCAATATAGCGTAAATACCCGCTGGAGCCTTAGCCACTTTACTCAAGGGCAAGACACTTATACTACCATGCTGTTATACCCAGGGGTTAATGCGAGTCGGGTTCGTCAACGTGGTGGCATGATGCCTTATTGGGGAGATAGCCAACGTTACTCTATAAATTACTCAAATAAAATTTGGGGTTCTGATGTTGAGTTCTTAGCTTTCAATGCTCAACAAGTGTGGATACGCACGCCTTGGGAAGGACATCGTTTTGTTGTCAGAGGCAATTTTGGTTGGATTGAAACCAATGCTTTTGGGCAAGTGCCACCTGAACTTCGTTTCTTTGCGGGTGGTGATAGAAGTGTTCGTGGTTTTAAATACCAAAGCATTTCACCTGAAGATAGCAAAGGTAACTTAACGGGTGCCTCAAGAATGTTAGTTGGTTCAGCCGAATACCAATATAACGTGACAGGAAACTGGTGGGGTGCAGTCTTTATTGATAGCGGTGAAGCAGTCAATGATTTTACTCGAAGTGATTTTAAAACAGGTGCGGGTGCGGGTGTTCGTTGGGCATCACCTGTTGGTCCCATTAAATTTGATTTAGCATTACCTGTTAGTGATGTAGATAAACGTAGACTCCAGTTTTATATCGGGTTAGGAGCAGAGTTATGAAGAAGTGGTTGAAATGGATTGCACTTACCCTCCTTATCCTTATTTTGCTTACTTTCGGTGCTGTAGCTTGGGTTTTAGGCACACAGTCAGGCTTACACTTTGCAATTAACAGCGCAGCGCGTTGGGTTCCCGGTTTAGCCATTAAAGAGGTTAACGGAGGCTGGCAAGATCTACGTTTAACCGGTGTTGAATATCAAATGCCTGGCGTTGACGTTAATGTGGGTGAATTATCATTAGGATTACGTTTAGCGTGCCTGACTGATAAACAAGTTTGTGTCGATACATTAGGCACGCGAGATGTTGTTGTTAATATTGATACTAGTGCTTTCCCTCCTTCTGAAGAAACGCCACCTTCAGAGCCTTTAACTGAGCTTAATGCACCATTACCTATCTATTTAAATTCACTTTCATTAGAAAATACGTATGTGAAGATTGACGATATGGCGATCTCACTTGGTGAATTTAAAACAGGCGCACAGTGGGAAGGTCGTCAAGTTACATTAAATCCAACACTCATTAATGATTTGCTGGTGGCATTACCAAAGACACCAGAAGAAGGAAGTGTTGAAGCAACGGCTCAAGATGTAAAAGAAGTTGCTACGGCAAAACCTCAAGCTGAACCCACAACACCAGAAGAAAAAGAACAGGCATTAGCCGACACGATTAAAGCGATTTTTGCTAAACCTCTGTTAGCTGATTTACCCGAAATTATTATTCCTGTTGATGTGAATGTTGAAGGTATTGAAGGTAAGCAGTTACAAATAACAGGGGATACACCTGTTACGATTAACCAATTATCTTTTGAAGCCAATACGAAAGGTAAGCAAGTTAATCTCACTAAATTAACTGTTGATGCACCAGAAGGTGAAGTTAGTTTAAATGGGGGAATTACCTTAGATAAACAATGGCCTGTTAATTTAGATGTGAATGCGACTATTCGTGATGTTGCAGGGCTTGAAGATTTTAAAGATCAAAAAGCGACGCTTTCTTTGCAAGGCGCATTACTTGAAGAGCTTAAATTAGCACTCTCTTTAACAGGAACGGTTACAGCAACTTTAGACGCTCAAGCTGAACTGGCAAAACCACGCCTTCCATTAAAATTAACCTTAGAGAGTCAAAAAGTCCGCTGGCCGTTAACGGGGGATGTGCAGTATCAACTCAATGATACTCGGTTGCGTTTAAATGGTCAGACAGATAACTACGATCTTTCATTACGCTCAGATATTGAAGGTCAAGAGATCCCACCTGCGAAATTAATGCTGGATGCAAAAGGTAATGAAGAAAAAATTGAATTAACACGTCTGCGTTTAGCTGCATTACAAGGCCATGCGGATATCACGGGGATTGCCGATTGGAGTAAAGCAATTAGCTGGAATGCGTTATTAACCATTTCAGGTATTAATACCGTTAAACAATACCCAGATATGCCCGCGAAATTAGATGGGCGCATTGCTACAACGGGCAGTTTATATGGTGGCAGTTGGCAATTACGTGTTCCTGAAATCACCTTAGATGGTAATTTCAAAAATAATTTGATTAAGGCGAGAGGGAACGCGTATGGCAACGATTCTGGTCAATGGAATATCCCGCAACTAAAGCTCATTCTCGGTAAAAATAATCTCGATATTGAAGGACATTTAGGCGACAAGTGGGCATTAGATGCCAATATCAATGCACCTGGTTTAAATGGTTTAGTACCAGGATTAGCAGGTGTGATTAAGGGCAAAGTGAATATTCGAGGTGATATTAATACACCTAAGATTATCGCTGATATCAATGCTCATGGTATTAAATGGCAAGATCAAGTTAGTGTTGAATCCATCACTATTAAAGGTGATGTTCAATCGGACAAAGAAATTGGCGGCAAGCTAGCGATTACTGCTCGTCAGTTAAAACAAGCCGATTTAATTATTCGCAATTTAACGCTGGATGCTGCTGGTACAGAAAAACAGCATAAACTGACGTTAAAAATGGAGGGTGAGCCTGTTTCTGGTGGACTGACATTAGCGGGTTCATTTGATAAAGAAAAACAGCAATGGAAAGGAACGCTAAATAATACAGCATTTGATACTCCTGTAGGGGAGTGGCGTTTAAATAAAGCTATTGCATTGAATTTATTGGCTGAGAAGCAAGAAGTTACCATTGGCTCTCATTGTTGGATAAACCCAAATGCACAAGTTTGTGTGCCAAAAGCGATAACGGTTGGTGAAAGTGGCAGTGCAGCTATCACGCTAACGCGTTTTGATTTAGCGATGATCAAACCTTTCTTACCGCCTGAAACGTCTGTTAGTGGTGTATTTACGGGTGATGCAACTGCAACGTGGAATTCAAAAGGCGGATTACCGAAAGCATCTGTAAACCTTAAAGGGCAAGGTGTTGGCGTAAAACAGAATATTGATGGAACTGTTTTACCAATTGATTTTGATACAATTACTTTAAATGCTGGCGTAAATAATGGCAAAGCCACATTGCAATGGCTGATTAGTATTGCGGGCAATGGTGACTTCAAAGGTAATGTGCATGTTGCTGATCTTGAGAAAAAACGCCAACTGTCTGGTACGGTTGATATTGATAATCTGACATTAGATTTAATCAAACCGTTCTTAGGGAAAGGTGAAATAGCTCAAGGAAGCGTGGGTGCTCAATTACGTTTAGGAGGAAGTGCGCAATCACCACTGCTATTTGGTCAATTCGGTATTAATCAATTAAAAGTGGTTGGACATTGGATCCCATTTGATATCACCAAAGGAAATGTTGATATTAGCTTTAATGGTGCAACCTCTGACTTAAGTGGCAGAATCGAAACACCAGAAGGTTATTTAAATCTTACGGGTAATGCAGATTGGCGTAAATTAGATGAATGGCGCGCTGTTGTGGCTGCAAATGGTAATAAGTTACGAGTGGCACTACCGCCAATGGTGCGTATCGATGTCAATCCTGATTTGGTGTTTGAAGCAAGCCCGCATTTACTGAAATTAGACGGTCGCATTGATATTCCTTGGGCACGTATTGTGGTGCAAGATTTACCAGAATCTGCGGTATCAGTGTCTTCTGATGAAGTGATGCTGGATAAAAACTTGCAACCTATTGCGCCAAAAGAGACATCCATTCCAATTCAAAGTAATTTAGCGATTAATATTGGCAATGATGTGACACTGGACGCATTTGGGCTTAAAGCAAGATTGACGGGCATGCTGAAAGTCAATCAGAATAAACAAGGGCTTGGTTTAAATGGTCAAATTGATATTCCTAAAGGGGAATTCAAAGCCTATGGACAAGACTTACAAGTGCGTAAAGGACAAATCTTGTTCTCTGGGCCTGTTGATCAGCCTTACTTAAATATTGAAGCGATCCGTAATCCTGAAAACACAGCAAATAATGTTATTGCGGGTGTACGAGTGACAGGGCTTGCAGATAAACCTAAAGTTGAAATTTTCTCTGAACCTGCATTTACCCAGCAAGAGGCGTTATCTTACTTGCTAAGAGGGGAAGGGTTAGATAAAAGTGGTGATGCAGACTCATCACAAATGACGGCAATGCTGATAGGATTAGGTGTTGGTCAAAGTGGTCAGCTTGTAGGGCGCATTGGTGAAACCTTCGGTGTTTCAGATTTAGCATTGGATACGCAAGGTGTGGGTGATAGCTCACAAGTTGTGGTCAGTGGCAAGATAACCAACGATCTACAAGTAAAATATGGAGTGGGTATATTTGATTCGCTAGCGACGTTAACTTTACGTTATCGCTTGATGCCCAGGTTGTATTTACAAGCAGTGTCTGGTATGAATCAGGCAATAGATCTGCTTTATCAATTTGAGTTTTAAATTATATGCGAATTATTGTTTATGGTAGTTTACGTCAGAACCAAGGTAACCATCACTGGATGACCTATGCGCAGCTATTAGGCGAGCATAAATTAGTGGGGTATAAACTTTATGATTTAGGGTTTTATCCTGCTGTGGTTGAAGGTGATGGCGAAATAGAGTGCGAAGTTTATCGGATAACGCCTTCTATTTTGACAGAGCTTGATGAATTGAAAAAGAACGATCAAGATTACAAGCGCCAACTGATTTCAACGCCTTATGGCAGTGCTTGGATCTACCTTTATCAAAAGCCTGTTGATGGTTTACGTGAAATAAAAAGCGGTGACTGGTTAAAACGTCACGAAGAAGAGTAATTGGTCAGATTCACCTTTTACTGAAAAGATGTCTGAAAACGGCTCGATAGTGATATCGAGCCGTTTTTATTGATGGAATAGTCAGTATTTTTTTAATTCAATAATATTTTTAATTATATTAAGTTTATAAAAAATATTAGTAATAATTATTTTCAAAAATTGAAATTAAAATAAATACTTTTTTATTTATCTATATAGATATGAATTTTATTAATGGTGTTGCTAATTGACAATAAAATTAACTTAATGTTAAAACAGTAATTGAGTTTTTGGGTAAAAGAATGAAAAATATTTTATTGTATGCGAATAATTAAATAAATTTTAATAAGGTACTTTTATGGATGAATTAAATGAGATTTCTCGCCTTTATAAAACCCCTCCCAAAGAAGTAAAGCAAAATCAAAATATAGAAAATCATCACTTTACTGATATGATTTTACAAACAAAAGTAACTGCAAAAGATGCATTTTATAAATTAGCTTATCTTGCTGGCATTAAAAATGCACCCGCTGATGATAAATATTCAAAATTGAATACATCTAATCTAGATTCACTTCTAGAAAGCGCAAATTTATTAGGTTATGACATCGAAATAGTCAGTGTTTAATTAAAATAAAGCAGCCTTCTGGCTGCTTTATTAACTCAAGGAGAAAATAATGAATAAGGATATTATTGAGTTAAATAAAAATATTAATATAGTAGGATTACATTGGATCTCTCGGTGGCGAGTTAATAATGGAAAAAAAGATTCTTATGTTATTCCTTTCGCGACGACCTATCCGATTAATATTATTTATCATGGTGAAAATGAATTTAAATATGGGCAATATGGTATTCATCTAGGGCAACAAGATACATTAACTTTTTTAGGTGATAAAAATAAAAAAATACTCGCTAAGTTTATCGATTGTCGTAAAAATTCACCAACTTTCAAATCAAGATTAAGCTTTTATATTACGCCCTCATCGGCAAGAACGTTGATTATTCCTCCTGGTGTTGCTCATACTTTTCATCACTTAGAAAATATATTTACTTTAAATAGTTACACTTTACTTTTACCTCCGATAGATAAATTAGCGAGTAAAGCACTGATGTGGTCACCAAATAATGACGTTATTAATCTTCCTGAAGATATTGATATTAATGATATTGATGGTTATGAACCTATGACAGAGGAAGCCTCTGATCTGGTCTACCATCGAATAGCAGATATACAACATGAGATCTTAAGCCAACATGCTTTTTTACATTCAGAAACACGAAAAATTCGTTTAGATGATGGCGATGAAGTTAATTTAAGATTCAGAGAAAAAATAACAGAAAACCAGAAACGGCAATTACCTATATCAAAAATTTTAGGTGTGGCGTTTCGTAACATACCTACCATGCAAACAGGCAAAGAGAGTGGTATCGTTCCGTTAACACGAAAATCGCCTATGTATCTTGTCGAACATGGTAATGAAGATTACAACTTTGACTCTTATGGCTTACACCTAGGGCAAGAAGACCATTTAACTTTTTTAGGGGATGCTTCTAGTGAGATAACATTAAAACTTGTCGACATGCGAGAAGGCTCCGCCACTCTATTTTGTGAAGATGAAATAACGTTCAAGCCTTTACCTAATATGGAATTAGTGATCCCCTGTGGGGTAGCTCATGCATTGTTTAATATGGCTAATATTATTACAGTTAATCGGCCTGTTATCTATTTAGATGAAGAAAAAGAGTATATTCCGGGGCATGATGTTATCGACTGGGAAATTGCTAATAAAAATTATCAAGCATATTGCACTAATAAAATAGAGGCTGACTTAGGTTATTATCAATTTATTGTCTCTAAGCAAAAAGAGATAATTAAACAGAAACCTACTCATCATACACCAAAGTCAATTATTATATATGACAAGAATAATAAACCGATTAAAGTCTTAATTAAAGAAAAGGTTTAGTTATTATTATGCGTATTATCTTTTTTTATATGCTTTTTTTTGTTTTAACAGCTGATGGATTAATGGTATTTCTTACCCCCGTTATTGTTTATCAGTTAACAACAAGTATTGAATATTCAGGATTAACATACGCATTATGGTGGTTACCTCGACTTTTTTTAATACCACTTATTGGTAAGTATATTGATGGTCTAGGTATTCGTCCTATCGCTGTTATTTCTGATAGTTGTAAAATAGTAGGGTGTTTATTTTTATTAATTACTCATTTTACATCTGATTTGATGATAGCGATAAGTTTTGGTTTGATTGGTAGTTTAATTTCTATTGGAAATTCACAAACATTGATTTCTTATGAAAAAATTATTGCGTTGATAAGTCATCATAAAGAGCATCATATTAATCTAATGTCTAGAATGGATTTCTTAGGTATGGTCATTGGACCATTATTGGGGATTGTTCTTATTGATTTTGGCTACAAGTATTTACTTGTTATACCGTGTCTATTCTATTTTATTAATGCTATCTTCTTTTTATTCTTTTATGCAAGAAAAGAGATTAACACTGAAAATATAAATAACTCGGAAGAGAAAATCTTTTTTACTAAAAAATTTATTTATATTTTTTCCTCACCCATACTGATATTTTCTGTTTTTATTGCTATTGGTAATAATATGTTTGATGGTTTAATTGAATCAAGTGGAACGGCGTTAATTGATCAGGTTATGAATTTACCGATTAAATACTATGGTTTTATTGATATTGCTGCGGGGATCTTCGGTGTATTTGGAACATATTTATATGGCTGTTTAAATCAGTACATAAGTAGAGTGTTGTTAACGATTATATCAATTGCCATTATTACTATAAGCTCCTCTTTGCTTGTGTTTTTTCAAAGCTCAATAATTATATTTATTATTTGCTATGCGGTTTCAATTATTGGAAAAGTCTTTTCAGGTAATATACTGAGAATATTAAGAATAGAAATTATTCCCATAAATCAGCTCGCTAGCGTTTCATCATTGATTATTTTATTAAATCAGATGATATTACCCATTGTTGGTGGGCTTTTGTTTTTCTCTATGGGGGAGGTCACCGTTATTTACACACTGATGATTATTTCTATAGGAATAACATTGATAAGTGGTGGATTGCTTGTAATACGCTTAAAAAAGAGACGTCGTTATCATAAAAAAAGCCCTTCAATAAAATGAAGAGCTTATTTATTAGTAAATTATTAAGTCATAATTCACTTAGTTATTCTGAGTGGGTCAGAATTATTTTTTAGCGCGTTCGAAAGAAGACAGAATTTCAGCTTTAGCTGCTTCTACGCCTTCCCAACCGTCAACTTTAACCCATTTGCCTGCTTCTAAATCTTTGTAGTGTTCAAAGAAATGTTTGATCTGTGCTTTTAAAAGCTCTGGCAGATCAGTCACATCTTTAATGTGATCGTATTCTTTGCTCAGTTTAGTGTGTGGAACTGCAACCAGTTTCGCATCTTCACCTGATTCGTCAGTCATTTTCAGTACGCCAACAGGGCGGCAACGAATAACTGAACCTGGTTGTAATGGATATGGAGTTGGAACCAGAACGTCTACTGGGTCACCATCTAAAGATAACGTGTTGTTGATGTAACCGTAGTTGCATGGGTAGAACATTGCAGTTGACATAAAACGGTCAACGAACAGTGCGCCACTTTCTTTATCAACTTCGTATTTGATAGGATCAGCATTTGCTGGGATTTCAATAACAACATAGATATCTTCTGGTAGTTCTTTACCAGCAGGAACATGATTCAGGCTCATAAAAAATTTCCTATAAAAAAATTAATTTTACGTGGGCTTTAGTATAGCGAAAAGTTTTTAACAATACCCGTTTTTTGCCGAACATGTTGCGTTCTGACGTAAAAATAAGCAGCAAATAAAAGAAAGAGTTATTTTCAAAGATGAAAAAACCGGACGAATAAGAAGTCCGGTTTATCTATGTTAGTGCTAAACGAATGGATTATTCTTCGTCTGGATATTGCGCCATAAAGCTTTCAGCTTGTTCAACCATCGATTTAGTCCCTACAAAGAAAGGCATACGTTGGTGAAGTTCTTTTGGTTCGATATCAAGAATACGCTCTTTACCGTTACTTGCTTTACCGCCAGCTTGTTCGGCTAAGAACGCCATTGGATTGCATTCATAGAGTAAACGTAATTTACCAGTAGGGTGGCTTGCAGTACTTGGGTAAATATAAATACCGCCCTTCAGTAAGTTGCGGTGGAAATCAGCAACTAAAGAGCCAATATAACGTGTGGTATAAGGGCGATTTGTTGCTGCGTCTTGTTCTTGGCAATACTTAATGTATTTTTTTACACCTAATGGGAATTTGATGTAGTTACCTTCGTTGATTGAGTACATGTTTCCTGTTGGTGGGAAATGTACGCTTTCATGAGATAAACAGAATACACCTAAAGATGGATCGTAAGTAAAGGCATGAACACCACAACCTGTTGTATAAACTAACATGGTTGATGAGCCATAAACGACATAGCCCGCGGCTACTTGGCGATGACCTGGTTGTAAGAAGTCATCTAAAGTGACAGATTGGCCAATAGGCGTAATACGGTGGTAAATAGAGAAAATTGTTCCGACGGAAACGTTTACATCAATATTCGACGAACCGTCTAAAGGATCCATTAGTACAACATACTTAGCATTTTCAGCACGATCACCTTCAAAGATAACAATATCATCTTCTTCTTCTGATCCGATACCCGCAACTTCACCACGCGCTTTTAATGCAGCTTTTAGTTTCTCATTCGCGTAAAGATCCAGTTTCATCTGGGCTTCACCTTGAACATTAGAAACACCGTTAGTACCAAGGATATCGACTAACCCTGCTTTGTTAATATCACGGTGGATAATTTTAGCCCCAAGCTTAATCGCCGAAAGTAATGCAGTAAGTTCGCCAGTTGCATGGGGAAAATCTTGTTGTTTCTCGACGATAAATTCGCCTAATGTTTTCATGACGCAGGTCCTGAATGTGAGTGGGTAAAGTAAAAAAGGAGAAAAATCTCCTTGGTGGTGGCAAGTTTAGCCAAAGAATCGCACGATTCAAAGGTTAATCCGTTTCTTATCTGCTTTTTGATCGTTAGAATAGTGACCAACTTCATGCTATTGGACAGAAATTCATGCACATTCATATTCTTGGTATTTGTGGCACCTTTATGGGAAGTCTTGCCATTTTAGCTAGAGCGAAGGGACATAAAGTCACAGGCTCAGATGCTAATGTCTATCCACCCATGAGTACTTTATTAGAAAATCAGGGAATCGAACTGATTGAGGGATATGACCCAAAACAATTAGAACCTGCCCCTGACATGGTGATTATTGGTAATGCGATGACACGAGGAAATCCTTGTGTTGAAGCTGTACTTGAAAAAGGTTTACCTTATACCTCAGGCCCTCAGTGGTTACATGATTATATTTTACCTGAACGTTGGGTGTTAGCCGTTGCTGGAACCCACGGTAAAACCACAACAGCAGGTATGCTGGCTTGGGTTTTAGAAGACTGTGGTTATAAACCTGGTTTTTTAATTGGTGGTGTACCGGGTAATTTCCAAGTATCTGCACAGTTAGGCGAAAGCCCTTTCTTTGTGATTGAAGCTGATGAATATGATAGTGCTTTCTTTGATAAACGCTCTAAATTTGTTCATTATTCTCCACGCACACTGATTTTAAATAATCTTGAGTTCGATCACGCCGATATTTTTGATGATTTAGCGGCAATTCAAAAACAATTCCATCATTTAGTTCGTATCGTCCCAGGCACAGGAAAAATCATCATGCCTGATAGCGATATGAATTTAAAACAGACCATTGGTATGGGATGCTGGAGTGAACAAGAATTCACAGGTGAAACAGGAGATTGGCAAGCTAAAAAACTCAGTAATGACAGTAGTCATTTTGAGGTATTTCACAAAGGTGAGCGAGTTGGTGAAGTGTGTTGGGGACTTTCTGGTGAACACAACATGCAAAATGGCTTAATGGCGATTGTTGCAGCGCATCATGTTGGTGTTTTACCTGCTGATGCTTGTGAAGCGTTAGATAAGTTTATTAATGCGCGTCGTCGCTTAGAGCTACGTGGTGAGGTTAACCAAATAAGTGTTTATGATGACTTTGCACATCATCCCACAGCGATTTTGGCAACGCTTGAAGCGTTACGCAGTAAAGTCGGTGGAACTGCTCGTATTATTGCGGTGTTAGAGCCTCGTTCAAATACCATGAAAATGGGAATTAGCAAGGATGATATCGCACCTGCATTAGGTCGTGCTGATGAAGTCTTTTTATTTCAGCCACCTAATATTCAGTGGTTAGTGAGTGACATTGCAGAGCATTGTGTACAACCTGCTCGTTGGAGTACGGATCTTGATACATTAGTCGATATGATTGCGAAAGAAGCTCAAGCGGGCGATCATATTTTGATTATGAGTAATGGCGGTTTTGGTGGTATTCACGAAAAACTGCTCGCAAAATTAGCACAGCCTAAAGATCTTGATAGCCAGTATTAAAAATAAATAAGCCACTGAAAATTCAGTGGCTTATTTTTTGAAGCTGTAGAAAGGCTAATTATAATTCCTGATCAAAAAGATTCAGAATAGCGTCTCGTAATTCTTCTGTGGAAAATCCTGGTGCCGGTGTTGAAAAAATGGTGTCATCACCCGCAATACTGCCAAGGATCCCTTCTGCTTTGCCTAATGAATCTAATAAACGTGCAATAAGTTGTGCCGCACCCGGACTTGTTCTTATCACCACAACAGAATGGTTATGATCGATATCGAGTACCAGATTTTTTAGTGGGCTGCTTGCTGTTGGTACGCCAAGCTCAGTAGGAAGACAATAAACCATTTCCATTTTGGCGTTACGGGTTCTTACTGCACCAAATTTTGTTAGCATACGAGAGATTTTGGACTGATTAATATTATCAAATCCAGCCTCTTGTAATGCAGTCACAATCTCGCCTTGTGAACTGAATTTTTCTTCTTTCAGCAGGGCTTTAAACGCTTTAACCAAGTCTTCTTGCTTAGAAGGAACGCGCATAGTTCACCTTTAGTGAGTTATCAATAACCTGTGTATTATGCAGAGAAGTGAATTTTTATGCAACAAAAGACGAAGAAAGGCGCGTGATAGCCTCCTCAAAATTGTAAAGTAGAATGTACTGCAAAAAAAATTTATTTACGGCGCGTGAATGTGATAATTTAAGGAAGGTAAAATATTTGTTAAATAAATGATAAGGTTAAATGATTATCATAAGGATGATGGTGTACTTAACACTTTGTCATGTTTATTGAAATTATTTATCAAAAGAGTGTCCACTATCTCATTAACAGATAAGCAATTTGTTTAGAATAACCAAAGTATTATTTTTCACTGTAAATGCCTTATTATGCAATATTGCTGTTAAATAATTGTTTTTTACAAGGTGAATTGCGTAATAGTGAATATCTCTAAGGCGTTCCACTATCTTGTAAACTAAGGAGTATCAGAATGAAAGTAGCAGTTCTCGGTGCAGCAGGTGGTATTGGTCAAGCACTGGCACTTCTTCTTAAAAACCAGCTTCCTGCTGGTAGTGAACTCTCTTTATATGATATCGCTCCCGTCACGCCGGGTGTCGCAGCTGACTTAAGCCATATCCCGACTCAAGTTACTGTAAAAGGTTTTGCGGGTGAAGATCCTTCTCCTGCACTAAAAGGCGCTGATGTTGTTCTGATTTCTGCGGGTGTTGCCCGTAAGCCAGGCATGGATCGTTCAGATCTTTTCAATGTTAACGCGGGTATTGTGCGTAACTTAATTGAAAAGGTTGCACAAAACTGCCCTAAAGCACTTATCGGTATCATTACTAATCCAGTGAATACAACGGTTGCTATTGCCGCTGAAGTACTCAAAAAAGCAGGCGTTTATGATAAAAAACGTCTCTTCGGAATTACTACACTCGACATTATTCGCGCCAATACCTTTGTCGCTGAACTAAAAGGTAAAGATCCACAAAAAACCAATGTTCCTGTAATCGGTGGACACTCTGGTGTGACTATCCTTCCTCTATTATCTCAAGTTGATGGCGTTTCATTTACTGATGATGAAATTGCTGCACTGACTAAACGCATTCAAAATGCAGGTACTGAGGTAGTAGAAGCAAAAGCTGGTGGCGGATCAGCTACATTATCAATGGGCCAAGCAGCGGCTCGTTTTGGTCTTTCATTAATTCGCGCTCTAAATGGCGAGAAAAATGTTATTGAATGTACCTATACAGAAGGTGACGGAGAATATGCCCGTTTCTTTGCACAACCTATTCTTTTAGGTAAAAACGGTGTAGAGGAATATTTATCTATTGGTAAATTAAGTGATTTTGAAAAGCAATCTCTTAATGGCATGTTAGATGTATTGAAAAAAGATATAATTCTTGGTGAAGAATTTATTAATAAATAAAGAAATACTTTTTTTGCTATAAAAATAATGCAAATTTAAATAAAAACCGCTGATACTATATCAGCGGTTTTTTTTATTAATTATAATGTCTGTAATTATTAGTTAATTATTAGTTTTGGTACGAATCTTTCGCTCAAGTAATTCTCCTGTTTCAGGGTGAAAATAACGGCTAGGCCAAATTTCAGAGGGGGAGATACCAAGATAATCAGCAATGATTTTTTCTCCTTTAGGCCAAGGGCGTGATAGCGCATTAGCGAGTGTTGAAGAGCTTAACCCTGCTTGGCGAGAGATGGCAGCAAGTGTTGTTCCTCGTTTTCTAAGTGCGGCAATAATATCGGCAGGATGCCAATCAGATTTCCTTGAAATCATTTTTAATCCTTTTTCTATAAAATTAATTGCTGTGTTAGTGGTATAAATAACAGTTTATTAGAAATCTCCTAAAGCATTTAAACTGATTATTTAGAAAATAAAATAACATTATTTTTCTAAAAAGATTTCTGATTTTTTTCTTAATAATTTCTTTTTTGAAGTTGATAACAATTTTAGAGAAACATAATGAAAAAAGAGTGGTATACGGCAAAGGAATTGACGGGTATAGGTGGATTACCTAAATCACCACAAGGTATAAATTCAAAAGCAAGACGCGAATCTTGGCAAAAACAGAATGTAAAAAATAAGCAAGGTAATGGTGTTGAATATCATTATTCTTGTTTACCAGAAGAAACTTTAATTGCTCTAGAACTTTATGAGCCATTAGCACATTACAAATTAAATAAAAAAGAGGAGCCACTCGTTATCTGGGTGAAAGCATTCCAACAACTAAATGATGGTGAACAAAAAACCTTAACAGAGCTGATATTGCGGGATGGTATTAGAAGTTTTTTAGAAAAAGTCGTCAATGATTAAGCGATTTTAAAGAATCTATTATTGCGTTATCCGCAACAGATATCTATCTGACTAACCTCTTAGTTGAATGTGAGATGAGATCATGAAAAAAGAATGGTATACAGCGAAAGAATTAGTGGGGCTTGCGGGGTTACCTAACTCACCGCAGGGAGTTAACTTGATGGCGCGTCGTGAAGGATGGGAAAACCGTCGTAAACGTGGCGTGCAGGGAAAAGCTGTTGAGTATTCTGTAAAAAGTCTGCCTGATGAGGTGATCAGTGTGCTCGCTGCACATGAACCTCCGGCTGAGTATTTATCGAAACGTCAGGATGCCTTTTTGATTTGGGTTGAAGCCTATTATCAACTGACTAAATCAGAACGAGAGAAAATTGTAAAATTTGTGCTCCGTGAAGGATTAGCAAAGCTCATTAGTTATATTGATGCAGATAATCAAGATGCTATTGAACGAGAAAACGAAGAAGTTCTCAATAAATTAAAAAGCCCACCAGAGTCGACGTAGTTGCTCTAGCGGGCTTCTTTACATAACTAATAGGGATTATATATCAAAGTTATGATTGACGTTGTACAGCGACGTGAGCAAGCCCAATAAGCGCATCTTTATACGGTGAGTCAGGTATAATTGATAAAGCTTCAATCGCTTTGTCTGCTTCTTCTTCTGCTTTTTGGCGGGTATATTCCAAAGAGCCACACTGTTTCATAGTATTTAAAACAGTATCCAATAAATGGCGGCCATTACCTTGTTCAATGGCTTGGCGAATTAATTGGGATTCTTCTTCATTGCCGTTATGCATAGCATGAAGTAATGGCAACGTTGGTTTACCTTCATCAAGATCATCACCAGTGTTTTTACCCAACTGGTTGTTATCTGCATCATAATCAAGTAAATCGTCAATGAGCTGGAAAGCAGTCCCAAGATAACGACCATAATCTTGGAATGCTTTTTCTTGCTCAGGTGTCGCACCTGAAAGGATCGCTGATGCATGAGAAGCAGCTTCAAAGAGACGAGCTGTTTTGCTGTAGATAACTTGCATATAGTCATCTTCAGAAATGTCGGGATCGTTACAATTCATTAATTGTAAAACTTCACCTTCAGCGATCACATTGGTGGCGTTAGACATTAATTTTAATACACGCATCGAATCAAGATCCGTCATCATCTGAAAGGATCGTGTATAAATAAAGTCGCCAACAAGTACACTGGCAGCATTTCCAAAGACGGCATTTGCCGTTTGTTTTCCTCTGCGCATATCAGATTCATCAACAACATCATCATGTAACAACGTTGCAGTATGAATAAATTCGATAAGCGCTGCGACCGAGATATGTTTGTCACCTTGATAGTCCAATGCTCGTCCTGTGAGCACTGCGATCATTGGTCGGATCCTTTTACCACCACCACTAATGATGTAGTAACCAAGTTGGTTTATCAAAGAAACATCTGAATTAAGCTGGTAAAGGATTGCCTCATTTACCGCAGTCATATCAGCGGATGTTAGTTTTATAATAGATTCTAAATTCATGTTTTTTCGACTTTGGCTCGCCAATGAGCGCGTTATTATTAATAAAAAATGATCATGCCATAGATTTTACTCTCTTATAATTTAGATTGTACTTTAAAAATGGCTGAAATAAATATCGTGTAAAAAACTCTTTTTTTTAACGCTAGTTTGCGATCTGTACTTGTCATCGGCACTAAATTTGCGTAGAATTCGCGCCCTATGTGAATATTTTAATTGTGCACTCAAATTATACATATTGGGAGTGTGCGGAAAGCGGAGTTTATATGTACGCGGTTTTCCAAAGTGGTGGTAAACAACACCGAGTCAGCGAAGGTCAAACTATTCGTTTAGAGAAGCTGGAAGTAGCTACTGGCGAAACAATCGAGTTTGATACTGTAATGATGGTCGCTAATGGCGATGACATTCAAATTGGCGCTCCAATCCTTGCGGGCGTTAAAGTTAAAGCGGAAGTGGTTGCTCACGGTCGCGGCGATAAAGTTAAGATTGTTAAGTTCCGTCGTCGTAAACACAGCCGTAAACAACAGGGCCACCGTCAGTGGTTTACTGATGTTAAAATCACTGGTATCGCTTAAGGTTTAGGAGAGTAGTTCAATGGCACATAAAAAGGCTGGCGGCTCGACTCGTAACGGTCGTGATTCCGAAGCAAAACGTCTGGGTGTTAAACGTTTCGGTGGTGAAGCTGTATTAGCAGGTAGCATCATCGTTCGTCAACGTGGTACTAAGTTCCATGCAGGTACTAACGTTGGTTGTGGTCGTGACCACACCCTGTTTGCATTAGCTGACGGAAAAATTAAGTTCGAAGTTAAAGGTCCAAACAACCGTAAATTTATCAGCATCGAAGCTGAATAATTACTGGTCCTTTAAGCACCGAGTCAAAAGCCCTGCAAATCTGTTGCGGGGCTTTTTATATTTAAAAAAGGCCATCTCTGGGTAATTTCGGCCATCCAGCACGTTAATGGCTACTATACGGAGTAAAATCATGAAATTTGTTGATGAGGCCAAGATCCTAATCGTCGCGGGCGATGGTGGTAACGGCTGTGTAAGCTTTCGTCGCGAAAAATATATCCCTAACGGGGGACCAGACGGTGGTGATGGTGGTGATGGTGGTGATGTCTACATGATTGCAGACGAAAACCTTAACACCTTAATTGATTACCGTTTTACTAAATCTTATCGTGCAGAGCGTGGTGAAAATGGCCACAGCCGTGATTGCACCGGTAAGCGTGGTCAAGATATTACTATCAGTGTTCCTGTCGGAACGCGTGTCCGTGATTTAGCAACAAATGAAGTCATTGCTGACTTGACTGTTCACGGTCAAAAGCAAATGGTTGCTAAAGGTGGCTTCCACGGTTTAGGTAATACGCGTTTTAAATCGTCGGTGAACCGTGCTCCACGTCAACGTACAATGGGAACGCCAGGTGAATCTCGCGAAGTCCTATTAGAGCTAATGTTATTAGCTGATGTGGGTATGCTTGGTATGCCAAATGCGGGCAAATCTACATTTATTCGTGCAGTATCAGCAGCAAAACCTAAAGTTGCTGATTATCCATTTACAACATTAGTACCAAGCCTAGGTGTGGTGCGTATGGATAATCACCAAAGCTTTGTGGTTGCAGATATTCCCGGATTAATCGAAGGCGCTGCTGATGGTGCAGGTCTTGGGATCCAATTCTTAAAACACTTAGAACGCTGTCGTGTGTTATTACACTTGATCGACATTGATCCTATTGATGGATCGGATCCTGTGGAAAATGCAAAAATTATTATCTCTGAATTAGAGAAATACAGCGAAAAATTAGCACAAAAACCACGTTGGTTAGTGTTCAATAAAGTTGATCTTCTTGATGCTGAAGAAGCAAAAGAGAAGGCAAAAGCAATTGTTGAAGCACTAGGTTGGGATGAAAACTATTACATGATAGCGGCAATCAACCAAGAAGGTGTGAAAAAACTTTGCTGGAATATCATGGAATTCCTGAATGTTACTCCGCGTGAGCAAGATATTGTTGCAACAAAAGCAGAGCCAGGAAAAGTTGACTTTATGTGGGATGATTACCATAAAGAACAACTAGAAAATCCTGATTTCGAAGAAGATGACGATGATGATTGGGATGAAGAGGATGACGACGGTATCGAGTTTATCTACCAACGTTAATCATTATTTTCATCATGATAAAATAAAAACGCCTGATTAATCAGGCGTTTTTCATATACATTGACTACATTTACTGAGTGTAAATCTAGCGGTTGTTGTACATATCTTTATACAGATTAGTTTCAAAACGCACTAAATAAGCACGTCCAGCATTGCGATTCTGTGTAGGAGGTGAATACGCCGAAACGTATTGTACAAACGCAACTTTTTGCCCATTTGCCGTGGTCATAAAGCCCGCTAGATTGTAAACCCCTTTTAATGATCCCGTTTTGGCAGAAACCTTGCCATCCACACCCGCTTCATGAAAACCGCCTCGATATTGTAATGTACCGTCATGTCCTGCAAGGGGAAGCATAGTGATAAAGTTTAATTCACTTTCATGTACTCCAATATATTGAAGGATTTGCATCATGGTTGCAGGTGAAATGAGGTTATGGCGAGAAAGACCAGAGCCATCAACTATAACGGTATTTGCTAAATCAATTCCGGCTTTTTGTTTTAAAATAGCGCGGGTTGCTTCTGCGCCAGAGCGCCAAGTACCTGCAACGCCATAATACTCACGACCAATAGTTCTAAATACGGTATCTGCAATCATATTGTCAGACTCTTTTAGCATGGTCGTCAGTAAGCTATGTAACGGTTTTGATTGTGTCTGTGCCAGTACAGTAACAGGCGCTTTTAGTTGAGATCGACGTTTGATATATCCATCAAGTTCAATATTGGCGCGTTGTAACTCTTCTTTTAAAATTGTACCCGCCCAATGAGCACCATCTTGAATAGAAAACATTAAAGGTACTGCATCATCACGTTTAGGAATACAACCTGTGATTACATAGGTATTTAAGTCACGAACCGTGACATCTAATTCACAAAAACGGGTACGAGTTGATCCTTTCTCATAAGTTTCAACTTCACTTAAAACAGTGACAGGATAGAAAGAAGCTTTACGTATTGTGGCAATATCACCTTCTTTTTTGCCACTTTGCAGTAAGACGGAAAAGCAGTTCTTATCAACAATTGCAGCACTAGGAGGGGCACTAAAGCATTGCGTCAGATCATTCCAAACCCAACCTGGGGCTTTGTCGTGGCTTGAAAAAGCAGAAGTATCAATAAGCAAATCACCATGCACTTTTGTAACACCTGATTGCTTTAATATGGCAACCATTGCTCTTAATTGCTGACGGGTTAATGTAGGATCGCCAGTAAAACGAAAGATCAAATCACCATTAAGCTGATTGTCTTTTATCTTGCCTTCTGTTTCCATTGTTGTGGTGAATTGATAATTTCCACCTAATTGAAGTAATGCAGTAAGTGCAGTCACCACTTTCTGAGTACTTGCTGGAAGTGCTAATTGCTCGGCATGATAGTTAAGATTAGGAGAAGCCGCGCCAACGGGTTGAGTTATTAAACCTACTTGTGTTCCTTCAGGAAGAAGGGATGTGTAGTTTTCAACAGGTATTGCTTGGGTTGAAAAACTAATGATACTTAATGTGTAAAGTATCCGTCGAAATGTTGATAGTAAGTGCATAATTTCTCTATCCGTGACTATAGCGTGTAACGTTACAGTATTGATTGCCAGAGGCTAATACTAAAGGGCAATGAGGGCAAAAGTAAACGGTAACAAGCAGGATTAGCTCATTATCGGAAAAAGTCTGTTTATCTCTTTATAAAGAGAGATAAGGCGTGAAGCAATGCGTCTGTTGTGTTAGATTTAGTTTTAAGTATGGGAGGTTTAGTTTACGTCCCAATAGCATGAGTTGGGAATATAATAGCGTCCCCTCATTTACCGAATATATGTAGAGACAGGCCCAATTTAAGGTTGCCTGTGTCTTTTTTTGTCTTGAGAAGAGTAAATAGATCCTTTTCTCTGTGTTGTTAGTATAAAAAATCAGGATGATACCTATTTTTTATTAGGAATAGTATTGAGGTATTAACACATGAATCAGATCCCTATGACAGTTCTAGGTGCAGAAAAATTACGCGAAGAGCTGGAATATTTAAAAGGTGTTCGTCGTCCCGAGATTATTGCTGCTATCGCTGAAGCTCGTGAACATGGAGACTTAAAAGAAAACGCGGAATATCATGCTGCAAGAGAGCAACAAGGTTTCTGTGAAGGCCGCATACAAGAAATTGAAGCAAAATTATCAAATGCTCAAGTCATTGATATTACAAAGATGAATAACAATGGTCGTATTATTTTTGGTTCAACAGTGACACTATTGAATGTTGAGACTGAAGAAGAGCAAACTTACCGCATTGTGGGTGATGATGAAGCGAACATTAAAGAAAACTTAATCTCTGTTAACTCACCGATTGCGCGTGGGTTAATTGGTAAAGAGTTAGATGATGTCGTGGTTATCACAACACCTGGTGGACAAGTCGAGTATGAAGTTTTAAACGTAGAATATATTTAATTTGTAATTTACGTTTCTATAGAAAACTAGACTGTTATCCTGTGGTAATATAAAAAAGGCCTTAAAAGGCCTTTTTTGCCATAGAGTTACTTATGGCATTTTTATATAAAGATACAAGTTTTATTTCGGTAAAATGATCTTACGTGCTTCTGAAGGACGATAAAGAACAAGAATTTTTCCGATAACTTGTACATTCTGTGCACCGCTTTCGCGTACAATCGCTGCTACGATCAAGTTTTTAACATCTCGGTCTTCGCCTGCGATTTTGACTTTGATAAGCTCATGGTGTGCCAGAGCGAGTTCAATTTCTGCAAGAACGCCTTCAGTCAGCCCGTTGTTACCAATCATAACGACTGGATTCAGGTGATGAGCGAGCCCTTTCAGGTGTTGAATTTGTTTTTTGTTAAGAGTCATCATTAATTTTTGCTTTGTTGGGATTGAAAACGATCTATTCTAACGCCATCTCTCACTTATCACCATAAAATGTCGTTAAGACGAGGTTAAATGAGTGAAAGAGTAAAAATTTTGATAGCTAAGTGTATGATAGTTGGAAAACGCAATGGCCAATAAGAAACGTTCGGCAAGCTCTAGCCGCTGGTTACAAGAACATTTTAGTGATAAATATGTTCAGCAAGCAAAGAAAAAAGGGTTTCGCTCTCGTGCTTGGTTTAAACTGGAAGAAATTCAGCAAAGCGACAATATCTTTAAACCAGGTATGACCGTTGTCGATTTAGGAGCAGCCCCAGGTGGGTGGTCTCAATATGTTGTACAGCAGTTAGGAAGCAAAGGTCGAATTATCGCATGTGACCTTTTACCTATGGATCCTATTGTTGGAGTCGATTTCCTTCAAGGCGATTTTCGTGATGAACTTGTGTTGAAGGCGTTGCTTGATAGAGTAGGTGAAAACAAAGTCCAGGTTGTCATGTCTGACATGGCTCCAAACATGAGCGGTACACCCGCGGTCGATATCCCTCGATCCATGTATTTAGTAGAGTTAGCGCTTGATATGTGTCGTGATGTACTGGCTCCCGGGGGAAGTTTTATTGTCAAAGTGTTTCAGGGAGAAGGCTTTGATGAATACCTGGGGCAAATACGCTCCCTGTTTACGAAAGTGAAAGTTCGTAAACCAGACGCTTCGCGGTCTCGTTCTCGTGAGGTATATATTGTAGCCACAGGGCGTAAACTTTAGTACCCTAAAGCTATTTGTTAACACAGTTGTAATATGAGGTTAATCCCTTGAGTGACATGGCGAAAAACCTGATCCTCTGGCTAGTTATTGCAGTCGTTTTGATGTCATTATTCCAGAGCTTCGGACCCAGCGATTCGAATAGTCGTAAGGTGGATTACTCTACCTTTATCAATGAGTTAACTAATAACCAATTACGCGAGGTCAGCATAAGTGGTTATGATATTAATGTAACTAAAACAGATAACTCAAAGTACAGCACGTATATGCCTATGCGTGATGATAACCTGCTGACCACTTTAATGAACCGTAATGTAAAAGTAACGGGTGAACCACTTGAAGGCCAAAGCCTTCTGACTCAAATTTTTGTGTCTTGGTTCCCAATGCTATTACTGATTGGTCTTTGGATTTTCTTTATGCGCCAAATGCAAGGTGGTGGCGGTAAAGGTGCGATGTCTTTCGGTAAAAGCAAGGCGCGCATGTTGACAGAAGACCAAATCAAAACAACCTTTGCTGATGTAGCGGGTTGTGATGAAGCGAAAGAAGAAGTAAGCGAATTAGTTGAGTATTTACGTGATCCAGGTCGTTTCCAGAAGTTAGGGGGTAAAATCCCTAAAGGTATTCTGATGGTAGGGCCTCCAGGTACAGGTAAAACATTATTAGCAAAAGCCATCGCGGGTGAAGCTAAAGTCCCATTCTTTACCATTTCAGGTTCTGATTTCGTTGAAATGTTCGTGGGTGTGGGTGCTTCTCGTGTTCGTGATATGTTTGAACAAGCTAAAAAAGCAGCACCTTGTATTATCTTTATCGATGAAATCGATGCGGTTGGTCGTCAACGTGGTGCTGGTTTAGGCGGTGGTCATGATGAACGTGAACAAACACTGAACCAAATGCTAGTTGAAATGGATGGTTTTGAAGGTAATGAAGGAATTATCGTTATCGCGGCAACGAACCGTCCAGATGTGTTAGACCCAGCATTACTTCGTCCAGGTCGTTTTGACCGTCAAGTGGTTGTTGGTTTACCTGATGTGCGTGGACGTGAGCAAATACTTAAAGTCCATATGCGTCGCGTACCTTTATCACCAGATGTTGATCCAGCAATTTTAGCGCGTGGTACTCCAGGTTTCTCTGGTGCTGACTTAGCTAACTTAGTTAACGAAGCGGCTTTATTTGCTGCTCGTGGTAATAAACGTGTTGTCTCAATGGTCGAGTTTGAGAAAGCGAAAGATAAGATAATGATGGGCGCAGAGCGCCGTTCAATGGTGATGACTGAAGAACAAAAAGCATCAACCGCTTATCATGAAGCTGGTCACGCAATTATTGGTCGTTTAGTACCTGAACATGATCCTGTGCATAAAGTGACGATTATTCCTCGTGGACGTGCATTAGGTGTGACTTTCTTCTTACCAGAAGGCGACCAAATTAGTGCGAGCCGTCAGAAGTTAGAGAGCCAAATTTCAACACTTTACGGTGGCCGTTTAGCTGAAGAAATTATCTATGGTGTAGAGCATGTTTCTACGGGTGCTTCTAATGACATCAAAGTTGCAACCAATATTGCACGTAACATGGTGACACAGTGGGGTTTCTCTGAAAAATTAGGGCCATTGTTGTACGCAGAAGAAGAAGGTGAAGTGTTCTTAGGTCGTTCTGTTGCTAAAGCGCAACATATGTCTGATGAAACAGCTCGTACAATTGACGAAGAAATTAAAGCTATCGTTGATCGTAACTATGTTCGTGCTCGTCAGATCTTAATGGACAACCTTGATATTCTACACTCAATGAAAGATGCACTGATGACTTATGAAACTATCGATGCGCCTCAAATTGATGATTTAATGAATCGTCGTGATGTTCGTCCACCTGCGGGTTGGGAAGGCAATAATGGCAATAGTGGTGCAACGACTACTGCCCAGCCAGCACAAACGCATGTAGCGAGTGAGCCAAAAGACAAGCCTGAGTCAGAAAGTGATACGCCTTCTGATAACAATACTCACTAATCCTTATTGGGTTACGCATATTGAGTAAGCTATAAATACAAACCCCAGGCTTCTGGGGTTTTTTTATGAAGGTATCAATGAAATGAAATTAATGGCTAGAGGAACCGAACTTAACTTATCAACACCTCAAGTTATGGGGATTTTGAATGTCACTCCAGACTCTTTCTCTGATGGTGGCACTCATAATTCACTTAATGATGCAGTTGACCATGCAGCAAAATTGATCGCTGAAGGGGCTTCTATCATCGATATTGGTGGTGAGTCTACCAGACCTGGTGCAAGTGACGTCTCTATTGATGAAGAGTTACAGCGTGTTGTTCCTGTTGTTGAGGCTATTCGTCAGCGTTTTGATGTTTGGATCTCTGTTGATACATCTAAAGCTCAAGTCATTACTGAATCCGCAAATGTAGGTGCTTCAATTATCAATGATATTCGCTCATTACAAGAGCCGGGAGCACTTGAAGCAGCCGCTAAAACAGGTTTGCCAGTGTGTATTATGCATATGCAGGGTGACCCTAAAACCATGCAACAGTCACCACATTATGAGAATGTGATGATGGATGTTGATCGTTTTTTACAAGAAAATATTCAACGTTGTGTTGATGCAGGTATCGAAAAAAATCAAATTATTCTTGATCCAGGATTCGGCTTTGGTAAAAATTTAGCGCATAATTACCAACTATTAGCACACCTAAGTGAACTTCATCACTTTGGTTTACCCATACTTGCCGGAATGTCACGCAAATCAATGGTTGGACAACTATTGAATGTACCACCACAAGAGCGTGTTGCTGGTAGCGTGGCATGCGCAGTCATTGCAGCGATGCAAGGCGCACAAATTATTCGTGTACACGATGTTAAAGAGACGGTTGATGCGATGAAAATCGTACAAGCGACTCTTTCTGCAAAGGAAAATAATGAATGAGCGAACGTAAATACTTTGGAACAGATGGTATCCGTGGAAAAGTAGGTGATAGTCCAATTACACCTGATTTTGTATTAAAACTGGGTTGGGCTGCGGGCAAAGTATTAGCACGTCATGGCTCTCGTAAAATCATTATTGGTAAAGATACACGTATCTCAGGCTATATGCTGGAATCTGCATTAGAAGCGGGTTTAGCAGCGGCAGGTTTATCCGCCTCATTTACAGGGCCAATGCCAACACCTGCTGTTGCTTATTTAACGCGTACATTCCGTGCTGAAGCAGGGATTGTTATTTCAGCTTCTCATAACCCTTATTACGATAACGGGATCAAATTCTTCTCTATTGATGGTACAAAATTACCAGATGAAGTAGAAGAAGCCATTGAAGCTGAAATGGAAAAGCCAATTACCTGTGTTGAATCAGCAGAGCTTGGTCGTGCAAATCGTATCGTGGATGCGGCAGGTCGTTATATTGAATTCTGTAAAGGGACTTTCCCAAATGAAAACAATCTTAATGGTCTAAAAGTGGTTGTCGATTGTGCTCATGGTGCAACATACCATATTGCACCAAACGTATTTCGTGAATTAGGTGCTGAAGTGATCACTATTGGCTGTGATCCAACGGGTATCAATATCAACGAAGAGTGTGGCGCAACAGATGTTCGTATGTTGCAAAAACGCGTCTTAGAAGAAGGCGCTGATGTTGGTTTAGCTTTTGATGGTGACGGCGACCGTATCATCATGGTTGACCATCAAGGCCTAAAAGTTGATGGTGACCAAATTCTCTACATTATTGCGAGAGAAGCGTTACGCCAAGGTCAATTACGCGGTGGCGCAGTTGGTACTCTAATGAGCAATATGGGATTAGAGATTGCACTTAAACAACTGGGTATTCCTTTTGTAAGAGCAAAAGTGGGCGACCGCTATGTGCTTGAAAAATTACAAGAGAAAGGCTGGCGTTTAGGTGCTGAAAACTCAGGCCACATTATTTTATTAGATAAAACGACTACAGGTGATGGTATTGTTGCAGGTTTACAAGTTTTAAGTGCAATGGTGCGTAACCATATGAGTCTGCATGATCTATGTAGTGGTATGAAACTATTACCACAAATTTTAGTGAATGTTCGCTTTACCGGTAGCCACGATCCGCTACAAACACCTGAAGTTCAGAAAGTCGCTAAAGCGGTTGAAGAAGAACTGGCTGGTAAAGGTCGTGTATTACTGCGTAAATCAGGAACAGAACCTTTAATTCGTGTCATGGTTGAAGGTGAAAATGAAGAGCAAGTCACTGCGATGGCAAATCGTATTGCTGACGCTGTGAAGCACGTTGGTTAATTGATGCTTTTTTCTTCAATCAATCACTTTGTAGAAAAATAACCTTGCTTGTCAGTTCAGCTTTGGTTAGTATTCACACCCGCTTAGTAAGGTCTTGAACTAAAGCGGGTGAAGCAATCGAAGGTTATCGTTAAGACGATAAGTTCCATAGAAAAGGTAACGCAAATGTATACGGCACTCATTGTTATTCTTATCATTGTAGCAACAGGGCTAGTTGGTCTGATCCTGTTACAGCAGGGTAAAGGTGCTGATATGGGCGCTTCTTTTGGTGCAGGTGCTTCTGGTACAGTATTTGGTTCAAGCGGTTCAGCTAACTTTATGACCCGTATGACCGCTGTTTTAGCGACAGCTTTTATTGTACTTGCCCTTATTTTAGGTAATCTAAGTGCCAATAAAACTGTGCGTGAAGACAGCAAATGGATGTCTATCGAGCAGACTACAGAAGAAGCTAAAAAAGCTGAGCAATTAGCAGCGCCTGTAGCGCCAGCAAATACAGATATTCCGCAGTAAACTAAGTAAAGATTTAAATGAGATTGTTAATTTTTACGCAGTAACAGTCTCATTAAGTGCCGAGGTGGTGAAATTGGTATACACGCTACCTTGAGGTGGTAGTGCCTATAAAACGGGCGTACGGGTTCAAGTCCCGTTCTCGGCACCATTATTCCAGATAGCTTGCGTTTTGCTTGTTATCAGCGTAAAATTTGCCACGTTTTTCGAACGCGGGGTGGAGCAGCTTGGTAGCTCGTCGGGCTCATAACCCGAAGGTCGTCGGTTCAAATCCGGCCCCCGCAACCACTTCTAACAATACAGCACTTTTCTCATTAATCATCTTGTTGAACCGATTATGATCCTGAGTGGAATGTGCCGTAAGAAGAGGTTATTCTCGAATGGCAAGTTACAGGGTCCAGTTGCATAAAGCCCCGAATTTCGGGGTTTTTTGTTATCAGAGAATAGAATACTGGGCTATAGGCCCTTTTTTTATGCCTTGGGGGTGGGTTTGTCCACATTAGAGCAAAAATTAACAGCGATGGTTTCAGCACCAGTAGAAGCATTAGGCTTTGAATTTGTCGGTCTTGAGTTTATTCGTGGCCGAGAATCAACATTGCGCATCTATATTGATAGTGAAGACGGTATCACTGTTGATGATTGTGCTGATGTTAGCCACCAGGTCAGTGCTGTGCTGGATGTTGAAGATCCAATTCAAACAGTTTATAACCTTGAGATTTCTTCTCCTGGTTTAGAACGACCTTTATTCACTGCAACGCATTATGAGCAATTTATCGGCGAAGAAGCCGCTATCGTATTACGAATTGCAATGCAAAACCGCCGTAAATGGCAGGGCATTATTAAGTCTGTCGCTGGCGAAATGATCACGGTTACTGTGGATGGTAAAGACGAAGTGTTCGCACTGAGCAACATCCAGAAAGCTAACCTGGTACCCCACTTTTAAGTTTTGAAGAGGCAACTAGGATGAACAAAGAGATTCTGGCTGTTGTGGAAGCGGTCTCTAACGAAAAATCTCTTCCTCGTGAAAAGATTTTTGAAGCACTGGAAACCGCACTAGCGACAGCAACTAAGAAAAAATACGAGCAAGAAATTGACGTTCGTGTATGTATCGACCGTAAAACGGGTGACTTTGATACATTCCGTCGTTGGGTTGCCGTTGATGAAGTCACTCAACCTACTCGTGAAATCACACTTGAAGCTGCTCAATATGAAGATCCTAGTATTGAACTAGGTGGTTATATTGAAGATCAGATTGAATCTGTCACTTTCGACCGTATTACAACACAAACCGCTAAACAAGTTATCGTACAAAAAGTACGTGAAGCTGAAAGAGCAATGGTTGTTGATCAATTCCGCGAACAACTCGGCGAAATTATCACGGGTGTTGTGAAGAAAGTGAACCGTGAAAATATCACTTTAGACTTAGGCAACAACGCTGAAGCGGTTATTTTACGTGAAGATATGTTACCGCGTGAAAACTTCCGTCCAGGTGACCGTTTACGTGGTGTTTTATACGACGTACGTACAGAAACCCGTGGTGCACAACTTTTCGTGACACGCTCTCGCCCTGAAATGCTGGTTGAACTTTTCCGTATTGAAGTACCAGAAATTGGCGAAGAAATCATTGAAATTAAAGCTGCAGCGCGTGATCCAGGTTCTCGTGCCAAAATCGCAGTAAAAACTAACGACAAGCGTATTGACCCTGTGGGTGCTTGTGTTGGTATGCGTGGTGCGCGTGTACAAGCCGTTTCCAGTGAATTGGGCGGCGAGCGAATTGATATTGTTCTGTGGGATGATAATCCTGCACAATTCGTCATTAATGCAATGGCTCCGGCAGATGTTGCTTCTATTGTTGTCGATGAAGACAAATGTACAATGGATGTTGCAGTTGAAAGCAGTAACCTTGCACAGGCAATCGGCCGTAATGGTCAAAACGTTCGTCTGGCAGCACAGTTACTGAAAAAACATCGTGGTGATGACAAGTGGGAATTAAACGTCATGACTGCTGATGAACTGAATGCAAAACATCAGGCAGAAGCAAACGCAGCCATTGAAATATTTACTAAGCATCTCGACATTGATGAAGACTTCGCAACTGTTTTAGTTGAAGAAGGTTTCTCTACCCTTGAAGAGTTAGTTTATGTGCCAATCAGTGAACTGCTGGCTATTGACGGATTAGATGAAGATACCGTTGAAGCTCTACGTGAAAGAGCAAAAGCTGCACTAACAACGATTGAGTTGGCTCAAAAAGAAAGCCTAGGCGATAACCAGCCAGCCGAGGACTTATTAGCTCTCGAAGGATTGGAGCGCTCTTTAGCATTTGATCTAGCTGCCCGTGGTATCTGCACACTGGAAGATCTTGCCGAACAGGGTATCGACGACCTAACTGATATTGAAGGTTTAAATAGTGAGCGCGCAGGCGAACTCATTATGGCCGCACGTAATATCTGCTGGTTTGGGAATGATGCGTAACAACTGAGCAGGAAGGAACAGAATGACAGATGAAACAGTAAAATCACTGGCAGAAGAGATTCAGACACCGGTTGAACGTTTGGTACAGCAGTTTGCTGATGCCGGTATTAAGAAGACCGTCTCTGATTCTGTCTCCCAAAAAGAGAAAGAAACCTTACTGGCTTGGTTGAATCGTGATAAAGACGTATCAACCAACCAACCAGAAAAATTAACGTTACAACGCAAAGTGCGTAGTACGTTAAGTGTTCCTGGTACAGGTGGCAAAAGTAAATCAGTAGCCATCGAAGTCCGCAAAAAACGCACTTATGTGAACCGTGACGCCGTTGAAAAAGCGCAAGCGGATGAGCAAGCTCAGCGTGAAGCGGAAGAAAAGGCGCATCGCGAAGCCGAAGAAAAAGCCCAGCGCGAAGCACAAGAGAAAGCACAGCGCGAAGCTGAAGAAAAAGCAAAACGTGAAGCTGAAAAGGCGAAGAAAGACGCCGAAGAAAAAGCGAAACGTGAAGCTGAAGAAGCAAAACGTGAAGCAGCGGAATTAGCTAAGCGCGAAGCAGCGGAAAAAGATAAAGTGAAACAAAACGATAAACCAAAAGCTGATAAAGCAGCAGATCAGGAAAAAGCACGTCGCAATGCTGAACAGGCTGAACTGAAGCGTAAAACGGAAGAAACACAGCGCCGTAAAGCGGAAGAAGAAGCACGAGTTGCAGCAGAAAAAGCACGTCGTTTAGCTGAAGAAAATGCTGAAAAATGGACTGCTGAACCTAAAGCGCCAGAAACTGAAGGCTCAGACTATCATGTAACAACATCACGTTATGCTCGTGATGCAGAAGATGAAAGTGATGCTGAGGTTGAAGGTGGCCGCGGTCGTGGTCGCAACGCTAAGGCTCCTCGTCCTAAGAAAAACAACCGCCATTCTGAAAAAGCAGATCGTGAAGAAGCACGTGCTGCTGGCCGTACTAACAAGAAAGGTAAACGTAAAGGTAGCTCATTACAGCAAGGCTTCAATAAGCCAGCTGCTGTTGTAAACCGTGATGTTATCATCGGTGAGACTATTTCTGTTGCCGAACTTGCTAACAAAATGGCAGTAAAAGGGTCTGAAGTTATCAAAACTATGATGAAAATGGGTGCTATGGCGACCATTAATCAGGTTTTAGACCAAGAAACTGCACAGCTTGTTGCTGAAGAAATGGGCCATAAAGTTATCTTACGTCGTGAAAACGAGTTAGAAGAACAAGTCATGAGCGATCGTGATACTGGCGAAGAAAGCGCAGTATCTCGTGCACCAGTTGTAACTATCATGGGTCACGTTGACCACGGTAAAACATCATTACTGGACTACATTCGTTCAACGAAAGTAGCATCAGGCGAAGCGGGTGGTATCACCCAGCATATCGGTGCTTACCACGTTAAGACTGACAAAGGTGAAATCACCTTCCTAGATACTCCAGGTCACGCCGCGTTTACTTCAATGCGTGCTCGTGGTGCTCAGGTAACGGATATCGTTGTTCTGGTTGTTGCGGCAGATGATGGTGTAATGCCACAAACTATCGAAGCAATCCAACACGCAAAAGCGGCAAACGTACCCGTTGTTGTTGCAGTGAACAAAATTGATAAACACGAAGCTGATCCAGATCGCGTTAAAACGGAATTGTCTCAATATGGCATCTTGCCAGAAGAGTGGGGCGGCGAAACTCAGTTTATGCACGTATCTGCAAAACAAGGTTTAGGTATTGACGAACTGCTGGATGCTATTCTTTTACAAGCTGAAGTTCTTGAACTGAAAGCAGTTAAAGAAGGTATGGCAAGCGGTGTTGTTATCGAATCTTACCTTGATAAAGGCCGTGGCCCAGTTGCTACTATTCTTGTCCGTGAAGGTACACTGAATAAAGGTGACATCGTTCTGTGTGGTTTCGAATACGGTCGTATTCGTGCGATGCGTAACGAATTAGGTCAAGACGTTCAATCTGCTGGTCCATCAATGCCAGTTGAGATCTTAGGTCTGTCTAACGTTCCTTCTGCGGGTGATGAAGCAACGGTTGTTCGTGACGAGAAGAAAGCGCGTGAAGTTGCATTATACCGTCAAGGTAAATTCCGCGATGTTAAACTGGCTCGTCAGCAGAAATCTAAACTGGAAAACATGTTCGCTAACATGGAGGAAGGTAAAACTTCTGAACTGAACATCGTTCTGAAAACAGACGTTCAAGGTACTTGTGAAGCGATTACTGATGCCTTAGTTAAACTGTCTACTAATGAAGTTAAACTGAAAATCATCGGTTCAGGCGTAGGTGGTATCACCGAAACTGACGCAACATTAGCAGCGGCTTCTAACGCAATCATTCTTGGCTTTAACGTTCGTGCTGATGCATCTGCTCGCCGTATCATTGAACAAGAAAGCGTTGATTTACGTTACTACTCTGTTATCTATAGCCTGATTGACGAAATCAAACTGGCAATGAGTGGTATGTTGGCACCTGAATATAAACAAGAAATCATGGGTCTTGCAGAAGTCCGTGATGTGTTTAAATCACCTAAATTCGGCGCGATTGCGGGCTGTATGGTGGTTGAAGGTAACATCAAACGTAATAACCCAATTCGTGTTCTACGTGATAACGTGGTTATCTATGAAGGCGAACTTGAGTCACTGCGTCGCTTTAAAGATGATGTCAACGAAGTACGTAACGGCATGGAATGTGGTATCGGTGTGAAAAACTACAACGATGTTCGTGTTGGCGACATGATTGAAGTCTTCCAAGTTATCGAAATCAAACGTTCTATTGATTAATTTAGTCCGTTTTGTTTTAAAAGGGAGCTCAAGGGCTCCCTTCTTATTCCTTTCTTTGCTGTATTCTCCTTTTATTTCCTCTCCATTTTTCAACATAACCGAAATAGATTGCCTTTCAGTAATTTATGAAAGTGAAATAACAGGGTAAAATAGCACCAAAGAAACATTTTATTTCTAAAGAAAGAAATCAGAGAAAGCGGTTGTTAAATATCACTTCATGTATACTCTTTAGATATCATTGATTTTAGATTTGAATTAACAATGACAATCAGGGCGATACCCTATTGTCAGGGAGAGATAAAATGGCAAGAGATTTTAGCCGTAGTCAGCGTGTTTCTCAGGAAATGCAAAAAGAAATCGCCATCATTTTACAACGTGAAGTCAAAGATCCACGTATTGGAATGGCAACGGTTTCTGGCGTTGAAATTTCTCGTGATTTGGCTTATGCCAAAGTATTTGTCACCTTTTTAAACTTATCAGGTGGTGAACAAAGCGAAGAAGAGATGGTTGCAGAGGGGTTAACTGCACTTAATGAAGCCGCTGGTTTTATTCGTTCTTTATTAGGTAAAGCGATGCGTTTACGTATTGTGCCTGAACTGACATTTGCTTATGACAACTCATTAGTTGAAGGTATGCGTATGTCTAACTTAGTTTCTAACGTCGTTAAAAGCGATGAAGAGCGTCGTCATAAAGAGGATAAATAATGGGGCGTCGTCGTAAGGGGCGTGAGATTAACGGCGTATTGCTACTCGATAAACCCCAAGATATTTCCTCTAACGATGCACTCCAAAAAGTCCGCCGTATGTTTAATGCCAGTAAGGCTGGGCATACAGGGGCATTGGATCCTTTAGCAACAGGTATGCTCCCTATTTGTTTAGGTGAAGCAACAAAATTTTCACAGTTTCTATTGGATTCTGATAAGCGTTATCGTGTTATTGCACGTTTAGGGCAACGAACAGATACCTCCGATGCACATGGTGAGGTTATTCAAGAACGCCCAGTACAATTTACACAGCAGGCTTTAGATGATGCCTTAGAGAGTTTTCGCGGTGAAACATTGCAAATCCCTTCAATGTACTCCGCTTTAAAACATCAAGGTAAACCGCTTTACGAATACGCTCGACAAGGTATTGAGGTTGAGCGTGAAGCAAGACCCATCACGGTTTATGAACTTCAGTTTATTCGCTGGGAAGGTGATGAGCTAGAGCTAGAAATTCATTGTTCTAAAGGTACTTACATTCGAACAATTATTGATGATCTTGGTGAGAAATTACAATGTGGTGCTCACGTTATTTTCTTACGTCGATTAGAAGTCGCAGATTATCCTAAAGAGCGAATGGTCACATTAGAGCAATTAAGAGCGATGATAGAGAATGCACAAGCTGCTCAAGAAGATCCTTTCTTAGCACTTGATGCACTGTTATTACCTATGGATACCGCTGTTGCACATTTTCCTGTTGTGAATTTGACCACGATTATTGCGGGTTATCTCAAGCTGGGGCAACCTGTTCGTGTTAATCATGACATCAATGAAGGCGAATGGGTAAGAGTAACTGAAGGCGATGAAAAAAAATTCATTGGTCTTGCTATCATTAAAGATGGCCTAGTTGCTCCGAAAAGAGTGGTTGTAGACTATAGCGCACAAGATAACACTTAATAGCAATCTTGCGCTAAAAGTGTTTGAAGCGTAGAATAATGCGGCTATCTGTTTAGGTGGCTGAGTTGGATAGCTGAATTAGAGATTGGCTATCTGAAAATTTTACTTAATTTGGAGTTTATTATGTCTCTAAGTACTGAAGCGAAAGCACAAATCGTTGCTGAATTTGGTCGTGATGCTAACGATACTGGCTCAAGCGAAGTTCAGATTGCACTGCTGACTGCAGAAATCAACCACCTGCAAGGTCACTTTTCAGAGCACAAAAAAGATCACCACAGCCGTCGTGGTCTGCTGCGTAAAGTTTCCAGCCGTCGTAATCTGCTGGACTACCTGAAACGTAAAGATGTTGCTCGTTACTCTGCACTGATTGAACGTTTAGGTCTGCGTCGCTAATCAAGCGAGTTTCAGTGGAAAGGGGCCTGTTGGCCCCTTTTCTACTAAAAAGTGCTATTTTTAATATTAGTCGTTATGTTTTAATGTGGTGATTGTTATTTAATCTCTCTAGTTACGACAATTCGCGCGGCTAATGAAAGTATTTATCATTAAATGGTTAATATTTTCATTAGTCGCGAGGGGACGTAGCGGAGAAAAGATCATTCATCGTCGCTAAACATCTGGCGACAATAAGATAAAGGATATTATTTTGCTGAATCCTACAGTTCGTAAATTTCAATACGGTCAACATACTGTTTCGTTAGAAACAGGCATGATGGCTCGTCAAGCAACAGCCGCTGTTATGGTTGACATGGACGGCACTGCTGTTTTTGTTACCGTTGTTGCAAAGAAAAAAGTTAAAGCTGGACAAGATTTCTTCCCATTAACTGTTAACTACCAAGAGCGTTCATACGCTGCTGGTCGTATCCCAGGTAGCTTCTTCCGTCGTGAAGGTCGTCCTGGTGAAGGCGAAACGTTGATTGCACGTTTAATTGACCGCCCTTTACGCCCATTATTCCCAGAAGGTTTCTTAAACGAAATTCAAATCGTTGCTACCGTTGTTTCAGTTAACCCACAAGTTAACCCAGATATCGTTGCAATGATTGGTGCTTCTGCGGCATTAGCGCTGTCAGGTGTTCCATTTAATGGTCCTATCGGTGGTGCGCGTGTTGGTTTTATCGATGGACAATATGTTCTAAACCCAACTGTTGATGAGCTGAAAGTTAGCAAATTAGACTTAGTGGTTGCAGGTACTGCGGGTGCGGTACTGATGGTAGAATCAGAAGCTGATTTATTATCAGAAGAAGAAATGTTAGGTGCAGTAGTATTTGGTCATGATCAACAACAAGTCGTGATCGAAAACATCAATGCATTAGTTGCAGAAGTTGGTAAAGAGAAATGGGATTGGGCGCCAGAAGCCATCAACCAAACTTTACATGACCGTATTGCACAATTAGCACAAGCTCGCATTGGTGATGCTTACCGTATCACTGAGAAACAAGAGCGTTATGAACAAATCGAAGCTATCCGTGATGAAGTTATTGCGACGTTAGTAGCTGAAGATGAAACTTTAGATGAAGCTGAAATCAGCGAAATCTTCTCAGGTCTTGAGAAAAACATCGTTCGTGCTCGCGTATTAGCTGGCGAACCACGTATTGATGGCCGTGAAAAAGACATGGTACGTGCATTAGACATTCGCACTGGCTTATTACCACGTACTCACGGTTCAGCACTGTTTACTCGTGGTGAAACTCAGGCTCTGGTAACTGCAACATTAGGTACTGCGCGTGATGCTCAAACTATTGATGACATCATGGGTGAGCACACTGATACATTCTTGCTGCACTATAACTTCCCTCCATACTCTGTTGGTGAAACAGGCATGATGGGTTCACCAAAACGTCGCGAAATCGGTCATGGCCGTTTAGCAAAACGTGGTGTGTTAGCAGTAATGCCAACAATTGAAGAATTCCCATATACCGTTCGTGTGGTTTCTGAAATCACTGAATCAAATGGTTCATCTTCAATGGCATCTGTTTGCGGTGCTTCTTTAGCACTGATGGATGCAGGTGTACCAATTAAAGAATCTGTTGCAGGTATTGCAATGGGTCTAGTAAAAGAAGGCGACAACTTTGTTGTTCTTTCCGATATTCTGGGTGATGAAGACCATTTAGGCGATATGGACTTTAAAGTTGCGGGTAGCCGTAACGGTGTCAGCGCATTACAGATGGATATCAAAATCGAAGGTATCACTCGTGAAATCATGCAAGTTGCATTAAACCAAGCGAAAAGCGCACGTCTACATATTTTAGGCGTAATGGAAGATGCAATTAGCCAACCTCGTGCTGATATTTCTGAATTCGCACCGCGCATTCACACTATCAAAATTAATCCAGACAAGATCAAAGACGTTATCGGTAAAGGCGGCTCTGTTATCCGTGCATTAACGGAAGAAACTGGCACAACTATCGAAATCGAAGATGATGGTACAGTGAAGATTGCTGCAACAAGTGGCGATCAAGCAAAACAAGCTATCGCTCGTATCGAAGAAATTACTGCTGAAGTTGAAGTGGGTCGTATCTACAACGGTAAAGTAACTCGTATTGTAGATTTCGGTGCATTCGTTGCTATCGGTGGCGGCAAAGAAGGTCTGGTTCATATTTCTCAAATCGCAGACAAACGCGTTGAGAAAGTGAGTGACTACTTGGAAATGGGTCAAGAAGTTCCAGTTAAAGTACTGGAAATTGACCGTCAAGGCCGTATTCGCTTAAGCATGAAAGAAGCTCAAGCTAATCAGCAGGAAGCAACAGAAACTTCTTCTGAAGATTCTGCGAATTAATGATATTCTACTACCGATATCTAGACATAGGTATCGGTAGAGACTTATTATGATTGACAAGTAGGACGTCTAGAACGCTTTTTGTTGAAAGGTCTGACTTTGGGAGTGAGAAATGAAAACATTTCTGCGCAGTTGTTCTATTGCTGTTTTCATCTTTATTTCCGGATGCAGCACTAGTCCAGAGTGGCGTCAGAATGCGATTTTTGCCACACCATTGCAGCCTTCTTTACAACAAGAAGTGATATTGGCTCGTATAGAACAAATCTTAGCGAGCCGCTCATTAACTGAAGATGAATACGCACAGCTTTTATATGAGCGTGGTGTGCTGTATGATAGTCTCGGTTTACGAGCTTTAGCGCGCAATGATTTTTCAATGGCGCTATCAATACGACCAGATATGCTAGAAATTTTTAATTTTCTAGGTATCTATTTTACGCAGGCAGCGAATTACGATGCTGCTTATGAAGCGTTTGATTCTGTTTTAGAGCTTGATCCAACTTACAATAATGCGCGTTTTAATCGTGGTATCGCTTCGTACTACGGTGGCCGATTGAAATTGGCGCAGGATGATCTGCAGGCGTTTTATCAGGTCGATCCAAATGATCCCATTCGTTCGCTTTGGTTATATCTTGTAGAAAAAGAGATAAACACTGATTTGGCTAAACAACAGCTAAAACAGCGATACCAGCAGGCGGATAAAACGGGGCAATGGGGATGGAATATAGTTGAGTTTTATTTAGGCGATATTAATGAGAAAACATTAATGTTGAAACTAAATGAGGCTTCAACCGATAACACTTCGCTCGCTGAGCATCTTAGTGAAACTAACTTCTATTTAGGTAAGTATTACCTAAGTCTGGGGGACATGGATAGCGCAGAAGCGTTATTCAAGCTGACGGTTGCCAACAACGCACATAACTTTGTTGAGCACCGCTACGCATTGTTGGAATTAGCACTGTTAGGCCAACAAGAAGACCTAGCGGAATCGGACCAGCAATAGCTGACGAACATTTCTCTGATCAGTTTGAAAGCCATCATCTACATAGGATGAGGGCTTGTTTGTTCGTTTAATAATATAATTTGAGCCAGTTCACATTTTAGATGATAAAGACCGACAAACCATGCGGTATGTTATGTCAACTGGCTGCCATAATGAATGAGGCACAGTGACATGACTACTGAAACCGATATGACTTTTGCTGATCTAGGTTTATCAGCACCTATTTTGACTGCACTGAATGACTTAGGCTACGAGAAGCCTTCTCCAATTCAGCAACAATGTATTCCTTTCCTTTTAAACGGCAATGATGTTTTAGGTATGGCACAGACAGGTAGTGGTAAAACTGCCGCATTTAGCCTGCCTTTATTACACAATCTTGATGAATCATTAAAAGCACCACAAATTTTAGTTTTAGCACCTACTCGTGAACTTGCGGTTCAGGTTGCTGAAGCAATTGAAGATTTTTCTAAACATTTACCAAAAGTGAATGTTGTTGCACTGTATGGTGGTCAACGTTATGACGTACAATTACGTGCATTACGTCAAGGACCACAAGTTGTTGTGGGTACACCAGGTCGTTTATTAGACCACTTAAATCGTGGTACTTTAGATTTATCTAAACTGAAAGGTTTAGTACTGGATGAAGCTGATGAAATGTTACGTATGGGCTTTATTGAAGATGTTGAAAACATTTTAAGTAAGATCCCAGCAGAACACCAAACTGCACTGTTCTCTGCAACAATGCCAGAAGCAATTCGTCGTATTACACGTCGCTTTATGAATGATCCTAAAGAAGTGCGCATTCAAAGTAGCGTAACGACACGTCCAGACATTAGTCAAAGCTATTGGATGACATTCGGCGCACGTAAAAATGAAGCGTTAATTCGTTTCTTAGAAGCTGAAGATTTTGATGCGGCAATTATTTTCGTTCGTACTAAAAACGCAACATTAGAAGTTGCTGAAGCTTTAGAGCGTAACGGCTATAACAGCGCAGCGTTAAATGGTGATATGAACCAATCACTGCGTGAGCAAACATTAGAGCGTCTGAAAAATGGTCGTTTAGATATTTTAATTGCAACTGACGTTGCTGCTCGTGGTCTTGACGTTGACCGTATCAGCCTTGTTGTGAACTATGATATCCCAATGGATTCAGAATCTTATGTTCACCGTATTGGTCGTACTGGTCGTGCGGGTCGTGCTGGCCGTGCAATTTTATTCGTTGATAATCGTGAGCGTCGTTTACTGCGCAATATCGAACGTACAATGAAGATGACTATTCCTGAAGTAGAACTGCCAAATGCAGAGCTTATCAGCCAACGTCGTCAGGAAAAATTTGCACAGCAAATCGCACAACAATTAGAAACTAGCAACCTTGACCAATACCGTGCTCTGTTACCTAAATTAGCTCCACAAGGTGAAGAAGCGCTGGATATGGAAACACTGGCTGCGGTATTACTGAAAATGGCTCAAGGTGAGCGTGCACTTATTCTGCCACCAGATCCAGTTCGTCGTCCTCGTCGTGAATTTAACGATCGTGACGATCGTCGTGGTGATGATCGCCGTCGCGGTGATAACGATCGCGAGCGTTCTCCTCGTCGTGAACGTCGTGATGCTGGCGAGATGGATTTATACCGTATCGAAGTGGGTCGTGATGATGGTGTTGAAGTGCGTCATATCGTTGGTGCGATTGCTAACGAAGGCGATATCAGTAGCCGTTACATTGGTAATATCAAACTGTATGGTTCTCACTCAACCATCGAATTACCAAAAGGTATGCCAACAGATTTATTAAGCCATTTCACACGTACGCGTATTATGAACAAACCACTGAATATGCAATTAGTGGGTGATGCTCAATCTCAGCCTTTCCGTGAGCGTCGTAATAACAGCCGTCGTGATGGTCAGCCACAAGGTGGTCGTCGTTTTAACAATGGTGATCAACCACAACGTCGTGGTAATAACGACCGTGGTGGTGAGCGTAGCAACGATCGTGGTGGCGAGCGCGGTAACTTCCGCAGTCGTAACAACGAAGGTACACCACGCCGCCGTAGCAGCTCTCATAACCAATAAGAGTTGGTAATTAACTTAATTTTTAATTAAGTTGATGACAAAAAAATAAAACCAGTCAATGAAAGTTGACTGGTTTTTTTATCATTTGATTAGTAATATAAAATTTATTACGACACATTTCTGTCAATATAAACAATAGGAAAGCTTATTCAAGTAAATCGGTTAGATTTACGTGCAGATTTTAATTTATAACAAATTAGCTTAAGCCAATCGCTTCTTTTAATGGCTTTAAATATCGACGGCTGACAGGAATTTGGCTGTTATTGTGTAATATCAACTCCGCTTGCCCATTATCGCCAAAAACAATCTCATTAACATAATCCATATTCACTAAATATTGGCGATGGCAACGGACCAGCTGTGTCCGTGTTTCTAACGTGCGTAATGTTAATTCTGTAAAGCCTTCTTGACCTTGATTATTGGTTACATAAACCCCACTGAGCCTTGATGTGGCAAATACCGCTTCATCAATGGGCATTAACCAAATACGGCTATGACCTGTACAAGGAATACACTTTAAACGTTCTTCAGGAGGCGTTAAGAGATCAATATTCTGCTTATTACCTTGGCGTAAACGGTTTAATGTTTTTGTTAGGCGCTCTTGCTCTAAAGGTTTGAGTAGATAATCAAAGGCGTGCTCTTCAAAGGCTTGGATTGCATACTCTTCAAATGCGGTTAAAAAGACGATATACGGGCGATGTTCAGGATCAAGCATTGTGACCATTTCAAGCCCTGTAATGCGTGGCATTTGAATATCAAGAAAGACGACATCGGGTTTCTTACGGTGTATCTCTCCTATGGCTTCAATTGCATTACTGCATTCACCAACAATATGAATATCCTTTTCGACTTCAAGTAAACAACGTAAATTTTCACGAGCTAACGGCTCATCGTCAACGATTAATATATTCATTGTTATGCAACGTTATCCATGCTTTTTTCTAGAGGTAAGCAAATTTTCACCTTTGTATATTCATCAGCTTGGCATTCCACTAAAACACCATAAAGTTCGCCATAGCGTAATTTTAATCGCTTATCCACCAGCCTCATTCCTAACCCTAATTCATGAGAAGGGCATTGGGGTTGGTAAAGCCCCGCATTATCACAGATTTCAATAATGATTAAATGGTGCTCTTGGTGTGCTCTAATTGTAATCTTTCCTGTATCTAATAACTGTGATGTTCCATGTTTAATTGCATTTTCGACCATTGGTTGAAGCGAAAAAGCAGGCAAACGGGCATTAGCTAGGCTTTCAGGAATTTGAATATCAATCTGTAATCGTTCCTGAAAACGGGCTTTTTCGATTTGCAAATATGCATTCACATGTTCAATTTCATCACTTAATGTCACAACTGCTTCAGGTCTTTTTAAATTTTTACGAAAGAAAGCAGAGAGAAATTGCACTAATTGCTTTGCTTGTTCGCTATCACGTCGAATAACTGCTTGTAGTGTATTTAATGCGTTAAAAAGAAAGTGGGGATTCACTTGCGCATGGAGAAGTTTAATCTCTGACTCTAAAAGAGATTGCTTATTTCGCTCATATTGTCCAGCCAGAATTTGTGCAGATAATAGACTTGCAATCCCTTCACCTAGGGTTCGGTTAATAGAACTAAATAGGCGATTTTTAGCTTCATAAAGTTTTATTGTGCCAATGACTTGGTTATTTTCGCCTCTTAATGGAATAACTAAGGTTGAGCCAAGTTTGCAATGGGGTGAAAGCGTACAACGGTAAGGTGTTTCATTACCATCTGCATAAACAACTTCATTATTATTGATGGCTTGTTTGGATTGTTCTGATGAAATAGGTGTACCCAGTAAATGATGATCAGCGCCAATACCAATAAAGGCGAGGAGTTTTTCTCTATCTGTAATCGCAACGGCACTGACTCTTAGTTCTTGATAAATGACTTTTGCCACTCGAGTGCTATTATCTTGATTAAACCCTTTACGCAAAATACCTTCGGTGCAAACGGCAATTTTTAATGCTTGAGCTGAAAATGCACTGGTATATTTTTCAAATATTGCACGTCTATCTTGTAATATTCGAATAAACATCGCCGCACCAACGGTATTTGCGACAATCATTGGGGCAGCAATATCTTTCACTAAGGCAAGCGCTTCATTAAATGGGCGAGCTAATAATAAGATAATGCTCATCTGTATTATTTCGGCAAAGAAAGTCACGGCTGCTGCGGTCCATGGATTAAATATGCGGTGCATTTGCCCGCGTTTGACGTAATAACGGTGAACTAATCCGCCAATTAATCCCTCTACAATAGTAGACACCATACAGCTAAATGCGGTCATACCGCCCAGAGAATAACGGTGTAAGCCTCCCGTAAAACCGACAAGGAAGCCGACATAAGGGCCACCTAGTAATCCGCCTAATACCGAACCAATGGCACGCGTATTGGCAATAGAATCATTAATATGTAGCCCAAAATAGGTGCCCATAATACAAAAAATAGAGAAAATGACGTAGCACATCAACTTATGCGGAAGCTTTATCGTGACCTGTAGAAGTGGCGTAAATAAAGGTGTTTTGCTTAAAAACCAAGCAATGATTAAATAAACGCACATTTGCTGTAATAACAGCAAAATAAGATCAAATTCGTACATAAGTATCGAGTACCGTTCTCTTCTTTATCTGATAAATATAAAAATACCAGATAAAACAGGGCTATTAATGAGGCGATAAAGTTTGATATAAGAATAACTTAATCGCACTTTCAAAGAAAATATTCCTTTGCGTCAGTGATCTGGCGCACAAAATTCTTAAAGAAATTCTGAGTTATTGTGTAATATAACTCCGTCAGTGAGTGTTCTACTTCACTATTAAGGTCTAATCGTTATATGAAAAAAAGAGCCATCTATCTTATTTTATTAATGCTAATACTAATTGCATTAGCCATACTTTTCCGCGCGCATAATCAATATTTATTACTGCAAGGCGAAGTGGATGCACCGGAAGTGATTGTCGCCTCTAAAGCCAAAGGCCGTGTGATTGAGCGTCATATAGAGCGAGGTGATGATGTAAAAGCGGGGCAATTGATGATCACATTAGAAAGCCCCGAACTCAATGCGCAAGTTGCTGCACTTGAAGCCGCTAAAGCACAAGCACAAGCTCAATTAGATTTGTCATTACATGGCACAAGAGAAGAGAGTATTCGTAACCTAGAAGCCGTGTTATCTCAAGCAAAAGTGGAAGCTGCAAATTCAGCAAGAGATTATCAGCGTATCAGTGCTGTGGCGAATAAAGGCTATGTATCAGCGACAGAACTTGATAATGCACGCCGTAGCCGTGATGTTGCTTCACAACGTGTAAGAGCCGCGCAAGCTGAGCTTGATGAAGCCCAAAATGGTGATCGTATTGAATTACGCCACAAATATACGGCGGCGGTGCAACAAGCAGAACAACAACTTATTGAGTTGAAGATCCAACAAAACGATCTACAAGTTAAAGCGCCAGTGGATGGAGAAGTTGGTCCTATTCCTGCGGAAATTGGTGAGCTTTTTAACGCGAATAGCCCACTTGCTACACTGATCCGAATTCCTGATGCTTATTTTGTTTATAACCTCCGCGAAGATATCTTAGCGGATATACGTAAAGGTGATCGCATTACTATCACGGTTCCCGCATTAGGCAATAAAGAAGTAGAAGCTGAAATTCGCTATATCGCCCCAATGGGCGACTACGCAACAAAAAGAGCAACAAGAGCAACAGGTGATTTCGATTTAAAAACATTTGAAATCCGACTGTATCCTGTTACGCCAATTGAAGGGCTACGTCCTGGTATGAGCGCATTATGGCGCTGGGATAAATAAGGACGAATAATGAGAGTAAAGGCAGCTTGGCGTGGCTTTAGTAGCGCATTTTCACGAGAAACTCATATGGCAGTTCGTAGCCCCGTTTTTCACTGGCTAAGCTGGCTGTTTCCATTGATGTTGTTTACGTTAATTAGTGCTAACTTTTCTGAAGGCACATTGCTGAACTTGCCTGTTTCCGTGATTAATAATGACAATAGTCCATTATCAAGGACCCTGATAAGAGACCTAAATGCAGGCTCTCATGCGCAATTAAATACGCTAGATGGTAATCCTCGCACAGCAATGGAGCGATTAGGTAGCGCAAAAGATTACGCGATACTGACCATCCCTCGACACTTTGAAAGTAAGGTATTAGCAGGAAAGCAACCGACCACACGGATGTATTACAACGGATTGTATTATGCGGCGGGGAGTTATGCGATTCAGGACTTTAGCGGACTCATTGCAGAGCTTAATGCGCAATATCGCACTGTTTTAGCGCAAGAGATGAATAAGCCCGTTCCACCATTGGCAAAAGTTACGCTCTCTTATGACAGTTTGTTTAATGCCAGCGGGAGTTATATTTATTACCAGCAATTTGCGGCTACGATCCATATGCTCCAACTGTTCGTCGTGACTTGTACTATTTATTCTTTGTCACGAGGAAATATGCTCCTGAATATTAAGCCTTTTACTTTTGCGCTTATTGGGAAGCTTACACCTTATACGCTGTTTTTCTTAACCTTATTAATTGTCGAACTCGCGGCATTAGTGCATTTTTCAGGGGCAAAGGTGAACGGTAATCCGCTATACATGGTGTTAGTGGGATTCTTCTATATTATTGCAGCTCAAAGTGTGGGGTTGCTGCTCTTTGCGTTTACCAATAGTGCGATAACGGCATACAGTATGATAGGTATGTTGGTGAGTATCGCATTGGCATTTTCAGGCATGGCTGTGCCCGAGCTTTCGATGATATTGCCTGCAAGGATCATCTCTAACTTAGAACCATTAACGCACGCCTTAAATGCGATGTTTGATATCTTCTTAAGAGAAGTATCACTACAAGGCATTTTATATGTGTGTTCACTTTTGCTGATTTATCCTTTTGCTATCGCCTTTTTAGTTCGTAAACGTATTTTTAAACGATTGGAATTACAGGTAGGTGTTGCATGATGCAAATGTATTTCCAAACCTTTAAGCGTGTTCTATTGGGTATGTTAGAAAAACCCATGTGGATGTTACTTATTGTTTCTCTGTGCATTATGAGTTTGGTTTATGCCAAGCCTGTACTGTGGGATCTTCCTGTGGCTGTTATCAATCAAGATCACAGTCCCGCAAGTTATTCACTGATCCGCGCATTAAACTCCACACCAAAACTAAGTATCAAGAATTACGATAATTTAGATGAAGCTCGCCACGATATGATTATGCGAGAGTTATTTGCCATTATTATTGTTCCAACCGATTTTGAGAAAAAACTACTCAATGGTAAAGATGTTACTGTGCCTGTATTTGGTGATGCGACAAACCGTCTGGCTAGCGGGCAAATTCAACAAGAATTGATGTTGGCTTATCAGCAGTTATTAGATGCTTACAATGGACGTATTTTGAGAAATGCAGGCTTTAGTGTTGAACAATCAAAAATCCTATTAAAGCCTATTCAGGGTGAAACCATTGCGATGTATAACCCTGGGGTAAGTTTTGCTGCGATTATTTTCCCTGGCTTATTAGTGATGCTATTACAGCACTCACTTCTAATAGCTTGTGTCCGCGTCAGTATCGCGGTGAGAAGTACCCCGAAAGGAAAGCCACCTTTAGCGGTTTATCTAGGGGCATTATCTGCACTTATTCCGATTTGGTTATTTTTATCTGCGGTATTCTTTGCTTTGTGGCCGTGGGTATTGGGTTACCGCCAGGAAGCGCCGCTTTACCAGATTTGGATGCTGACTTTCCCATTCTTATTGGCGGTCTTAGGGTTAGGTAAGTTAATTACAGAATGCTTACGCAGTGTTGAGATGATTTATCTGACACTAGCCTTTGTGACAACACCAGTGTTCTATATTTCTGGCACAATCTGGCCATTACAAGCAATGCCAGATTGGGTATTTGCCATTTCATCTGCATTACCTTCTACATGGGCTGTAAACGCCATGGCGGGAATTAACCAAATGGGGCTGTCATTCCAAAGTATATTGGGTGATATCGTGATGATGCTCGTTTTAGGCGTGATTTATACGGTATTAGGTGTGCTGGTGGGTATGCTACGTAATGGTGAGTTAAGACATATTACGCATCAGTTTAAGCATTGGTTACATCATCGTGGTGAGTCAAAATAAAAAGCCCTTAAGGGCTTTTATTTATCAATATTGTAGATCTTATCTTTACTAATAATATTTACTATGTGGTGGCAACAATCCATTGATAATTTTCTTGGTTCCCATTTTGAAATATCTATTAATGAAAGACCGTGGTAACTCCAAGGAATAATACCGCTTACACCACATCCATAATGATTTAATTGATCTATAAATGTTTTGTTAAGTGTATCATATATCTTTACTTCACCAATTCTAATCCTGCCAACTTACGCCAATAACCATTACAGTCATGATGATGAATCGTTGTAAGAGGTTGTTGACCTTGCTCATTTTGGCGAAATTGTTGCAAGGTATCAAAAATAGCGTCAGATTCAGGTGAAAGGCGAATAATATCCACTAAACCTGCCATTGAAGCTTGATCGTTACCCAAGTTATAGCAATAACCACTTTGTGTTTGAATGCCATTAAGCACAAACACTCGCTGATTTTCTTGTGATAATACTTCACGGCCTTGAGGGTATTTTTGACAACAGGTTTCACAATCATCTTTAGAGCGATTTTCAGAACGCGCAGTAAAACAACGTGCTGAATAAGCGAGAGGAAGATGCCCATAAGCCAATACTTCAACTTCAAACTTATTGCGAATGCCTAATTTTTCACATTGATTTAAAAGATTATTTAACCACTCGCGAGAAAGCTCAACAGGCATACACCAACGCATCATGCCTTGTTTATGCAACAAACGTAGTGCATAAGCGTTGTAGCAGTTAAGCCCGTGGCCTGCAACAAAAGGAAGATTGCGCTCGTAAAGCATATTAATCACGCCAAAATCATGTGCTTCAACTAAAAACTCACCGTTATCAACCAGCTTAGCAATTTCTTTCAATTCAGAAGGTGCTTGTAATAACGCTAAGGTAGAAAGAACCACTTGTTTGCCACTTTTAGCGACTTCTTTGGCGAGGTTTATCCAATCTTGAGGTTTGGTTTCTCGGCGTTTACTGCAAACAGTTTCGCCTAAATAAATAATATCAGCGTCGCATTGTTTTGCTTTTTCGTAGAACGCTTCAAGTGTCTCTTTTTGCCAATAATAAAGTACAGATCCTAATGCATATTTCATTTTCGTATCCTTATTATTGCCATTTACGGTGATAAGCACCCAGTGTTGTTTGTGTTCCTTCTGAAATCTTTCCTAGCGCGTTCATCCAACGTGGATTAGTACTAAAACCTTGAGGATCTTTCTTACATTGATCAATGGCTGCACGCCAAACTCTCGCCACTTCTGTTACATAGGCAGGGCTACGCTGACGACCTTCAATTTTAACTGACGCAATATTCATCGCCATTAATTCAGGTAAGAGTGAAAGAGTATTGAGGCTCGTAGGCTCTTCTAATGCGTGATAACAGTGATCATCAACAAAATAGCGACCTTTACACAGTGTTGGGTAGCCTGCATTTTCATCAGGTGAATAGCGGTCTATCAAGACATCATTAAGGCGAGATTCCATCCCTTGTGGTGTTTGTTGCCAACGTACAAAACGTGCAGGAGAGCAAGCACCTACCGTATTTGGCGATTCACCTGTTAAATAAGAAGAGAGATAGCATCTACCTTCAGCCATAATACATAAACTGCCAAAGGCAAAAACTTCTAAAGGTACAGGGCTAGTTTGTGCTAATTGTTTGACTTGATGAATAGATAGAACACGAGGAAGAACAATACGAGCCACATCGAAGTTACGTTGATAAAACTCAATAGCTTGTGTATTGGTTGCTGAGGCTTGTACTGAAACATGACGTTCAATATGAGGATAACGCTCTGCAGCGTACTCTAACATGGCGATATCCGCCAAGATAAGAGCATCAGCCCCTAAAGATGCCGCCATATCAACGGCTTTTTGCCAGCGTTCAAATCCATCAGGGTGAGCAAAGGTGTTTATTGCAATATGCAATTTTCGCTGGTGGCGATGAACATAATTAACCGCTTCTTGTAACTTCTTTTCTGTGAAATTTAAACCAGCAAAATGTCTTGCATTAGTATCATCTTTTAAGCCGATATAAACGGCATCCGCACCATTATCTATGGCCGCTTTTAAGGCAGGTAAATTACCCGCTGGGCACAGCAATTCCATCTTCACTTCCCTTTAGAAATTAAGAATGATCAGAAATTGTAATGAGCAGGATAAAAAAAGGTTTTGATTTAGGGCAGAGAACTTCGTTTTTTGCTTAAGTAAAATCAAAGAACACAAAATGTGAGCAACGGATTAACCGAATATTGATATAGGATCGCAGAATATCTGTCTATATCTGGCACAATAGCCCGTAATTTTATTTATAGGAGTCCGAACGTGTTTAACAAAATTCGTACCCATTTGGTTAAAGAGGGACCTCGTTTTTTACGTTACCCTTTACAAGTTACCCCATTTGCTCTGCAACGCGATATTTTAGAACAGTTTTTAAGCTGGCAATTTCGTGAATCTTTAGCGGAAGGCGATTTGCACTTTCTAGAAAATAAATGGCTAAAAGTTGAGATAAGAGACTTACATTTACAGTGGTTTATCAGTGTTTGTGATGATAAATTAGTGGTCAGTCGCTTAGAAAAAGAAGATGTCAGCTTTAGTGGAAATGCAAATGATCTTATTTTAATTGCTGCGCGCAAAGAAGATCCTGACACCTTATTTTTCCAACGCCGTCTACAAATTGAGGGTGATACAGAACTCGGGTTATATGTTAAGAACCTGATGGACGCAATTGAATTAGACTCAATGCCATCTGTGTTGCGTTTTGGTTTATTACAACTGGCTGAGTTTGTAAAAAGTGGGCTTCAAGAAGAAACCGAAGACACTCTACACAGCCATGAACTGAGCTCAACTTCATGCTAATACGTGTTGAAATTCCCGTTGATATTCCAGCTATTGATAACCTTTTACGTCAAGCGTTTCCTACAGGTGCAGAAGCTGATTTAGTGGGACATTTACGAGAAGAGGGACTGCTGACATTAGGTATGGTCGCAGTCGATGATGAAGGCCACGTTATGGGTTACATTGGCTTTACACCCGTTGATGTTGATGGTGTCGATTGCCAATGGGTAGGGCTTGCGCCTCTTGCTGTTGCACCTGATTTCCAGAACCAAGGTATTGGACGCCAACTGATTAATGAAGGGTTAGATAGCCTAAATGAATTTGGTTATGGCGCTGTGGTGGTATTAGGTGAGCCAGAGTACTATCAAAAATCAGGCTTTATTCCTGCAAAATCACAAGGGTTACATTGCAAATGGCCTGACACCGAAGAGGCATTTCAGTTCTATGCTCTCGATAATGGTAATGTTGAAAATATTCATGGTTTAGTGAATTTCTCGCCATTATTTGATGAGGTTTAATCGAACAGATTGTCTATCGTGTTAAATACAACGCAATGTCTGAAGGCTGGTCTTTGATCAGCTTTTCTTTTTGCGTTTTCTTCAATTGTTTTAATTGGTATTCAAGTTGAGAAGCACGTTGCCGAGAGCCTATTTGGCAATGAAACTCTAATAATAAAGGTCCTTTTCCTTTCAGTGCTTTAGCGCCGGTTCCATTCTGGTGTTGAGTAAAGCGTCGCTCAACGTTTGTCGTTATCCCTGTATAAAGATAGCCAAGACGATTTCTGACAATATAGAGTGACCACACTGTATCAGCCATCATTTTTTCCTTTTCGTGCTACTTTTTTTTTGATAAATAATATTTCTCAATTTTTGAATTGAGTAATTTATCGTTTTATCAAAATGAAATCTATTAGATATATCAATATGTTGTGAAATATTTGTGACAGAATAATTTGTTATTTATAAAATGACATTCAATTTTTTTGAAAATGAACAGCAATTATTGCTAATTTTAAAGTTAAATTAAAGCGCATAGTATGATCCATATCACAGAGAGACACTCCGCGATACCTAACAAAATTAGAATTTAATTGGAGTTTATTATGAAAAAATCTACATTAATCGCTGCAACATTAGCTTTAAGTGCTATTTCATTCGGTTCAATCGCATCTGATAGCGTATCAAAAAGCCCTTCTGTTAATGGTGAGTATATCACAATCACAGGTAGCGATACTTTAGATGGTTTAACCACTAAAATTGCTCAAATTGCAAAAGATGAAGGTGCAAAAGGCTTTAAAGTTGTTGGCGCAACAGGTGACGATTACCTCACTGTAAATGCTGAAATTTATCGTTAATTTTAATTATTTTCGATAAATAACCTGTAATAAGAGACACGCGGTAAGACGCTCGTTTTGATGATATAATTATCAGCTAAACAGCGTCTCTTTTTGTATCTATACAGGTGTATTATGTCTTCTTTAGACTCGATCAAAATAATTAAACAATACATTCGAGATAACCATGTGTTTACCTTATGTACAACTCGTTCATTAGGTGATGTTTGGTGTGCAAATTGTTTTTATTGGTTCGATGAAAGCCAGATGAGGCTTGTTTTTCTTTCTGAAAAGAAAACGCGTCATGCTCAAATGATGCAGGAAAATTTATTAGTTGCAGGAAGTATTAGTACGCAAGAAATTGCAGTATCCGATCTACAAGGTATTCAATTCACGGGTTCTGTTGCTTTACTGGCAGGTAAGGACGACATCAACGCAAGAAAACATTACTGTTTACGCTTTCCTGTCGCATTAGCCGCCATCCATGTGCCTTTATGGGAATTACAATTACAAGAAATTAAGATGGTCAATAATCAGTTAGGTTTTGGGACTAAGCTGTATTGGCAGCGTGATTAAGCTGATTATTTTTTCTCAAATTTCTTTTATTCCCAAAAATAATGATTTTTCTGTTCCCACCCTTTTAAAGACATACATGAAGTATAGAAGGTTCTTCTGTCTTCTTGATTAATGTCCTCAACATAACTTTCTGTCATTGGTACGCGTTCAGTGTAGGTTTTTTTATCACCACAATGGTCTTTATCATCTTTACGACACGTTCTTTGTACATCACGATAAACAGTACGTTGTAGCACTTCTTTTCGGATAGGGTAACGAGTATTGGCATCGAGATCACAAATTAGCTTTGCTTCTTGTAATGTGTAATCTGATGCGCCTTTGGGTTCCCAAGTACTACTGCAACCCGAAAGTAAAATTATTGAAAATAAAGGGAAGAGTACTAATTTCATATCAAATATCATCATAAAAAGAATAGTCAAGAGAGTTAATAATAAAACAAAACTAATCACTTTGACCATCTTTTTTGAAAATGATTCGCATTTGATAACAGGAGTGATTAAGTAAGAATGGTAAGAAAAAAGCCCATTATATAAATGGGCTTTTAGGGATTACTCAAATGATGAAAGATTTTTTTCTATCTCAGCATCTATTTCAGTATGCTGGAGATGTTTAGCACCGAGTTTCTTTTTCAATTCGGTGCCTAGCTTCACGAGTTGTTCTCGATTCGCTTTAGACTGCTTTTTACCCCATTTTTTTAAATGGTAGTTCAGTTCATGATCTTCAGAAAAGCTTACATATTTATTATCACTTAAAGGCATACATCCTCCAGTTAATTTAATTCAATGTGTATTACTTCAATTTATGGATCACCTGATTACTACTACCACGCCACAGTAATGCGGGATCATAAAGTTCTTGTACGAACTTCCCATCAATCAGTACGTTAATAAAGTTAACGACTTCTTGCTGCTCTGGGGTTAAGTCAGCCAGTAAGTAGCCAGTCCAAACCCAAATATCTTTCTCAGGGCATTCCGTTTTAACGCGTTTTACCAATTTTAATATAGCAGAAAGATTTTGAGGGTGTAGTGGATCTCCACCTGAAAGTGATAATCCTTGTCGTTTAATCCGACTGTCTTGGAGATCAGCAATGATCTGATCTTCCACTTCTTGTGTAAATGGCTTGCCCGACGTTAATGACCACGTTGATTTGTTATAACAGCCTCGGCATTGGTGTATGCACCCTGCAACAAACAGGGTGCAACGAGTACCAGGACCATTTACCACATCAACAGGATAATATTGATGATAATTCACTCTGTTAGCCTAACTGACCATTTGCCAGATGTTTAACTCGACGTTTAACTTCTTCCTGTTTACCCGCATTAAATGGACGTGAATCGGGGCTGCCTAAATATCCACACACACGGCGAATAACAGAGACTCTAGCAGGGTTGTGATTACCACAACGCGGGCAAGTAAAGCCTTTACTGGTGCAAGAGAATTCACCGGTATAACCACAGTCGTAACATTCGTCTATTGGAGTGTTTGTTCCATAGTAAGGAACTCGGGTATAGCTATAGTCCCACACATCCTCTAACGCTTTAAGGTTATGCTGTAAGTTTGGATATTCGCCATAGCAGATAAAACCGCCACTTGCTAATGGAGGATAAGGCGCTTCAAAATCCAGTTTGTCGTATGGGTTTACTTTTTTCTCAACATCTAAGTGGAAGCTGTTGGTGTAATAACCTTTGTCGGTAACACCAGGAAGAATACCGAACTCTGCGGCATCTAAACGACAGAAACGGTCACATAAGTTTTCGCTTGGTGTGCTATAAAGGCTAAAGCCATAACCTGTTTCAGCTTTCCATTGATCTGTGGCTTCACGTAGACGATTAATAATCGCTACCGCTTTTTCTCTTAAGGTTTCGTCGTCAAAAACGTGTTTTTGAGTACCAAACAGTGCATTAATGGTTTCATGAACACCAATATAACCAAGAGAAATTGAGGCTCTACCATTTTTAAAGATTTCAGCCACATTATCATCTGCTTTCAAGCGAACACCGCAAGCACCTTCCATATAAAGGATAGGGGCAACACGCGCTTTGACGTTTTCTAAACGAGCAATACGTGTCATCAGTGCTTTTTTCGCTAATTCAAGGCGGTCATCAAGTAGTGACCAGAATGTCGCTTCATCACCTTGAGCTTCAATAGCAATACGCGGTAGATTCAGGCTGATAACGCCTAAGTTATTACGCCCCTCGTGGATCATTTCGCCATTTTCTTCGTAAACACCTAAGAAACTACGGCAACCCATTGGAGTTTTAAATGATCCCGTCACTTTCACAACTTGATCGTAATTTAAGATATCGGGATACATGCGTTTACTTGCGCATTCAAGAGCAAGTTGTTTGATATCGTAATTAGGATCACCAAACTTATGGTTTAAGCCATCTTTAATGGCAAAAACGAGTTTAGGGAAAACAGCCGTTTTACGGTTTTTACCTAAACCTGCCATACGGTTTTCAAGAATAGAGCGTTGAATTAAACGCGCTTCTTTTGATGTACCAAGACCAAAGCCAAAAGTGACAAATGGGGTTTGTCCATTAGCCGTATGCAGCGTATTGACTTCATACTCTAAAGATTGGAATGCGTCGTAACACTCTTTTTCAGTGCGTGCAGTGGCATAGGCTTCTTTGTCAGCAATTTGCCATTCTTCTGCCACTTTATAGTGTTTGTCATAACTTGCTTTTACAAATGGTGCTAATACTTCATCGATACGATTTATCGTTGTACCGCCATAAATATGGCTTGCCACTTGTGCGATAATTTGTGCAGTTACTGCTGTTGCTGTTGAAATAGATTTAGGGGGTTCTATTTCCGCATTTCCCATTTTAAAGCCATTGTTTAACATGCCTTTAAGGTCAATTAGCATACAGTTAAACATAGGGAAAAACGGTGAATAATCGAGATCATGATAATGAATTTCACCACGCTCATGAGCGAGTACCACATCTCTTGGCAGGATATGCAATTTTGCGTAATGTTTAGCCACAATACCCGCAAGTAAATCACGCTGGGTAGGGATAACCTTACTGTCTTTATTCGCATTTTCATGAAGAATAGAGACATCACTTTGTTCGATAAGACCTCGGATTTCCTGAGTTAGTCTTCCACGTTGCTCACGAGCAACATCTCGGTCATGACGGTATTCAATGTAGGCTCTGGCGACATCTTTATGTTCGCCAGCCATCAGCTGATTTTCTACGGCGTCTTGGATCTCACGGATATCGACATTCGAACGTCCTGCGAGAGATTGTGAAACGGATTGCGCGACAGAATCGCAATAATCATCATCAGTGATCTCACAAGCTACGGCGGCTCTTTTGATAGCATCGCTGATGCGGGTTTGGTCAAAAGAGACTTTACATCCGTCTCGTTTTATCACTATGGTTTTCACAATCTTGCTCCTTAACTATTTATCCACAGGCTCAAATCCCATAAAAACAGGTGATGGCACAGCATTCAGGCTTATTGTGGATAAGATGTGTATAATTACTATATGTTGTAGGTCGGTATGTATTAAAGCACAATATATAGTTATTGGAAGGGAAATAATCTTCATTAAAACTGATCTATATCAAGGTATTTTTGCTACGTCAGGTATCAAGAGGGATTAGCCGAATTGTAAATATGTGCCAAAAATAGAAGTGATAAATTATTCATCAAAAAGTGAGAACATAAAAAAAGCAAAGTGCTCATTAAGAGACCTTTGCTTTTTTATGACTCATTATTGAGACGAAATTAACGGATAGCGATAACTTCGATTTCTACTTTTGCATCTTTTGGTAAACGTGCAACTTCAACACATGAGCGAGCTGGGAATGCGGCATTATGCTCTTTAAAGAACGCTTCATAAGCCGCATTGATTGTACCAAAATCATTTAAATCTTTTACGAAAACAGTAGTCTTGATGATGTTAGCAACGGTTAAACCCGCTTTTTCAATGATTGCTTTTACGTTTTCTAAAGATTGACGAGCTTGCTCTGCGGCATTATCAGAAACAAATTCACCGGTTGCAGGATCAACAGGTAATTGACCTGAAGTGATCACTAAGTTACCTAAATCAACACCTTGTACATAAGGGCCGATTGCTGCAGGGGCTTTATCGGTATTAATTTCGTAAGACATGTAGAACTCCTGTTTTTATAAGATTAACGCTAACATTCGATTAGTGTGGCGCTATTATAGCCAGTGCTTTAGGTTAGCAATATGACAGATGTCAGGCTTTATCATAAAGTTTGTCAGTGTAAAAAGAAAATGAATGTAGAGTTATACTGCATCTTGACGCTACTTTTAGTCCATAAAAATAGTGAAATTGTAGTAATATTTTTTATAAAAAAGAGGAAATAAACTATTTCTATTTTTAGTAAAAATAGTCTTGGGGCTTTTAAGAGATAATTATTCTTTTTTATAAAAAAACTATCTGCCCTTTCGAGCAGATAGTTAAAAGAATTAACGAATTACCGCATGGCGTTCGAACTCTTTTTCACAGTATTTGCAGGTTAATACAACATCTGAGGCCAGTTTTTTCACACGGAAACTACTTTGTACTGGCTCGTTATGGCTAATACAGTTGCTGTTCGGGCAAGGCACCACATCTTCAAGTAATTCAGGTAAGCTTAATGCCATCTTATTAATCACTTGATAATCATCGATAATATTTACCGTTGCTTGCGGTGCATACATTGCTAAACGGTTTGCTTGTTCTGGGGTTAAAAAGACATTCTCAATTTTAATTAAGTCTTTTTTACCTAAATTTTCTGAAGGTAAATTAAAACCCACTGTTATTCTTTCATCAGTTTCAGTTAAACGAAACAGTGAAAGAATTTTAAAGCCCACCTGCGCTGGAATATGATCAATAACAGTCCCACGTTTGATAGCTTCAACTTTTAGTTTGTGATCATGTGTCATGGTGTGCTCCTTATTAAAGAACTAAGTTTTTATTCAGAACTAAGGCAAGTAATGCCTGGCGTGCGTAGATACCATTGCCCGCTTGTTGGAAATAGTAAGCGTAAGGTGTTTTATCTACATCAGTAGTGATTTCATCAATACGTGGCAGTGGGTGTAGGATCTTGAGGTTATCTTTCACATTCACAAGATCTGCACTGGTTAAGATAAATTGTGCTTTCACATTCGCATACTCAGATGGATCTAAACGCTCTTTCTGTACACGAGTCATATAGAGAATATCCAGCTCAGGCATGACTTCATCTACTGTTTCATGCTGGCTATATTCAACACCATTCTCTTCCAGTAAGTGAAGAATATGCTCTGGCATAGCGAGTACTTTAGGGGCGATAAAATAGAGATGATTACCTTTAAATTTCGCTAATGCTTGTGCTAGTGAGTGAACTGTTCTGCCATATTTTAAGTCACCGACCATCGCGATATTAAGATTATCTAAACGACCCTGTGTCTCTTGAATGGTAAACAAATCCAGTAAAGTTTGTGTTGGATGTTGGTTTGCGCCATCACCCGCATTAAGTACTGGAATATCGCCAGCAAACTCAGAAGCTAAACGCGCTGCACCTTCTTGAGGATGGCGAATAACAATGGCATCAGCATAAGTGCGAAGAACCGAAATGGTATCCGCTAAAGTTTCACCTTTTTTACCCAGTGAAGTGTTGCTTCCATCAGAAAAACCGACAACAGATGCGCCTAGGCGATGAATCGCAGTTTCAAATGATAGGCGAGTACGTGTTGATGCTTCAAAAAAGCAACTCGCAATCACTTTATCTTTTAACAATTCGTTATTAGGTTGCTGTTTTAATTTATTAGCAACGTGAAGAACAGCTTCCAAATCTTCCCTGTCCAGATCATTGATGGAGATAATATGCTTTTGGTAGAGCGGATTAGTCATTTGAGTTCTCCTTTAGCGATGAATTGTGCGATAAGTGGTTTTTTACAGGCCAAAAAAAACCCCTCAATAAGAGGGGTTTTAAAAAATTGGGCTATTGGAAAAAAGAGAATGCGCTTGCGACCAGTTAAGGTGCTTGTTTTAGTAACAAATTGGAATAGGCGCTGTTTCATCTTTCCTCCTGACAAATTGTGGCGCATTATACGCATCTTAGATTTGCACGCAAGCGTTTGCTTTTGTTTTTTTCTAAAAATTTTTTTTTGATTTAAAAATCAATAAGCTTGGGATAAAACAAAGAAAACACCTATTTTTTGATAAATAAAAAATAGGTGTTTTGCATGATTATGTATTTTAGAAAGGATTTGCAAGGGTAGCGACCATCACTGCTTTTATGGTGTGAAGACGATTTTCTGCTTCATCAAACACAATGCTGTGTTTTGATTCAAAAACCTCATCAGTGACTTCAAAACCACCATATAGGTTAAATTCTTCAGCTAATGCTTTACCCATCGTTGTTTCTTCATCATGAAAAGCGGGTAAACAGTGAAGGAATTTAACATCTGTATTTCCAGTTAATTTTATAACATCCATATTGACCTGATAAGGCTTGAGTAAAGCAATACGCTCTTTCCAAACCTCTTTCGGTTCACCCATAGAAACCCACACGTCAGTGTAAAGAAAATCTGCATTTTTAACGCCTTCAGCGACATTTTCAGTGAGTGTGATTTTTCCACCATTTTTTGTTGCAATTTCTTGGCATTGAGCAACTAAACCTGCTTCAGGCCAACATGCTTTAGGGGCAACTAAACGTAAATCCATACCTGTTAATGCTGCCGCTTCCAGCATGGTATTTCCCATGTTATTACGAGCGTCACCAAGGTAAGCAAACACAGTTTCTGATAACGGTTTAGTTTGATGTTCAGTGATAGTGAGTAAATCTGCTAGTAGCTGTGTTGGGTGAAATTCATTGGTTAAACCATTCCAAACAGGTACACCTGAATATTGTGCAAGTGCATCTACCGTTTTTTGCCCGTAACCCCGATACTGAATACCATCATACATACGACCTAATACTCGAGCGGTATCTTTTATCGATTCTTTATGCCCAATTTGGCTTCCTCCTCCTAAATAAGTCACTCTTGCGCCTTGATCAAATGCAGCAACTTCAAATGCACAACGGGTACGTGTTGAGTCTTTTTCAAAAATCAGTGCGATATTTTTTCCAGTAAGATATTGAGTTTCTTGACCTGATTTTTTGGCTTTTTTCAATTGCGTTGACAGTGTAAGCAGTTGCTGAATTTCCACAGGTGAAAAATCAAGCAAACGTAAGAATGATTTTTGATAAAAAGGGTTCATAGAGTGATATCCTGTTATTGAATTTATATTCAATTTATATTAATAAATATTCATCATCAACCCCTAAGGCAAAACTTTTAATTTAAACAGTCTGCGATAAGGGAATCATATTAAGTATGGAGTGTTGATCCTGCCTGTGGGAGAATGAACGAGATACCTTTTCAGACTATTGCGGAGCATGATTATGGCGGACAGCAAAGAGTTAGCAGAACAATGTGAAGAAACACGTCTTATTATTGAAGAGTTACTGGAAGATGGCAGTGATCCTGACGCACTGTATGCCATTGAGCACCATATTTCTTGTGAAAACTTTGAAACACTAGAAAAAGCAGCAGTTGAAGTCTTTAAGTTAGGTTATGAAGTGACTGAGCCTGAGGAAATTGAAGTCGAATCAGGTGAGATCCTAGTTTGTTTTGATGCTGTGAGTGAAAGTGGTTTGAATGCTGAACTTATTGATGCTCAAGTTGAGCAATTAATGAATTTAGCTGAAAAAATGGGTGTCTATTACGATGGTTGGGGGACTTATTTTGAAGATCCTGACGCAGAGTATGATGATGAAGAAGGTGAAGACGAAGACGACGAAGAAGAAGAGTCTGATAAGTCATCTCGCTTACATTAATTTTTGCTAAATGTTGTCCTTTTGTACCTGATTTATCAGTGCAAAATAATAGCACCAGCCACAAAATAATTACTTTGTGACTGGTGTTATTGGTTTTAAGATCGAGCGATTAGTTCATCACCCCAAATCTACCATTGTCATAATCATCAAAAGCTTGTTGTAACTCTTCTTGCGTATTCATCACAAAAGGTCCTTGTCCAGCAATCGGCTCATTAATCGGCTCACCTGCTAGAATTAAAACAAGGGTGTCACCCATTGATTCTAATGTCAGCGTATCGCCATGATTATCTAACACGACCATGTCATGTTGGCGTGCTATTTCACTGTCATTGATATGTACCGCACCTTTTACTACAAACAGCATTGCATTATGGCCTTCGGGAATACTGTAATGTGAAACACCTGCGTGATTTAAATGCAGATCCCACACATTCAGTGGTGAATAGGTCATTGCGGCACCTTGGGTATTGGCATAATTACCCGCAATGACTCTGACATAACCCTGACCATCAGGTAATTCAACATGAGGGATATCCTCTGCTTTTAGCGCCTGATAACGAGGCTGTGTCATTTTGTACGCTGTCGGCAGATTCACCCAAAGTTGCACCATTTCCAATACACCGCCTTCTTTGGTCATTTTTTCAGAGTGATACTCTTTATGCAAAATGCCAGAAGCAGCAGTCATCCATTGCACATCACCTGCGCCGATGGTTCCAGCATGACCTTTAGAGTCATGATGAGAAACTTCGCCTTGATAAGCGATTGTCACGGTTTCAAATCCACGATGAGGATGCGCTCCTACACCACGGGCATTAGTAACAGGCTTAAATAGTGTTGGCTCGGCATAATCCATCAGCAGAAACGGGCTATGTTTTTCACCATTTTCCTGATAGGAAAATAAGGTGCTGACTGGAAAGCCATTACCTACCCAGTGTGAATTTGGCGCCGAATAAATATGATTAATCTGTCTGATAGTCATGATTGTTCTCCGAGTTAAGGAAAGAAACCGCAATAACCAAGACACAGAAGGAGGTAATACAGATTATCGCGATTTCTTAATGAAGCTGATCATAAAGTGTTCGCGAGATGAACAAAATAGGGGGAATTTGTTGATGGTGTTCAAAAAAAATGAATGATTTTAATAGATAGAAATAAAAGAGATGTAATAAAGAAAATAGAAATAATAAATAGGCTATATTTAAATAATTGAATAAATAGTTTTTAGTGTAATAGATTTAATTTTTTTTCATTTCTTTTCAAGAAATGAAAAATAAAAAACTACATTCTTTCTTAGCAACAATAAGTCAGAATGCAGTTTATTAATATGTTTATTTCTTAGTTCTTATTTGCTTGTGTCGCCACAGCCGCCAATAATTTTAGAAATAGAAACTGCTGGGTGCAGTAAGTAGTCGTAGTTACAGTCTTTTTCTTTATTGTATACGCTACCAGTACAACCAGTCATTACGGTAATTACAGAAGCAATAAGTGCAATTTTAACAAAGTTTTTCATGAAAAAATTCCTTTTAAATTTTAGAGTTATAAAAGCCATCACATGACTTTATCTGCATAAAGATATTAAATTAGCGATAAATAGCAATATAAAAAAGAAGGAGAATTAAAATAAAATAGAAGCTAAGAGATATTTAATTTAAGAAGTTAAATAGAGTTATCTAGAGTGAAATGAATAATAAATTAAACTTGTAGATTTTAATAAAATATAAGATAAGAATTTCATTAATAATACTTTGATAATAATTAATTAAGAAATTAATTGTGAGAATAAGTATAAAATATACTGTATTTATATCATTTTGATAAACAGAATTTGTGTTAATAGGTGCTATTTTTGACAATAAAAACCCGTATCAGAAATACGGGTAAAGTAAAACTTATTTTATTTATTGTATTACTTAGGGAACAGCAAGAACGCTTAAAGTGGCTTCACCATACGGATCTCACAATCACTATGTCCAGTGTTGCCTAATGCTTCATCAATAAATTCGAATCCTAGCTTTTCGTATAAACCGACAGCCGCTTTTAAGATATCTGTGGTTTCTAAATAGCAACGGTTAAAGCCTTGCTCTTTACCAAATTCAAGAGATTGTAGAACGATTTTTTTCGCAATACCTTTGCCTCGTAGTTTGGATGAAAGGTATATTTTTTGTAATTCACAAGTATTGCCATCACCTCCAGCAAGTGGTGCGACACCGCCGCCACCAACAACTTCTCCATCCATCTCAACAATCCAGTAAGCACTGCGTGGCTGATGATAAACTTCATAAAGGGTATCTAAAATTGGGTCGGCAACAGCAAAGCCTTTATCGGCAGTTAAACCGTGCTCTGCGGAGACTTCACGAATAACGCGTGCAATACCTGCGTTGTCTTTTTCTTCAATTGCTCGGATAACAATATTTGAGGTTATAGCTTGGGTTGCAGTCATAGTTGCACTCATCGTTTTCACTTATTAGTAGAATACTTTTTGATTATTTATTGAGAGAGCACCGGAAAGGAACTTCTTCATTGAAAGTAGCGCGGGTGGCTACAAAAACTATCTTAATTGATTAAGCGTGTTTGTAAACCGTTAACCCTTTTTCTTTGCTTACTTATCCCCTTTATTTCTAGCGTTATATTTTAGCGAGTGATTAAATTTAAGCGAAAATAAGGGGGAGAAAGGCGGATTGACGAGAATAGAACCGAGAATAACAAGAAATGAAGTGAAAAATGGTTTTATTTTTTAGCTGAATGATATTAAGTCAAAACCCGCGATAAACGCGGGTTTTTATTATTAATCTCAGTGTCTTTAAAGCGACTATGCTTATAAAGAGGCGATAGAGATTTTTTGTGCGATTAGTTTTTCTTTTGCACTTAAGCATGTTGCTAAGCGTTCACGCTCTTTAGCAACAACCGCTTCTGGCGCACGGCTAACAAAGCCATCGTTAGATAATTTGCTGTCTAAAGTTGTGATATCTTTTTCTACTTTTTCAAGCTCTTTATCTAAACGTGCAAGCTCCGCATCTTTATCGATAAAGCCCGCCATTGGGATCAGCAATTCTGCACCGTTAACCAGTTTATTAACTGATAATGGCGCTTCTTCGCCTTCTGCTAATGGACGAATATCCGCTAAACGACCCATTGCTTTTAAGAAACCAATATTGTCACTAACGCGACGTTTAGCATTGTCGTCGGCACCACGTAAGATAACTTCAAGTGGTTTACCTGGGGCAATATTCATTTCAGCACGGATATTACGTACAGCAACGATAACTTCTTTGATCCACTCAAGATCGTTAAGTGCAGCTTCATCAACAAGTGATGCATCGAATTCAGGGAAAGCTTGTAGCATGATGGTTTCACCTTCGATGCCTTTCACTTCCTTCACACGTTGCCAGATTGTCTCTGTGATAAATGGAATAATTGGATGAGCAAGGCGCAGTAAGCCTTCTAACACTTCAATCAGTGTATGACGCGCTGCGCGTTTTTGTGCATCATTACCTTTGTGTACCGCAGGTTTTGATAGCTCAAGATACCAGTCACAGAATTGGTTCCAAGTGAACTCATATAAAATACCAGCAGCGATATCGAAACGATAGTTGTCTAACGCTTCACGATAGGCTTTAACGGTATTGTTAAATTCAGCTAAGATCCAACGGTCAGCCAGTGAGAATGTCATCTCACCACCTTGGTAGCCACAATCTTGATCTTCTGTATTCATCAGCACAAAGCGGCTTGCATTCCACAGCTTGTTACAGAAGTTACGGTAACCAGATAGACGTTTCATATCCCAGTTAATATCGCGACCCGTTGAGGCTAACGCGGCTAAGGTAAAGCGCAGGGCATCTGTACCGTGTGCTTCAATACCTTCTGGGAACTCTTTGCTAGTACGTTTAGCAATTTTTTCAGCCATTTGTGGCTGCATCATATTACCAGTACGTTTTTCTAACAGGTTCTCTAATGAAATACCGTCGATCATATCCAGAGGATCAAGTACGTTACCTTTAGATTTTGACATCTTCTGGCCTTCTTCATCACGAATAAGACCTGTCATGTAAACCGTATTAAATGGCACTTGCGGTTTACCGTCTTCGTCTTTGATAAAGTGCATGGTCATCATGATCATGCGAGCGATCCAGAAGAATATAATATCGAATCCACTGACTAAAACATTTGTTGGATGGAATGTCTTCAGTGCTTCAGTATTTTCAGGCCAGCCTAATGTTGAGAATGTCCATAGTGCCGATGAGAACCACGTATCCAGTACGTCATCATCTTGGCGTAATGCAACATCAGCTGCGATATTGTTTTCACGACGAACTTCTTCTTCGTCACGACCAACATAAACGTTGCCTTCATTATCATACCAAGCTGGGATACGGTGACCCCACCACAGTTGACGAGAAATACACCAATCTTGGATATCATTCATCCATGAGAAGTACATATTTTCGTACTGCTTTGGTACAAATTGGATATCGCCATTTTTAACAGCTTCAACTGCTGGTTTCGCTAAAGGTGCTGCGCGAACATACCATTGGTCTGTTAATAAAGGCTCGATAACGACACCACCACGGTCGCCGTAAGGTACGGTTAAATCGTGAGGCTTGATCTCTTCTAATAAACCTAGACGTTCAAATTCAGCGACCATTGCTTTACGTGCAGCAAAGCGTTCCATACCTTGGTAGGCTGCTGGAATTTCAGTGCTATAAACATCAGATTCAACACCATTGGTGTCTAAGACTTCTGCGCTTACACGGATATTGCCGTCAAAATCCATGATATTAATCATTGGTAATTGATGACGACGTCCAACTTCATAGTCATTAAAGTCGTGAGCAGGGGTGATTTTTACGCAACCTGTACCTTTTTCCATATCAGCGTGTTCATCCGCTAAAATAGGGATACGGCGGTTAACGATTGGTAGAATAATTTCTTTACCAATTAAATCTTTATAGCGAGGATCTTCTGGGTTAACAGCAACACCTGTATCACCTAACATGGTTTCAGGACGTGTTGTTGCAACAATGAGGTAGTCTTTACCTTCGGCTGTTTTCGCCCCATCCGCTAAAGGATAACGCAGATGCCACATAGATCCTTTAACTTCACGGTTTTCGACTTCAAGATCAGAAATCGCTGTGTGTAATTTAGGATCCCAGTTTACGAGGCGTTTACCACGGTAGATTAGATCTTCTTTATGTAAGCGAACAAAAGCTTCTTTAACCGCTTTAGATAACCCTTCATCCATTGTGAAACGTTCACGTTCCCAATCAACAGAGTTACCTAAACGACGCATTTGGTTAGAAATGTTACCACCTGATTCTGCTTTCCATTCCCAAATTTTGTCGATAAATGCATCACGACCATAGTCATGACGATTTTTACCTTCTTCAGCGGCAATTTTTCGCTCAACAACCATTTGCGTTGCGATACCCGCATGGTCAGTACCTGACTGCCATAAGGTATTTTTACCTTGCATACGCTGATAACGGATCATGGTATCCATAATAGTCTGCTGGAAAGCATGACCCATATGTAGGCTACCTGTGACGTTTGGCGGTGGGATCACGATACAGAAGCTTTCTTTCGTTGTATCGCCATTGGCTTTGAAATAGCCATTTTTTTCCCAATGCTGATACAGAGGTTGTTCAATCTCTGCTGGATTATATGTTGTGTCGAGCGATGGCTCTTTCGGTGCGGATTTATTTTCCATATTTTTTACGTATTCAATAGGTTGGCGGCGTAGCCATTGTCAAAGTAAAGCCGACGCTACGATAAATTTTATATCGTTCACGCGCCAACTGTTTCAATTGTTCATCAATAGGTACAAAGTCTATCACTTCATGGAAAGCTGTGGCAAAGTCTACGAATTGCGATTGCAAATTAATCAAGAGATCACGAGGTGCATTACCACGTTTTCCAGGCCAACATAACTCAACAGGAGAGCCATAACGAGGACCTTCACCTGCAAGATTATGAGGAACAAACTGATGAGGTTCTCTTGCCCATAATGCCTCATCAAGCAATTCAGCTTGAGCTTGAGACTCACAAACCAACAAAATACGTTTGCCTAATCGCCAATGTTCAGCAGTAAGTTGACAGGCAAGCCACTCATGAGCCTGTAAATCATCGTGTATTGATGGGTGTTCCATTAAATAAAACGTGGCGTTTTTCATGATATCCCGATAACAGAAGGGTATTGCGTTGCAATACCCTTCTTGGAGTCTGCTCTATTTACCATAATAATAGGGTAATACCTTAACCCTGATAATTATGCGGTATTACTCGTCGCTATTCAAACCCGCGCGATTAAGTAAGAACTGAGACAATAAAGAAACAGGGCGGCCTGTCGCGCCTTTTGCTTTACCAGAACGCCATGCTGTGCCTGCAATATCCAAGTGAGCCCAGTTATATTTAGTCGCAAAGCGCGCTAAGAAACAACCCGCAGTAATTGCGCCACCTAAACGGCCACCAGTATTAGCTAAATCAGCAAAATTAGATTCGATTTGTTCATAGAACTCATCGCCTAATGGTAAACGCCAAGCGCGGTCACCTGCTTGTTCTGATGCATTCATTAATTCATGTGCTAATGGATTATGATTAGACATTAATCCGCTGTAGTGATGTCCTAAAGCCACCATACAAGCACCTGTTAATGTAGCGATATCGACAACTAATTCAGGCTCAAAGCGCTCAACATAAGTTAACGTATCACACAGCACTAAACGACCTTCAGCATCGGTGTTTAATACTTCTACGGTTTGTCCTGACATGGTTGTTAAAATATCACCTGGGCGATACGCTTTTCCACCCGGCATATTTTCGCAACCCGCAAGTACGCCAATGACATTGATTGGTAACTGGAGTTCAGCAACAACACGCATCACACCGTAAACCGTTGCCGCACCACACATGTCGTATTTCATTTCATCCATGCCATCAGCAGGCTTGATGGAAATACCACCCGAGTCAAATGTCAGCCCTTTACCTACTAACACAATTGGGCGAGCTTCAGGATCTTTATTGCCTTTATATTCGATAATCGACATTAAAGATTCATTTTGAGAGCCTTGTCCTACTGCGAGGTAAGCATTCATATTTAGCTCTTTCATTTGTTCTTCGCCAATAACACGCGTAGAAACATTTGAAGATGAGTCTGCTAGTTGACGAGCTTGAGACGCCAAATAAGCGGCATTACAGATATTTGGTGGCATGTTAGCTAAATCTTTACATGCTTTAATACCTGAAGCGATGGCTAAACCGTGTGCAATTGCACGTTCACCACTTGGTAGTTCACGACGAGTAGGTACATTAAAGACCATCTTACGTAATGGGCGACGTAATTCTGTCTTATTGCTTTTCAGTTGATCAAAGGTATAGAGGCAGTCTTTTGCAGTCTCAACCGCTTGACGCACTTTCCAGTAATTATTACGACCTTTAACATGTAACTCAGTCAGAAAGCATACGGCTTCCATAGATCCAGTTTCATTGAGTGTGTTAATGGTTTTTTGAATGATCTGTTTATACTGGCGTTCATCCAATTCACGCTCTTTACCGCAACCAATTAGTAAAACGCGCTCAGAGAGAACATTTGGTACATGATGTAACAGCAATGATTGTCCGACTTTGCCTTCCAGTTCACCTCTGCGTAACAAGGCGCTGATATAGCCATCACTGATTTTATCAAGTTGCTCCGCGATCGGAGATAAACGACGAGGCTCAAACACCCCCACGATAATACAAGCGCTGCGTTGTTTCTCTGGGCTGCCGCTTTTTACATTAAACTCCATGCGTTCTCCTGAATATTAAAGACAAAAACGGAAAGTATCGTTTAGAATAGTGATCCGCATTAATCTACCCCATAGAAAGTTTACTTTTTATGTTAAGCTAAATGCATTAATTGAACACAACTAATTTAGCTAACTTATAAGCTTGTTCTTATTGGGAACCTGTTTATAGCATGTTTTGATATCATTTGGGCTGCAAGAATGTCTAACTGAGATGCACAAATGATAGATATACAACGAAGTTAGCGATTTTCCTGCAAAAAGACAAGTTTTCACAGGCATAACTAGCGTGATTATAATTCGATATTTAGCTCGGGAAACCCTTAAAAGTCAGATAGCCATCTTATTTATTTTGATGCTTATCTTTTTTAGCCAGAAACTGGTTGAAATTTTAGGGGCTGCTGTTGAAGGTAACATTCCTACAAACCTCGTGATTTCTCTGCTGTGGCTGGGAATTCCTGAGATGGCACAGCTTATTCTTCCATTAAGCCTTTTTCTTGGGCTTCTGATGACTTACAGCAAACTTTATGTTGAAAGTGAGATAACCGTCATGAATGCGTGCGGAATAGGTAAAAAAGCATTAGTGCAAGCTGCACTGTTGCTTTCATTACTCACCAGCGCATTAGCCGCAGGAAATGTCATTTGGCTTATTCCTTGGTCTTCGGTGCATCAAGAGCAAGTCCTTGAGGATGCTAAAGCAAACCCAAGTTTAGCTGCATTGATGGAAGGGCAATTTAAAATGTCCAGTGACCGCAATATGGTGCTCTATCTTGGCAGTGTAAAAGGGAATCAATTCCAAGATGTATTCCTTGCACAGTTGCGTCCAACACAAGATCAACGTCCTTCTGTCGTGGTGGCAGATAAAGGCTATACCAAAGAATTACCTAACGGGAATCAGATAGTTGTATTAAGTGAGGGTACTCGCTATGAAGGTACGGCTGTGCTACGTGATTTTCGTATTACCGATTTTAATGATTACCAAGCTGTTATCGGGCACCGTGAATCTACCATTAGTAGTAATCGTGTAGAACAAAAAACGATGACTGAACTTTGGCATTCAAATGAAACAGAGTCTATCGCTGAATTCCATTGGCGTTTAACTTTGATTTTCTCTGTTATCATTATGGCGGTGATGGTCGTGCCTTTAAGTGAGGTAAACCCACGTCAAGGTCGCGTATTAAGTATGCTACCTGCCATGTTGCTTTATCTGGTGTTCTTCTTACTACAAAGTTCATTGCACTCTAACGGTGAAAAAGGAAAACTGGACCCTCTAATTGCAATGTGGAGTGTTAATGGCGCTTATCTTGCCTTGGCTATCTTATTGAATATTTGGGATACCTTGCCTATGCGTAAATTCCGCGCTCGCTTTAAGAAAGGAGTTGCCTGATGTTTGGTGTACTAGATAGATATATCGGGCGTACTATTTTACAGTCGATTTTGATGACACTGTTTTTGCTAGTTTCACTATCTGGCATTATCAAATTTGTCGATCAACTCCGTAAAGTAGGGCAAGGGGATTTCACCACACTGGATGCGGGTATTTACGCCATTTTAAATATCCTTAAAGATGTGCAGATTTTCTTTCCTATGGCGGCATTACTTGGTGCGTTATTAGGATTAGGCGCATTAGCAACGCGTAGTGAGTTGGTGGTGATGCAAGCATCGGGATTTACCCGTTTGCAAATTGCAGGCTCGGTAATGAAAACCGCTATTCCCTTGGTACTATTAACTGTACTGATTGGCGAATGGGGCGCACCACAAGGTGAACAGTACGCACGTAACTACCGTGCCGAAAAAATCATGGGTAACTCTTTAGTTTCGACTAACCGCGGTATGTGGGCTAAAGATGGCAATCAATTTATTCATATCAACCGAATAAAGAGCCAAAATGAGATGCAAGGCATCACACTCTATGATTTTAATAATGATAGAAAACTAGAAACGGTACGTTATGCATCAAGTGCAACCTACGATGTGAATAAAAAAACGTGGATGTTGAAACAAGTTGAACAGTCAGATTTAACTGATCCACAAAAAATCACAGGTAAAAAACAGGTATCACTTGAATGGCCAACACGATTAACTCCAGAAAAATTAAGCGTTGTGGCGTTAGATCCAGATGCATTATCGATCAGCGGGCTTTATCAGTACGTTAAATATCTAAAACAGAGTGGGCAAGAGTCAGCAAACTATGAGCTGAACTTCTGGAAAAAAATCTTTGCTCCAATCTCTGTTGCTGTAATGATGTTAATGGCATTGTCATTTATTTTTGGCCCATTACGTACTGTACCAATGGGATTAAGAGTTTTAACGGGTATCTCTTTTGGTTTCTTATTCTATATTGTCAATGAAGTTTCAGGACGATTAAGTTTGGTTTATGGCATACCCGCAGTGATTGCCGCATTAGTACCGGGAATACTCTTCTTAACGTTGAGTTTATGGTTATTGATGAAGCGTAATCGCTAGATAACATCAGACTGAAAAATAAAAAAGCGCCTTATTAGGCGCTTTTTTATTGCTATTGAGTATGCGATCACTGATAAAAATCTTTTGCTAGCGCACGAACAAGAGCATTAGTACCCTGAGTTACTTCACTAAATTTAGTACCGTTAGGTTTACGAGTGATCACCACAAATACACCAATATTTAATTCGGGAATGGTTGCCATATAAGTATTAAATCCACCGCCACCCCCTGTTTTTTGGTAAATCGCTGGAATACCATTAGCAGGAGCCATATAAACCCAGCCTAGACCCACGCCATCAGCACGACCCGCAACATCCATTCCTTCTATTGAAGAGAGTCGATTACGAGGAAAGTAAACAGACTGCTCTTTACTTGCTGTTGCCTTTCGCATGGCATTATGAGAAGTCAAAAAGCCTTGCATCCAACGTTGCATATCGGCAGGCGTAGAGTACACACCACCACTTCCAGCTGCTGCAATGGTGTCAGAGCATGGGCTTGGTTTATATCCTACTAATAGTCGTTGGCATTGTGCTGGAGTCGGCGTCAATGTGGTATTCGTCATGCCTGCGGGCTGAGTGACATATTGTTGTAAAAGTTGAGGATAACTTTTACCTGATGCTTTCACCAAGGCATCCGCTAATAGATCGTAAGCGAGGTTTGAATAAGCTGCTTGTTCCCCAGCGGTAGATGTCAATGTCGCCTTTTTCAACCAGTTCCAGCGGTCGCCATGCGTTGGCCATATAAAAACAGGTCTTCCCCATTTCCCACCCGGTTGTTCTCGTGGAAAACCACTGGTGTGACTCGCTAAATGATAAAGACGGATAGGGGATTGAGCGCTGACTAATGGAATGTCTACACCATAGTAACTGTATTTTTGTAGTGGATCGGTGACTAATAATTTTCCATCATCTTGTAACTTTAATAGCACTTCACTCGTCATCAACTTAGTAATTGAAGCGATACGAATAAGCGAGTTCATTGATGGTGCATTGCGGCTTTCAGGTGTTGTCGTCCCAAAAGAACGATTCAAGGTTTGAGAGTTATTGATCATGACAATAACCATGCCTTGAGGATTACTCTTTTGATAAATCTGTGAGGCATATTTATCAAACAGCGCGCTTGCATTGCTTACATTAGGGCTTAATGCCGTAGGCCATTGCGTTAACTCAGGCACACTGTTCTGTTGATTTAACATAGAAGGTTGTGTCGCTGGTGGTAATGACGAACGTTGGCTACACGCATTCAATGTCAGTAAAGCGATTGGGATCATAAGATATTTTAGAAAATGTTTTTTCATTTTTACTTTCAACAGAAGTCAGTGAGGTGAAAGGAATGCGATCAACATAAAATGGTTTATGTTTTAATTTGGTGCCTTTCTTATCGCGTTATTTTTTCTTTATCATTTTTAATACGGCACCTAAGATAATACCAACAAATATGCCCGTTATAATCCAGCCAACAATGCCCATAACACCGCCTTCTAATCAGATTTAAACCAAATTTTGATTATATTATCAGAAATAAGAATGTCTATCAGTGCAAGAGTCAGTTATCAAAAAGTTGGCATTAAATGTGTCAAATTGTCTCTAAGAAAAAGATAGTGAAGAAAAACCGCATCATAAAAAGACATTTTTCTCATGTTTCTCCTCTAAAAGTGAGGTAAGTATTACCGTTAAGTTACAATCTTCCTCAGTTACCCTAGTTTTTAACCCTATTATTAGCTTTTCTTTATTATTAAGTTAGGATATGTATATCAAGAAAATGTTAATGAATGGTTTTTTTATTCAATAAATCGCTTTTAGATAACGTATTCATCTTTAATTTATCTTATTTTGATGAAATTACGGTATTATGTAAAGATAATATAAGAGTGTGACATATTTTGTAATAATTTATTGATTGTGAGATTGTGAAATTAAACTTATTATAGCTTCATCAAGTCGAGAGACTGAGAATATAAGAGTTATAGAGCAAAGATAACACAGCAATAATAGAGTGAAGTAATAAGAAGGCATATTATAAAATAGCCTCTTCAATAATAAATAAGTTATATATTAGTCGTAATATTTCAACACCATTATATTAAATAGTAGTACATTCGTTTTAGATTTAATAAATGCCTTTATATTAGATAGTAGTACCTTTGTTATAGTAGTAAATAAGTACCTTTGTGTTAAATAGTAATTTCCTATGTAGTAGTAAGAAGTATCTTATTAAAGTAGTAAATCCTTTATATCAATAATATGCAGTATAGATAAAGAAGTACATTATATTAATAAAACATAACTACCTTCTTCCTCACACCAGGGAAGAAAAGGGCAGTGACGCTACAAAAATAATTTATAGTCATTAAAATAAAATTAAGCCCTCGTTTAGCAGTACTGTCGGATCAAAACACTAACCCAAGTTTTGATCCTTTTTTTATTTATCGGTATATAAATTAAAATATATCGTTTAAATAAGTTAGTTTTAATGAATTTATATAATGACGATATAATCTTTAAAAGAGAAAAAGATAAGATAAGAAAAAAGTAGAAATAAGATGACGAATAAACTTAGATACAAGAATAACAAGATAATTGATTTATCGATACAACATGATTAAATCATTAACGATAGATACCTAGATGCAACTTATAAGTCGTGTTTTATGATAGCAACAAACCCCAAATGCACTTTTTTTCGCCAATCAAACTGAAAACTAACAATAATTGTTGCGAGGGTTCTTCACGCAAGTATAATGGGCAGGTTTTCCAGACACACTTCAGTGCCGGAGTGGCGAAATTGGTAGACGCAGTTGATTCAAAATCAACCGCCTTCGGGTGTGCCGGTTCGAGTCCGGCCTTCGGCACCAACAGTATGTAAATAGACCTCAACTGAGGTCTTTTTTTATGCCTAAAATCCACGTAATACAAGGTCTTACACGGCTTTTCAGTCAATATGGGTCAATTGAGCTCAACCCACATCAAGTAACATGTGAGTATATAAATGAGTATATATCTCGGTTCGATAATCGTTATATACTCAAAAGATACATAGAAGGAGAACTTTTATGGCTCTGACTGATATCAAAGTACGTTCTGCTAAACCACAAGAAAAAGAGTACACGCTGGTGGATGGTGATGGCATGTTTTTGCTTATTCATCCTAATGGCTCTAAATATTGGCGCTTTCGTTTTCGATTTGCTGGTAAACAACATCTAATGGCATTTGGAATCTATCCTGAAATATCGTTAGCTGATGCGAGACAGAAGAGAGAGGGCGCAAGGAAACTTATTGCTGCTGGGATTGATCCTCGTGAAAATAAACGAGCAATAAAGGAAGAGCAGCTAAAAGAAAGTATTACATTTGAGTCAGTGGCAAGAGATTGGCATGCGAGTAATAAAAAATGGTCTGAATCTCACAGTGCTCGTGTACTCAAAAGTTTAGAGGATAATCTCTTTGCTGCAATCGGGCATTACAATATCGCTGAGTTAAAAACGCGAGATCTTCTTGTTCCTATTAAAGCCGTAGAGATGTCTGGACGTCTTGAGGTGGCCTCTCGTTTACAACAGAGAACCACAGCGATTATGCGCTTTGCTGTACAGAGTGGCTTAATTGACTACAATCCTGCACAGGAAATGGCTGGTGCTGTTGCGACCAGCAATAGACAACATCGACCAGCATTAGAGCTGAGTCGCACACCGGAACTCCTTCATCGTATCGATCAATACTCTGGTAGACCGTTAACAAGACTAGCAGTACAACTCACCTTATTAGTCTTTATTCGTTCTAGTGAACTGCGTTTTGCTCGTTGGTCAGAAGTTAATTTTAAAACAGCAATGTGGACCATACCAGCAGAGCGTGAATCAATTGAAGGTGTAAAGCACTCTCATCGTGGTTCTAAAATGAAAACACCTCATTTAGTTCCACTATCGCGACAAGCGATAAAGATCTTAAAGCAAGTCAAACTGATTAGTGGTGATCATGATCTTATTTTTATTGGTGATCATAATCCTCGCAAACCGATGAGTGAAAATACGGTGAATAAATCCTTACGAGTGATGGGATACGATACTCAAGTGGATATCTGTGGGCATGGTTTTCGTACCATGGCCTGTAGTTCGCTGATTGAATCAGGTCTATGGTCTAGGGATGCAGTAGAACGCCAAATGAGCCATCAGGAGCGTAACTCAGTAAGAGCTGCTTATATCCATAAAGCTGAACACCTTGATGAGCGTAGACTTATGCTGCAATGGTGGGCTGATTTTCTTGATGCCAATAGAGAACAAGCTATCTCACCATTTGACTATGCCAAAGTGAATAACCCATTTAAGATATAATTTATCCAATCGTAATACGTCTCATTCAATAATTAAACATTATCTCATAAGCCTCTGTCCTTACGGACAGAGGCTTTTTTTCGTTTTAATCAACCTAAAAGGAAATCATGATGGAAAATCAACGGTATTGCCCTGTATGCGACTCAACTCGTATTCGTGAACGTCATATAGGGAAAAAGACAGGAGCTGTTGCTGGTGGCATGTCAGGCGCATTAGCTGGAGCATCTATCGGCTCTGCTGTTCCTATTGTAGGAACTATTGCTGGTGCGACGATTGGTGCGCTGTTTGGACGTTTAGTTGCTGGTGCTGCTGCAGGAGCTGTAACAGGTGCAACCTTAGATGGCGTCGTATTTGACCGTTATGAATGTATCGAGTGTGAATATACATTTGATTAATGGATTAAAACGGGTACCTTTGGGTACCCGATTGATGAGTCTTTTATTTTTTATTAGATTTTACATGAGACATTATCATTACCAGAGCAGAATGAATGGCAGTTATTCTGATGGCGACTGATGTTTGAGTTCAGCAAATTTTGTTGCCATTGTTGGATTGCCTCGAGTTAATTTTTTCACTGTGAGATCTTCTGCTTTATCGTTAGCCAGTCGTAAATTATTAGCTGATTTATGTAGTGCATCTTTTGTTTTTTCTAGATCTTTGATGGCTTCATCAATACGTTTTACTGCTTCTTCAAATCCATCCGAAGCCAAGCGCCAATTACGACCAAAAGCACTTTTAAAATCATCAAGTTGAGTTTCAAAATTAGTGATATCGATATTTTGTGCTCTTACCAGCGCTAACTCTGATTTGTACTGAAGGGAACTCATCGATGCGTTACGCAACAGAGTAATTATAGGGATGAAAAACTGCGGCCGTACGACATACATTTTTGGGTCATGTATTCAATATGTAGATCATCATAATAGGTAGTGTTCGCGTTCAATAAATGTGCCGATGATCTTGTCGTGCATTTCTGCTGACTTTGAGTAGCCTAATGTTTTACGATTAAGTCGCTTTAAACGGTTTCTTAAGTTTAAGTTCTCTCGTTCAATTCGTTGTGTATAAAACTTATTGGCTACGTGTTTTTCCTTCGGCAATATCTCATAAGCGTTAAACTTATCGGTGCACCAAAAGGCCACATTAAATCTAGAGAGTAATGCTAGTAACTTGTGAAGCGTTTTCTTATTTCGACGACCAAATGTATGGCAATAATTCGTTTTAGGCGAGGCTCCCAAGCATACCAGAGCCAGCGTTGTTGCTTCTTGCTAGCAACAAAAGACCACTGTTCATCCACTTCACAAAGCAGTTCAATGTGCAGATTATCAAGAGGTAAAGAGGTTACCTGCCTCGGCGAGAGTTTTTTAAAGTACGAACAACAGCATTAATGCTGATATGAAGGGCTCTAGCGGTATCACGAATACCGGCATTATTCATCGTGAGATCGATAATTTTATCTTTAGTCCCAGGTAGGCAGGCGCGATATTCATAATCGAGTTGAAAGCTTCGACAGCAATCTTGGCAACGATAGCGTTGATGGCCAGTGCTTCCTAATCCATGTTTTTTTACTGAGGGAGTTTGTTGACAAAATGGGCACCTTACATCGACTTTAGCCATGAGTATTCTCCGGTAAATTACCCTATATTATAGGTTACTCACCGGATTGGATACATGACCGGCGCGACCATCGTGAGTGATGATGAATATATTAATAGTGAAAGTATTGTTCGTTTTTTCAGCAAATTAAGAGAGAGTTATCCATTATCCCATAAGCTTCATCTTATTTTAGATGGCGCGGGATATCACCGAAGTGATCTCGTCAAAAATGCAGCGCTGACCCTTAATATAAAGCTTCATTATCTCCCACCTTATAGTCCAAATCTCAATCCAATAGAGAGGCTATGGAAGGTAATGAATGAGCAGTCGAGAAACAACGTTTATTTCAACAATAAACGAGACTTTAAGGCTGCGATCGACCGATTTTTTACTGTGACGCTTCCAGAGATCGCAGGTAGTTTGGCGTCTCGAATTAATGATAATTTTCAGGTACTCAAACCTGCATCTTCAAGTTGATTCAGTATATATACACGTTGTCGCTTTGCTTTACGCTACGGTCAGTTGAGAGACGACACGGATCAAGCAGTCGCACATGCTGAATCGGTAAAAGATGCGTTTAACTCTCCCTTCCACCCCTTTGTATTGGCTTCCACCTCAATCGGGCAAGAGGGGCTCGATTTTCACACCTGGTGTCATGCGGTGATGCACTGGAATCTACCGTCAAACCCGGTCGATCTAGAACAGCGTGAAGGACGAGTACACCGTTATAAGGGCCATGCGGTAAGGAAGAATATTGCCGAGTATTATGGTTTGAGTGCACTTCATTCACTGGCAGAAAGTTCAGATCCCTGGGCACAGCTCTTCGCACTTGCAGCAAGTCAACGCAAAGCTGGACAGTCAGATCTGATTCCCTACTGGATTTTTGAGGAAGGAACCTCTCGCGTCGAGCGCCGGGTTCCCATACTGCCATACAGCAAAGAGAGCATTAAGTTTAAGTGGCTCAAACGAGAACTTGCACTCTACCGTATAGTCTTCGGTCAGCCGCGCCAGGAAGATTTGCTGTTCGGCCTGAAACACAGTGGCGATGAGTCTTTAACGGATATGGCACAGTGCCTTATCTCTCTTGAGCCACCAAAGTGTGATGCACCTTAGTGTGAGAAGTTATCCCTTACCTTATTCGAATTGCTTATACCATGGAAGTTAACCTGTCAGGCACAGTAAGCTTACTATTGAAGCATATGACAGCTTCTGCGCATCGACAGCCTACCCACACAGGGATGATTCTTGCCTGAGCGCCGTATGAATCTCAGAAGTTTTAAGACCGCGATATGAACGTATGTGGGCGATGACCGCAACGCTGGGTCAGAGTTGGCGCCAGCGATGTGATTCGCCCACTGAACGGACAGAAAATACATAAACCCTAAGATCCATATTTCTAGCTTCAATATCGTACTAAGAGCCAGAAAAATTCGCCCTCCAGGCCCATACAGAAAAATATTACTTAACGGTTAATAATGTACTTGGTACACCGAATGAAGAAACAAACAATCCTTTTACCGCACGAGTTGCTGCAACATGGAGCAGCGCACGTTCATTAAATAGTGCATCACGTTGTTCAACAGGATCGTCAGATGCTATGGCTTTTACTTCCGGTACAACGCCATCGTTGATACCGGCAAGGAACACATACTGGAACTCTAGCCCTTTAATGCGGTGCATTGTTGCAATGCGAACACCGGCCCGTTGATCACTGTCGCCACTATCGTTCCCTAAATTAAAAGTTTCAATTCCCGCTTCATTCAGAGCTGACACATAGCGCTCATTCGTATGCCGCGTGCGGGAAGTAATGCAGATATCCTGGGAACGGACATCATTGGCTAACAACACCTGAATTTGCTTGATAATCGTCTCAGCCTCTTCCTTAAAATCTGAAGCATGAGTAATCATGGGTTTTTCACCATGAAGCAATGATAAATAATCGTTGCAGGAATCAGTTTCACCATCCAGGTTGTCAACCTTAACGCCGGTTAACAACCCGACAGCAAACTGTCGCGTCTCTTCTGTAGTCCGGTAGTTAATTTTCAGTTTTTTACTACGGCGCCCACGAACGTTAATCCCACACTGACCTAGAACGACTTTATTGCGGTAAATACGCTGATGGCCATCACCCACGATAAAGAGATCGTTAGGAGACTCTGGAACTAGGCTACGAATAAGGGTAAAGGCCGGTGCGCCTATATCCTGAGCTTCATCGACTACGATACTGCTATAAGGCAATTGCACCTGCTTTTCTTTAAACAGAATGATAGCCTCATGCATGGCATCACCCATCTCTCGCAGTTTGGCTCGCGCCATTTGTGCCCGGAACTCTTCGAACACAGGCCAGATTTTCGCACGCTGAATACGGGATAACGCCGTGCCACGACCAATACGACTCACCTTCAGATATTCTTCACGGCTGTAAACCGCATTCGGCTGAACAACACGTTGCCACTCTTCAGAATAAAAGTTATCAGGTAATCCCAATTCAGCAGGGACTTGCTGCAAGGCATAGTTCCAGCATTTACGTCGCCCTTCATCGCTGTCATACACCACACGGAAATCATATCCATGGCGTTTAAGCTGCTCGCTCATCCAGGCATCAATGTTAACAACTTCAATACGTGCCATCTCTTCACGGCTACACAAACGCTGGAGGTTGGCGCGAATATCCGCCGCCAGGTTACGGGTGAAGGTCGTGAACAGAACTTTTTTTCCGGGTTTATCGACCAGGCGTTGGGACAACCAACGTGCACGATGCATCGCAACAACTGTTTTGCCCGTGCCTGCACCACCTAATACACGTACCGGACCATTTGCCGGAGACTCTACCAGTTTTCGCTGGCTCGGATGGAGGAAGACTCTCCATTTTTCCAGTGGCGCGTTGAGCATTTGCAGTAGCTCTTGTTCATTCTCAACGACATGGAAGCGACGTTTACTTCGTTCCATCGCCTCAATAAAGTCGTTGGTATCAACAGGCTCATCACGGTGCTCGTTAAACTCCTCCAGCACTTCCCGGTAATCCAGACCTTCTGCCAGCCAGTGTAGGGGTTCCCAGGCTTCCGCAGGCATCACACTTTCCAGCTGATTCAGCCCTGCGGCATCTACAAGTGCCATCACCTGCTCAATAAACACAGGAGGAACACCCAGCGCGAGGATCTGCTCTGCCGTATAAGCAGCAAAGAGTTTAGGTTTATCAACAACAGTCGGCTCGGGTGTAGGTTTGATATAGCTGGTGTCAATCACCTGAATCGCACCGGTTACCGGGTGAATCGCACATTCGTGTCGCCGCGCCCAGTCGTAGGCTTCGTCGTGCTTATCCACCCACATCAGCATATACAGAGTACCCTGCTCAGGTTTCAGGACGATCCCCCGGTAGGTTTGGTCAATACGCACGGAATGCACATTATTGCTGCGTGCATCGTGGATCTTTTCGTAGTTCAGCCCATTACTCGTCGGATCCTGGCGGAACTTGGAGATGAATTCCTGGACCTTTTTTTGCTGCGCTTTAGGAATCCGCGCAAAAGCCCCCAGAAAACCATCAGAAAGTGCCACCTTTGGCGTTGGAATCGTCATTTGTTACCTCCGGACAGATGCTGCAATGTATTTTCGTCAATTGGCCCGAATGCAACGTGCCAACCCTTACTTTCGAATAAAGCAGTAAAGTCCTGATTATCTATAATCAAGGCTTGCTTTTGTAACGGCCAGGCGAGATCGGCTTCTGCAATAATTTCGCCATCGTCATCCTGCAATTCATATCCTACTGTCGGTGCAGGTAGCGATAATGACTGAAGCAAAGCGATTTCTTCTGTACTCAACAAACCGAACTCAATTATCTCCGCCCAGCTCTCATCAGATTGAATCTCTGCTACCACCGACGTCTCAATTTTGGCTGCTCCAGACTCTTGCGGTGAGTTAACCGCTTTACGACTGGTAAACGTCATATCTGGCAAGAACTGCAGTAAATTCACCATCCGCCAGAAACCGTTAAATCCGGCTTCATAGCCATCATCCTGAGAATAACGATCGTCAAAGCAAATATGCAGCCTCAACCAATTTCGCATTTGTTCAATGCTTGTCGTTGATTTAATGGCTTGTTGCGGTACAACAGCTGCCAGCTCAATGAACAGTTGTGATGAGCTACAGCTATCCAGTAAACCGCCAAATACAAATGGTTCATCAGGCAAAAGTGCATTCAACCGATAAGCGGGAGCGTTCTCCTGCATTTCATAGGCGTACTTTTGTTTGACTCCGGTATCCTGCGACTTTTTAGGATCCAGCCACACCCAGGCATAAGCTGCAGCCATTTTCTGCCATAGCAGAGTTTTATTAACGGGATCAGTGAGATAATCGAGTAACAGTGCGAAACTGTTTCTCTCCCTGAATGAACCTTCAAGCCTCGCAAAGTTTGTATCATGGAACGGGTTATAAAACTTAGGCTGTTTCATATCCGGGTTATGCCCAAGCCCCATGACATCCTGAACATGTTTCAGTCCTTGTTCTTGAAGGTCTGCCCAGGTCACTGTCCATACCCAAAATTTCCCGCTGTCTTTAATCGCCTGCCGTTTTTGGACATCATCCGATACGCTATCTTTATGAAAAGCAAAACCATCCAGGAAAATTGCTACCGGTTTTATCTTTTCTGACTGCATCAGAGGATAGAGCACATAATCTGGTCGGCTAAGGATGCCAACCCCTTCTTTAACCCCTAAATCAACCTGTGCTTTGAGATGCCAGCTCATCGCCGGTTCTGTACGGGTATTAATAATCCAGCCTGCGTTCTGATGGGCATAACTCCGGCTCACGAGAAGATTTTTGTTATCCTGCAGGCAGTGAATGAACCTTTTTTCCAGTTCACTCCCCATCATGGCATCAAGCGAAATGTTTTTGATGGAATCAATAACGCGTATAGAAGCACTGGCCTTCAGGATTTTTGCCAGTAAGAGACGCGCCTGATCTCTTGATACATACTTCATACGCCCGCGGTCACGGTATGCGTAAACACAGCGATAGCAGCCGTCTTTATGCGTATCATGGTTGCAGCTGCATTCCACTAGCGCCTTGTAGGCTAGCTCAAGTAATTTCAGCAGGTTGTCAGGTGTACGCATCAATTCTTTGAGTGAGCCGGTCCCCCCTGGTACGGTGTCGTAAATCACCAGATACTGACGCCAGGATTCGCCCTCATTTTCCGGCTCGCGATATACCACGCCTTTCAGGTGATCCACGTTACCTTTGAAGTAATGTTTGAGCCCAAGCTGAATGGCTGCCCCCAGGGAGGCTTCTACCACGCGATCGTTACTGTAGCTGGTTACCGGCAGCAGGATACGCAACGCCTCAGATTCCAGTTGGCGATAAAGGTAGAGATAATCTTCAAACTTCGCTTTTTCGGGTTCAGCGCGATATTTACAGCTCAGGTCATGACGTGGTTCATGATCTCGAGGGCGCTGCACCATGCCGCAGCCGAGGCAAACTTTAAACCCGGTGCGTTTCTTTGCCTCTCCTGCGATCATCAGCTCATTGGCATCATCCGCCATTTTGCCAAAGTTGATATCTCGCAGAGTCACTTTGCTCAAAAACTCAAAGCCAAACGGGATATCTCCTTCATCAATAGCATAAGCGGCCGATACATCCTCTTTTTCGAAGCTGACCAGTAGCTGTCGCTGGAAGAATGCCGGTTCGCGACTATCGCTCTCATCACTGATCTGGCTGTCACGGGCGCTTGAGCGGGCATAAACCTGGCGAAGCTTCAGTAACGTCGTTTTTTGCCCGGCATCAGCCCAACCCGGTGTGCCGCATTTTGGGCAGTATTTATGCTGATCGCCGGTCTGATCGATATTCTCGCTGTAATTACAGTGGCTACAAATACGCCAGTTTTCAGGCTCAGACACTTTAAGGTCAATCTGTTCGATTTCAACTTTATGCCCGCCCGCATAGAAGTTATTCAACGGGGCAAGCTCAGCCAGGGCCGTTGAAGCCGGACGTTCGTATTCGTAGGTCGTGTTCTGATACTCACGCGTTTCCCCACCGTCCTTGCGCCGCCACAGCACAGAACGCAGCGTAATACCGGCCTCCGGGAAGGCATAGTTGGGAAGTAATCCTTCATCGGTGAGGAAATTAAGCGTCTGCTTGTTATTGATCTGGTTCACCAGCGTCATCAGCGCCTGACGTTCCGAAGTCAACTCGCGCATATCGCTGTCAAAGTTTTGATCGTGCGGGTCGCTATCCAGCTTGTCGATACTACGCTTGAGCTTATCAATCCGGGAACGCAACGATTTGCGATCTTCCACCAGCAGTTTTAATGCCTCTTCAATACGTTGCACCAGGGAACGTTGTCCTGGTGCCCCTTGCAAATATGACAGGAGCTGTAGACGTGTGTCTTCCGTAAGGTCAGGGAAGATGGACGAGAACTGCGCAGCAATATCCACATGATTCTGTTCGACGTAACGCAGGAAGTTATAAGGGAACCCAGATTTGTGTCCAAACTCCAGCCCGTCCAGCATCTGTTTCACGTTTTTGCTGATAGCAGATGCCGGGACGCCGGTTTTCACCCAGTTGTCCATGCAGAATGCAGCCAGCTGACGCTCCAAAATAGCCGTTGCGTTCAGGAACACACCTGGAGCCTGTACCTGCCCTTGCATCATTTCCAGAGGTTCTTCAAAGAAGAACTGATCGTGCGGGTTCCCCTCAGCCACCGTAATGTTAAGCGCATTGCCGTCTTTACGCCCGGCACGACCAATACGCTGTAAGTAATTAGCCTGCGCGGGTGGAACAGAACAGAGTAATACCGTAGAAAGGTCACCCACATCGATACCCATCTCCAGCGTCGGTGTTGCCGAGAGCAGGTTGATATTCCATGGCTGATTACCGCGGTAGAACGATTTTTCCGTAGCCTCACGATCTTCACGGCTTAGTAATCCGGTATGCTCTGCCCCCTGAACACGCGCGATGTCCATATTATCCCAGTGCCAGGTCACTGTATTTTCAGCTTCCTGATAGTGCCCCTCACAGCGCAGAGAAAGGCATGGCGCGTTTCGCCAGTGCCAGCCCTGATCGGCCGGAGCCCGAACAACCTCACGACAGCAAGTGCAGTTTAGCTGAACAACATCACGACTCACCACCAGCGCCGAAGGTACTAGCCCCCAAGCTTCTTTGCCTTTTGTGTCAAAGTCTTTTACCAACCCGGTCATTTTCAGTGTCGCAAACAGACGTCGTAAAACCGTCTCGGCCAGGCTGCTGATAAACAGATTATTGCCGTTGCTGAGCGTGCGGTTGATCCAATGCTGATACCAGCTGGGGTTGGATTTCGCACCAATCAGTCGATGGAAGCCATTTATTTTTTCAAACGAGGCATAGGCCGGTTTACGCGTTTTCGGACCAATAGACGGCATATAGCGCGAAGTTCGCTCCTTCTGCGTCATCATAAAGGTCTTACCCTCGCGCCGATAACTTTCGAACGCCGGATGCAGAACAGCTCCCGCCTGCCGCTGATGCCAAAGAACGCCAATCACCAGGTGTGCCACCTGCTCAACGCTGACCCCAACCATTTCATCACCCAGCTCCTCGACAAGCTGTTGGTGAAGCGCCGTTATCGCTGAATTGAAACGTGCAATATCAATTCCTGCGGCTGCGTAACCAGTGGCCTCCAGCGTACGTCCAATTCGTGCGCGTAGGGTAAATTCGCTGTATACCTCCCAGTCGAGACGAAGAGAAACCAGCTCCGGTAAATTGGAACTCTCTGCCAGCTGGCCTTCGTTCTTCAGCGTCTGGTAATCGTTCATCCACTGCATGTTAGGCGCGATGAAGCTCGCGGCAAAATGAGCATCATCCGGTGAACGTTCACGCGCTTGCTGGCAGACGCGTGCCGCAAAGGCATCCAACGGTAACGTTTCTTTTTCACCCAACACGCTGGCGATTTGTCCGCGTACCATCAACGGCCAAGTTCGGGCGGTAAAGAAACTGGCGCGGTGTGCGGCATCCTGTACCGAGTCAGAAAACGTAATCAGCTTTTTATGTTCGTTGAACTGGCTGCCATAAAGCTGGTGGATCATCACCGCTGACAGGCTAGCTGCCTGTGACCCAAGAATCGAAATACCCTGTTTGCTGTTGCAGTACGGACATTCGTTAGCAAATTCCAGCTCATCCTTACGCTCTTTGAGCATATCCGGGATGAGTACTTGTAGCAGATCAGTATGGCCACAATGCCCACACTGCACGTTAGTTTGCTTATTGAGTTTTAAACAGGAAGGGCACAGTTTCTGGTGAACACCGCTGACCGGTTTATCGTTGTTGTCCGGGAAGGCTAATACAATCGAACGGCCTTTTTCGAAGAACTGACGATAAATACCGTCCAGGTCGGTTTCGAGTTGAACACTCTGACCATGGCGCAGGCTCGCCCAACCGGTAGCATGGCAGTCACGACAGTGAATAACGGGAAGGTAATGTTCGCGATTTTCCACCGCGACATCATCAGCAAAAACAAGCTCAGGTGTTTTTGACACGCTGGCAACCAGGCGGCGCATCTCGCGCAACCACAGCTGAGAACGTAGTTGCACAAAAGGCAGAACGGGACGTGCTTTATTCGCCTGTAGGCGCTTTTCCCGATCTTCCTGTTTTTCTGGAACCTCTAGGCGTGCCTGGGCAATCAGTGCCAGAATGCTTTGCAGCACGCGGGTCGCATGCCCGGCGCTTTCCGCCAGCATCACCTGGAGATTTTCCAGGCACTGCTGTTCCGACAAAATACCCCCCTGCAAATCCTCAAGCAGTACGTGCAGGATGCTGTGGCGGCGTAACAATGAGCCCAACTCAATACGCTTTTCACGTCCGAGCTCGCTGTCCAGATCGGCAGGTAATTGCAGTGAACTATCCGGGAACCACAGCGGAATTTGTCCGTTCAGATAATCTACCGGGCTGGCGTACGTTTGCGGATCCAGCGCTGCGCTGACATCCTGTCCCGGATACTGACTGTACTCGATGGTATAACCTTGCAGATACTCTGCCGCCGTGTAGCGATCTTCGCGAATAACCGCGTCATCGCTAAACGGCTGATCAAAGATCGTTTTCGCGTAATCGAGTAGTTGCCCCAGTTCGTCACCTACGGTAGCCGACGTCCCCACGCAGGTAAAACGCTTGTCATCGACACCAATATGATGCTTTAAGCGGCGCACCAGACAAGCCAAATCCGATCCCTGCGCACCATCAAACGTATGCAGTTCATCCACCACCAGATAACGCAGTGACCCTGGCTGGTTATAGCGCCAGAGTTTCTGATCGCCGGGGCGCATCAGCAGGTAATCCAGCATCTTATAGTTGGTTAGCAGGATATCCGGCGGATTCTCACGCAGGGTATGTTTGCAGGTGATGACTTTATCCGCAGACATCTTTTTGCTGGGTTCGATTTCACTGTCGCCGACAAACAGGCCGACGGTCACTTTGCCATGCAGCTGCGGATCGCTGGCGATGGTTTTAGCGAAACGGCTGGCCTGATCGGTTGCCAGGGCGTTCATCGGGTAAATGATGATCGCTTTCACACCGGCCTCTGATGCCCCAGCACAATGGTTAAGCAGCGGGAACATAAAACATTCCGTTTTACCAGAACCTGTCCCGGTCGCCACCAGCGTCGGCTGAGGCGTCTCGATACCCAGGCGTTGAAACGCCTGCGCCTGATGCGCGTGCGGTGGGAACGGCAGCGTCAGGTTGGGGAAGAAATTCAGCGGTAAGTCACTTTTACGAAACGGAAGCTGAGCAGAAAGATACGGCCCTTTCAGCAGCGTTTCCGGCTGGGCTAGAAATTGCTCCAGCATCGAGACGTTATTATTTTCTTCACCATTAAACAGCGGGCTGTTAAGCGGGAAGGCTGCCCGTAAAAAGGAGGCAACGCTGTCGGCAACCTGCCGACTGACAACAGAAGGCAGCATCAGGCGCTCTCCTTATCTTGTGCAAAGAATGCCCAGGCCACTTTGTAGTCGTCTTCGCGATCCGGCTTGATAAACGGAGCCTGCCAGGTGACGGTTCGGCGCTCACCTTCGTCGCTGCGAGTATAGTCATCAAAAGTGACGCTGACGGTACCAGTTTGCAGATGCTTGACATCATCCCAGCCAATAGCTTGATCAGTACAGTCGCCACCGGACCAGTCCGGGCTGTCGACGTTAAAGACAAAACCGTTTTTTAGGTCGACTTTACGCGCGGTGCGCGGGAGGCCAACGCCCACCAGGCCTTTACTTGGGGTAAAGATAATGCGGCCGTTTTGATCGTACCAGGTGTCGGCTTCGTACTGGCGCATGACCGGGAACTGAACGCGATAGATGGTAAGCAGTTCTTCAAGGGTTAACCCCAGCGCCTGCGCCACCAGTACGTCGATTTCCACCAGCGCCTGACGGCGACTGTAGTCAGAGCGTAATGCACAATTGCGCTGCCACTCAGGGGTCAGATTGGCGAAGAAATCTTGTGGAAGTTGCGGGAGATTGCGGCTCCAGCGCAGGGTGTTGAAGTTCGGGTTGTAGCAGGATTGCCAGAGATCGGTATAACTGCTCACAAGCGATACGAGACACAGTGCTCGACTATGCAGTGCCGTACGATAAGCATCATTTGTAAGTACTGGCAGTTGGTTAATAAGAGAGGTATTGGCATGCCCCATACCAGTACTTTTAACCCGATAATCCAACGGTACAGAAAGCGTCATTGAAAAATAATCGAGCAATGTTTGAGTATTGTTAAATGCTGAGCCCAGGCAAGTATTAATGTGACTTACACCCGGTGGAACAATTGTTGAAATCAACGTTCTCTCCGAAGATGGCCCTATCATTTCACGATTCACAAAACGATAATAATCCGTCACCTTTCTCGGTTCATCTTCACCAAGTTCAGTCCATGTAACGCGTGGAGTACGTTTGGCATACTCCTGCGCATCACATGCCGGAATATAGTTAGTGCGCGGCAGGTAATCGTCGGGCAAAGTTAGCAGGTCCAGGCAGTCATAATCGCTGTTTAACGTACAGTTTTGGCGTGGAGTTTTGTAGAACGGCGTCCCAACAAAGAAGTGCGGGCCAGACAATACCCATTGTGATGCATCCTCAGGGAACTGCGTCTTACGTTCAATAGTGCCGTCTTTCTGCTGGTTTGTTTCATGCCACATTTCCAGGGATAAATATTGCCCCTGTAAATCACCCAATCTCTTCGGCTGATTAGCAAACTTCTCCAGTACTGCAACAAGTTGTCTAGCATGCAAGGCTGGCAAACGCGCTTGCCATGCAGGAGTTCCTTCACTGTCATACAGACGAGCAAATAATGAGAGCTCCTTTAGACCAATATGAATTAGTCTTGAACGGTGGCCCGATGTATTCCAGGAAACTTTGATTTTGCCTTCAATTTCCTGCTCATCTTTGATACCAGGAACAGGGCCTACATTGTTGTGTTCAAAAGAGGCATCAATAGCGCTTACTGCGTAAACATTTGACATATTAATAAAGGACGGCGTTGTATTCTGCGGTCCATATACGTTAATGCTGAACATCGTTGCATGATGCACTTCAGCAAAAAGACTCAATTCGTTATGAAATTGAAAATGTGTCCTCAACCTCGGATACACCGTCGCACGTAATTGCCCGCCTTTCGGGTCGTCATAAATCCCTTCCGGGTGCAGGAAACCTGCCACGCCATTCTGCGATCCTAAACGCCATGCCTGCGGCAGGAAGCATTTATACAGGTTAGTCTGCACACCACGCAGTACCGGGTAGTTCTGCTGCGCATTCAGGAAGTTTTGCATCCCTTCACAACCTTCATACTCGCTGCGCCAGGCCGCTTCCAGCGCCGGAATCTGATTAAAGGTATCAACACGCAACATCGCCAGCTTCGAGGCGCTCAGCTTACGCAGCACAAACTCCGGCTCGTAATCGCCCAGCACGCCAGCCTCCTGCCATTCTACTTTCAACCACGGCGGGTTTCCGAGCATCAGGTCAAAGCCGCCGCGTTCGGCAAACAGATCGCAGAATTCCAGATCCCAATGGAAGAATCGGTGCTGCTTCTTCAGCGCATCAACAATCGCCAGACGCGGCAAATGACGGAACAGTACTTCAGTTTTTAGGCGGCCTGCACCAGAAAACAGCGAAGATTCTTCACGCACAATATCCTCGTCGGCAAACAGATTGCCGGTGGCCTGCTCTGCAACTTCAGTGACTCTTTTCGTGACGACAATACCGTCGATCAGTGTCTCCATCTCCATTAGCCACATGCCGCGATCTGGCAGTTCATTCGCTTTGTCGATTGGCCAGAACCATAGCGCACACCAGTAGTCCATCACCCAGCGCAGTTTCTGATAGGTACTGTTATCTTCGAGGCGACCGCTGAAGGTTTCATCTTTACTGCGTATAGAAGAGCGGACTTGAGCCGTATTATCCGCAGGCCATACTGGGTAATTGTCGGCGGTTTTCTGGCGCTCGGCTTTCAACTGCTGTCGGAATGTGTTCCAGAGCGCTTCCACTTTGCCACTAATGCGCTGCACATCAGCAACCTCATGCGCTTCAAAGCTTTTGGTAAACTCTTTGCGCCAGCTGTCCAGCGCTTTGAAATCATCCGGATAGCGCTGCTTAACGGTTTTGTCGCTGTAGTTGGCCATACCGCTATCTGGCAGCAGGAAGTGGAAAATCTGCTTATCTTCGCGTGGAATATTCATCGCCAGCACGGCCGGTTCGCTGTTAAGCCAGCTCGGCTCTTTCGCTTTTTTGTAAGTCAGCTCGCTCTTGTTGAACACCTGACGGCGTGCGCCAACCAGCGAGTTGCCGCAGTGCAGCTGGTAGCCAAACCACGGTACAAATGCATCGCCGCTGATGGCATTCAGCCACAGCGACACTTCCGCCAGTTCCACCGCCACCGGGTTCAAGTCCACGCCGAATACGTTGTTGTCGGCAATGTACATCTTCACCCTTTGCAGCTCCTGGGTGTAGCGATCCTGAGGAATACGGCGACCTTCCGCCTGCTGTTTGTGGAACAGGTAAGCTTCCGCCAGCTGGTTGATGGCTTCGTTAAGGAATGCTGCGCTGCCCATCGCCGGTTCGCACACGGTGAGGTTTAATATGGCGTCGGCTTTGGCGTGCGGATCGGTAATCGGATCAATTTGCTCTTTAAACAGCTCTTTCAGGGCATATTTGACTAACGAGCGGGTCAGCACTTCCGGGGTGTAGTAAGAGGCGGATTTTTCGCGGTCACGCCCGGCCATCCGATAGATAAAGCTGCCTTTACGGTGAATACGCAGGCTGCCGTCTTTTTCGTAAACCTTCTCGTCGTCGTGGTATTTACCGATCTCGTCTTTGCTGACGAAGTAGCCTGTCTCCAGCTCGTTAAACTCTTCTCCGGCTTTTTTGACCTCGTAGAGGTCATCACTGGCAAAGAACCCTCGGTAAGAGAGCAGCGCTTCATACACTGCACCTAACTGGTTGATACCCAATTGGCGATAGGAGATACGCCCCCGGCGATTAAAACGTCCTTTACCCGGGCGGCTTAACGACATCGCCTGAATAATTTGTTGCAGGGTTTCGTTGCGAAACACCACACGGTTAAGAATGCGGGTGTTATTCGCTTCAAACAGATGGCTTTCCAGACGTGGTACGCTGAATTGATGGCTGTGAATAGTGATCCTGTCGCCGCTTTCCAGATCGCTCTGCATCTTCACGCCGCCGCTGTAGCCGTCACGCACCAGTTTGAACAGCATATTCAGGCTATCGTGGAAGTAGCGCCCGTTGCGATCTTCTTCACTGGTCAACGGGATCATCTCCAGATCGCGCAGCGTTTCCAGGCTGTAGCCCTGCAGATAAGTTTTGGCGGTCATCGGCGCATAGCCCAGTTCCGGGCGCGCTTCTATGTAGAAAAGGAACAACAGACGATACATATACCGCAGGCATTCACGGCTCAACTCATCCGGGTTAATAGCACGTTTCCCGGTATAATAAGCCAGCTCGTTGTCGATGAGATAACGCATCGCTTCATTACCCAACAGCTCAATGCTCTCACGCAGGGCATATTTCAGATCTTCCGACACGCCAAACGCATGTTTGTGCGAATTGTCATCCAGCGAATCGAGATATGGCGCACCGCTGCCGGGTAACAGCGAGTCTTTGTGTAACAACACCGACGTCGCTTTCAACGTATCCGTTTCACGACGGCTTAAAATTTCTTCAAAATCAAAACGCAGCAGACGGTTTTGCGCCCACTTAGTACGATCCAGCAATAACAGCTGGCGATTGCCAAGCAGCAGTACAAAACGCGGCGGTTCATTTTGCGTGAAGACCACCGTGGAGAGCAGATCCTGCCAGCTACGGTATTCGCCGTTCGCTTTTTTACGCAGACTGTCGCGCTTATGTTTATCGGTATCTGCCGGGAACTGCGCGGTCAGCAGCGACAGCGCCAGCGGATCCAGCGTTCCTTCATCCTGATCATGTGCTTCAACAATCCACAGCCATGGGCTGCCGTCGGTACTGTTGTAACGAGCCAGTACCGGCAAAGGCGTATCGTCATCCAGCATCTGAATGTGCGGATTGAGTTCATAACCCAATGCCTTTAACAGCGGTTGCCAGCGACTGCGCTGATCAGCTAGACGCTGTGGGATCTGGCGCTGTTTTTCATGTTCAGTGAGTTTACGGAAAAACTCTGTCGCCAGGCTGTTAAGCTGGTTCCATGGCGCACGGTAGCCCGCCTCAACCTCTTTGCCCTGTTCACGGGCTGCGCGTTCAGCTTCGCGAGCGGCATTTTCCTGCTCAATCCAGGGTTCCAGTACATCGCGAATATCGCTGGTAAAGACTTCGCCCAGATAGTGGTTAGAGTAAAACTCGTTTTCGTTATTAATACCGACCAGCGCCATGATTAGCCCTCCGCTCCGGTGATTACAGCAATAACCTGGATGTAGGGCTCTTTTTCGGTGGTCATGGTGTCCTCAATCCATTGGATGTAGCTGTCAAAATTGTGTTCGATTTCGCGCTGACGTTGTTCTTTGCGGCTCTGTTTCACTGAAAGCTGCTGTTTATTATCGGCAAAATCCAGCTCCAGTTGATTCAGCTGACGCCCACGCAGAACGTCCAGCTTCTGTAGATGCTCATTGAGCTGCTGATTGATACGCTCCTCAAAAGCATTTCGATCGTGAACAAACACATCCCGCGCATGGGCGATTGCCGCTTCCAGCAGATCCTGCTGGCGTTGATGGTTACGATCTTTGCCGCCACTGTTAGTCAGCTTGCTCCTCAGTTGCGGATGTCGTTTCAGGAACTCAGCAAAAGGCAGGCTACCGCTTAACGTTTCGCGGTTAAAGCTCACCACCAGCCACGGGTTCACCATCGGGTGCGACTTACGGTTCGGGAACAACCCGGAAAGGATGAAATGATCCTCATCAGGTTCAAACAGGTGCGGCAGGCGCATCACCGGAGCCTGGTGGCGACCAAAGGCAGACTGAATTTTGTCGTCTAACCACTGCACGACCGGGTTAATTTGCCAGAGATACTGCACATCGGGCCAGGCATGTTGCTCACCGCGCGCACGCGAAATGGCTTCCGTAATAACAGTTTTGTCCTGGCTTAGATAAAGCAGCCAGTTTTCCGGCGCAATTTCCGGCGGTAACTGGTTAAAGCGACGGCGTAAGTCCTCCGGTGCCACCAGCGATAAGGTGTTATCAGGCATGGTATCGTATTGCACGGTCTGGCCGCAGGTCTTCAGATAGCCTAGCGCTTTTTCGCAGTATGCCTGCTCATTATCAAACAGACTAATGTCACTTTCGGTCACGATCGAAGCATCGCTGGACACTGCGCTGCAGATTTCGCCAAACAGGTCGTGTTCAGAATTTTCAGTGACATTGCTATTCAACAGGTCGTCGAACAGGCTGGCGCCATCGTCCTGCATCATGAATTCAGCAACCTGCTCTTCTTCCTCTTCCTGGGTAAATTTGCCAGTAAATTCGGAACTGTCGCCGATATTCTTCTGCGCCTGTTCGTCTTTATTGATCAGCACTTCCAGCACGCGCATATCACCGTTGATCTGCGGTTCACTGGCTTCAGTCAGCAAGTAACGGATCTGTGGCTGGTGTTTTTGCCCGTAGCGGTCAATACGTCCGTTACGCTGCTGGAATACCATCAGCGACCAAGGAATATCGAAGTGAATCATTTTATGGCTGAGGTGGTGCAGGTTGATACCTTCAGACGCGACATCCGAGCAGATGAGCAGGCGTAGCGGAGACTGGGATTTGCCAAACGCTTCGACGGTTTCCATCAGAACTGTATCGCCCTGATCGCCTCGCAACGTGGCAATTTGATCGTCTTTCAGCTTGAGATTGGAGCACAGTTGCTTCTCAAGGAACTCGAGCGTTTTGATACTCTCGGTAAAGATCACCAGACGATCTTCCGTGTTATTCGCTTTCCAGCGGAGATCGTTACGGATGGTCTCCAGCAACAACTGATACTTGCTGAACTGGCTGGCATCAATATTATTGAGCGCCAGCAGCAGTGACTCTAATTCGTTAATCTGGCTCTGACTGTTTATTTCTTTGCGGTTCTCAAGCCGCTTCAGGCGGTTAGCCACCACGCTGACACATGCCATTGGACTGGAGAACAACGCTTTTTCGAGCGTAATTTTGAACAGGCGGCCTTTATTTGACCGCGAGTCTTCATCATCATCGTCACGGAACTGACTCTCAACCAATCGGCGGTAGGCTTCCTCTTCAGGTCCGGTTGCCGGGCGCATCAATTTGACGATATTACGTTCCGGAAACTCGCCAGCCATCTGATCTTTTACGTCTTTTTTGAAGCGACGCACAACCAGATTTTTATCGGCAAAATCGGCGTATTCATACTCTTTCGGATTGGCAATGGCCGTCGGGTCGAGCATATTCATCAGGCTGGCAAAACTTTCAGCCTTACCGTCATGCGGCGTAGCTGAAAGCATAATCAACGTATCGCTGCGCCCGGCGAGCAATTTTGCCAGTTTGCTGCGCAAAGAGCTGGTCCCACGTTCAGCGACATTATGCGCTTCATCGATGACAATAATATCCCACCAGGCGTTTTCCAGATGGTGACGATATTCGATGTCTTGTTTCAGGGTATCGATGGAAATAATGCTCTTATCAAAATAGTGGAACGGGTTGTGGTTGGTTGGAATGCGGTTGCGCACCTTTTGTAAGCCAGCAGAGTCAAGCCGCGTCAACGGAATAGCAAAACGGCTCCAGAACTCTTTCTGGAATTGCGTGAGCATTGATTTAACCGCCAGCACAAGAATGCGTTTGCCACGTCCACGGCGAATCAGCTCTGAAACCAGAATACCAGCTTCTAGCGTTTTACCCAGCCCTACCACATCAGCAATTAATATCCGCTGGCGCGGCTGCGCCAGCGCCATACGCGTGGGATCGAGCTGAAATGGCATAGAGTCCATCGCAGCCTGATGTCCAAAATGGACTTTGCCGTCCGTCGGTACGCGTTGGCGTAGCTGGCTCTCTATGTACAACTGAGCCGCCTGGTAATTGGCTGACTCATCTTCCACCAGATTTGTTTTTGCTGGATCGAGAATCTCGACTTTTTGCTCCAGCTTTGTCAGAAACAGCCCTTCTTTACCGCGTACCAGCTCCGAAATGCCATCACAGGTCAGCAGATTGCCACCATCTCCGCTTTCATCCGCCCGGCGAATGCGCCACTCTGCATCACGAATAACCACCCGCATTCCAGGTGCATAATTTTGCTTATTCATCGGTTTTTCTGTCTGTATGAGGCAGTGGCGGTAACACTATCCCGATCGATGTGGCGCGGCACACTGCGATAAAAAAGATGGCCTTAAAGATAACATGAATGGCAGCATCAGGGGAATAAAATGGAATGTAATGCGCAGAAAACACGCAGAAATTTCAAACATCAACAATTAAAAAATGAGCCAGGTCAACTCCCCCACCATGAGTCGGTGGGGGAGTGTCCGTTTAGCCTGCGATGATATAACTCTTCAATCCATTATCCGGGGCTATAACCAATGCCCGGCATGTTGCCAGGCGCTCGACCTGATTCGGTATTCGTCCTGAAAAATCGAAGAATGTGTCACCTGTACAACGCCAGTAACTCAGTCCCATATCAAGTAACACATAATGTTCACTGCCATCGCTGAAGGTCACGGTCAGTTCACGTCCGTGATCGGTGTTCTGATTATCTCCTGCTAACCATGAGATTTTCCCTGACCAGGCAGGCCCAAGGTAGCCCTCTACCAGCAACGTGGTCATAACATGCTGGCGATCCTGCTCATCAAGCCATGCGTTATAGAGTGAATCGTGTTGGCGAGAACTGTACTCTAACTTTTTAACTGAAACAGTGAGTTCGGCGCGTTCTGCCAGCCCCTGTTCAACCAATTCCGTCAAAATTTCACCTAACAAACGTACAGTAAACGGGCTATTGAGATAACGATCACTATAATGGACGTGCGTAATTTCGCGTCGATTGGCAACAGCCTTCTTCCAGCCAGCATGCTGCTGAGCTATCAGTGCCCAGAAACGCGAACCAAAACCTTCCACCTGACCGTCAAGTTGTTGGCAGAGATTGATGCGTACCGCCCCGGCGGGTAACGCTGGCAGTAAGTCTTCTGCACTCAAGGTCTGACCCGAGAATATTTTTCTGGATGCCCCTTTAATCGTCACTACCGGCGATGCCGAGCTTTGTCCCCATAATTCACCGGGCGAAACGGTGGCATTGTCGTCAGCGGCCCACTGTTGGGTTTGCCCCTCACGAGTGACCTGTGCCAGCAAGAGCCCTTTCCCTTGCACAAGTTGCGCAGTGGCTATAGATTTCACTCGCAAGCGTTCACCCGGTATCGCCGCCAGCGCGGAAAGCTGATGTCTGGTGCTATCAGCTAAGTTTTCCAGCTGCGTGGCAATCAGCAACTCAACATTGCCCCCAGAGGAAGCAAACTGGAGTAACTCTTTAAATAATGGCCATTGCGCAAAATTCCACTGTTCCTGCGACCCAGCAAGGACCAACGAGCAGGAATCATAAACCTCGCTGTTTAGGCATTGCGCAATACGCAAACTGAGTGGGTTGGTTTCAACCCGGCTACTTTCTCCGAAGTACTGATATTCTGGCGCGAGATTAAGCCGCTGTAGCCGAAGATTAGTGAGCAGGGTCAATGCCTGGTGACGATCTAATTTGCCGACATAATGCTGGCTATCGTAGCTGAGCAAGCAGTGGTGACAGAATTTATCGCAGCTACAATCGAGCAATTTTCTGGCGTAATTAAAGACATCCGACCAATGATCGATCAATTGCACTGCATAACCCGCACCACCAGCATTATTATCGTAAATAAAGATAGAATATCCGGTGGGGCCATCAATATCGCGCGCTTGCTGCGTCGTCACGCCCAGCTCAGTATTTTCGATACCCAATTTATGCGCTAATCCTTCACGCAAAGCAACCGCAAGGGATCGAGCGGCAACATCATCAAGGATCAATTGACCATTATCACCATTGAGTTGCAGCTCAACCATATCCGTACGACTGCTATATCCCAACCACAGATCTTTATGAACATGACCGTGGCACAATTTATTGTTCCCCTGCCGATCATTACTACCGCCTCTCAACAGGTAGTGCGTATTTTCTTTCTCCGGGTTCTTTAGATTCTCCGGAGTACGCTGGGGCTGAGTTTGAGATTCTGCCCGGCCACAGGAAAGACAAATTGCGTAGCCATGACCAAATTCACCCTCACTGAAGTGGAACAATTCCCCGCTATGACTAAAACGGTAACGTCCGAGTCCAGCATCGGGTAAGGAGACCCATACCGAAGAAGGTACAAGAACACGAGGATCTTTCCAGGGAAGTTGCGCAGGCATGGATACATCATTATGTGCCTGATAACGAATGTCTGTCGCGAAACCGACAGGCTGTAAATACCGCTTCACATCAAGCTGCTGTATATCTGCCTTGCAGTGGCAACATTCGACAGGCCGGGTGGCGCTGGTCGCTCCCGTGCCGCATTTACGGCAATGCCAGAACCACGGAATATGATGATCGCCAGACAGCTCCTGCCCGCTGGCAAGTACTTTACCAAGCATAATACCCGAGGAACGATACACTTTTCCGCTCAATACCACATCAGCACCAGGAGCATATTCACGTAATGCTGTGGGCAGGTCACGGCTGGGCAGTTTTTCAATGCGGCGAGAAAAGTTTTCTCCCCCTTCATTAGGGTCAGCCTGAGTGGCTTTTATTGCGCGACGTCTTTCCAGTTCATCCGCGGTCAGATAATTGAAATTGACCACGCCAACCGGGAAACCATGACCCGGCAGGAACGCTTCACTGATGAGTTTAGAAAACAGATAAGCACCGCGATAATCACGAAGCTGATAAGTGATGGCTTTACCTGCTGGCGTTTCTTCCCACGCGCTGTTATCTGCTTTCAACGCTTCGACGTTTTCCAACAGTATGGCAAGTTGGCTTCTCCAACGAGTATCAACCAGCTGCATCATCGTTTGCGTACGAGTCAAGAGCTGTGGCGGCGTCAATGGCATCAGTACAGTTCCCTGGGTAAGGCGTTTAAGTTTATCCGCCAGCTGATCGGCCTGATGATTTAACCAATGGAGAAAACGAAGACACTGGCTATCATCACCTTCAAAGAACCATTTACAACTCAGTTTTGTCGCATCAGGAACTTCAGCTCGTAAAAACGCACCTAAAACCAATGCGTTAACATGCCGCTGAACAATACTACTGCTACCAAAACGAACCCGTGGGGCACTCGCAACGGTGTTGAACGCCCAGAGAGGGTCTTTGAATACCTCCATTCCATGCGCGGTGTTTTTACATAACGTAATGGCGGCAGATGCGCTTTCACCGCGACGGCCAGCACGGCCAGCACGCTGCAAATAATTCGCCGGAGCCGGAGGAACGTTATTCATCGCGACCAAACTCATACCACCAATATCCACGCCCATTTCCATGGTCGTGGAACAGTTCAACACATTGACTTTCCCTGCTTTAAATTGTTTTTCATTAAACTGGTTCTTCTCTGGTGTTCGCTGCGCTGAGTGTTCCTCCAGACGATACCAGCTATCTTTCAGGGCCAATCGATCACTGCGAGTAGACCATACCCCCTCCTCCCGAGCATGTTGAATGCGTTCATTACATTCCAGCCAGTGCAGGCGCTCTTCTCGCGCCATTTCTCCACCACCAGATAAACGCCAGTGACGCGCAGGAAGCTCAGGCATTTCAATCAATACAGCTTTTTCAGGTGCTATCTCTTTGCTACCTGGTAAATACGGAGAATAACCCAATAAAGTGACATCTAACGCACGGCGAGTATAGGGGCAACGCCAGACTTGCTTTGGACTGTAAAATTCAGCTTGTTGTTTAATGTCCAATTGATAACCCGATTCAAACTGACGCAGGCATGGTCGAATAGCTTCCCAGACCTCATTCATTAAGTAATTAACCAGCGCTTTCCAGTGAGCCTGCTCAGGCTGTATTGCCGGAAAGACAGCAATTAATAGCTTAATGACCCGGTTATAATGACGATCGCGTATTTGTGGCCAAAGTTGATCACGTTTCTGCCCTTTGTATTTTTTATCTGGCCCCTGCAGCATTTTTACCGGGAAACGTGCTCCCATCCAGCGAGGGTACTCCTCGTTTTCGTAAAAAACGGCACTGTTTTCACGTATAAAGAAATCAAGGGTAATCTTCAATAAATTACGCCATTCCGGTAATTGCTTATCGGGGTCGGGTAATAATGTCTTCCAGTCCTGCGGGCAGGTTGTGACTTTATCAATAAATGGATAGTGAATGGCCACCAGCCCCAGACTTTCGAGGGTCCAGGCATTTTTAGGGCGGCGACCAAACTCACTGTATAAACAAAAATCAGCAAACTGTTGTTTAGTAAGCTCAAGTCCAGACAAGTCTTTAAAACTGCCTCTCATTCTGTCCGCAAGGTCCACACTGCCAACAAGTTGTTCAGACAGAGTTTGCCACGACATGGTTTTCTTCTGCTGATTGCCTGAATTGACGAGGAGTATTTGCATTGCTTCAGCATGTTCCTGACTTAAGGAACTAACCATCGGCTCGATAATTCTAAGCGCCTGAACGTCTGCTGGGCTAAGCTTCTCATTCGAAACCATCGCTTTTCTCAGTGCGTCGATGGAATTTTTTAACGGAGGGATAGAAAACTGGGTAATAAAACTCTCTAACAATGCACAATGTGCCGGACTGAGCTTTACTGATGGCTCATTAATATTTGCCAGTTCCTGATAACAAAGGGTTCGTAACGTAGCTTTATCTACGTCCTGCTGTAATCGGGCAGAGATACGGGCGGTTCCCTGACGTGAATCCGTAAAGGTGAGCAAACGTCGACCATTAAACGGTCCTAACTGCTCTTCTCTTGTTTGCGGTAAAGGCGAAAATTCAAGCAGAGTAGGAATAATTTCATTTAAAAAAAAGGGTGCACCGAGTCGAAGCGGACGGAACAAAGGATTATTTTTCCGTTGGGTGTCACCACAACAAACACAAGCAAAGGAATTATTGCGTCCCTCACCTCGAGATTCAGGTCTTAGCAGATTTATCTCATAGTGCTTTTGCGCCTCGCGGTCGATTTTACCCGCCGTCGCTTCCTCCAGTGAAATGATATATTTTTCACCATCGCTCGCTATAAGACGATCAAATTGGGAGTTATTTTCTAATTCGTTGTTATCTTCATCTTCAGAATAAACATCGAGATCAAGAGCGAACTCATCCTCTTCGGCAGCAGCAGGTTGCGCCAACAACCAGCTCGTTCCATCACCGCGCACTTCCTCCTTGGCAGACAAATAAGCTGAACCACACCCGGAGCAACGTAAGATTTCAAATACAGGCGCACCACAGTCACAATATTGGCGTTGTTCAAACCATACCTGACCAAATGGCCAGTCACTCTCACCTAATTCACTCGCTTTATGTGCGCATTGTTTATTTGAACATGCCCATAGGCCCGCGAGTGTTCGGATAAACCCATGCATACGTAATGGCGTAAAAGCTAGTGAAAATTTAGATTCACCCTCTCGCGATTTCGCCATCAGATCGAGAAGCTGCAGCAGCTCACGGTGATTAATGTCTGGCCAGGTTCTTTTGGCAACATTGAGCAATTCACTCAAACGTACCGCCAGGCGTCCGGGGCGAGTTAACGCCTGACGCAATTGCTGGGCCACACGGTAATTGCACAGCTGTTGGTAAAGTTCCTGAGAACTTAGTGAGTTAAGAGATGCTAAAGATGTGGGATATTCATGACGAATAAGAGACTCCGATATCGGCGGTATTTGTCGATAGCCGCGAACTACTTTTACATCACGTTCTGTGACCCCCGCGAGATCGGCAACAAATTTAGCAAGTTCTTTATTACCTTCAGGAGAATCTTCACCAATAGTGGCCGAGGTAGCAATGATTTGCACAGGTTTATCTGTACCAGGTCCAACATTGAAGGCCTGCATGACGCGACGTAAAAGCAGCGCTAATTCAGCTGCCTGAGAGCCAATATAACTGTGAGCCTCATCAAGGACGATATACTTCAGCATTCCCTGGGACTTTTCAATGACAGGGGCATCTTTGCGACGAATCAGCATATATTCCAGCATCGTGGTATTCGTCACCATGATGGACGGTGGGGCTTCATAAATGGCTTCCCGACTCAATGCCTGTTCAGGTACTTTGAGCTGGTCTTCCTGAACTTCATATTTGGTATGCCGGGTTTCGCCATTATATAGCGCAAAGCGTATCTTCCCTTTAAACCCGCGAGTCCACTCGCGAAGCCGCTCTTGCTGACTATTTATTAGCGCATTCAACGGATACAAGAAAATAGCCTGCGTCCCTGTTAGTGACTGCCGGGTCAAATTTTGCTGACGAATAAGATCTTCCAGCACCGGCACCATAAAACATTCTGTTTTTCCTGACCCTGTACCACTGCTCACTAATAGGGACTGCTTGTCTTCAAGAATCGTTCGCCACGCAGTTAGCTGATGACGAAACGGCACTGGCGCATTGCTCAAAGCATCAACCAGCGGGCTGGAGATCAGTTTGTCACGCAAATCCTCCATTGTTTCATCCGCAGGCATCCAGCCAAACGTACTTTCGAATACCGGATCTGCAAGCAGTGACCCCCCCAGACCTGGAGGCTGGAAATATTGAGATTCCAGATATTGACTCAACGACTTGCTCCGCAATGCCAGCTGATTTACTACCGACCTCACCGCACGCTGATGAAGCTGATTTAGAAGTGGCGCATAATGCAGTTGCTGAACGTTCATCAATGACATACTCCAGCTTGTTCAAAATAATACTGATAGATAACCCCCAATTGCTGCGGGGCTTGCTGATAGTGAAATTCAAAAAGTGCAGTTAGCTGATGCATAAGTTTATTGTTTCTTTGGGAGAGCAGCGCCGCGACTAACATCAAATTAAAACGTTTTTCAAAACGAGTGTGATATGTGTTTTCGATCCAAAATTTATTAAAAACAGATTTAAGGTCTGGAGTAATAGCACTATCCCAAAGCTCTTTAGAAAAAATGCTGACACGTCCAAAACTATCTGGGTTTCTTAATAACATCTGTTTGGCATCATTAAACTGCTCGCGGCTTACAGATGGCAATACAGTGCAACCTGCAGGTAATATCTCACTATGTGTAAGCAACATATTAGCGATGGGAACTAATCGACGATCGATATGCGCTTGATGATTTATAAATGCAATAAATGGCTGTAGTATATTTAATGCAAATGCCTTATCATTAATCTGTTTTTCCAGAGAATACCAACACTGTTCAAAGACATCTTTCCATATTGAAACAGGAATCCATCCCCATGAGAAGGGTAATTCCTCCTGTATATCATAAATAGCATCACTATCCCCAGAAAGACATGATGATATTAACAACTGAACAACCACGCAATAATTACTCGAAATTTCTCTAAATAAATCCAGTTCCAGCAAAGGCAAGCTATTATTCAACTTATATTTTTTAATGTACTCAACCAACAAATAACAAGAGTTTTGCAAAGGATTATTTTTCATTTCCAAAAACAGCGCATTACAATATTCCTTGCGTTGTTCTGGCGATGCGTTGCATATAGCATTTAGAAATAAATCATCTGTCTGTAATGTAGGTAGCATCCATTTAATCACTGGTGCAATACGAATTGCACCATCAATTTTACCCACAATTAGCCATGGGCCACCTTGATTATTCAACGTCGAGAAATCATAACCAGACTCATCTTTTTTCAGCAGGACTGTACATAAGTCAGGAGTATTAAGAGAAATGGCTTCAACAACCATGTCGTCTATTTTATGGTAAGGAAAAACAATAGAATCTTTTATATCAACCAGCAATCTTTCATCACCCTCAATAAAACGGCCATCGTAGCGTTTAATATTGAGTGTTGTTTTGTCCTTACCAAATCTGTCAGAGTAAAAATCAACACGTAATGTACTATCATTTTTCCATGCACATGCAAGCATGGCGTTCAGCAGATTATAATTCTCATAAAGTGAAATCTGTTGCAATTTTTCATTACGGCCAGATAACAATGGAATATCCGCATGTAAATAATGAAATTTTTCAGACATCGGGTTTTCATCCAACAACTCGATATTAAGATATCCTTTCCCGGCACAAGATATTGTTAACAGCTCAGCGTCCACGCCATGCAAATGTGCTATAGATGCAACACCGTCAAAATGAACAGAACCATCATTACTTACAAACCGTCCACCGCTAACGGGCTTAGGTAATAACAATTTAAGATTAGAACCATCTTTCCAGGATACTCGTAAATTGATGGTGCTCTCTAGCATCTGTGATGAATTACAATCAATAACACACTCGTTTTGCAAATAATCTGATTTAAGTGTTACTTTTTCATTGTTTGAATATTTATCAACCCTTGCATCCGTTATACCAGAGAGTACAATAACTCCTTGCTGAGCAGTCTCGGGAATAATTTGAATATCGAAATCTGCTGGCAAAATCACAACTTTACCGCTAAATAAAACCTCACCATTGACTATTCGCCTGACTTCTATCTGCCCTTTCGGCATTACTGATGCGACAGAAAACCAAGAGTTGTTACCTGAACGAATAGATCGCCAAAAAAGTTCGTTCTCTGGTACAATGCCATGCTGCATATCCTTTTTCCAGCCGATCTTTGGCCAGGCACGATGGACAGGATAATCAGATTTTACCAGATCGATCTCTGTCGGTTTTATATAATACTCAATCGCAGAATCATAAAGTTGCTGCGTGCGAATCGTACAAACTGCGCCATCATGTAAAACAACGCTGAATACTCCGCTTATTTTAGTTAAGCTACGTTCACTATTTTTCAGCAACCTCGGGATATCAAACTCACCTTCTCCACTAATATCCAAATGACTATTTGTCGGTAGCGAAATAAACAGAGAGTTTTGCCTGGAACTAACAGAGCCCATGCCGACAAGTTTTAACTGCGATTCGCTCTCATTCATCGCTTCAAAAACCCATGGTAAATCTTCGGTAAGCTCATAACCCCCTTTGGGAATTACGTGACCTAGCAGAATCGGCCCTTCATGGAGCGACAACGATATTTCGGTCATCGCATCTGCCCCAGAGAGTTTTTGCATAGCGAAGGGTAATAACTCTACTCGCCAATCTTGCTGTTCATAACGGCTTAGCATTGCCAACCGGGCCCCACCATTTCTCCATTTTGCAGAAATGATGAGTCGTGTCTGTTCCGGCTGAATATTGCTTTCAAACAGGGATATTAACTGTTCAGTACGTATTGTGGCCGGAAATCGAAACCGGGCATCGCAATACCAACTGTCATCAACATCAACCCATATCCTTTCAACCAGCACATTGCTTGATATACGGGGCTCTGAAGATTGAGAAAGTAATCGTCTTACAATCTCTGAGGCATTCTCTTCCGGGAGTACCAACGGAAGTTGAAGATGCCAGTCAGGATATTGTTTGCGTAGTGAGGAAACGGGGTCCTGACCATGAGTGGGATGCTCATTGAGTAACGTATGAAGTGTCTCGCAAAATTCACCAGCTATTTCATAGACGAGTTCATTTTGCATTGTCACAGGAATAGTGTCGCCCAGTTCTTGTGCGATTATTTCCGCAGGACGCCTTGACGATTGCCCACGTAGTGCCTGATAAATTCGTCTGAAATAGGTTATTAAATAGCCACTTTCATTTTCAATCATCCGGATGGGCAAACCGCCTTCGCAAGCCAGAGTATGCAGATAACCCGATGCTTGACCCAGACTTCTCACCTTTCTTTTCCAGTAACGAATCCCATCATTTACCAGCTTTTGCCGATGTGCGTAAGGTACCTTCCAGCCAATCGATTCTAAAATAACGTCCCATCTTGGATGTCCTGCAGTATGGTTACGGCGGATAAACTCAGCGGCGTATATGCTGAACAAAACATCACTGTAAGAAATGAATATGGTTTTGGGGTAGTTACGTGGAACATGGGCACGAAGAAGAGCAGCCAAACTTTCATACTCTGCATCATGACAACGGTAAGCATACAGCGCCCTCCCATCAGCTCCGGGTAATGAACGACTGCTAAAAAACGCATTGAGCCATCGCAAAAGTGGGTTAACTGGAGTTTTCACAAGCAACCTTCCTTCGATTGATACAATTAGTAACAGATTACTATGATTGCAGAAAAGCTCAATGCCTGAGACCAACCAAATATGATAGAAATCATGTATATCTTGGCGAAAGTTGATACAATCAACGAAGATTCACTGGCTTAAAGGCCATATATTTTACAAGGTGTACATGCAATTTTTACACCAGCATTACTAACTGTGATTATTACAGGAATAACAATGTTAGCTCAGCTTTTTGAACATTTGTTTCAATCAATTGATTCCACACTCGTCACAAACATTTTTATTTGGGCTGTTATCTTTGTATTTTGTGCTGCTTGGTGGTGTGATCATAAAAATATTCATAACAAATTCCGAGAGTATGCTCCAACATTAATGGGAGCATTAGGCATACTGGGTACTTTTATCGGTATCATTATTGGATTGCTTAATTTTAATACTGAAAGCATTGATACCAGCATCCCTGTATTATTAGGAGGTCTTAAAACAGCATTCATTACCAGTATTGTTGGAATGTTTTTCGCAATTTTGTTTAATGGATTAGATGCTTTCTTTTTTGCCAATAAACGTCGCCTATTGGAGGCGAATACTCCAGCGTCGGTTACTCCTGAGCATATCCATCAAGAATTAAAAGAACAAAATAAACATTTAGTGAAGTTAATCTCTGGCATGAGTGGTAGCGAAGAGGGTTCCATTGTTGCCCAAATAAAACTACTGCGTAATGAAATCAATGATGCCTCCCGGGCACAAATATCTAACCATTCTAATTTCAGTAATAAGCTCTGGGAACAATTACAGCAATTTGCAGACCTGATGGCAAAAGGAGCAACCGAACAAATTATCGATGCCCTTAGGCAAGTTATTATTGATTTCAACAATAATTTAACTGAACAATTCGGTGAGAATTTCAAAGCACTTGATACTTCTGTAAAAAAACTTGTCGACTGGCAGGAAAACTATAAAAACCAAGTTGAGCAGATGGGTGAGCAATACCAACAAAGTGTTGAATCTTTAGTCGAAACCAGAAAAGCTGTCGCAGGGATCTGGGAAGAATGCAAAGAGATTCCTCTTGCGATGGCTGAGCTTCGTGACGTGCTGCAAGTGAATCAGCACCAAATTGGTGAACTCTCCCGTCATCTGGAAACCTTTGTCGCCATACGCGATAAGGCAACTGATGTTTTACCTGAAATTCAAACAAAAATGTCTGAAGTGGGTGAACTCTTAAAATTAGGTGCCGCGAATGTCAGCGCGTCTCTTGAACAAACCAGTCAGCAGATACTTATCAATGCTGATTCGATGCGAGTTGCCCTTGATGAAGGCACTGAAGGTTTCAGACAATCAGTGACTCAGACACAGCAAGCTTTTGCATCAATGGCGCATGATGTCAGCAATTCCTCTGAAACTCTTACCAGCACGCTAGGAGACACTATTACGGAGATGAAACAAAGTGGTGATGAGTTCCTGAAATCTCTGGAAACACACTCAAGAGAATTGCATCGAAATATGGAACAAAACACTACTAATGTTATTGATATGTTCAGTAAGACAGGTGAGAAATTTAATCAACAATTATCCAGTAATGCCGATAACATGTTTGGTTCAATGCAATCTTCGTTTGATAAAGCAAGCGCGGGACTGACATCTCAGGTGAAAGAGTCAATTGAGAAATTTGGTAGTTCAATTAACGAGCAGTTACATGCTTTTGAGCAAGCAACAGAGCGCGAAATGAATCGTGAGATGCAATCACTAGGGAATGCTCTGCTCTCAATCAGCAAAGGTTTTGTCGGTAACTACGAGCGACTACTCAAAGAGTATCAAGCTGTCATGGGACAACTGCAAACATTAATTTCTGCTAATCAAAAACGAGGATAATTGCTAATGGATAAAATCCTTGGCAAGCAGGCCCCTAAAAAAGATCAAGATAATGAACATTGGGTTTCAATGTCAGATTTAATGGCAGGTCTGATGATGGTATTTATGTTTATTTCTATCGCCTATATGCACTATGTGCGTATTGAAAAAGAAAAAATTAAAGAAGTGGCTGTCGCCTATGAAAATGCTCAACTTCAACTCTATAATGCACTAGAAACTGAGTTTACAAAGGATTTGCCAGCTTGGGATGCTGAAATTGACAAACAAACTCTTGAGGTTCGTTTTAAATCACCCGATGTCTTATTTGGTTTAGGTAGCACAGAGCTTAAGCCAAAATTTAAACAGATCCTTGATAATTTCTTCCCTCGCTACCTTAAAGTTCTTGATAACTACCAGGAACATATTACTGAAGTACGTATTGAGGGACATACAAGTACTGACTGGAGTGGAGCGTCCAATTCTGACATGGCCTATTTTAATAACATGGAACTCTCGCAAGGGCGAACACGAGCAGTACTGCAGTATGTCTATGGTTTAAAAGAAAGCGCAGCACACCAGAAGTGGGTAAAAAGTAAATTTGCTGCCGTTGGATATTCTTCCGCACACCCTATTCTTGATAAATCTGGTAAAGAAGATCCCAATCGCTCTCGCCGAGTAACATTTAAAGTTGTAACAAATGCCGAGTTGCAGATTAGAAAAATAATTCAGGAGTAAGAGATGAAATTATCTATCGACATTTCTGAACTTATTCAGTTAGGAAGAAAAATGTTGCCGGAAGGCGTTGATTTTTTCCTTGACGAAACGCCTGTAGTTTTTGATCCAATTGATATCGAACTTTCTACAGGTAAAGAAGTTAGAATTGAAGATCTTGATCCCGGCAGTGGTCTTATTTCCTACCAAGGGAGACAGGTTCTTTTGTATATTAGAGACCATACCGGACGTTATGATGCGGCTATTGAAGATGGAGAGAAAGGGAAGCGATTTCATATTTCCTGGTGTAGAACATTAGATGACATGCGCCAAAAAAATCGATTTGAACGGTATCATGCAACAAATCGTGTTGATGGCTTATTTGAAATTGATGATGGACTCGGTCGGAGCCAAGATGTCGCTCTTAAAGTTTGTATGAACTGCCTAGAACGCCTTAATTACAAAGGAAGTATAGATAAACAACAGAAAAGATTAATATTTAAATCATTTTCTTTGAATGAATTTTTTTCAGATTATAGTACCTGCTTTCGCCATATGCCTAAAGGAATCTATGATAAATCAAATAGCGGCTATGTAGAAAATTGGAAGGATATATCCAGAACTACTCGAGAACAAGCTAACTACAAATGTAGTGATTGTGGTGTGAATTTAATGTCCATGAAAAGTCTATGCGATGTTCACCACAAAAATGGTATTAAATATGATAACTCAGCTGAAAATCTACTCGTCTTGTGTAAAGATTGCCATCGAAAGCAACCTTTGCACGAAGGAATATTTGTCACTCAGGCTGACATGGCAATCATTCAACGCTTACGTTCCCAACAAGGGCTTTTGAAGGCTGAATCCTGGAAGGATATTTACGATCTGACAGATCCATCGATTCATGGTGATATAAACATTATGCAACATAAAGGATACCCGCCACCAGTTCCGGGATTAGACTTACAAAACGCGGAGCATGAAATTATTGCCACCGTAGAAGCTGCCTGGCCGGTTTCAAAAATTGCAGTAAATTTAACACCGTTAAAAGTCGATGGTTGGAAAGTATTCTCCGTGGGAGAACTCGTTAAAGAAATACAATCTGGGGTTATTTTCTAATTATACAACCCAAGTCTGAACAAACAGCAGTTGATTATTTATACTAATCTCTGTAAATTTTGACTTGGGTTCTCTTAATAATTCATATTTATCTATCGTCAAAAGACTGTTTGTAAATCTTAGAATAATCAAATGGTGAAGTCTGCTTCTCTCGATTTGCATCCAGATAATCAGCCCACCACTGCAACATCAACCTACGCTCCCCAAGATGTTCCGCCTTATGGATGTAAGCTGCTCGCACAGAGCTACGCTCCTGGTGACTCATCTGCCGCTCTACCGCATCCCTCGACCATAATCCCGACTCAATCAACGAACTACAAGCCATTGTCCTGAAACCATGCCCACAGACTTCAGTTTTTGTGTCATAGCCCATCACTCGCAGAGCCTTGTTCACCGTGTTTTCACTCATAGGTTTACGCGGATCGTGATCGCCTACGAAAATCAGCTCTCGATTTCCGCTCATACTTTTAATCTTTTCCAAAATAGCTAAGGCCTGACGCGACAGGGGAACAAGATGAGGCGTCCGCATCTTTGAACCACGCTGAGAATGTTTAACGCCTTCCAGCGGTTCACGATCATCAGGAATCGTCCACATAGCCGTTTCAAAATCCACTTCTGTCCAGCGAGCAAAACGCTGTTCACTCGAACGAATGAAGACCAACAAAGTGAGTTAAACAGCTAATCAAGTTAAGGGTCTGCCAGAGTAGTGATCAATGCGGGGTACAAACATTATCGAACCAAGATATACCCGCGGTTGTACCCGCATCAGTAAGTTGATGTAGATTAAATCAGGTTGGCTTAGGTGGAATGAAAAGCGAGGAAAGCCTTGCGGATATTAGATTTCAGGCACAAAAGCTATCTAATTAGATTATTCATATGTTGAACTGGCACAGGTCTGTATTCCATTCAACACTTTGCTAACATTTTTTTTGCTAGGTTTCCATGTACCAACAGGTTTATTATTTAGATATACATCGAAGGTTGTCGCTTTACCGATGGCTTCTATAAAATTGTACCATGCGTTATCAGCATTACGCCATCCTAGTGATGAGGGGATACCGTACTGTTCATCATCGATTACAACAACAATGCTTGGATCGTTTTTATCGTATGAATTAACTGTTTCTCCTTTGGGTAGGGATAATGTAACACTATGCTGTAATGTATTGTTCTCGTCTGGATTTCCAGTGCAATTGATAGTGAAAGAGGCACCGTTTTGATTTTCTATATCGTAAGTTGTGTTGCCTTGCCCGAACTCGTAGGACCATAAATTAGGTATCGCCAGTGCAGAACATGACATCAACATAGATGTTATTAAAAAGGCATATTTTAATTTCATAGTTCACCTGTTAATTAAACTGTATAGTAGTAGAACGGTTTTCTTTTTGGCTTATAGCAACTGTTTTACATTAAAAATGTGTATCACATCATTTTCTTTGCTTCATTGACGATAATGTCGATCATCTCTTCTTGATGTATTTCTATTTCCTTTTCCCCCCAGTCATTATGTTTTTTCATAAGCTCTATCATGGTGAATAATTTGAGACTGTCGATTTGGTTATTAATCAAGCCTCTTTCAAAATGCTCTTGTTTTTGCTTTGGTTGATAATTACTGAGTCGAGAGTTTTTACTATGACTGATGAGGCAGAGATTACCAAAAGCGTGTAAATAAAGATCATCGACACGTTTATAACCATCCATTGGATGCTGAGGTGTAAAGTGTTCGACTGAACTGCGGAAGGTGAAATCAAATCGGCGATAGATGTCGTTCTTGTTTCTATTTTTAACCCAAAGTAAATAGTCTAAATAATTAAAAATGAAATTGTTTTCTATCGATCCAAATCTTAATTTTGATATTATTTCTTTTTGCCAGCATGAGTTTACGGTTAAAGATGGTAGCTCATCGATATTACCGTAAATCATTTGATAATAAGAAGCGCTGTCAGTTGGTGACAAGAACCGTAAGAATATAAATCGACGAGCTTGTGCCTCAAGATAATGAAGATATTGGCTGTGTTCTATCTGACTACCATTCTCACTACTATCAAAAAGGTAACGTAAGGCACCATTAAGCCAGTGCTTATAAACTTGTGTTGGAGCTGAGACGTGGAATGCAGAGAGTAGCATTAAGATCTGCCTATTAATGCCTTCAAAACCACCTTCATTATTATCAAATGTATTAATATAGCTAGCACTTTCGCTGTTCAAGTTGAAGTGTAGTTTTTTCAAACTCCAGCTCGTATATTCTCGTTTGATAATATACTGGTCAAAAAGAAATCTGCACTTGAGCAAGCTAAAAGTGAAGCATTGCACGGCAGTAATCGGGTCCGCTTGTCTTAGAATATGCTCTTCAAATTGGCTTATAAGCCTTTTGTCATCGAGTGGGACACCTTCTTTTTCATTTTTGTCTGTTATCTCTCGTCTTATAATTCTCAGTACATGAAGTAAAAAATTAGAAAAATTTATCACACTACTAAAACGTTCTGAACTTCCTTTATCCTCTTTATTACTTTCAATATCTTTACCCAACGAATAGTCTTTCAAAATTGTCGATAAGTTTTGTCCTTTATGTAAGATTTGTTCCTTAGAATCATTCGTTTTATTTGAATAAAAAATATTCAGTAAATCTTGAAAATTAGTCGCAGTGAAGCGCCCCCAGTCATTTTCACCAAATAAACGATCTCTAATGTCGGATGTAAAGCCATATTGCACATAACGTTCCATATTAGCGCAAGCATCCCAAACTTGATTGAGTATATCAATACTTTGCTGTTTTATATGGTCATCATTAATATCTTTCAACTTATCCATCAATCTAACTTTGACCACCTCATGTTTTTCAAGTTGTTCACCACGATTATTCATCGCTTCGAAGAAATGATTAAGGTCAGTATCTTTTGGAACTTCAATTCGTGAAATTTGTACATGATTAAAGAGATAATCACAGAAAGAGATTAATTTACTATCTTTAATTCCAAGTTTATGGATAGCCGTACCAATAAGTTCAAATCCTTTTACTAACCCAGGATTAAAATCTTTTGTGCGCATATTTTTAATCTGACTATCTTGTTGCCATAATGCATTAAACGTATGAGTAGATACTGGGCGACTTTCAAACGAGATATTAATATTTTTATACCAGTCCATATCCACAGTATTTTTAGCATTGCGTTTTAGCCAGTTTGCAAGCAGTGAAAGCGTCGTGAAACGTTGCTGTCCATCAATAACTTCAAAACAGTGATCTCCACGTGAAAAAACCACTAGGGTACCGATATAATAAGTCTGAGGTTCCCCATATATATTTTTCTTATCTTGATAGTCCAGAATATCTTGTAAAAGCTGAGTAATCTCACCTTCGCCCCAAGCGTAGTTACGTTGGTACATAGGGATAGTATAACTATGCTTGTCCTCTAACAGCATGCGGATAGATAAAGGGCATATACTAGGGTTATTCATAGTATTTCATCTCCTTGAATAGCTTGATAAGCTCATCTTCTTTGCCAGTATTTTTATTATCTTCCTCTGTTAGCACCTTTAAAGGAAAATGATGCAAGTCGTATGGTGTTCGAGCATCTTGTATTACTCGAATGAAATTCCGACCTAAAACGTAATTGTCCATCGTTGCAAGTTGTACAGCTTTGTATTGGATACGGCATTGATAAGCCCAAATAAAACAACGCTCAATAGCCATCGAAAGCTCATGGCTACCAAACTTATCGATATAGAAAATAAGCGCGCAGTCAAACATGCTTCGTATATATTTATCACCGGTACGATGTTTACGCGTATAGCTATTTAATGTAATAAGTATGCGGCTTGCTATCTGTGTTAATAACTCACCTAAAAGCCTTATTTCTATTTTTTTATCTGATGCTATTTCCGATTCTTTTGGTTTAGACTCTTCAGCAACGATAGCCGCTACTTGTTTTTGGTAGTGCTCTGCCATTTCGAAGAAACGCCGCCCATTAATAATCATTTGATTTAAACTAAATGGAAAATCAATTCTATTACTATCTATTTTACGTTGGTATTGAGCGTTGTAATCATCAACAAAATGATGAGCGAGACGGAGTGATTCTACATAAGGAAATCGATCAATTTGTTCAATATTGATACCTTTAAAAAGGTGAATATCGTCTTTTCCGAAGAATCGGGCAGATTTTCCATTCGCCCACTGACGAACACGATAGAGATAATAAGCAAATAGCTCACTCAGTTTGTTATCTGGTAGTTTCTCCCAATGAGCGACGACATTAGCTTTTAAATGTGACTCTTGTAATGGAAACTCTCTAAGATGAAATGCTTTGAGTAGATCATGAGGAGCTAGATCTCTTCCTCGTGCATTTTGTGAGTCAAAGAACTGAAAAGCTTCGGATATATCGTGAAGAACAAAACAAACGACCTGGCAACGATTAAGCAGAAAGTCTATCTGATTTTCAGTAAAATCAGGTCTGGCGACACGGCGACGAATGTCTAAGTAATTTCGTCTAAGATTATGTTCAGAATCTTTGCTAGAGAAATATTGACGATTCATGAACGACTCGATTGGTTCGGCCAATTTTTGGAGTTGTTGTTTTAACGTGTACTTTTCTAACTTATCTAATTTTTCTTCAATTAATGCTTGAATAATTAGCATAAGCGTTAATGTACGCTGTTGTCCATCCACAATATCAAGTGATGCTTTTTCTTTTTCATCAGAGTTTTTTTCATAGTGAAAGACAATTGAACCAAGGCGATAGGCAGTTTTTTCTTGGTGAGTAGCAATATCATTAAAAAGATCTGCTAGGTTCTTTATTCCCCAGCGGTAGGGGCGTTGATAATTTGGTATTGCAAGATGTGGTAAACTTAAAAGCTCACTAACTGATTTGATCTGATTATTGAGATTATCCATCACATTCCTTGGATAGCGAATCCGTAGTATACCGCTAATTAATCTCGTATATGCTACGGATCTAACTAACCGTTATTGAAATAATTTATTTTATGATGCTATTTATACTGTAATGCGAGAATAGATGACGTGATTAATCTCTATATATTAGATATTAATTCACTATTGGGGCTATGAAATATAGTCCTATACAAGACTGGTAACAAAGATAACTATTGCTCATCTACTCGAGATTGGTCAATTCGTTGCTGCACCCAAGCTTCTACTTCGCTTTTAAACCAACGAGAACTACGTCCTAGTTTGATTGGTTTTGGAAATTCACCATCTTTAATCAATTTATAAAACCACTTATCAGTCATCCCTGTATAAGTAGTGATGAATGCCATATCGATGAGTGGGTCTTCTGCACGCAGTAAGGTATTAGTATTCATGGAGTCTCTCCCTCTTGAAAGTAAATGATGGGAGGAGTCCGGTATGATGATTGGTCGATACCGGTACTTCCTCAGAGGATAAGGGACTGGTGTAAAAAAATACTTTTTAGCTCACAGCAATAAGGTAAAAACTAAAGCTAGTTTCTACTACGGCCGAAATTTCGCTCACCATTGCCTGTTATTTTGGTATGGTTTTTTGCAAGGTAATTAGCACGCTTTAGCGCCTCGTCTAATTCGTGATGATTTCCTTTATTTATCCATAAAACAGGGCTTTCAGGGAAATGAGCTAATGTTGCATATTCCGTTATATTTACTCTTAATGCGCTACACCAAGCTTGTTTAATCATCCCCGCGAGAGAATCTGAATAATTATAATTACCGAGAGAGCACCAAGTATCACGATTTAATAATAAAACAACGTGATAATGTTTCTTACCATTTGATTCACCAAACTCTCTAGCCCAAACATAATGTAATGATGTCGGCCATATACGCTGACCCACATTTACTTTGCGTTGCTGATAAGCATCTATTTTTGCCTTCAATGACTCTATGAATCGAGAGATAACGGCAGCATCTGTATCTGCGGATATATTAGGGAGTCGAAGGTCTACACGAATAGATATTATTCTAGGGTGTTTATTCAATGCATTAGTGAAGGTTTCAGAAATACATCTTTCCCAATAAGGGTTATAGTTATAAGTCATTTTAAATATCTCCAGTTTATGATTGTTCATAATCATTACTGGCACTGTTAAAAATAACTTTTTTAAAGGAAAATGATTTTTATTGAAATTGAAACAGTGATGTAAATAACCTTGATATAATTTGGTTTCCAAAGTTTATTTTTTAAATATACCTATTGAATATAGTAATGTTTATTGTGTTGGGTTTTTAATTAAGGTTTTTTATAGATAATCACTTCTATTATTTAGTGTCGTGATAATTGTTTTTATTACATTATATTCCTTGCGTGCATATATATGTCCTTTACATATATATTACCAATCCAACGCATTTCAATTGTCCTATTTCTTATATATAGGTTGTCATGTATAGGTCTGCTAGTTGAACTCTATTCCAAATCAACTCTGGAATTATCACACTCCATTTAATATTAACCTCTCTTTCAATAAATATTTATGAATTACGTTTTATTATCTGATCTAAATAATAATCATTGTTATATCTTCACTTATTTTGGTTTTATATTCATAAGTACTCTTTGGTTTTATCTAATCAGAATATGTGTGATTGTGTTTTTTGGAAAAAGAAGTGATTTTAATGGTCAATTGAACTAGTCTTATTGAGACTTTTATAGCCTTTTCATCTATGTTATTTAATGAAATCAGTAATTATTATATATTATAAAACCATAATAAATCTTTAATACTACTAAATAATGACCTTTGATCAACTTCAAAAATACACCAAAAAGGCTTTGTCAGCATACTAATTAACTACTACAATCACTACTATGTAGTTTTGTCTTTAGGTGTGTAATTAATGATGAATGATAGATTTGGAAAAGATTGTTTGATAAAAAGTAGTGCTCTAAGAGAGTGTCTTTTTTATGCTACATGGCTAGCTGTAAATAAAGGTATAGATATAAGTAATATTCCTAGGAATGATGCAAGCAGTTGTCGCTTAGTATTAAATGAAATAATAAACCAGTATATTCCAAATAAAGTAGAGCAAAAATCATTATTATCCCAAATGGATATTAATAAAGATGCCAATATTCTTCCTATTGAGTGCTTTGATTGGATAGAAAAAAGTGAGCGGGTTGCATTTTGGCTGTGGGCATACTTATGTTATGCAAATGATTCTGACTTTGATTTTGGTTATAATAATGATCAGTTTAATTGGTATCATCGAGTTGGGCTATTTCCATCATCATCAAGTCATCAAGAAAGAGTAAATAAAATAATATATTTTTTTGATACTATATATACACCAACATATCCAATTTATAGATTAAAAGCAAATGAGATGGAAAAAATAAAAGGTAAGTGGGCGTTGGTTTTAAATCAACAAGAACCATTGAAATGGTTACCTAGTGATAATGAAAGTGCAATTGCTTGGGCTTGGGATAGTCTTTGTAAATTTCAATCTAAAAACAACCCCTCCCTATTAGATAGTAACAGTTTTCAGACTGGACTTAGATTAACAAACTGGTTCGTGCCATTAAACCATTCAGAGCGAAATCTTGCTTTACGCGCAGCATTAGATTTATGGGGTGATGCACTTGATTCAAAAAAATTATTTCTACTTAATTTAAATAAATCCTGGAATCAACAAAAATTACGGCAATCAAGAATAGATAAGAAAGCCTTAAATACTTATTTAAAAAATGAAACTAAAAAAAGATTAGATTTTATAGCCGATAATAGTAGTTGCCGTATTAGTGATGTGTTAGAGAAAATTATTAATGAGTATTATGAAAATAAATACAGACGATAGTAATAACAACATGTATTGAAAAATATTTCAGACCTATATTATCAAAATGAAGTTATATTAATAACAAACATTTAAGTATTAAATTTGATGACAAACACCCCCCACACCTCATGGTGTGGGGGGTGTTTGCTTGTATTACATTAACTAAAAGGAGTTCTATTATGTTTACCTTACAAGAGCAAGGATCCACCGTTATCAAAACCAATCTCGTTCACTCAAGTGGTCGTCATACCTTCTGGCGTTTCTACTTTGGGACGGTACCAGATTGGCAACGTATCGAGGGCGATATCTTTAACATGATGGCTAAGCTATGTCATCTCTATCAAGGGGCTTTCTGGGAGTTCAGCATGTTATCGAATGGAGGGGCTTTTATCTGGCCTGAGATGATTGAAATTACCTTGCCGATGTTTAACCCTCATAATGGCAACGAGGCTGAGTTAAGTCCTGAAGCAGCCGGTATCGCAGTCTGTCTAATGGTGTATAGCATCTGGTCGTTTAAAACCAAGAGTCCGGTGCTGGTGGAGTATTTTTACCAGCTTCGTGACTATGCGATGCAACATCCTGAGCAAGCACAAATCTTTCACCTAATTGACTAAAGCATTGATAACCTTTTAATACAGCGACCACCAGCTTACCACCTCACTTATTCCCTTTATCTTACTTTAATTAATCAGTGTTATCACTGAGGAGAAACCCTATGTCTCGTTTAGCTTCTCGCTTTGGCGCAGCCAATATCATTCGTCGTGAACGTCCATTAACGATTGATGAGTTATATCAGACCGTACCGAGTGTATTCGGTGAAAATAAGCATGAATCTCGTAGTGACCGTTATACCTATATTCCGACCATTACGTTATTAGAAAGTTTACAGAAGGAAGGCTTTCAACCGTTCTTTGCTTGTCAGACGCGTGTGCGTGATATTAGCCGGCGTGAGCATACCAAACACATGTTACGTCTACGTCGTGAAGGACAAATCACCGGTCAACAAGTGCCTGAGATTATCTTACTCAATAGTCATGATGGCTCATCGAGTTATCAGATGTTGCCGGGAATGTTCCGCTTTGTTTGTCAGAATGGCTTAATTTGCGGACAAACCTTTGGTGAGGTGCGTGTACCTCATAAAGGTGATGTGGTCGAAAAAGTGATTGAAGGGGCTTATGAAGTGTTAGGTCTGTTTGAACGTATGGATGAGCAACGTGATGCCATGCAATCTCTGTTATTACCGCCACCAGCCCAACAAGCTCTAGCACAAGCTGCTTTAACTTATCGTTTTGGAGAAGAGCATCAACCGATCACCACTGAACAAATTCTTACACCTAGACGGTATGAAGATGATAAACCCGATTTATGGACAACCTATCAACGCATACAAGAGAATCTGGTGAAAGGCGGTCTCTACGGACGCAATGCGAAAGGTAAACGTAGCCATACTCGTGCTGTAAAAGGGATTGATGGTGATGTGAAGCTTAATCGTGCCTTGTGGGTGATGGCTGAGAATATGCTTCAGTTAGCCTCGTAATGATGGAGATATTAACAATGGAGAATATCAGTACCTATACGGACACTTTAACACTGCTTCCAAACGAGCAACGCACTATCAAACGTGCGTTGACCATACTGGATAAATATCTGCGTGAACCGGGTATCGCTTTTACATCAACGCAAAATGTGAGGGATTGGTTACGGATAAAAATGTCAGCATTAGAGCGTGAAGCGTTTATCGTACTCTACCTGAATCAACAAAATCAGTTGATAAGTAGTGAAACACTTTTTGCTGGTTCGATTAGCAGCACACAGATTTATCCTCGTGAAGTCGTCAAACGAGCACTTCATTTTAATGCTGCAGCCGTTATCTTTGCACACAACCATCCATCAGCCGATATCACACCAAGCCAAGCGGATAAATCTATAACACAACAATTAATAAAAGCATTGCAACTAGTTGAAGTACGTGTGCTTGACCATCTGATTATCGGTGGTCAGCAAATCTTCTCTTTCGCTGAGCATGGCTTAGTATGAGGTGAACCATGAATATCATCAGTAAATCCGCAGCAATGAAAACCCATCAGCAACATCCTGATTCTCGCCTTGCTCGTTATTGTGCCGGAAAGTATCAATGGATTGGTAAAAACGATCACTATATTGGCAAAGAGGTGCCAGATTGTCGTGGTGTGTTAGCCGTTTATATTGAACGTCGCCAAGACAGAGATGGTGCTTATACTTGTGTCATGTGTGTGACGTTGCATTGAGAAATCTATGATTTTTGAAAAAAATTAGGTATGAGTAATTGTTTACGATACTTGGTAAGAAAGATATGTTAACTTTTAATAAGTTAATAGAATAACTTCATGAGATACAATATTCTTTGTTTGAGAAAGATTTTCTATTGAGTATATAAGTGAGTATACATTGTGATGTACCTTAATTTAAATTCTTTAACTATCAGTGGATTAACTGATATATTCGAGTCCGGCCTTCGCACCAAAAATCAGACGCTAAAAGCGTCTTTTTTTATGCCTAAAGTTTATGATTTATAGGGCGTTACCTACCTTTTGGTTTTTCAAAGCATCCTTCTGCTGAATGTGAGGAGATAAATACTTACATCACGATTCAAAAATGCATACTCCTCACTGAGTGCCTTTAAGCAGACAAGCCATTGAGATCTTAAAACAGATCTATCAATTCAGTGGTAATCATAAATTGATCTTTATCGGTGACCATAATCCTAGAAAGCCTATGAGTGAAAACACGGTAAACAATGCGTTACGTGTGATGGGCTATGAAACTAAAACGAAGTTTGCGGACATGGATTTAGAACAATGGCGCGTGTAGCTCGTTGATTGAGTCTGGATTACCCAATCAAGTCCTGAAATAACTGAGTCAAAAGTATTATAGAAATAGCCATTAGGATTACGACAGCCTTTGTTAAGTGCTATTTCTAGCTCGCCAATTTTTTTCCATATTGCCACAGTACTTTTGCTGTTTATTCATATACATAAGGTCTATTTTTGAGTAGATAATAAAAAAATACAGCAGAGCCACATAAACTCGTTCCACCTTGATTGGGATAATCGAAATGGTCTAAACGCATTTTTAATTCCATCTAAAATAGGCTTTTTTAAAAGGGAACTTTAATGCTTCCCACTAGATACTCTTTTGCAATAAATTGCCTCTCAGGTACAGTGAATTGTAATTTTATGGTGTTATCATCTTCATTAACTGGTTTTGTTTGTCCACTTGATTCGAAATAACAGGAAAATTCCCTTTTTTGATTAATAGCATACAATGCGCAGTAATAACTAATTAAACTCCAATACAAAATTTGCAGTGGCATTAAGTTTGCCGGGTTTAATATCATCACCATAACGATAATATTCTGCTTTTAGTGATACGCTATTGCTGCCACTGGTTAAATCAGCCAGTGGAACAAACTGGTTATTAATTAACACAGTATCACCACTTGAAGGGGATGAAACAACAAACCCTACACCTTTGGCATTATTACTGTCGCCTTCATTATCAGGTTTGATAATGGTTTTTTGCCCGTCGTAACTTGTGGTGTTATGCGCCATTAGTTTAATTTTAGCGGAAGCATTACCTGTGCAATTTATTCTCAGATTATCTTCAGCATATTGATTATCACGAGGAAACCCAATGCTAGAAAATGCAGTAATAGGCATTTTAGGCAAATTCATTTCAAGGTTCGTATTTTCTGCACTACAAGATGTTGGCGCGCTAATAATATTCACGGATAGGCGATAACTAAAACCAACAGCCGTTGTACCGCCACCTGAATTAAAGCGATTAATTAATATAGAGCCAATATATTGAGTCGTAAAACGCTGGGATTTAGGGTTATCTTTGGTGGAGTAAACAATAACGGTAGCATCCCTTGTATTAAGTTTAGGGCTGTTAACAGGAACTTCTTGTCCTGGCTGACTTCTAAATGACAAACCTGACTCATTTTCAATTAAAACATAAGCATAATCATCTAAGCCTGTAATATGACCGTTACGTACAACATAATAAGCAGGTCTGCCATCGATATCCATATAATAGGTTGGCATTACGCCACTGGCTTCGCTATATGTTGCATAAGCATAGAACTCAGCGCCATCTGGGCAATCAGCAACGGCGACATCAGAGCCATCACGCTTAAATGTAAAACGTGCGATCTCTTGATTCTTTTTAATCATTCCTTTTAGTTCAATGGTGCCACCTCTCGCATCCATCGTGCCATGTTTAATACCGCCATTATTGACACAATCAGGCGCGGCATGACTGTAAAAAGAGAGGGTAGATAAACTAAGAATAAAAATTAGAAATAATAATTTATTCATTTTATTTTTTAAGTTAGTCATTTTATTTCCTTATTTACACTCAGTATCTAAAATATATAAACCATTAACTGGCGCTTTATTATTAATGTCATAAATTGCATGGCAGGTTTTTTGCTCACCATTAATTATCCACGAAACTTGAATATTGCCTTGTGGTTTATTGGCAACAAAATAGAGTTGATGGAAGCTTGCGACTAATTGCGTATCATCGTTATCAATTTCAGCTTTAGCACCCATAGGGATGGTACTTTTATCTGGTGTTTGTAATGTCAGTAGGAATTTAAAGCCTTTTTTAGCATCGAAATCAGCCAGTACTAAAGCACCTTTTGTTGGAACAATATTACTAATAATATTATTCGAAATTTCAGTATCACTCGGAATAGAATTGGTATTAACACTAATGCTATTTTTTTGGTAAGGTGACATTCCAGAAACAACTGCTAATCCACTATTATTCGTTTTAATAGACTGACCATTAATGACTTCTACACCAGAGGTATTTTTAGTCAGTATTAATGCATTCGTCTGTTGCAATGAAGGGGCAAATACTGCGCCATATTGTGTTGCAACTAATGCACCACTAATACCGTAGTTAATATTTTGCTTATCTTGAGTATACGAATAACCCGCATTAAAAACAGCGCTTTGTGTTTTGTAAGAGCCATTTAAACCACCGCTATAATTAACACCTTTATTACCATAGCCTTGATAAACATCCCAGTTTGCTTGGTTTTTATCACCATAGGTTCCACTTAAACGTGCGGTCTGTAATACTTGGTTATCATTGTTCGTTGATATACCGTAATTAGCCCAAATGTAGTTTTCATTCCATGAAAAAGGAATACTGACATTCATACTCAAATCATGGCTATTTTTTTTATTACTCTCGTTATAACGACTACCATCGTAATAAGTGTAATAAACGCTATAGTTAACTTTATTAATAGCGCTATTAAAACCCATATTATAAGAATGAACGGTTTTACCACTAACGTACTTATAAATAACTGAATTTAAATTAATCGAAGCGTTATTAGAAAATAAAGGTTGATTAATCGAGAGCGTATATTCATTTTTTAACCCATTGCTTGGATGGTATTTGCTGTCTTTGTATTCCATCGCTTGAGTAAAATTGAGAAAATTGGCATCGAAGTGACGATAACCGACTAACGAAAGAGTCGTATCTGTGACTGATATATTTTTAGAATAATTAACTCTAAAAGCATTGCCATGTAATGAATCATTGCCATTGTTAGTGGAAGATTTCGCATACAATAAATCAGTGGTGATCGCGCCGTAGCTACCTAAATTTACCCCAGTACCCACACCAACAGATTGATATTTTTCACCAATAAGTACGCCGCCATAAAGGGTGACATAGTCAGTTAAACCATAGAAAGCTTCGGTCTGAACAACATAAGCGCCATCCCCGCTATTATTACCGTCGTATTTACCCGTTGAGAAGCTATATTTTAATTCACCTTTTCTTTCTAGATTGGCAATAGAGGAGAAAGGCACAATAAAATTCTTTTCAGAGCCATCCGCTTCAGTAACGCTGACATGTAAATCTCCGCCGCTGTTCATCGGATAATAATCAGTAATATTAAAAGGCCCAGCGGGTACACTGCGTTTATAAATAACTTGGTCATTTTGGGTGATAGTGACGATAGATTCTGTATTAGCAATACCCGAAACGCTAGGTGCATAGGTTCTATTTTGTGTCGGTGTCATTAGTCTATCGGTGACTAATTTAATTCCTCTAAATTTTACTGAATCAAAGAGTTGTGAAGAGGTGTAGAGATCACCCATCATTAATTCACTATTAATACTGATGATCGCTCTGGAAAGAACATTACTCAATGTATTCCATTTTTTCTCGCCATTTTCATTCTTTGTCCAGGTTGAATAGTTATTAAAACGCCAAGGACCTAAATTAACTTGGGTTTGAATGTTGCCATAATAGCTATCCGTCGTATTACCCTGACTACGACTATTAAATGAAGATAATGCGTAATTAACTAATAATGCAGGAATACCTGAATCCCAGTTTTTTATTTCATTTTCTTTTAATCTATCTTCATTAACATATAATTGTGGTAATGTTAGAACATATTGTTTTTTATTTAAATCTAAATAGCCGTTCGCATTATTGATCTCGTTGAGATTAATAAAATCATTATTTTTGTTTTTATTAATCACATCATAAGGAAGATCAACACCAGCTTTATACCACTCTTCTGCTGAAAGACGTGGCGCTAATATTGGGTTACCCTCTTTATCTTCCATCAAAATAAAATCAAAGTCGCGTGTTAATACGCGATTATCATTGATAAAAAGAGTAACTTTATAGTGACCTGGGGCGATATTATTCTCTCTAAAGACATTTAGATCTTCATTTGTCACTTGTTGAGTGCTTCCTTCAATATTTAATAGATTAGCAGGATAATAGTCATTTGCTGATGTATTAAAAGAAGTGAATAAAGCGCCAGCAATAAATAAATAGAGTGGCGATTTATTAAAATAATTATCCTTTATCTTTTTCATATTGAATAATATCTCTTATTATAATGCGAATTCCATTGGAAGGCTTTTTCCAAAATCGTCGATATAAAATAATTTTATTTTTTCTTTACCCGATAATGTTTTGTTAACGCTAATAGTGGTTTCTGATTTTGGCGGAAGAAAACTGGGAGATTTTTCAATCTCTCTTCCATCAATAAAGAGTTTGCTAATATTAATAAAATAAGGTGAGCTATTTGATACTACAAGATCGTTATTCTTTAGTGACCATTTTAACTCTTTGATTTCTTTTTCAATATTGTCATTTTTTAGAGATTGTGGTCTGTAAATCAACTTAATTCTATTTGTCATTGAATAACGCAGAACATTTTCTAAATTTTCATTGCTTGGTGCGACAAACTTAACATTGATCCAATACATGGATTCAATATCATTAGGCAGTGTTGTATTTTTAGTGACTTGTAGTGTATTTTTTTGTTGCGACATTAATTTAATTAATGGTGGAGTGATCACAAAATCTTGAGTGAGTTTGCCATTAAGATCTTCAACCCAGGATTGTAATAAATAATTAGTATTTTTATCACTGTTAAATGCAACGAAACCTTCATTTTTATTTGTTTCATTATAAACAACGCGAGTTGTTTCTAAACCAAATCCAGCAAAGCTTGATGTTATTGAGCTGAATATTAACCCCAGTCCTAAAAGTGTTTTTTTAAATTTCATCGGTAAATACCTTTTTAATAAAAGCAGGTTAACAGGATTATTAACCTGCGATTTTTTATTATTGATAAGTCAATGTATAATTCAATGTTGCATCAGCACGGCCAGCTTCTACGTTATTGCTTGTACTAACGTATTTAGCAACAAAATAAAGTGTTTTAGATTTAAGATCACCCGTATCTTTAATTTTATATTCTCTCGTTATATTGAGATCGAAAGGTGTGCTCAAATCATCTCTATCATAAATATGGATACCAACATTTTTTGCTGTATTCGAACCATTAGGATCATCTAAGGCTAAGATTTGATCTGAGCTACTATCTGTTTTACCTTCTAGCTTTAATTTTACAGTACCTTGTGGTGGGCAATTAATTAAAGAGATATCTAATTTACCATTACCATTAGCTCCGCCAACTTCACTACCGGTACGATCAAATTCACTTGTTGCATAACGTCCCATATTAACGTTACCGTCAGAACCAGAGCCATTAATATCAATGGTGCAAGTAGATGAATAAATTAAACCTGAAAAAGAAATTTGTCCTGTTTGCTCATCAGCGAAAACTGTTGCACTTGCCGTTATTGCTGAAATAAGAAAAGCCATTGGAAGCAGTTTTTTTGTTAAAATAGGCATTTTTAACCCCTAGTGATTGATATAAAAAGTATTTAATAAATCATATTAATCGCTATTTTTTTACAATTAGTCTGTTATTACTATTTCTTAATCAATTAAAGGTATACTGCAATATAAGCACGTTGAACAGATTAACTTAATAGTAAATATAATCTTAATAAAATAGGTTTTTAGTATTAATCATAAAATTTGCAAAGCATTTTCATTATTTTGCTTTTTATCATTAATATTAAAATTTAATATGAAAATTCACTTCAGTTTTTGTGTAAACGGATTATATGTAGTTTATTTTTTGGTGTCTCATGCACAGTGTTACAAAATTTGCTTATGTAATATGAAAAAATCATTAATAAGATAATAGATTTAATTTTTTTTATTATTTATTTTCAATTGGTTATGCTTTTGTGGGGAGTTATGGATAAAACGTGATAGTTTAAATTTACTTTATGGAAAATATATTTAGTTACAAATTCTATTAAGTTTAAAATATTATGATGACAATACTTTATAAAAGCTAGTCATTAAAAGAATGGTTTCTAATAATATATATAGAGTAATTAATGAAAATAATTCTTATTAAGTACCTTATATTAAATTAAATCTATTGATTAAATTATTAATATTCAAAAAATCATCTTAAATATCTTTTATCGTATTTTTATTTTCCTATATAGAGTAGCAATGCTTATCCCTAAAATTTCTGCCGCTTTCTTCTTTCCTTCTAATGTTGTCCCTGTTTTTTCTAATATGTTCATAATGGTTTGATACTCTGATGTCTGGTTTTGAGTTTTGAGAAATTCTTGTGCATTTAACGGTTGATTTTTATTATCTGTTTTAGCTGCTGTATAGATACCACTGGTTTTTTCTTTTTCTAAAGGATCAGAATGAGGTGTTTCTAACAAATAAGGTGGAAGGTGGCTGAGGTTTAAATCCACTGTATCGCCTTGCATAACATACATATATTCAATCACATTACGTAGCTCTCTGATATTGCCCGGCCAATCATAGGAATATAAGTAGTTAATAACAACGTTGGGGATCTTTGCAGCAGGCCGTTGATAGGTTGAAGCCAGATCATCAGCAAAGAATTGTGCAAGTTCTGCAATATCTTCTCGGTGATCACGTAATGCAGGTGTATGGATCGGAACAACATTGAGGCGATAAAATAGATCTTCACGAAATTGTCCTTTATTTACCATTTCACGTAGATCTTTGTTGGTGGCAGCAATGATCCTTACATCAATATTGATCATATTATTAGAGCCAACACGAGTGATGCTTTTTTCTTGAAGAACACGTAAAAGCTTGGCTTGTAGATGTAAAGGCATATCTCCAATTTCATCTAGGAAGAGGCTTCCACCATGTGCCAATTCAAATTTACCAATACGTCCTTTAGGATCAGCACCACTAAATGCACCGCGTACATAACCAAAAAGCTCACTTTCTAGTAGTTGTTCTGGGATTGCTGCACAGTTAATAGTAATAAAAGGTTGCTTCGTGCGTAGGCTTTGTTGGTGAATAGTGTAAGCAACCACTTCTTTACCTGAACCGCTTTCTCCGGTGATAAGTACACTGGCGTGGCTAACAGCAACTTTACTTAACATGCTTTTTAATTGGAGCATATTTTGTGAGTTGCCAATTAAAGGGGAGTGAGGATTTTCATCAACCGATAAGGTATTCACCTGTGTCATATAATCGCGGGCATCATGGAAGATAACCATTGTGAGTTGGTCATTATCAACAGATGAAAAGGTGATTTTTTTACACAGAACATGATAGCGTTGTTGATTTAATATTAGCCATGCTTCTTCATCACCATAAAGAATATCGCCAGTCATATCGATATCAAGAGATTGCCCAATTAATTCACAATCAAAAAAACGTAGAGCAGAAAGATTGGCATGCCAAATTTTATTTTGGCTATCGATTGCAATCACACCTCTATCCATCACATCAATCAAGTTTCTAAAAGTCCCAAATCGCTCTTGCTCTCTAAGCCTTTCAAGACATTCAAAAATACGACTTGAAATCATCTCCGAAAACTGTTCGATAAAGGTGATAAAGGCTTGTTTTTGTTTCATCAAAAACATTTTTTGTTCTCGATTAGAACAAATAATCCCTATTACGCCAATAACTTGATTATTCAGGAAAATAGGAGCATTGAGATCAAGTTCTTCAGTGCAAGTTAATCGGTTTTGACACAGTTGGCATAGGCTATTTTCTTTGGGATCTTCAATCAAAATGGTTTTTTGTACTTGCAGTACATGGCGATAAATATGCCCATTACTAGAGACATCTTGATTGAGCATATAGCGATAACGCCCTGTACCTGCAATGCGAATCAAGTTGTTATCAATAATTTCAACATCGGTACCAGTGATACCTGCAATGGCATCGGTGTACTTGCTGATTTCATCTTGTAGAGTACTTAGTAATGAGTGCATCACATTCTCACCTTAAAATTATCAATATTGATAATAAATTATCACTTCGCATTTAGAGTATTAAATTTAATTATTATTTATTAGTTAGTTATGTATTTTTTGTATAAAGCTCACACAGTTTCTTATTATTGATAATTTATCACCTAAATAAAACCGCCTAGATCACAGCTTCTCTGTATCATTAATTTCACTTCTTAATTGTTAAAACAATAAATGTATTTTAAATCAAATGGTTACGTCTTTATTAAATGCTTTTTGAATGAGTTGGCATACATATTGCGATATAGGAGATAACCCTATGTATTCCGATTAATCGCGATATTGGGTTATCGCGAATTTTAAAGTGTGATTAAGAGGTAATTCCATGCAGGAGCAATTGCAGTACCTGATTAACCAAAGTTCATTTACGCGAAAACCAACCGCTGAGCTTGCCCCTTTTCGTTATGAAGAGTTAGTCAAAGCGTTAGATTTTCATAGAACTATTCCAGGATACGCACCTACACCGTTATTTCATTTACCCCAGTTAGCCAAAACCTTAGGGATTGGTGAGTTATATCTTAAAGATGAGTCTTTTCGTTTTGGTTTAAAAGCATTTAAAGCGTTGGGTGGTGCTTATGCGATGGCTCGCCATATTGCTGATTTCCTTGAAATGGACATAAGTGAATTACCTTATGAGGTAATGATCAGTGATGAGATCAGGAAAAAGTTAAATGGCGTGACTTTTGCGACAACCACTGACGGGAATCATGGACGTGGTGTTGCTTGGATGGCAAGACAGTTAAAGCAAAAAGCGGTGGTCTATATGCCAAAAGGATCATCACAAGAACGTTTAGATGCCATTTTGCGTGAAGGTGCAGTCGCTGAAATCGTTGATATGAACTATGACGATGCAGTGAGAATGACGGCTGAAATGGCTGAAAAATATGGCTGGATAGTGGTTCAAGACACTGCATGGGATGGCTATGAAGAGATCCCACTTTGGATCATGCAAGGCTATGGCACTTTAATGCTGGAATCTCTTGCTCAATTACATGAAGTCCCCCCAACGCATATTTTTGTGCAAGCTGGTGTGGGCTCTTTTGCGGGTATGGTGCAAGGCATGGTAACAGCTGCTTATGGCAAACAAGCACCGAAAGTGATTGTGGCTGAAGCACGTATTGCCGACTGTTTATATCAATCTGCGGTATCAGGGAAAGCAGATGCTATTCCTGTTGGTGGGGATTTACAAACAGTCATGGCAGGGCTTGCTTGTGGTGAAGCGAATAGTATTGGTTGGAATTTATTACGCGATTATTCAGCGGCATTTTTCTCTTGCCCTGATGCTGTTGCGACGAGGGGAATGCGGATTTTAGGAAACCCTTTACCCGGTGATCCGCACATCATTTCTGGTGAATCTGGTGCCGTGACAACAGGCTTGCTCTCTATTTTGATGCAATCACCTGTTTATCAGAGTGCAAAAGAAGCGCTGGGATTAGATGAAAATGCAAGAGTGCTTGTGATAAGCACTGAAGGTGACACCGATCCTGAGCGTTATCGCGATATCGTGTGGGATGGCGAGTTGCCTAGCTTCAAACAATTTTAAAAAAACAAATAAGTCTTTTGGAGTGAACAGTATGTTATCAGCAAACCGATTTGATGAAGTTATTAAGAATTGCCAATTATTAATCCAACAAAAAAGCTATTCAGGTGAAGAAGGTAACGTTGTTAAAGTCATAGAAGAGATGATGAAAAACTATGATTTTGACGACATTCATATTGATAAATACGGCAATATCATTGGCGGAATTATAGGTCAACACCCAGGGAAAACCCTTGTTTTTGATGGTCATATCGACACTGTACCGGTTAGTGAGCGTGATTGGAAAGAAAAGCCTTATGGTGCAGAAATCAAAGACGGCAAGATTTATGGTCGTGGCACCAGTGATATGAAAGGTGCCGTCGCTGCCATGATTTCAGCGATAGGTTTTTATGGCCAAGATAATCAGCGCAATTTTGCTGGTCGTATTTATGTTTCTTGCATTGTGCATGAAGAGTGTTTTGAAGGCGTTGCCGCAAGACTCGTTTCTGAACGTTATAAACCAGACTATGTGGTAATTGGTGAAGCCTCCGAATTAAACCTCAAAATTGGGCAACGTGGTCGTGCTGAAATTGTTGTTGAAACCTTTGGCAAACCTGCTCACTCCGCCAATCCAGATGCAGGGATCAACTCTGTTTATAAAATGGCAAAACTGAGCGAGAAGATCAGAACGTTAACGCCTTCCGTTCATCCTGTATTAGGAAAAGGGATCTTAGAACTTACGGATATTAAATCATCACCTTATCCGGGCGCTTCAGTTGTACCTGAATATTGTCGTGCCACTTACGATCGCCGTTTATTAGTGGGTGAAACTAAAGAAGAAGTGCTTGCACCATTACAACAAGCCATTGATGAACTTGCTTCTCAAGATGCTGATTTTAAAGCTAAAGTCTCTTATGCCTATGGTACGGAAAAATGTTATACCGGCGCCATCATTGAAGGTGAGCGTTTCTTCCCTGGTTGGGTATTAGAAGAGAGCGATCCTTATGTACAAAGCGTTTTAAAAGGGCTGCATGAGTCCGGCTTTAAACCTACCGTCACACAATACTCTTTCTGTACTAATGGTAGCCATTATGCGGGTGAAGCAGGTATTAAAACCATTGGTTTTGGCCCATCTCGCGAAAACTTAGCGCACACCATTGATGAATATATTGAAATTGAACAGTTAAAAGGTGCTGCGAGCGGTTATTACAGCATTATGAACAGCCTTTATCACCTTTAATTCTTACGAAATAAATCCTTACTAGAAGAGTATCTGGCGAAACAGTCAGATGCTCTTTGGAGAAATAACAGAATGAAAACAATATTTAAAAACGCCACTGTTATTGATGGAACAGGGGCAAGTGCATTTCAAGCTGATGTTGTGGTTAATGAAGGGAAAATAATAAAAATCGGTCAGTTTGATGCAAAAACAAATGATCAGATCATTGATGCAACAGGGAAGATAGTCTGTCCTGGTTTTATTGATACTCATACTCACTCTGATCTTTCTGCTCTGCTTAATCCCGCTTTATCCGCCAAAATCCGCCAAGGGATCACTACTGAATTGTTAGGGCAAGATGGTGTCGCGTTAGCGCCATTACCAGAACAATATATTTCAGCATGGCGCAAGAATATTGCGGGTTTAGATGGTGATTCTGACAGCATTGATTGGCATTTTAAAAATACCGAAGGTTACTTAGGTATGTTAGAAGCGAGAGGCTCTGCAACGAATCTTGCTTACCTTGTTCCTCATGGCAACATTCGAATGGAAGCCATGGGATTAGAAGGTAATCCTTCTACTCGTGAAGATGTCGCCAAGATGTGTGAAATCTTAGAGCGTGAATTAAAAGCAGGGGCGTTTGGTTTATCAACAGGGCTGATTTATATGCCTTGCGCCTTTGGTGATACCGCTGAAATGATCGAACTTTGTAAGGTTACAGCAAAGCATAATGGTATTTTTGTTGTTCACCAGCGTAGTGAAGCTGACGATATTATTCAGTCGACTCAAGAGCTTATTGATATCGCCAAAGCATCAGGTGTTTGGTTGCATATTTCCCATATGAAGGTTTGCGGTAAGAAAAACTGGGGATTAATCGACGAAATGCTTGGCATGTTAGAGCAAGCACAAAAAGAGGGTATTCGTATCTCTTTTGACCAATATCCGTATGTGGCAGGCAGTACCATGCTTGGGGTGATTTTACCACCTTGGGTTCACGCAGGAGGCACAGAGAAATTATTAGAACGTTTAGCTTCTCCAGAACTGCGTAAAAAGATGATTGAAGATATCGAAAAAGGCATTCCAGGTTGGGATAACTTTATTGATTTCGCAGGGTTAGAAAATATTTATGTGACTAGCTCTAAAACAGAAAAAAACCAAGATGCCGTTGGACTTAGCCTTGTAGAACTAGGCAAATTGAGAGGTAAAGATCCATATAACGCAACCTTCGATCTGCTATATGAAGAAGAAAATGCGGTAGGAATGGTGGATTTTTACGGTACAGAAGAACACGTTATTAAATTCTTATGTCGTCCTGAACAAAACGTCTGTACTGATGGGTTAATGGGAGCAGGTAAGCCTCATCCTCGTGTATTTGGTGCATTCCCTCGTGTTTTAGGGAAATACGTCAGAGAAGAAAAATGCCTCACTTGGGAACAAGCTATCCGCAAAATGACAGGTAAACCAGCTGAAGTCCTTCGATTAACCGACAGAGGCTTAATTAAAGAAGGGTATGCTGCAGATATTGTGATGTTCGACCCTGAAACCATTATTGATAAAGGCACGTTTGTTGAACCAAACCAATACCCAGAAGGGATCGATTTAGTGATGGTCAATGGTCGTATCGCATTAATTAATGGGGTCGAAAGTTACGCCTGTAGTGGCCATGTTTTAAGAGCATAACCGCACAATAGCGCTCTTAAACGTTAAACCTTATCTCTGTTTATCACGGTTGTTCTTCAACCGTGATGGTTTCCCCTTACCTGAGGAACAGGAAAATGAGTTCAAATATTATTCCAAACCTTCAACAGAAGAAAACATGGAAAGCTCGTTACACCGTTTTATCCTTAATTTGGTTAGCATGGTTACTTTCGTTCTTAGATAGAATGGTAATGAGTGTTTCATTACCCTTTATTGGACGTGATCTGAATCTTGATACCACACAACAAGGCTTAATAATCAGTGCGTTCTTTGTCGGTTATGCGGCATTCCAAATACCGGGTGGTTTCTTAGCTGACCGCTTTGGCGCACGTAAAATTATGGCAATCGGCATTGCATGGTGGTCAGTTTTCACCAGTTTAACGGGGATGGTGTTTACATTGCCGTTAATGTTAGCGGTGCGATTCTTATTTGGTATTGGTGAAGGCTGTTTTCCATCGGCTTCTTGGAAAATGATCTCAACTTATTTCCCATCTAAAGAGCGTGGTCGTGCAACGGCAATTCAATCAACAGTAAATACCTTGGGGCCAGCATTAGCTGTAATTGTTGCGGCGAGTATTATCGGTGCTTTTGGCTGGCATATGGTGTTTATTGTTTTAGGTATTCCTGGCCTATTAATTGCAGCTGGTATTTATTTTTTCACTCGTGATAATCCAAAAGATCACCCAAGTATTACCCAGCAAGATCTCGATGAGCTAGCAGCAGATGGCACATTAACGGATAAACCTGTTGAAGCTGTACCCTTTAAAGATGTTTTAAAGATGCCAGTGTTGTGGCAAATGGCAGCAATTTGGTTTCTGTTTGATATTACCTTTTGGGGATTCTCAACATGGTTACCAAGTTATTTAATTACTGTTCGTGAATTCTCTTTGGCTAAAACAGGGGTAATGGCGGCTATTCCATTCTTATTTGGTGCTGGTGGTACATTATTAGGTGGTTATGTTTCTGATAAATGTAAATCACAGCGTAAATGGTTATATATGGTTACTGCAGTGATTGCAGCTGGCTTCTTATATATGACATATACTGTTGAAAGTGCTGATATGGCGGTTGTATATCAGTGTATTTCAGCATTATTTATGTTCTTCGCCATGGCAATGTTCTGGGGTATTTTAATGGATACTATCCCAAATAAAATCATGGGTCGTGCTTCAGGGATTGTTAACTTCGGTGGTCAAATGGCGGGTGTTGTTTCCGCACCTGTTATGGGCTTCTTAATTAAAGCGAGTGGTGGTAGTTACGACAGCGCATTTATGTTTATGATAATTGCATTAGTTGCCTCTGCTGTTGTAACGTTCACGGTTAAAATGCGAAATACACCTGCAGCCATTTAATTAATATTAATAATAGTTATATTTTAATAAGTGTGATGTTATTAAAAGAAATAAGATTAATTAAATAAAATAAATGTATTAACTGTAAGATTTATTTATTAAAATTCACTATACGCTTTATTGATTTTTTTAATTTAAAAAATCTTATTGCAGGGTATTTTTGTCTTAAAAAAGCCACGATTAAAAATCGTGGCTTTGCTTTTGTTAGATTAATAACATTATTTGCTTATAAGTATAAAGTCGTTGCCACTAAAACAGAGTGTGGCATCGCCACGAATAACGCGGTGATGGGCAATATGGCGTTGACTATTTAATGAAGCGTGCTGTTTCATCATATAAGCCTCTAAATGCCATGCAATAAGTTGTTTAGCGAGCTTTTTATTCGCGTGCTGGCTACGTTCTGATTGCACTTTGACACTAATACCTGTGGCAATATGTGTTGCTCTGACCGCAGATTCTGTTTTATTAACATGCTGACCGCCGGGGCCATTTGAACGCATGGTTTCAAAGACAATTTCTTTGTCATTAATTTCATCAGGTTGTTCAAAACAAGCAACACCAATAAACCAGTTTTTACGTTTATGCCGCGGTCGTAATGTGCTTGCACATTGCCATTGTATAGAGCCTGCCCACTGTTGCGCGATAGCTTGTGCATCAGCACCTTCAAGAGACACTAATGCCGATTTTAAGCCATGACGTGAAGGCTCTTTTTCAAGAACCGTGACGTTCACTTGCTGTTTTGTTGTTGATTTCAAAAAGTAATTTAAGGCTTTTTCAACCGCTAAACAGCACTCTTCAGGACCTTGTGCAGAGGTGAATTGTAATAACATTACGCCATCTCTCCACTTGTTTTATAGGTGATCACGGGTTTTAAACGTGCGATGACTTCGATTAGCCCGATACTCACCATACTTTCAATTACAGTCTCAATCGATTTATAAGATTGCGGTGCTTCTTCATAAATCAGTTGTTTATTGGCACAAATAATACGGCTACCTAATGCCGTTCGTGAAAGTTGTAAAGGTGTAAAACGGTGTGATAATCGGCCTTTGCACTCTGTACGCATCCATTTTCTACCTGCACCATGGGGTAAGGAATGAAGGCTTAATTCAGACACAATTGGCTTAACAATATAGCTGTAATCACCGCGTGAACCCGGAATAACCACCATATCGTGATGTGCTGGTGTTGCACCTTTACGATGTAACCAACCTTGTTGACCATGTAATTCACAAGGCTCTACAAGGTTATGATTTACATCAGAAATAACTGCACCTTGAGTGCGAATTTGGCGCATCATTCTTTCACCAATAAGGCGACGATTAATCTTTGCGTAATCAAGTGCATTATTGTGGGCTTGCAAATATTCATTTGCCTCTTCGGTGTTAGCAACAAGCCCTTTATGACCAAACTGTTCTGTATGAGCACGTAAGATAGATTGTCCTAAACCTCTCGATCCGCTGTGAACTAATAGCAATAACTGTTTTTTATTGATACCACTTGCAGCGAAAAGCGTTTCATTAATCACTTGGTCAATTTGTTGGAATTCAGCAAAGTGATTACCACCACCAATAGAGCCTAAAGAGCCAGCAAAAGGATGATTTTGCATTTCAGTCGGTAGATGCGTTTCTAGCCATTCTGAAGGTGCGATATCACTCATTTCACTCAACTGTTTCTCTGCTTTATCTAAGTTGAGTTTGCTGTTTTTAAATTCCGTTTGAAAGAGCGTCATGCCACAGCCAATATCATTTCCGACCAAAGCAGGGTAAAAACGATTAACAGAAAAAAAGGCAGCGCCAATGGGATAACCACGCCCCGGATGTAAATCAGGCATACCTGCGACATAAGCCATATCAGGAAGTTGAGCGGTTGTTTCTAATTGTTGGATTGCTTTGCTTTCAATCCAAGTATTATCCGATGCGATATAACAAACGCTATCAGATAAATAATGAACACACTTGTCCATATACCAATCCATATAATGTAAAGGATAAAAAAATAAATTGATTGGCGGACAGCAAAAAGAAGGAAAAAAGGATTACTTCTGAGATTGTCCGCAAAGAGTATTCATATTTGTAGTTGTCATGGGATACCTCCTTGCAGTTAATTGAAATGGATGAAAAATAATAAATCGCGGGCATATTAACCACTTTTTTTTGCATTGGCAATCAAAAAGTGGTGTGGTTTTTCTTTATTTTTTAAAAAAAGAATTAATAGATTTTATTTAATTTAAGGCTAACTTCCTTTTATTTGCTATTTCAGTTAGTTCTCTATTTTTAATTAATAAATTACTTTTACTGAGCTTTTTCGGCAATAATCTTCGTAATCATCCGTTAATTTTCTATCTGTGATAACAACATCAAACTGAGCTAAATCGCCCATATTGGCTGTCGCTGTTTCATCAAAATAGTGATATTTGGTGAGTAAGATCTTACGAATAGATTTATCCATCGCTTTTTTCTTCATATAAAGATCGTCGATGTTATAACAGGTAACGCCAAAATCGAGATGAACGCCTTCGGCTGAAATAAAGGCTTTTTTGGGATTAATGCTATCAAGATAAGAAGGTTGGGTAGGATTGTAGAAAGAGTCACTTTTAGGACGATATTCACCTCCGCAGAGTAATACGGTGGCATTTTTTTTCTGGCTTAATGCCAAAAATACTCGATGAGAATAACAGATCCCCGTGAAATGCAGATTATCAGGAATAAGCTCAATCAGTGTGGGAATAAACTGCCCGTTATCGAAAAAAAGAACATCGCCGTCAGACACCATGCCAGCGGCAAGATTAGGAATATGAAGTTCTTCAGTTTGATCTGGCGTAATGATATTAGAGGATGTTGAGATTAACCCTGAATGGGGCTGGGCTAATGCAACAATGTAGCCACCTAATAATGACATCGGAAAAGGGTTTTCGGCGTCAGAACTAAGGTCGCGCCTAATTGTCATTTCAGAAACTTCAAGGATCCTTGCGGCGTCTTTAAGATGTATGCGACCTGAGCGTTTTATACATTCACTGAGGCGGCGCAAACGTTCGTGCTGTTTGGTCTCTATCACCGAAGGATCCTTGTGTTATCGAATAGCGTACTCCAAGAAAATATACGCTAAATAATTAGTAGTTTGATTCAGGTGCATCTGAATCTGTTGCGATAGCGACACTTGCGCTAGCGCCGATACGTGTTGCACCTGCTTTGATCATGTTTAATGCTGTTTGGCGATCGCGAACACCACCTGATGCTTTCACACCAACTTCATCACCCACTGTTTTGCGCATTAAAGCAACATGATGTTCTGTTGCGCCCATTGTACTGTATCCTGTTGATGTTTTCACAAAATCAACGCGGATCTCACGACACATTTCACAAACTAAACGTACTTCGTCGTCAGTTAATAAGCAAGTTTCTAAAATAACTTTCAGAGTTGTATTACCACAAGCGGCTTTTACTGCTTCGATATCTTGTTTTACGAAGTCTAAACGGCCGCTTTTTAACATACCAATATTGATAACCATATCGACTTCTTGTGCGCCTTGGCGAATAGCTTCAGCCGCTTCAAAGGCTTTTGTTGCTGTTAAACCCGCACCAAATGGGAAGTCGATAACACAACATACTTTTACATCACTTCCTTCAAGGCAAGTTCTTGCTAAAGGGATGTAAGAAGTGTTAATACAAACAGAGAAGAAACCATGTTCAACTGCTTCAGCACACAATTTTTTGATTTGCGCTTCAGTTGTATCTGCAGCAAGAAGGGTATGATCGATATAATTAGCTAATGGACGCATAGTATATTCCTTAATAAGAAGATTGTTATTCATCACCCATGTGATTTTGGCAACATATTAGTGCCGTTTTAACGGGATAACAATCACAAATGATATTTAAATAACATGATACTGTTATACATCTATCAAAATGTCACTATTTTCACATTTAAAAATTTCACATAAGAGTAAGAGGCGCTATGGATATCGCAGTGATTGGTTCAAATATGGTGGATTTGATCACCTATATAGACAGGATGCCAAAAGAGGGAGAAACCCTTGAGGCGCCAGCATTTAAGATTGGCTGTGGTGGTAAAGGGGCAAATCAAGCTGTTGCTGCTGCTAAATTAAATTCAAAAGTGATGATGTTAACAAAGGTTGGCGATGATATTTTCGCGGATAACACCATCATGAATTTAGAGTCTTATGGTATTAACACGCGCTATGTTGAAAAAGTGCCTGGTACAACAAGTGGTGTTGCGCCCATTTTTGTGACTTCTCAATCATCAAATAGCATTTTAATTGTTAAAGGTGCTAATCAGCATTTATCGCCAGAGGATATTGATAGAGCCACAGATAGCCTGAAAAAATGCAAAATAATCGTATTGCAATTAGAAATCCCGCTTGAAACGGTGTATCACGCCATTGAGTTTGGTAACAAACATCATATTCCTGTGTTATTTAACCCAGCGCCTGCTTCAAAAGCATTAGATCTTGATATTGCAGCTCGTTGTGACTTTTTTGTTCCGAATGAAACAGAACTTGAAATTTTGACTGGTATGCCAATCACTACAATGGATGAAATCCGTGAAGCCGCTTGTTCTTTACTACAAAAAGGCTTTAAGAATGTCATCGTTACATTAGGTGAAAAAGGCGCATTATGGATGAATGGTGAAATTGAAAAATATATTCCCGCCATTAAAGTTGATGCAATTGATACTAGTGGGGCGGGGGATGCCTTTATTGGTTGTTTCTCCCATTATTATGTTCACACCAATAATATTGAAGAAGCGTTAAATAAAGCCGTGATGTTTTCTGGTTTAAGTGTTGCAGGGAAAGGCACACAATCTTCTTATCCTAGCATTGAAGAGTTTGGGCAGTTTTTAGCGCAAGCCAAGTAGTACACTTCTGCACTATCACATCTTTGTATTCCACTTGCTATCTTATTTAGAAAGTAAGTGGAATTTCTTTAAAATTAATAGTTTGCTGTGTTTTTATAGTCACTGTTGGATTTCTTACAAAGAAAAACGGTTTAACTTAATGTGACTGATTTCACAGAGTGGTGACAATTATTATTGAAATATTATTTCATAAGATGTAATTTTAATTGAAATTTAGTTTCATTAAGGTTGTTATGATGAAAGAAGATGCATTAAGCGAATGTCTTAAAAATGAAAGCAATCAAGAAACAACACAGTTTTCTGAATTAAGCGCTTTAGAGTTGGTTACGCTTATCAATAGTGCAGATATGACTGTTGCAAATGCAGTTAAAAAAGAATTACCCGCTATTGCTAAAGCAGTAGAAAGAATTACTGAACGTCTGCAAAAAGGTGGACGTATTTTTTATGTTGGTGCAGGAACAAGTGGACGATTAGCGGTACTAGACAGTGCGGAATGTCCACCTACTTTTGGTGTATCTCCTACATTAGTACAGGCGATTATTGCTGGCGGTCATGATGCAATGCTAAAAGCGGTTGAAAATATTGAAGATAGTCAAGAGGCGGCAATTGAAGAGCTTCAACGTCGTCATGTTAGCGATAAAGATGTCGTTATTGGCATTGCGGCAAGCGGTCGTACGCCTTTCACTGTCGCAGCTTTGCAATATGGCAAGAAGCTAAAAGCATTGACAGTATCTATTACTACGCGTGGCAAAAGTATGATGAGTGAAATTGCCGACTTATCTATTGCACCAGATGTGGGCGCAGAAGTGTTAACAGGTTCCACAAGAATGAAAAGTGGCACAGCTCAAAAAATGATTTTGGGTATGTTAAGTACTAGCGTGATGACTAAACTTGGAAAAGTGCATAAAAACCTTATGGTGGATGTGATTGCGAGTAATGAGAAATTGCAACGTCGTGCTGAGGGTATTGTCAGTGAGGTGTGTGGAATTTCACATGAAACAGCCAGAACCCTGTTACAAATGGTTAATTATCATCCTAGAAAAGCCATTTTAATGTATGAACTTCACCTGAGTGTGGAGAAAGTTGAGCAAATTACACAGCAATATCCTTATCGTTCGTTACAACAGCAACTCGCCCTATTTAACTAATAACAATATGAGTAAACACTCTGAACTTTAGCAGGCACGCATATGGCTAATAAAATAGAACATCTCGACACGTTAGCAATAGAAATAGAAAAACATGCTGGTGGGTTTCAAAATGTGGCAACCCTAACACATTGTATGACTCGTATTCGACTGATTTTAAAAGATAGCTCGCTATTTGATGCCGACGCTTTAAAACAAGTCGAAGGCGTTAAAGGTGTTGTATTTAATGGCGAACAGCACCAAGTGATTGTAGGAATGGGAACCGCGGCAAAAGTTTATTCCATCATGAATAAGCGTATGCAAAACAGTTCAGCAAGTAGTGAAGATGAGCCTGCGTCAACACCAGTGAAAAAAGGCTTCTCCATTCGTCGTATGCTAAATACATTAGCGGCTATTTTTGTCCCGACAATTCCTGCTTTAATTGGCTGCGGTTTGATTATGGGGTTAATTAATATTATCCGTTTAGTCGCACCAGGCTTAGTTGAGCAATTCCCTGAGCTATTTAAATTATTCAAATTAATTGGTAGTACAGTATTTGCATATCTCTCTATTATGATTGGGATAAATACAGCTAAAGAATTGGGCGCGTCAACGTCGATTGGTGCCGTAATGGCTGGGTTATTAGCCATGCCTGGGCTTGCTGATATCACCTTATTTGGTGAGAAATTACAGCCAAACAGTGGCGGGATCTTTGCAGTATTAATGGTGGTCGTGTTCTCTTCAAAATTAGAATTATGGTTTCGTAGTATCGTTAAAGAGAGCCTAGATCTTATATTAACGCCGTTTGTGACTATTTTAGTCTCTTCTCTTGTGGCGATTATGATATTCCAACCAATCGGCCATTATCTTAATCAGTTATTAGCACAAGGCGTATCATTATCACTTTTAAATCAAGGTGGTGGTGCGGTTGTAACGGGTGCTGCGCTAGGGGGAAGCTTCTTATTTTTACTCTTAACGGGATTGCATCAAGGACTAATTCCTATTCATACCGAAATCTTAAATACTTTTGGTTTAAATTACCTGTTCCCTATTTTAGCCATGGGTGGAATGGGGCAAGTAGGCTCTTGTTTTTGGGTTTATTTACGCACTAAAAACCAACGTTTAAAGAAAACATTAATGGGTGCATTACCTGTTGGTATTTTCGGTGTCGGTGAGCCTTTATTATTTGGTGTTTCCCTTCCATTAGGAAAACCTTTTGTAGCGGGATGTATTGGTGGTGCGGCTGGTGGTGCATTAATGGCATATTTCCAAGTTGGGATCATTATTCCATTTGGTACAGCTGGGTTATCATTAATTCCATTAGTGGGAGATGGGCAAATTATTAAGTTCCTGATCGCAGTATTAGGTGCATGGATTGTCGGTTTTATTGCCAGTATGCTAATGGGATTTACCGATCCAGAGAAATAAGTCAGAAATAAAAAGGATAACAGAATGTCGACACTGACCAAAAAGCTTGAAAGTTTGCTAATACAAGGCAAAGGCACAGAACAACGTATTGCTCATTATTTATTAGAGAATAGTGAGAATATTGCCAGTATGAATGCGGCTGATCTGGCACTTAAAGCAGGTGTAAGTAGTGCTTCTGTTATTCGTTTCTCTCGTCAAATGGGGTATCGCGGTTATCCTGAATTTAAAATTGATTACCTTTCAGAAGAAAAGCAACAAAAAAGCAGTGGCGATATTCTCTATGGCAATCTCGCGAAAACAGACCCGACAGAATTAATTATTTCCAAAACAGGGCATCTGTTTACCAGTGCTATTCAAGATTCATTAGCGTTGTTAGATCCTAATACCATAGATCTATTAGCTGAAAAAATGGTATTAGCAAAACGCATTGTATTGTTTGGTATTGGCGCATCCGCCGTTGTGGCGAGCGATATTTTTCATAAATTAATTCGTGTAAATAAAAACACCTTATTTAGTCCTGATCTTCATGCTCAATTGGCTTATTCCGCTAATTTATCTACTGATGATATTGCCATTGCTGTTACCGCTAGAGGAAATACGACAGATATTAATCGGATGCTGAAATCAGCAAAAAATGAAGGTTGTTTAACTGTGGCATTAACGCGTTTCGGACAAGATGAAGCAACTCGATTATCTGATTATACATTGCCTTATTTTTATGATGAACAACACTCTCAATTAGGCGTGATTACGCCACAAGTTTTACAAATGGTGGCTTTTGATGTGCTGTTTTTTAAATATATGACATTAGCGAGTGAGTCAGCAGAAAAAGCATTATTAAAAGGGCGAGAAGCTGTTATGCAAGGAAATCAATAATGTTACTTATCACCACATTAGCGGTGGGTGCGGCTATTGGTTTAATTATAAGTACGACGGGTGTGGGCGGCGGTGTTATTGTTTTACCTGTATTGACCTATTTCTTTGGTATGAATGCGTTAATGGCAGTTGCAACAGCGAATTTATTATCCATGTTGATGAAAGTTACTTCGTCTTATATGCATTTTCGCCTTGGAAATATTCCTTTTAAAAGAGCGATGATTGTCTTAGGAATAATGCTACCAAGTACCTTTTTAGCCAGTGTTTTGGTTAATTATTTAGGTTCGTTAGCGCAGTATCAGCAACAAGTTGAATGGGGAATTAATGCGCTTGTTGTTAGTGCTATTGTTTTTTCTCTATTTCTCTTTGTACAGAGAATGTTTTTCTCATTACCTCCCGTTGTGGTTGAAAATACAGCGTTAGCTCCTTTAAATATAAAAGCGCTATTACTTCCTGCGATCGCAGCAGGTGTTGTTTTAGGGGCTACGGGGGTGGGTGGTGGTGTGGTTGTGTTACCGTTATTGCTACGCTACGCGAACCTTTCTATTAAGCAAGCTATTGGCACTTCTATATTTACCACAACATTGTTATCGGGATCTTCAGCACTAGCCTATATGCAAGATGGGCATACGGATATTCATTTGGCACTTTTGTTATTTTTAGGCTCGCTAATCTCTATTCCGCTGTCTAAGTGGCTGTTGATCAGAATGCCTGACAGAATATTTCAGTATGCAACGCTGATTTTAATTATTTGTAGTGCGGTGATGATGCTAGCTAAATTATTTTAGTATTTAAATGTATCATTAATGTTAATTATAAAAGTGATATAAAAAAAATAGCTAAATAATAGCTAAATAAAAATAAATTTTTATTGGTTATTTCTTGATTATCTTATTAATTTAATTGAGGTCATTCTTAATATAGAAGCGATTATCCATTTTTTATTTGTGTGTTAATGGAATGTATTCTTGATGATTTATTTTTACTGATATATGGTTTTTATCATAAATAGATAATTGAGATGATAATCACATTAAAGTTAATTCCTATATGTTTCACTGTAACCCTCATTTAATACCTATAAGTGAAGGTACTAGTATTATGGAAAATAATAATAGGAAAACGCCTCATATTAGACGTATTGCCCACATTATGATGTATAAACAACGTCAGTGTTTCCATTTCTCCGTTTTTAACGGGTAAGCCCTCTTTTTACATGCTGAAAATATAAAGCATATTTCCTAATAACGAGTGTTATTGGGGAGACATCTATTTTTCATAAATAATGAATCATTTTTTAACTCTATTATTATCAAAATAATTAGGAGATAGGATTATTATGTCTATTAATATTAAAGGTAGAAGTTTTTTAAAATTACTCGACTTTTCATCAGCTGAAATTCAATATTTATTAAATCTTTCTAAACATTTTAAATCATTAAAAATGGCAGGTATTCCTCACCGCTCTTTGGAAGGTAAAAATATCGTTTTATTATTTGAAAAAACCTCGACACGTACACGTTGTGCTTTTGAAGTGGCAGGTTACGATTTAGGAATGGGAGTGACTTATCTTGATCCAGGCTCATCACAAATGGGTAAAAAAGAGTCTATTGAAGATACTGCACGTGTATTAGGGCGTTTCTATGATGGTATTGAATATCGTGGTTTTGATCAGTTATTAGTTGAAGAACTTGCGGCAAAATCAGGTGTGCCAGTATGGAATGGTCTTACCGATAAATTCCATCCAACTCAGATGTTGGCGGATATGCTAACAGTTGAAGAAAATTTTGGTCATTTAAAAGGGCTTAAGCTGACTTTCTTTGGTGATGCGCGTAATAACGTTGCTAACTCTTTAATGGTGGTCTGTGCCAAATTAGGCTTACATTTTACAGCATGTGGCCCAGCATCTTTAATGCCAGAAGAGCAACTTGTGAAGGAGTGTCGTGCAATCGCGGCTGAAAACGAAGGCTCTATCACATTAACAGAAGATATCGAGAAAGGGGCAAAAGAGGCTGATGTTCTCTATACCGATATTTGGGTTTCAATGGGAGAGCCAGATAGTGTTTGGGATGAGCGCATTCGCTTACTGAAAGCTTATCAAGTCAATGAATCTATGATGAAAATGGCAAATCCTCATGCGATTTTCTTACACTGTTTACCTTCATTCCATGATCGTCTAACGCTCATTGGTGAAGATATTTATCAGAAGTTTGGTTTGAGTGAAATGGAAGTGGCAGACGAAGTTTTTGAGTCACGCCAATCAAAAGTTTTCGATCAGGCTGAAAACCGTATGCATACCATTAAAGCCGTTATGTTCGCGACTTTAAGCTAAAGCAAGGAGTTAACAATGCCTAAGAAGGTATTTATTGCTTTAGGGGGAAATGCATTGGGCAGTACGCCACTAGAGCAAAAGCAGATAGTCCGAAAAACCGCAAAGCCCATTGTGGATTTGGTTGAGAAGGGTTACCAAGTCATTATTGGTCATGGTAATGGCCCACAAGTTGGGATGATTAACTTAGCTATGGATTATGCATCGCAACAGAACATCGGCACGCCTTATATGCCATTTGCTGAATGTGGTGCCATGAGCCAAGGTTATATTGGTTATCATCTACAACAGGCTATTAATGACGAATTATGTGCGAGAAATCTGAATAAAAATCATGGTTGTGCCACCATTGTGACCCAAGTGGTTGTTGATAAAAACGACCCTGCTTTTTTATCACCGACAAAACCGATTGGTGCTTTTTATACTCAACAGCAAGCTGAGGTTATTCAAAAAGAGCACGGTTTTCACTTTATGGAAGATGCTGGACGTGGATATCGTCGAGTGATCCCATCACCTAAGCCGTTAGAAATTGTAGAATCGCCGATTATTAAACAGTTGGTTGAACGTAATATTGTGGTGATTACTGTTGGTGGCGGTGGTATTCCTGTTATTCGGAAAGGGGATTTATTAGAAGGTATTGATGCTGTTATTGATAAAGATAATTCTAGCTCAAAATTAGCCGTAGAATTAAAAGCAGACATTTTATTAATATTAACGGCTGTTGATAAAGTTGCTATTAATTTTAATAAACCAGATCAAATGAATTTAGATAAATTAACGCTTTCTCAAGCGCAGAAATATATTTCCCAAGGGCAATTTGCTAAAGGAAGTATGCTACCTAAAGTTGAGGCTTGCCTTAACTTTCTAAAAGAGAGTGATAAAGGTGTACAAGCTATTATTACTTCTTTAGAGAATGCATTATCTGCTTTAGAAGGAAAAACAGGTACAACAATTATTTCTGATTAATATCATACTTATCATTATTCTACATTTAATTCTAATAATAGACTCTGCCAGATAGATATTATTTCTACTGGCAGAGTAGCCTCTTATTTAAGTCGAGGACGCTTATGAAACTTAAAAAGTTTGCGTTTCCGACCGCATTTACTATTTTATTTGCCATTACAGTAATTGTGGTTGGATTAACGTGGATAATTCCAGCTGGCGAATATCAGCGATTAAGTTATAACTCAGCGGGGCCATCATTAGTGGTTGCGAAAATAGATGGTTCTCATGAAGTGTTACCTGCAACTCAGGCAACATTAAATGATTTAAATGTCTCTATTGAGATTAATAAATTTACAGATGGGACAATTAAAAAACCGATAGCGATACCTGGAACCTATGAACGCGTAGCACAGCAACCCAAAGGGATTATGGATATTACCGAAAGTATGGTGAAAGGAACGATAGAGGGAGCTGATGTTATTGTTTTCATTCTTGTCTTGGGGGGGCTTATTGGAGTTGTTAATAAAACCGGTGCATTCAATGCAGGTTTAACAGCACTAGCGAATCGAACCAAAGGCAAAGAGTTTTTAGTCGTGTTTGGGGTCACGATTATATTATCCATAGGCGGGACAAGCTGTGGGATTGAAGAAGAAGCCGTTGCCTTCTATCCCATATTAGTACCCATATTCTTAATCTTGGGTTATGACGCTATTGTGTGTGTTGGTGCTATTTTCCTTGCCTCTTCAATGGGGGCTGGGTTCTCAACTGTAAATCCTTTCTCAGTTGTTATCGCATCAAATGCTTCGGGGATCAGTTTTATTGAAGGGATCGGCTTTCGTACTATTGGGTTGGTGATTGGTACGATGGGGGTTTTGGTTTATTTATATTGGTATTGCAAGAAGATCAAAAAAGATCCGACTTTCTCTTACAACTATGAAAATGCCGAAAGTTTTAAACAGCGCTTTTTAAGTAATTACGATCCTAATGAGATATTAGAATTTTCGTGGCGTCGTAAAGTGATCCTCTGCTTATTTGTTGCTGCTTTTCCTATTATGGTTTGGGGTGTTATGGACATGGGCTGGTGGTTTCCACAAATGGCAGCTCTTTTCCTTGCTATCGCAATCATCATAATTTTTCTCTCTGGATTAAAAGAGAAAACAGCCATTGATGGATTTATTCACGGGGCATCGGAATTAGTCGGTGTTTCATTAATTATTGGTTTAGCGCGTGGTGTTAACCTTGTGATGGAACAAGGTAAAATTGCGGATACCATTCTTGAATTTATGTCTCATATGGTTGCAGGAATGCCACCAAGTTTATTCTTATTGGCACAGCTCGTTGTCTTTATCTGTTTAGGTTTTATTGTTCCGTCTTCTTCAGGGCTTGCGGTTTTAGCGATGCCAATCATGGCGCCATTAGCGGATGCAGTTGGTGTTCCTCGTTATATGGTGGTATCGGCATATAACTGGGGACAATATATTATGTTGTTCTTGGCGCCTACTGGGCTGGTGTTAGCGACATTGCAAATGTTAGATATCTCCTATAATAAATGGCTTAAATTTATTATGCCGATGGTGATATTTATGTTTGTACTCTCGGCAACACTATTATTGGTTCAAGTTGCTTTTTTATAAAATTGAGTCGATGTGTTTACGTTGAGAAACGAATTTTTGGTTATTCTGTAATGTGAAATTAATCTAGATTTTTATGCTGCAATCAGGGTTATTTTTTGATTTTCACTAGAAGTGATCTAGCTCTCGTTTTTGGCGGTGATAAAAAATAAACCGAAAAAAAAGGTTGTTAATTTGTAGAAGTTATGTTTTTTTTAAATACAGATAACACGTAAACACATCATTAAATTAATTGATAGGTAACCCATGATCATCACTACTCTACTACAAAGCCTACGACTAACAGCGCACATTGCGGCTGTGGTTGTCGTGCGTGTGGTGGTGGTCGTCGGCAAAGCGCCGTAACGGGTCCGAATCAACACAGTTTCGCAACCCCGCCGGCGCACTAACCGGGCGGGGTTTTTCTTTTCTACCGCCCATAAAGTCCGGCTTAGAACAAAGGACAGAGAAAAATGGGTGCTCAACAAGATAACGCCACAAGTAGAACCTTTACTGGCGCACAATTAATCGTTTATTTACTGGAACGGCAAGGCATTACGACAATTGCAGGGATCCCCGGTGGTGCGGCGTTGCCTTTGTATGACGCATTAAGCCAAAGCAAATCTATTCGCCATATCTTAACTCGCCATGAACAGGGCGCAGGTTTTATCGCTCAAGGTATTGCAAGAGCAAATGGTAAACCTGCTGTTTGTATTGCCTCAAGTGGGCCGGGGGCGACGAATTTAGTCACTGCAATCGCAGATGCTAAATTGGATTCTATTCCTTTGGTGTGTATTACTGGTCAGGTATCTTCTGCAATGATTGGGACAGATGCCTTCCAAGAAGTTGATACTTATGGCATGTCTATTCCCATTACTAAACATAATTATTTAGTGCGCGATATTGCTGATTTACCCGAAATTATTTGTGATGCGTTTCGTTTAGCTATGTCAGGGAGACCGGGCCCAGTTTGGGTTGATGTACCAAAAGATATTCAGCAAGCCACAATTACATTAGAAGCGTTACCACCTATTCCACAAAAAGATCCCGTTCCCGCATTTAATACTGATTTAGTGATACAAGCGGCGCAAATGATCAACCAAGCTAAAAATCCAGTTTTATATTTAGGCGGTGGAATAATTAGCTCAGAAGCATGCAAAGAAGCGATTGAATTAGCAGAGAAAAATAATCTGCCAACAACGATGACCTTAATGGGATTAGGATTAATGCCACCTTCACACCCTCTGTATTTGGGGATGTTGGGTATGCATGCGACGCGTAGTACCAATTTTATTTTAGAAGAAGCGGATTTGTTGATTGTATTAGGTGCGCGCTTTGACGATCGTGCTATTGGTAAAGCAGAGAAGTTTTGCCCTAATGCCAAAATTATTCATGTTGATATCGATCGTGCTGAAATTAGTAAAATCAAGCGCCCAGATATTGCGATCCACGCTGATGCGAAATCAGTGTTATCACTGTTATTACCATTGATTAATACCAATAAGCGTAATGAATGGATAGAGCGTGTTACGACACTGAAACAAGAATATCCATTGGAGATGAAAAACTCTGAAAATATTCTGAGTGGTTATGGCATTGTATTAGCGGCCGCAAATTGTGTTGATGATGATGCCATTATTACAACAGACGTTGGGCAACATCAGATGTGGGTTGCACAAGCGTATCCGTTAAATCGACCTCGACAATGGTTAACATCTGGCGGTTTAGGCACGATGGGATTTGGTTTACCAGCAGCGATTGGTGCCGCATTAGCGGAGCCAAGTAAGAAAATCCTCTGCTTCTCTGGGGATGGTAGCATTATGATGAATATTCAAGAGTTTGCTACGGCGGCTGAACACCAATTAGATATCAAAATTATTTTGATAAATAATCAGGCATTGGGATTGGTTCACCAACAACAAACGCTGTTTTTTGAAGAGCGTATTTATGCGGCGGCTTACCCTTATCAAACAGATTTTATTCGTATTGCACAAGGCTTTGGTTTAGACACCTGTGACTTAAATCAGGAAGCGGATCCTGCGAGTGCATTAAAAGCAGCAATTGAAAAACCAGGTCCGTGTTTAATTCATGTCATGATTGATATTCATGAAAAAGTATTTCCAATGGTACCGCCAGGGGCGGCAAATATTGAGATGATAGGAGCTTAATTTATGTCACAACAATCACAACCTATCGCGCTGGAATTGATTGTTCGCAACCATCCCGGTGTTATGACCCATATTTGTGGGCTATTTGCTCGCCGTGCCTTTAACGTTGATGGTATTTTGTGTTTACCGATGAAAAATAGCGATAAAAGCCGTATTTGGCTATTAGTGCAAAAAGATGATCGCCTAATGCAGATGGTGAGTCAGGTAGAAAAGCTTGAAGACGTAAAAGAAGTGAGATTCAGCGACGATTTACGTGTTTTTGAACAAATGGAAAGTTATCTAAGTTAATTTGTCATTTTTATTTTATCAGTGGCTTTATTCTTAATTACGGTATTTTTAATTAATAGGAATAAAGCCATATTTTTATCGCAAATAAAAAAGCTAAGGACGATGATGATAATGCTGTTGATTGGGGCTAGACATAATGACGGATGCACGCAAATGCCCTTCAACACAAATATAAGAGTGAGGGGTATTACCATGAAAGGCGTAAAAATCACCTGTTTCGAGTAAGACCGTTTCATCATTGTCAAAACGCATCATTAATTTACCCGAATAGACCATGATGTGTTCTTGAGTTCCATCTGCGTGAGCTGGGCTATTGATGATCGCGCCATGCTTCATTTCGATATGCCAAATTTCAGTAATATTGCCGATACCAATACGAAATTTAAACTCTTGGGCATAATCACCCACGATAGGCTTATGTCGTTCTAAACGAGGATATTCTTCTCGTGTGAAACTAAATAAATCCCCTAACGGAAAGCCAAGCGCTATTGCGATAGCCTCTAAGGTATCGATTCTAGGATTAGAATCACCCGATTCTAATTTTGACAATGCAGCCTTGGATATTCCCGATTTTCTTGATAACTCATTAAGTGACAAGTTTCGAGACTGTCTTAATTGTTTGACTTTATTACCAAGGTATTCATTCGTTTTTTTAGGAGGTTGTGGGTTCATTGCCAATTCAAAATATCGTTAGTTTAAAAGAGTTATTCCGATTAGATAATAACACTAATTAACCGTATTCGGAAAAATGAGATCCTGTTTCTGCTGTATTTTGTGAATAGTCTTACGATCACTGTTCGATTTTTAATAATTACGCTAATATTCTTCATTAAATGATAATTATTCAAGGTTTATTATGATGGACTTACTCAGTTGGTCTGATCTTTTTATTTGCCTACTTACCTTATTCTTTGCTTATGTTATTTTCGGTATGGCTGGGTTTGGCTCTGCGTTAATTGCAGGCCCTGTATTAGCACTTTATTTACCTCTTTCAATGATAGTGCCTTTATTGGCATTAATCGATTTAAGTGCTGCCATAGTGAATGTTTTAAGAGATGGCAAACAGGCTGATTTTAAAGAGATACGCTATCTTATTCCGCTGATTATTATTGGTAGTCTGGTCGGTGCGACGATTTTATTAACCACACGACCTGATTTGCTTTCTCTTCTTTTAGGTATCTTTGCCGCTTGTTATGCCATTTATGCCTTGTTTTGGAAAAAACAAGAAAGCCAATTTTCTCAACGCTTGGTTTATCCTTTTGGGTTAATTGGTGGTGTATTTAGCGCATTGTTTGGTAGTGGTGGCTTTTTATATGCAATCTATTTATCAGGCAGAATTGCAGATAAAAACAAGTTTCGCATTACACAAACGACATTGATTGGCTTTAGCACACTAACGCGAGTGGTGATTTTCTTATTTGCGGGTATTTATTGGCAATTGGATATTCTTAAGTTAGCTGTCATTTTCTTGCCTGCTATGTTTGCGGGAGTTTGGTTAGGGCGAAATTTAACATTACGTATGTCGAAAGCTCGATTTATGAGTGTGATTTATACCATTGTATTGGCATCAGGTACTGTGCTTATTTATCGTTATTTTTCTTAAGCGTTGCAGGATAAATGACGGTGAAGTGAGAATATTGTGAAAGGCAAAGATCTTGGTGAGTCAAACGAAGATCTTTCTCTGATTAATGTTACTTTTTAAGCATGTTTATCTATTTCTTATCCCCTATAATAAAACAATATTTTATTTAACCACCTTCCTTTTATTACAGAGGTTTCTGTTATTCGCAGAAACAAAATAACATGTCACATCAAAATTATCGCCAATCTGAAGTTTTTGCGATAACAACTATCACGGTAAGTATTGGCGTTATCGGGATTGTTATCGGATTAACTATTCCTATGGTTGCACTGCGCCTTAATTTAGCGGGAATTAGTGAATCTATCATTGGACTTATTTCCGCTGCACCCGCTATTGGGATGTTAATTATTTCGCCTTTTGCTCGGCGTATTGTGCAATGGATAGGCAAACGCTTTGCCATGCTATTAGCAACCATTGTTTCTGCAATAAGCTTATTACCTTTAATGGGGAGCTTGCCTTTAGAGGTTTTATTTCCTCTACGATTAATCACTGGGATTGCCAGTGGTGTGATGATTTGTTTAGGTGAAACGTGGATTAATGAGCTTTCACCAGATAATAAACGTGGGCGGATTTTAGCGGTATATACTACGGTATTTACTATTAGCCAGTTATTAGGGCCTTCAATTATTGCGCTTTATGGCGTCGCAGATAAGACACCTATTTTAATTAGTGTCTTTATTCATATTATCTCTATTGTCCTGTTTTTAATGATGGATCAGAAAACAGGTGATAAATTACCGAAAGATACGCAAGAGCCTAATTTTTCTATTATCCGCTTTGTTAAAGTGGCACCCGCAATCTGTGGTGGTATTGTTTTCTTTGCTTTTTTTGATGGCACCGTACTTTCTATGTTTCCTATTTATGGCCTAAGTATGGGACACACTGAAGCTATTGCCGCAATGATGATAAGCGCTATTTTAGCGGGTGATGCCATTATGCAAATGCCATTTGGCTGGCTTGCTGATCATATGAACAGAACACGGTTATATCGAGTTTGTGGTGTAGTGACTTTACTTGCAAGCTTATTATTACCTATCACTATGTCCCATACATTTTTGATTTGGCCTTTATTGCTGGTGTTGGGTGCAACAGCTGGTGCGATATACACCATTGCGTTGGTACAAATAGGGCAATATTTCTCAGGCAATGATCTGATGGTTGCTAATGCGTCAGCTGCGATGTTATGGGGAATTGGTAATTTAGCTGGGCCTTTGCTGGCTGGCGCGATGTCAGAAATTTCTTCATCTTCACTACCATTTTTATTGGTTGCTATGACAGGTTTATTCTTAGTTTCAACGATGGAACGTTGGAACCTAGGTGTTGAAGCACTCAATAGTAGCTCATCTTAATATTATTTCTTCTCTATCGTATTCCATTTAGGGTCAAAGTAATGCGATAGAGGAAGCCTTTCTTTTCTCGATTTCTAAATATTAAAAATTTATCTTATTGTTTTTTATAAATGATTATGATTATCTTTTGTAATTGTAACTATTTTAAAATTTATTAAGAATAATCTAGAAATGCTTATGCAAAACGGAAAACTATTTGCTAAAACTGCGCTTACTCATCTAACGTTAGAAGTAGAAGATGACACTATCTTCAGATAAAAATAGTGAATACTGCAAATCATTAATCGCCACACATTGGGAACGGGAGGTATTATTTATCTAAGCAACTTATTAAAGTTACTAATAATAGATAGATATACCTAGTTATCATATCGTGTAATATAAATTCAATAAAAACAATTGATTAATCTGTTTTTCTACTGTGAGATAAGCATGATATTAGATGATTGTACAAAAGTAGAATGATGAGGAAAGTCGGTAGCTGCTTTCCTCTTTTTCTTTTTTCTAACTTAAATTATCTTTTTATGACATTTTTATTAAAAATGTATTTTTTCGCTTGATTCTTACCCTAAAAGCACCAGATAATCGTTTGCGTCAAATTCTCTCACTCAATCCACACGAAAAACCAAACGTTTGCTTTTGACTCCCTCTTAAGATTTTTCATCGACAAGAGGTTATTCTAATTGATACGTAATCGTTTTCTTTTTTTTGGAGAGTGAACCGTTTTTATGTCAGAGGAAAGTAATGTCTGCTAATCAATCAGCAAGCACAGGTAAACTGGATAGCTATTTTAAACTTACAGCACGCGGCACAACTGTTCGCAAAGAAATGATCGCTGGTTTGACGACATTTCTGGCTATGGTGTATTCCGTTATTGTTGTTCCTAGTATGTTAGGACAAGCCGGTTTTCCACATACAGCGGTTTTTATTGCAACCTGTTTAGTCGCGGGATTAGGCTCCCTTCTAATGGGATTGTGGGCAAATCTTCCTATGGCAATTGGTTGTGCTATTTCATTAACAGCATTTACCGCTTTTAGCTTGGTCTTGGGACAAAACATCTCTGTGCCCGTTGCATTAGGTGCCGTGTTTTTAATGGGGTGTTTATTCACCGTTTTCTCATTAACTGGCATTCGCACTTGGATCTTAAAAAATATTCCAATTGGTATCGCACATGGTGCAGGAATAGGGATTGGGCTTTTTCTGCTTTTAATCGCAGCAAACAGTGTTGGATTAGTGGTTAAAAACCCATTTGATGGTTTGCCTGTCGCAATGGGTAAATTTACATCATTTTCTGTTCTGATGTCACTTGCTGGATTGGCCGCTATTTTCGGATTAGAAAAACGTAAAGTGCCGGGTGGCGTTCTATTAGTGATTGTGGCTATTTCGATTATCGGCCTTATTTTTGATCCTAATGTAAAATATCAAGGCATCTTTAAAATGCCTCAATTAGGTGAAGATGGACTTTCTTTATTGTTTGCAATGGATATTAAAGGTGCCTTACAGCCTTTAGTATTACCGAGTGTTCTTGCGTTAGTGATGACTGCCATTTTTGATGCCACTGGGACTATTCGCGCTGTTGCAGGTCAAGCAAACTTATTAGATAAACGCGGGCAAATTATTAATGGCGGAAAAGCGCTGACTTCTGACTCTGTCAGTAGTATTTTTGCGGGTGTTATTGGTGCTGCACCGGCTGCGGTTTATGTTGAATCAGCCGCAGGAACAGCGGCTGGTGGTAAAACAGGATTAACCGCAACAGTTGTCGGTATTTTATTTTTACTGATCCTTTTCTTATCGCCTCTTTCTTATTTAGTTCCTGCTTATGCAACGGCACCTGCGTTAATGTATGTGGGTTTATTGATGCTAGGTAACGTCACTAAGTTAGATTTCAGTGATTTTGTTGATGCAATGTCAGGTATGGTGTGTGCTGTATTTATTGTTTTAACCTGTAATATCGTCACAGGTATTATGTTAGGTTTCGGCTGTTTGGTGATTGGCCGTATATTTGCAGGTGAATGGCGTAAACTCAATATTGGCACAGTATTAATTACTATTGCTCTAGTGGCATTTTATGCGGGTGAGTGGGCAATTTAATTTAAATAATCGGTTTTAAAGACAAAAGGCGGAATATATTTTTATTCCGCCTTTTTGCTATTTATTTCTCTACTTTTATTCGCTATTGTCGAAATTAAATCTAGTAATTAAATAGTTGGTAGAAGATATGCAAGAAATAAAAATACGCCATGGTGAACCTGACGACGCATCAGCAATTCAACAACTATATACACATCCTGATTTATATATTTGCACTTGCCAATTTCCTTATCCTTCAGTCACGATGTGGAAAAAAAGATTACTTGAATTTTCAGAACAAAATATCCCTAATTTTGTTGCAACTATTGATGGCCAAGTCGCGGGACATTTAGCACTGATAATCGATAATCATCCTCGTCGTCGCCACATTGTGAGTTTTGGTCTTGGTGTTGGTGCTGAATATTCCGGAAAAGGCGTTGGTAAATTACTTATCAATACAGCAATTGATTATGCTTTCAATTGGTTAGCAGCCACTCGATTAGAATTAGAAGTGTATTCAGACAACGAAAGAGGCTTACATTTGTATAAGAAATTGGGTTTTGAAGTTGAAGGTATACGCCGTAAAGCTGCTTTTAGAGAAGGTAAATATTGTGATGTTGTCATGATGTCGATGTTAAGAACAATTGAATAATCATTAGCATTACGAGTTAGCTCTCAAATTTAATCGCTATTGTCATTTATCTATTATTTTTTATTTAATTACTTAACGTTTTACGTTTTTATACGGTCTATTACATTGTTTAGACTGAAAAAGAGGAATAAAAACGTATGCTTTCTATAATTAATGCCGTTAATAAATAGAGAGCAATAAATAGCGTACAATGTGCGGTGTTAGATACGATTAGTCTTAATTTTTAAATATTCTCACAGAGTCTGAGTGGGATCTGTTTAAAATAAGCAGTGATGCATAGATAAAGAAATGTATGATGCGCGAATTTTACATAATATGTTTCTTTATTGTTCGGTAGGTTTTCCTTTTATAAGGGAAAGATGTCAGGTTTTCAGGATAAAAATAGGCATGTAAGGGTAACATGGAAATTTTCTTTACTATTTTGATTTTAATACTGGTGGTTTCAGTTTCGGGAGTTATCACAAAATTAATTCCCTTTCGTGTTCCGTTACCATTAATACAGATTGTGATAGGGGCTTTATTGGCATGGCCTCAGTTTGGTTTACATGTCACTTTTGATCCTGAATTATTCCTCGTTCTATTGATCCCGCCTTTACTTTTTGTTGATGGTTGGAAAACACCGACACGAGAATTTATCCAGAATGGGCGTGAGATTTTTATTCTTGTGCTTGTTTTAGTCATGGTGACCGTTGTTGGTATCGGTTATCTGATTTATTGGATGATGCCAAGTATTCCCCTGATTTCGGCATTTGCATTGGCGGCAGTACTTTCGCCAACGGATGCGGTCGCACTCTCTTCTATTGTTGGTAAAGGGCGAATACCAAAACGAATTATGGGCATCTTAGAGGGTGAAGCATTAATGAACGATGCTTCAGGTCTGGTTGCCTTGAAATTTGCGGTTGCTGTGGCAATGGGAACGATGGTGTTTACTGTTGGTGGTGCAACCCTTGAATTCTTTAAAGTCGCCGTTGGCGGATTACTGGCAGGTATCGGTGTCACCTTAGTTTACAGTAAATCTCTGCGATTAATGAGTCGTTGGAGCGGCGACGATCCTGCTACACAAATCGTCTTTATGTTGCTGCTACCTTTTGCCTCTTATCTTATTGCGGAACATATTGGTTTTTCAGGCATTTTAGCGGCTGTTGCTGCCGGTATGACTATCAGTAAATCAGGCGTTATCAGAAATGCACCTCTTGCGATGCGTTTACGTGCTGATAGCGTGTGGTCAATGCTTGAATTTGTCTTTAACGGTCTTGTCTTTATCATGCTTGGCTTACAGCTTCCTATTATCTGGACAAGCTCTGTTATTCAAGCCGATCTTGACCCAGAAGTTGAAGTCTGGATGCTGTTTGCAGCAGTTTTTGTTATCTACTTTGCACTGCTGATCCTGCGATTTACGTGGTTATGGCTAATGAAGAAAATGAGTCGGATCTTTATGAAAAAGCATCCACTTGATTTCGCTAATTACACAACGCGTGAGTTGTGGTTATCGTCATTTGCAGGTGTTCGTGGTGCAATTACATTGGCGGGTGCGCTTTCTATTCCACTCTTTTTAACCGATGGCAGCACTTTCCCTGGGCGTTATCAAATAATCTTTATTGCTGCTGGTGTTATTTTACTGTCGATTTTAGTGGGCATTATTTCACTTCCTTTCCTATTAAAAGGCGTGAAGGCAACTGACAAAGAAGCAGATAAAAACGAAGTTCGCTACGCACGTAAAGTGATGGCAGAAGTGGCAATTGTTAGTCTGAATAAAATGGAAGAGCGCTTAGCTGCAAGTACTGAAGAGCAGTTGGATGCAGAAGAAATTAATGAAGTTGCTTCTCGTGTAACGGGTTATTTAAGACGCCGTACTGCGGAACAAGATGAAATGGTTCATAACGCGTTAGAAGAAGATCTCGAAAGGCGTTTTCGTTTAACGGCATTACGTGCTGAACGTGGTGAGCTTTATCATCTAAGAGCAACGCGAAAAATCAGTAATGAAACACTCCAATTATTGCTACATGAATTGGATTTAATGGAAGCACTGTTAGTAGAGAAAGACAGTTAATTATGTGGTTATTGGTTATTACAACACTATTATGGGCTGCTTCTTTTAGTCTGATCGGTGAGTATCTCGCCGGTCAGGTTGATAGCTGGCTCTCTGTTCTGATCCGCGTTTCTTTAGCCGCTTTGGTCTTCTTACCTTTCTTACGTTGGAAGGGGATCCGCTTTAAGGTGATTTTGCTTTATATGCTTGTGGGGGCTTGCCAACTAGGGATTATGTATCTGTTTGTCTTCCACGCTTATAACTATTTAACCGTCGCAGAATTTTTACTTTTTACCGTATTAACACCGCTTTATGTCACGTTAATTTATGATTTATTAGAACGTCAAAGATTACGTTGGGGTTATGCCTTTAGCTCATTATTAGCGGTATTAGGTGCGGCGATTATTCGCTATGACCATTTAAGTGATGATTTTTGGTATGGCCTGTTATTAGTACAACTGGCGAATATTTTCTTTGCGATTGGTCAGGTTGGTTATAAACGCTTAATGGAAGTTCATCCACTTCCACAACATCATGCTTTTTCTTGGTTTTATCTTGGTGCTGTTGCGGTGGCACTTGTTGGCGCATTGTGTTTTGCCGATTGGCAGAAAATGCCAACAACATCACTACAGTGGGGTGTTTTACTCTGGTTAGGAATTGGCGCTTCTGGAATAGGGTATTTCATGTGGAATTATGGTGCCACACAAGTTGATGCTGGAACCTTAGCGATTATGAATAACATGATGGTTCCAGCAGGGTTATTAGTGAATTTCTCTATTTGGCAACAACATCCGAATTGGCCAAGTTTCATCATAGGCGCGAGCCTGATTGTTGCATCACTTTGGATCCATCAACGCTGGATACGCCGACCTGTTTTACAAAAGGAAGATTGTTAACAGCGTGCTGGCCTGATAAGCGAATAAACTCACGGATCGCTGGTTGATGTTGCTCTCCACTACGGTTGGCAGCATATAACCGGCTCCATAATCCCTCACCTAATGTTTTTGTCACCACTAATCCCTGTTTTTCGAAATTCTCAACCGCCCAGTGTGGTAATGCCGCAATTCCCATGCCAGCTGCAACCATTTGAATTAGCAGTAATGTATTATCGACATGTTTGAAATGTGGCGTAATACCCGCGGGTTGTAGAAAATGACGCCATACATCAAAACGCTCTCGTTGAACGGGATAAATAAATAAGGTTTCTGCAATCAAGTCTTGTGGCTGAATATGCAAGCGATTAGCAAGAGGGTGATCTGGTGATAAAACTAATTTGACTTCATAGTCAAACAACGGCGTGTAGTGTAAACGAGAGTCATCTAAGATATCTGATGTCAGTACTACATCTAATTCACGTTGTAATAACGCAGGTTGTGGATCAAAAGTCACACCCGAATGAAAATCAACAGTCACTTCAGGCCATGTTTGGCGATATTGTTGTAATGCAGGGGTTAACCATTGAATACAACTATGGCATTCAATCGCTATATTTAAATTCACACTACCTGGCTCATTACACGCTTCAATAGCTCTACGAACGATAGGCAATACTTCTTCTGCTAATTTAACGAGCACTTCTCCTTGTGAAGTAAAGCGCAGTGGCTGGCTTTTACGCACAAAAATTCGATAACCAAGGCGATGTTCTAATTCACTAAATTGATGTGAAAGAGCAGATTGCGTTTGATGCAATTGATTTGCTGCGTTAGCAAGAGAGCCTGTGTGCTTTAAGGCTAATATCGTTTTTAAATGTTTTATTTCTATCATGAGAAACCTTCAAGTTATTGATGAAAAATTTGCGCTTGTGATTTATACACTACCTGTAGATTATGGATGTGTAAACATCTAGACGGCTAAAAATAGGATTTTAATTATGACAATTCGCAATCACACACTCGGCTTCCCTCGTATTGGCTTAGATAGAGAGCTAAAAAAGGCACAAGAAAATTATTGGGCAGGTAAGATTTCACAGGAAGAATTAGTTGCAGTGGGTAAAGAGCTTCGTGCTCGCCATTGGCAACAACAAGCAGATGCGGGTGTTGAATTATTACCTGTTGGTGATTTTGCTTGGTATGACCAAGTGTTAGGGACAAGCCTACTGTTAGGTAATGTACCGCCTCGTCACCGTAATGAAGACGGCTCACTCGATCTTGATACTCTATTCAGGGTCGCTCGTGGTAGAGCGCCAACAGGTAAACCTGCGGCTGCATCTGAAATGACGAAATGGTTTAATACCAACTACCACTATATCGTACCTGAATTTCAGCAAGGTCAATCATTTACTTTTGCATGGAAAGAGCTATTAGACGAAGTCGATGAAGCATTAGCATTAGGTCATAAAATAAAACCTGTTTTACTTGGTCCGGTGACTTACTTGTGGCTAGGTAAAGTAAAAGGCCCTGAATTTGATAGATTAACGCTTCTAAAAGATATTTTACCTATCTATCAACAAGTGATTTCTGCATTAAAAGAGAAAGGTATTGAGTGGGTGCAAATTGATGAGCCTGCATTGGTACTGGATTTACCTGTTGAATGGCAAAATGCCTATCAAACAGCTTATCAAGCATTAACGGGACAAGTTAAATTACTGCTGACAACCTATTTTGATGGTATTTCTCATCATCTTGATATTATTAAAAACTTACCTGTTAATGGGCTTCATGTTGATATTTCAGCAGGGCAAGATGATTTGCAGCACTTACACCAAGCATTACCCAAAGATTGGGTTCTGTCATTAGGTGTGATTAATGGTCGAAATGTGTGGAAAGCAGATTTAAGTGCACGTTATCAGCAAGTGATTGCGCTAAAAGGGAAACGCCCTTTGTGGATTGGAACTTCATGTTCATTACTGCATAGCCCAATTGATTTAAATGCAGAGACGAAACTTGATGATGAAGTAAAAAGCTGGTTTGCTTTTGCTGTTCAGAAATGTGAAGAAGTCGCTTTGTTAGCTAAAGCATTGAATGCACCAGAAGGTGAATATGATGAACAACTGACACAGTACAGTGCGCCAATTCGTCAACGTCAACACTCGACTCGTGTACATAATGCAACAGTTGAAGCTCGTTTACAGGCAATTGAAGCGCAAGATAGTGAAAGAAATTCACCTTATACCCAACGCGCAGAAGTACAACGTACTCGGTTTAATTTGCCATTATGGCCAACCACCACAATTGGCTCATTCCCACAAACAACAGAAATTCGTACTGTTCGTTTAGATTTTAAGAAAGGGCGTATCGATACGGCAGCTTATCGCACAAATATCAGCGAACATATAAAGCAAGCAATATCCGAACAAGAAAACCTTGGTCTTGATGTATTAGTTCATGGCGAAGCAGAACGTAACGACATGGTGGAGTATTTTGGTGAGCATTTTGATGGTTATGTGTTTACGCAAAATGGTTGGGTACAAAGCTATGGTTCACGTTGTGTAAAACCACCTGTGATTATCGGTGATATTAGTCGCCCAGCCCCTATTACCGTGGATTGGGCAACTTACGCACAGTCGTTAACTGAAAAGCCAGTCAAAGGCATGTTAACAGGCCCTGTGACAATTTTATGTTGGTCTTTCCCTCGTGAAGATGTGACGCGTGAAACGATTGCAAAACAGATCGCGTTAGCACTGCGTGATGAAGTGGATGATTTACAAAAAGCAGGTATTGGTATTATTCAAATCGATGAGCCTGCATTACGTGAAGGATTACCATTGCGCCGTAATGAGTGGCAGGCTTACCTTGATTGGGCAGTCGATGCCTTTAAATTAAGTGCCGCCATTGCTGATGATGAGACACAAATCCATACCCATATGTGTTATTGCGAATTTAATGACATCATGGATTCAATCGCAGCGCTGGATGCGGATGTGATTACAATCGAAACATCACGTTCAGATATGGAATTACTAGAAGCCTTTGAGCACTTTGATTATCCAAATGAAATTGGACCAGGTGTTTATGACATTCACTCACCTAATGTGCCAAATGTGGAATGGATCGTTGGATTATTAAGAAAAGCGCAATCGCGAATTCCAGCAGAACGTTTATGGGTAAATCCAGATTGTGGATTAAAAACACGAGGCTGGCCTGAAACACGCGCTGCATTAGCGAATATGGTTGAGGCGGCTAAATATTTGCGTCAGAACGCGTAATAAAAGAATTAATTGTTTATTAGCCTGTTATTTTTGAACTGTCACTTTAGATAAGTCGCATAGTCAAAATAGCAGGCTAACTTTATATAAAATTAAAAAAAGGCATTCATTAAAACCCAGAGCAAATCTTATTATTGATATTCTTGATCGTTGCTATACTGCGAAAACTCTTTAATTTTATGGATATAATTATTGTGCAAACTAGCATTAAACTTTCGGATAAGGTATTAGATGCTTTTCCAACTCGACCTTTGAAATTAGTTCCACTAAGAGGAGATGGTGGATTATTTCGCACCTTATTCTTAGTTATTTTCATGTTAGCAATGACTGTATTTAGTGCTTATCAAATTCCCAATATTCTTTATGATTATAAAATCAGTGAGAATGCAGTACCTGTTGATGCTACGGTGAATGGCTCTTGTCGCTCTCAACTCTTTGTTCTGACTAACTGTAGTGTTGATTTACGTTATAAAGGCAATGAAGTTTCGCGTAATTTTACTTTTTTAGGTTTAGGCCCTAAAGATGTGTTAGTTGAACCCGTCGCTGATGCAAATGATCTCAGTAAAATGACCGTTGATGTGGCGATAGATAATATTTGGCTTCGCTTAATGAGTACGATTATTTTTATCGGCTTGTTTGGTTTTAGTGTGATCTTTTTTATTTATCGTCAAATACTGATCAGTAAAGTAAAAAAAGCATTATTATCAGTAGGCACTCAACCTTTAAAGTTAATAGCCATTCCCGCAAAAATGGTTGTGAGTAATAAGCAATTTATTGCAACTTATCATCTTAATTTAGAGGGTAAAGATATTCGTATTGCTTATTCAGGGAATAAGAAAACACCGCCTATTGTTATTGAGCAAAATGGAAATACCTACGTATTAGCCGTTTATTCACCACAACAAAATATCCCTTATGCTTTGGATGTACCTTTAGAACGTATTCAGGCAACACCTGAAGAAAAACAACGTTTTCATGAAGCGTTGATTGAAGAAGGTTTGCTGTAATCAAATTTGATTATTAAGAACGTGATGCGTTTTCTCTTATGGGATGGGATGTAAGGGAAAACGCATTAAAACAGTTTGTTTATTTATCCACCGAAAATCTTCGCTTTTAAAATATCCATTCCCGCACTGACTAAATCTAAGTCTTTAGGTACAACGCCATCAGGTGTGACTTTATCAATTAATTTAGGTAAATATTGCGCGGCCATTTCAGAAGCTTCTGTCGCATTTAAATTAATTTTCGCCGCAAGATCATTAATCACTGGAGATGAAAAAACAGCGACGATTTGCTCTGCACTGATCGGTAAATTGGCGTTGGTACTTATCCATGATTGAATAAGCTCACTTAAACCCGCGGTATCAAATTGCTTTACTAAGCCTTCAATGCCACCTTGAGATCCAACCCACTCAAGGACGGTTTTGTATTGATTGATTTTTTCGCCGCCTAGTAGGCTCGCAATTTGGTTAAATAAGCTCATGTTCACTCCAGTGACGATGTGTTTGTCACATTAGATGTTTGTTTTAAGGGCGGGTAGTGTACGCGCTATGCTCGTTATACTTCAAGTTACTCGTCATACTTCAAGCTACAGCGTTGTTGACTTCGTTTATTCGCACTAGTCACATACTGATGTATGCTTCTAGCGACTCCTTCACTTGTCGCCTAGCCACTCGTCATACTTCAAGGTGTAGCGTTGTTGACTGCGTTCATTCGCACTAGTCACATACTGATGTATGCTTCTAGCGACTCCTACACTTGTCGCCTAGCCACTCGTCATACTTCAAGGTGTAGCGTTGTTGACTGCGTTCATTCGCACTAGTCACATACTGATGTATGCTTCTAGCGACTCCTTCACTTGTCGCCTAGCCACTCGTCATACTTCAAGGTGTAGCGTTGTTGACTGCGTTCATTCGCACTAGTCACATACTGATGTATGCTCCTAGCGACTCATTCACTTGTCGCCTAGCTACACCTCGAATTATTTAGAGTGTATATATTGAGGTATTTATATTCGATAATGTATTTATCGCATCTATACTGATGAGATAAATGTTTACTTTAGTTAATGATTGATGCTGGCGAATATTGATAATGTATTTCAAATGTCACTTTTTGTGATGATAATCACAATTTTATGAAATTGTTACTTTGTTTGATGTCCTGTAGGTGATGTTTATCACTAAAAAGGACTGAAAAACTGATACAGTAACTTTTAATTTAATGATCATTGGTTTTGTCCCATTGAGGAGTCCGATATGTCTGATGTATTTCACTTAGGTTTAACCAAAAATGACCTACAGGGTGCCACTTTAGCAATTGTTCCAGGTGATCCTAAGCGTGTTGAAAAAATTGCAAAATTAATGGATAACCCAGTTCATCTGGCTTCTTTACGTGAATACACGTCATGGCGTGGCGAAATTGATGGCAAAGCTGTCATTGTTTGTTCAACAGGTATCGGTGGCCCATCTACTTCTATCGCTGTTGAAGAATTAGCACAGCTAGGTATCCGTACTTTCTTGCGTATTGGTACAACTGGTGCAATTCAAGAACATATCAATGTAGGTGATATTCTTGTAACTACGGCTGCGGTTCGTTTAGATGGCGCAAGCTTACATTTCGCACCAATGGAATTCCCAGCTGTTTCTGATTTTGAATGTATGAACGCACTGTACAAAGCCGCTAAAGACAATGGCTCCACTGTACACGTCGGTATTACTGCATCTTCAGATACATTCTATCCAGGACAAGAACGTTACGACACCTATACAGGTCGTGTTGTTCGCCGTTTCAAAGGCTCTATGAAAGAGTGGCAAGAAATGGGCGTAATGAACTATGAAATGGAATCTGCAACATTATTGACAATGTGTGCAAGCCAAGGTTTACGTGCAGGTATGGTTGCGGGTGTTATCGTAAACCGTACTCAACAAGAAATTCCAGATGCGGAATTACTGAAGAAAACTGAGAATAATGCACTCGGTATCGTGATTGAAGCGGCTCGTAATTTAATGAAATAATATTTCGAATCGCTGATAGAAGCCCTTAATACGTAAGTGTTAAGGGCTTTTTTTATGCAATAATTCATTAGCTTAATATACTATGTCAATAGAACTGCATTTTTGATAATGTAATTGAGAATTATTTACAATACAACAATGAGAAAATAAATATGACTGATATTTTGCAGACACACCCTTCAGTGTTGCCTTTAACCGGTGGAATTAACTTCCGTGATTTAGGAGGTAAAAAATTAAGCAACGGTGGTATTATCAAGCCAGGTATGTTATTTCGAGCTGGATCACTGGATAGGCTGACGGATACGGATCAATCCCTTCTTATTGATAAAAATCTTTTTCAAATCATTGATTATCGCGATAGTGGTGAAATTGTTGATAAACCAGACCGTATCTGGGAAGGTGCGCAATATTACCATGCTCCTGCAAACCCGCTATCCAAAGAAGTTTCTGCAAACCTTGAAAAGCTGACTCCTGAAATACTTGAGCAATTTGATGCCAAAGCTTTTATGTTTCAGTTATATAAATTACTTCCTATTAATAACCCTGCATATAAACAATTGGCAACATTATTAAAGCAACCTGAGAAAGGGGGGGTTGTGCAACATTGTGCTGTGGGTAAAGACAGAACAGGTGTTGGCTCTGCTTTAGTGTTATTTGCGCTGGGTGCATCTTTAGATGTAGTGATGGAAGATTACCTACTTACCAATGAAACATTAGCGCCTTATCGCGCTTATCTTTTAGAAGAACATGCTAAAACAATGAGTGATAACATTGTTGATAAATTTGCCTATGTTTATTCAGTACAAGAAGAGTTTCTGCAAACAGCATTGGCGAGTATTAATCAGCATTACGGTAATGTGGATACTTGGCTAGAGAAAGATATCGGTCTAGATGCGTCTAGCCGAGATTCCTTACAAAATTATTTTCTCGAATAATAAAGTGATTTATATTCGGTTAATCAATTTATTATTTCACTTAGGTTAACCGAATTTAAGGTCTCTATTTTGACAGTACAAGACATTATTCATACCATCACTCTCTTTGTAAAAGAGCACGAAGTCTGGGCTATTCCGATCGTGTTTTTTCTTGCTTTTGGTGAGTCACTTGCATTTATCTCTTTGCTTATTCCTGCCACAGTTATTTTATTGGGATTAGGTGCTTTAATTGGTGAGAGTGGTCTGTTTTTCTGGCCGATTTGGCTTGCTGCTGCATTAGGCGCTTTCTTTGGTGATTGGGTATCCTACTGGGTAGGATTTCACTATAAAGATGGGGTGAGAAACTTGTGGCCCATTTCACGTTCACCACAAACATTAGTTAGAGGTCATCAATTCTTTAATCGTTGGGGAATTTGGGGGGTGTTTATTGGACGATTTTTTGGACCTTTTCGTGCAATTGTCCCATTAGTTGCGGGTATTTGCGCAATGCCACAACGTTATTTTCAAATTGCTAATTTAATATCAGCGATGATTTGGGCATTTGGTATTTTGGCGCCCGGTGCTTTTGGTTTGCAATGGCTTGCGAAATGGATGGGATAACTGCGTCCTTTATCGCAAATCAAGTCATGATGTAAATTGTTGCTAGACAATATTACCTATGCGTTTTAACGTAGCCCGCTGGAAAGTAAAAAGGTCACTTTAGTGGATATTCAGTTGTTATACGGGATCATTGGTTTATTAGGTGGAGTGCTTGTTGGCGGCGCGCTGGTTTGGTGGTCTATCCAACAACGTTTATCCGATAAAGAAGCCATGCTACGTGAAAATCATACACAGCTTGCTATCGCCCAAGAAAAAGCGGTGATTATCCCCTCTTTACAACAAAATATAGAACAGCTAGAGCAAGAATTACGTGCTCAGAGAGAAATTATTACTTCTCAAGAAGCTGAATTAAGAGAAGTGACAACTCGTTGGGAAGAAAGCCGAATATCCGCAGAAGAAAAACAGCGATTATTAATTAATAGTGAGCAACGGCTTGCAACACAGTTTGAGAACTTAGCTAATCGTATTTTTGAACAGAGTGGGCGTAAAGCCGAAGAGTTAAATCGCCAAGGATTAACCCATTTACTGTCACCATTTCGTGAGCAACTCGAAAGCTTTCGACGACAAGTTCAAGATGGTTTTGGGCAAGAAGCCAGAGAGCGACATACTTTGGTTCATGAAATTCGCCAGCTTCAACAATTAAATGTAAAAATGGCACAAGAAGCCGTTAACCTAACCAATGCCCTCAAAGGGGATAATAAAGTTCAAGGTAACTGGGGTGAAACGGTATTAGCACGTATATTAGAATCGTCAGGGTTACGCGAAGGTCATGAGTTTGAAACACAGGTGAGTATTCGTCATGAAAATGGTGGGCGTTATCAACCTGATGTCATTGTACATTTACCTCATGGCCGAGATGTTATTATCGACGCTAAAATGTCGCTGGTGGCGTATGAAAAGTATTTTAATAGTGAAGATGATAATCAACGTAAGCAGGCGCTTTGTGCGCATGTAAACTCAATTAGAGCGCATATTAAAGGATTGAGTGTAAAAGATTATCATAAACTACCGGGTATAACGTCTTTAGACTATGTTTTAATGTTTATACCTATTGAGCCCGCTTATCTTGTTGCAATTGGTCATTCTCCAGACTTGCTAGAAGAAGCATTGAAAAACAATATTATGTTAGTTGGGCCATCTACTTTACTTGTTGCTTTGCGTACAATAGCCGCATTGTGGCGTTATGAATATCAAAGCCAAAATGCGCAAGAAATTGCAGACAGAGCGGCTAAAATGTATGACAAATTAAGACTTTTCGTTGATGATATGCAAGGGCTAGGAAATAGTATTCAAAAAGCGCAATCTGGCTATCTATTAGCGATGAAAAAACTCTCTGAAGGTCGTGGAAATCTTATCAGTCAAGCGGAAGGCTTTAAATCCTTAGGGGTTGAGATAAAAAAAACGATTGATAATGATCTCATTGAAAAATCAGCATCTGATTGATTTAATAAAATAAAGAGATAAAGACTTCTGAAAACGGCCAGTACTGAATTTACTAAATTTTGATTAATTAGCGGGCAAATAATATGACTCAACAAACTAAGGAAACAACAGATTTTGGTTTCCAAACCGTTGACAAAGATGATAAACAAACCATGGTTGCAAGGGTTTTTCACTCTGTCGCGTCTAAGTATGATTTAATGAATGACTTGATGTCTTTTGGTGTTCACCGTATCTGGAAACGCTATACCATTGAAGCGAGTGGTGTAAGACGTAACCAACGTGTTCTTGATCTTGCGGGTGGTACTGGTGATTTAACAGCTAAATTTTCTCGTCTCGTGGGCGAAAATGGGGAAGTTGTTTTAGCTGATATCAATGACTCAATGTTGAAAATGGGTCGTGAAAAGCTACGCGACCACGGTATTGTCGGCAATGTTAACTATGTGCAAGCAAATGCTGAAGAGTTACCTTTCCCTGATAACCATTTTGATTGCATTACAATCTCCTTTGGTTTACGTAATGTGACCGATAAAGCAAAAGCTTTACGCTCAATGTTCCGTGTATTAAAGCCAGGTGGACGTCTGCTGGTGTTGGAATTCTCTAAACCTGTTCTTGATCCTTTAAGTAAGATTTATGACGCTTACTCTTTCCATATCCTACCTAAAATTGGTCAAGTGATTGTGAATGATGCTGAAAGTTACCGTTATTTAACGGAGTCCATTCGCATGCATCCAGACCAAGAAACACTAAAAGGTATGATGGAAGAAGCAGGATTTGATCAAGTTACCTATACCAATATGACCGGAGGTATAGTTGCATTACACAAAGGATTTAAATTCTGAGATGGAAAAAGCCACTTTTTCTCATGATATTGCTTCTCAAGTACTGTATCCGCTGCTAACCGCATCCATGGAGACAGCGCTTAATCACGTTTTATATCAGGAAAATGTGCTTAAACCTGCCCGCAATCGTCTTGCGGGCAAAGTGTTGGCGCTTTCTATCAATGAGTTTCCTCGTTCCATCTACTTAGTCTTTAGCGAACAACAAGTTGATGTATTAAGTCAGTGGAATGATGAAACAGATTGTTTGATAAAAACAAAACTATTAACACTGATTAAGCTTCGTGATCGTCAAAAAATGTCAGAACTGATCAATCGTGGTGATATTACTATTGATGGTGATATGCAGGTTGTTCAAAATTGGTCTGCATTATTAGATATGGCGCAGTGGGATCCCGCGCAATATTTAGCTCCTTATATTGGTGATATTGCGGCGCAAAGTCTGACTGTTGTTGCAGGAAAGGGCGTTCAGTTATTTTCTTCACTCTTAAGTCACCAAAAAGATTATTTACGTGACGCGTTAATTGAAGAGTGGAAAACCGCACCTAGTGCATTAGAAACAGTCCATTTTTATGATGAAATAGAAGAACTTGCACAGCAAACCGCCGAACTGGAAAAACGGTTAGGCACATTGGAGAAAAAATAATGCTCCTTAGTGAGTTAAAGCGCCTCTATCATATTATTCAGGTATTTTTATCTTATGGGCTTGATGAGTTAATTCCTAAACACCGAATTACTTTACCTGTAAGATTAGGATGCCGAGCACTATTTTGGATCAAAAATAAACATCCAGAAAAACCATTAGGTGAACGCTTACGACTCGCATTGCAAACATTAGGCCCTGTTTGGATTAAATTAGGCCAAATGTTATCAACTCGACGTGATCTTTTCCCTCCTCAAATCGCTGACCAGCTTGCTTTATTGCAAGACAAAGTTGCTCCTTTTGATGGTAAGAAAGCACGACAATATATTGAAAACTCATTTGGTTGCCCTATCGACCAATGGTTTGATGATTTTGATGAAACTCCACTCGCTTCCGCTTCTATTGCGCAGGTTCACACTGCAAAATTAAAAGAAAACGGCAAAGAAGTGGTACTAAAAGTTATTCGTCCCGATATTCAACCCGTGATCAAAGCGGATATCCGTTTGATGTATCGCTTGGCAAATCTATTACCGTTTTTACCTGATGGTCGTCGTTTACGGCCAAAAGAGGTGATCCGCGAATACGAGAAAACATTACTTGATGAGCTAAATTTACTGCGTGAAGCTGCGAATGCTATTCAGCTACGTCGTAATTTTGAAAATAGCTCAATGTTGTATATTCCTGAAGTGTATTCAGATTATTGCCATGAAAACGTGATGGTAATGGAGCGTATTTATGGTATTCCCGTTTCTGATATTGAAGCGTTGAATGCACAAAAGACAAATATGAAGCTTCTTGCAGAGCGTGGTGTAAAAGTCTTTTTCACTCAGGTGTTTAGAGACAGTTTTTTCCATGCTGATATGCATCCTGGTAATGTGTTCATTAGCTATGATCACCCTGAGAACCCATATTATATCGGTATTGATTGCGGTATTGTTGGCTCATTAAATAAAGAAGATAAACGCTATTTAGCTGAAAACTTCTTAGCTTTCTTTAACCGTGATTATCGAAAAGTTGCAGAATTACATGTTGATTCGGGCTGGGTGCCAGCAGATACCAATGTGGAGGATTTTGAATTTGCGATCCGCACTGTGTGTGAACCGATTTTTGAAAAACCACTTTCTGAAATCTCATTTGGACATGTGTTACTTAATCTTTTCAATACAGCACGTCGTTTCAATATGGAAGTACAACCGCAATTAGTTTTACTTCAAAAAACATTGCTTTATGTTGAAGGGCTTGGACGCCAATTATATCCACAATTGGATTTATGGAAAACGGCAAAACCTTTCTTAGAAGATTGGTTGCATAGTCAAATTGGTATCACGGCATTAATGAACGGTATCAAGAGTAAGGCACCTTATTGGATTGAAAAAATGCCAGAGATACCAGAGCTGGTTTATGATAGTCTGAAACAACATAAAAATATGAAGTTAACGCTAGACAAATTGACGGAACAAATAGGTTCTCAAAGAGTCAAACAGAGACAGTCTTTATTTTTATTGGGTATAGGTACAACACTGTTTTTATGCGGTAGCCTGTTTTTTGTTTCTGGTTTTAAAACATTATTCAGTGTTTTTATCAGTTTAGGTCTTCTTGCATGGATTTTGGGTTGGTTTAGATCTGGTAATGCACAATAAAAACACATCAAAGTTTGTCTTTGAGCAAGTTAAAAGATGAATTCGAGATTCCCGAAAATTGAATTCGTTGTATATAATGGGCACTGTTATTAAGTATAACCCCGAAAATAGTTGAGGAACATAAAATGGGCGGTATTAGCATTTGGCAATTACTCATCATCGCTGTCATCGTTGTCTTATTATTTGGTACAAATAAACTGCGCACATTAGGCTCAGATTTAGGCGCATCAGTAAAAGGCTTTAAAAAAGCGATTGGTGACGAAACTGCAGATAAAGACACCAGCAACGCTGAAAAAACAAATAATGACGCAGATTTTGATACTAAAAATTTAGCGCAGAAGACTTCAACAGAAGAGAAGTCTACAACTGAGAGCAAAAACAAAGAGCAGGTGTAAACCGTGTTTGACATTGGTTTTAGTCAGCTGCTATTGGTCATGGTGATTGGTCTTGTTTTTCTGGGGCCAGAACGTTTGCCCGTAGCAGTAAAAACAATTGCTGGCTGGGTAAGGGCGCTACGCTCTTTGGCTGCGAATGTGCAAAATGAACTGACTCAAGAACTAAAACTTCAAGAACTCCAAGAGAGCTTGAAAAAAGTTGAAGAGAAAGCGAATTTGCAAACGTTATCGCCAGAGCTGAAAGCGTCTATGGATGAGTTAAAAGAGGCTGCACAGTCTTTAAAACAAACTTATCATGCACCTACAACGCCAGACTCCACGAAAGAGCAGTCTGTAAAAACCGACTCTACGGAACCTTCACCTTCTGATTTAGCTGCACTTGCTGAAGCTGATGAAGTTAATGATGATGCTAATCGCCATAAACCTGTGGCAGAAAGTGTTACAAAGACAGAAGTTCCTGTTACTCAACCAGTAACAATAGAGAAAAAAACAACTGATCAGGTCAATGGTGAGCATTAAAACATGGCAGTAAATGATACCCAACCGCTGATCAGCCATTTAATAGAACTTCGTAAGCGTTTGATGTATAGCTTAGTCTCAGTTCTAGTGGTTTTTTTAGCGCTGGTTTATTTTTCTAACGATATCTATCAATTAGTCTCGGCTCCATTACTCGATAAGTTGCCAAAAGGGTCAAATATGAGTGCGACGGATGTTGCCTCTACCTTTTTGACTCCGATTAAATTGACAATCATGGTATCCATTTTTGCTTCTGTACCTATTATTCTTTATCAGGTATGGGCTTTTATCGCACCAGCATTGTATAAACACGAACGCCGCTTAATGCTGCCATTACTTGTTTCAAGTACGGTATTATTCTATCTCGGTATGGCGTTTGCTTATTTTGTTGTGTTCCCTCTCGCGTTTGGCTTCTTTGTTAATACAACCCCTGAAGGGGTTAACTTTATTCCAGATATCAGTAAATATCTAAGTTTCGTAATGACGTTATTTATGGCGTTTGGTGCAGCTTTTGAAGTACCGATTGCGATTATTTTACTGTGCTGGAGTGGTGTAACGACACCTGAAGCATTAAAGAAAAAACGCCCTTATATTCTTGTAGGTGCCTTTGTCGTTGGTATGATCTTGACACCACCAGATGTTTTCTCTCAAACCTTACTCGCAATACCTATGTACTTACTGTTTGAAATCGGTGTCATGGTATCGCGCTTTTATGTAGGTAAGGGAAGAAGAACAGATGAAGAAGGAGCTGAGGAAGCAGAGGCCGAAACTGAAGCAGAACAGCAAAAATAATTTTAGAACCGATTTTCTAAAATCATATGATATTAGCCCAGCAATTGCTGGGTTAAATTTTTCTAGAGCAACTCTTTTTTAAACTCTTTATTTCCCACAGATTTTTTCACTTCACTATTTAATATATTTAAAAGCAAAATCGAACGGGCTTCACCATCAGGCTCTTGATATATGGCTTTGATCCCTTGAAAAATCCCCTCTGTTATTAATACGCTATCGCCACTGTGAGGTACATTTTCTTCGCTATAAGTGAGAGAAGAAAGCTGAGGGATTTGCAGTGTATCAATCACATCTTGAGGAACAGTGACAGGATATTGCCCAAAGCGAACAAATGAGTTTACTCCACGCGTTGAGTTAATGGTCGTGGTATGGATCACTTCAGGATCGAACTCTATAAAAAGATAATTAGGGAAAAGCGGTTCTGTTACGGTAGTGCGCTTTCCTCTTAGTACTTTTTCTATGGTTACCATAGGTGTAAAACAACCCACTTGCTGACGTTCTAAGTGTTCGATAGCACGAGGAATTTGTCCTCGTTTGCAATACAGCAAATGCCAGTTTTTCATAATAGAGACAATAGGTTAGTTAAATTTAATTTAAGTGATAATAGCAAATTTATCATTAAGGTAACAGTCATCTATCGGGGGATTAAATAAAAAATAGGTTAACGTGGTTTTATACTGAAAAAAGAACAGAAAAGCTGTGTTTATTCGCAATAAAAAGGCTTGTTTTTGTTACTTTCACTTGGATCTCGGATAGAGGTAACAAGTTAATAAAAAAGTGATGGTAAAAATAAGAAAAAGCTCTCAAGATAATTATCTTAGAATTTTGTTCATAATTATAAAGAGGTTCTGTAATGGAAGTTTTTTTATTAAGTAACGGAAAAATTGCCGGGGATCCACGTTGGTTAAGTTATGCAAAAGATAATATCGATAGCATGATTAAAAAACGCGGTATTCGTTCTGCTGTATTAATTGCTTATGCCGTTATTCGTTCCGATCATGATCAACGTGCTCGTGATTTATCAGAAGTGTTAGGTATTGAAGTTACTTGTATTGAACATTTTGATTCAGAAGTTGATGCAATCAACAATGCAGAATGTATTTTAGTCAGTGGTGGCAATACTTGGTTATTAAACCAAATGCTGCATGAGAAAGGATTAGTTGTTCCAATCCAACGCGCCGTACGTGAGCGTAATATTCCGTATATTGGTTGGAGCGCAGGTTGTAACGTCGCGACACCAACAATTCGTACCACTAATGATATGCCTGTACGTTCCTCTGTTATTATGCCTTCATTAGGCCTATTCCCTGTTCAAATTAACCCACATTACATTGATGCTTCTATCAGTGGTCATATGGGTGAAACTCGTGATGAGCGTATTGCAGAGTTTTGTGCAATTAACCCTGAAGAGATTGTTGTGGCTATCCGTGAAGGAAGTTACTTATATATTCAAGGTGAAGAATTACGTTATTACAGCGCTAAAAATGAAGGTTTTAAAATCTTCCAACATGGAAAAACATTCCCTGAACAGTTTGATACTAAGTTACTTTCAGAGTGGGTTCCATTCCGCTGTTTATAAGTATAGTGAACGCTATTAAATAAAAAGCATTGCATTTTAGTGAGTTATGCGTTTAGCTTATAGCGTCTCAAAGAGGGCATTGGCCCTCTTTTCTTTCACTCACTGGCTCGTAAGATTATGATGAAATACCGCGATTTAAGAGATTTCCTTTCATTATTAGAAGAAAAAGGTGAATTAAAACGTATCGCCTATGAAATAGATCCCTACCTTGAAATGACCGAAATAGCGGACAGAACTTTACGTGCCGGTGGGCCAGCGCTGTTGTTTGAAAATCCTAAAGGGTATGATATGCCCGTGCTTTGTAACTTATTTGGTACACCAGAGCGTGTGGCAATGGGGATGGGGCAAGATGATGTTAAAGCCTTACACGAAGTTGGAAAGCTATTGGCTTTTCTAAAAGAGCCTGATCCTCCGAAAGGTTTTCGTGATCTCTTTGATAAGTTACCTAAGTTTAAACAAGTTTTAAATATGCCAACAAAACGCTTGAGTAAAGCGCCTTGTCAGGAAGTGGTTTTAACAGGTGATGATGTCGATCTCACAAAAATTCCTGTTATGCATTGTTGGCCTGAAGATGCGGCACCTTTGATTACTTGGGGATTAACGGTGACTCGTGGCCCATTGAAAGAGCGCCAAAATCTCGGTATTTATCGCCAGCAGGTGCTGGGTAAAAATAAAGTGATTATGCGCTGGTTATCGCATCGTGGTGGTGCGTTAGATTTTCAAGAGTGGTGTCAAAAACATCCCGGTGAGCGATTCCCTGTTTCCGTAGCATTAGGGGCAGATCCTGCGACTATTTTAGGTGCAGTAACACCTGTACCAGATACCTTATCTGAATATGCATTCGCGGGTTTATTACGGGGCAATAAATCAGAAGTTGTAAAATGTCTTTCAAATGATCTTGAAGTCCCTGCAAGTGCTGAAATTATCCTTGAAGGTTACATTGAACCAGGCGAATTAGCCCCAGAAGGGCCATATGGTGATCACACAGGATATTATAATGAGATTGACTCTTTCCCTGTGTTTACCATTACGCATTTAACGCGCCGTAAAGATGCAATTTATCATTCAACCTATACAGGTCGTCCACCTGATGAACCCGCAGTATTAGGTGTTGCGTTGAATGAAGTGCTTGTTCCGATATTACAAAAACAGTTTCCTGAAATTGTCGATTTTTATCTACCTCCTGAAGGATGTTCTTACCGTTTAGCCGTTGTGACAATGAAGAAACAGTATGCGGGTCATGCTAAACGCGTAATGATGGGAGTTTGGTCTTACTTACGGCAATTTATGTACACCAAATTTGTGATTGTTTGCGATGATGATGTCAATGCAAGAGATTGGAAAGATGTGATTTGGGCAATTACGACCAGAATGGATCCTGCAAGAGATACCATTATGATGGAAAATACGCCTATTGATTATCTCGACTTCGCTTCACCTGTTTCAGGATTGGGATCAAAAATGGGTCTTGATGCGACAAACAAATGGCCGGGTGAGACAGATAGAGAATGGGGTAGACCTATTGTGATGTCTGATGAAGTTAAGCAACGAGTCGATACTATTTGGGAACAGCTCGATATTCTTAAATAAGAACAGAGGAACAACATGGCAATATTGAATTGTAAAGTCTCACTTGTTGAGCCGATGACAGATACGGTTTATCGGGTAAGGCTATTACCTGATGGCGAATTTGATTTTCAGGCTGGACAATATCTTTTAGCTGTTATGGATGAGCGTGATAAACGTCCTTTTTCTATTGCATCTATACCTGAAAATAAAGACTTTATTGAACTTCATATTGGTGCGTCTGAACTCAATCTTTATGCGATGGCAGTGCTTGATGTGATATTAGAAAAACAGCAGCTTACCATTGATATTCCTCATGGGAATGCGTGGTTTCAAAAAGAGAGTCAACGTCCATTACTATTGATTGCTGGCGGTACAGGATTCTCTTATACCCATTCAATTCTATTGGCCGCGTTAGCTGAAAATCCTCAACGACCTATTACAATTTATTGGGGGGGAAGAGAAAGCGTTCATCTCTATGATCTCAATGAATTACAAGAATTATCAGAATTGCATCCATCGTTATCCGTTATTCCAGTTGTTGAACAGCCTGATGAGACTTGGCGTGGCCGCAAAGGTACGGTATTAACGGCAATAAGCGAAGATTTTGGTGATTTATCAGAATATGATATTTACATCGCAGGGCGTTTTGAAATGGCGAAAATAGCCAGAGATCGCTTTTGTAATGAGCGTAATGCAGATAAAACTCGCTTATTTAGCGATGCCTTTGAATTTATCTGATAAAACGATAGTACCCCGTTATTTGTTATTATTTTCGTTTTTAAAACCATAAAAAAACCCGCCCCTGACGGCGGGAAAATGGTTTCTAACCATGCAATCGAAAAGAATACGTTCCCCTAACGATCAGAGCGTGGATATACAGAATATCGTATTAAACACGTTCTATAATCGTTGCAATACCTTGTCCTAATCCAATACACATTGTGGCTAAGCCAAATTGTGCATCTTTACGCTCCATAATATTTAATAATGAAGTGGTTATTCGAGAGCCTGAACATCCTAAAGGATGCCCTAAGGCAATTGCTCCGCCATTTAAATTAATCTTGTCATCTATGCTATCGAGCAGATTCATTTTCTTCATACATGCTAATGACTGTGCGGCAAATGCTTCATTTAGCTCAAAAATATCAATATCACCTAATGTTAATCCTGCTTTTTTCAACGCGATTTCTGTTGCAGGAACAGGGCCATAACCCATAATTGCAGGATCACATCCTGTCACTGCCATAGAACGAATAATGGCACGAGGCTTTAAATTATGCTCTTTAGCATAACGTTCACTGGTTATAAACATGGCGGATGCACCATCAGAAACTGCGGATGAATTGCCTGCTGTAACAGAGCCCGTAGCAGGATCAAACACAGGTTTAAGCAGGGCTAATTCATCAAGGCTTGGGTTATAACGAATAACTTCATCATTTTTGACATTAATAAAATTACCTGTTGCATCATGACCATTAATCGCAATTATCTCATTATCAAAATAGCCTTGTTGCGTTGCAAGAGCCGCTAAATGATGAGAACGGTAAGCGAACTTATCTTGTTCTTCGCGTGAAATTTGGAATGATTTAGCCAGCATCTCTGCCGTTAATCCCATTGAAAATGAGGCTTTAGCGACAGAAAGATTAAGTGATGGATTAAAATCTGCATTATAAGTCATCGGTACGTGACCCATATGTTCAACACCGCCAATTAATGCTACTTGACTATCACCCAGCATAATTTGGCGTGCACCATCATGTAATGCTTGCATTGATGAACCACATAACCGATTAACTGTAACTGCCGGAACCTTGTGTGGAAGTTCAGCCAATAACGCCGCATTACGAGCAATATTAAAACCTTGCTCTAAAGTTTGTTGTACACAGCCCCAAATCACATCACCAATATCATTAGGATTAATATTCGGATTGCGTGTTAGTAGTGCTTGCATCAATTGTGCAGAGAGATTTTCCGCTCTGATATGGCGAAATGCACCACCTTTTGAGCGTCCCATTGGAGTACGAATACCATCAATTATGACAACCTTTTCCATTTCATATCTCCTTAAGCGAGTTCTCTGATGTTAACATCTACTTTTGCGGGCTTTGGATAATAGGTTTCGTTGCGTTGCGCTTTCTGTTTTAAGCTTTCAGGAATTTGATAAAGAGATCCTAATGATGCGTATTGCTGTGCATCTGCAACAAATTGCGCTAATCCGATGGTATCAAGATAACGGAAGACACCTCCTCGGAAAGGAGGGAAGCCTAAGCCATAAACTAATGCAATATCAGCTTCTGCTGGTGAAGCAATAATACCTTCATCTAAACAACGGATAACTTCATTGATCATTGGGATCATCATGCGAGCGATAATTACATCTTGGCTAAACTCTTGTGTTTTGCCAGCATTTTGCTGAATAAGCGTTTGAATTTGACCATCAACAGATTTCTGCTTTTTACCCCGTTTATCAACTGCGTAATTATAGAAACCATGATTATTTTTCTGACCATATCGCTGTTGCTCATATAAAAGAGCAATAGCATCTCGTTCAATGGTACCCATTCTGTCAGGGAAACCCTGAGCCATTACGGCTTGAGCATGATTTGCCGTATCAATGCCTACAACATCAAGTAGGTACGCCGGTCCCATAGGCCAGCCAAATACTTTTTCCATCACTTTATCTACAGCAAGAAAATCAGCACCATCTCTTAGTAATAGAGAGAACCCAGCAAAATAAGGAAAGAGGACACGGTTTACAAAGAAACCAGGGCAATCATTAACGATAATTGGTGTTTTACCCATTTTACTGGCGTAACTGACAATACGGTTAATCGTCTCTTCACTGGTTTTTTCACCTTTTATGATTTCAACCAGTGGCATTCGATGAACTGGGTTAAAGAAGTGCATCCCACAGAAATTTTCAGGGCGCTTTAAGGATTTTGCGAGCAGGGAAATAGGGATCGTAGAGGTATTTGACGCAAGTACCGCGTGATCGGCTAATAGTGCTTCTGTTTCTGCGAGTACAGTTGCTTTTACTTTGGGATTTTCAACAACGGCTTCAACCACAACATCCGCATCACTGACAGAAACATAATTCAATGTAGGTTGAATAGAGGCGAGCGTTTTTGCCATATCTACGGCACTCATTCGACCTTTTTCTTGGCGTTTTTGTAATAGGCTTAACGCTTCATTCATACCAAGCTCAAGGGATTTTTGGTTAATATCTTTCATTACAACGGGAATACCTTTTAAGGCAGATTGGTAGGATATTCCACCGCCCATTATCCCAGCGCCTAAGACCGCCGCTTGTTTAGGTAATTCAGCATGACGTTTTTTCGTGATATTTTTGACATACTGATCATTAAGGAAAATACCGACTAAGGCTTTTGCAACATCAGTACGTGTGAGTTTGACAAAATTTTCAGTTTCGATAGCCAGTGCTTCATCTCTATTTAGAAATGCCGCTTTTTCAATAGTTCTTACTGCCGTGATCGGTGCTGGATAGTGAGGGCCTGCTACTTTCATCACCATACCTTTAGCCACACTGAAAGACATTTTATGTTCAAGCTCTGTCAGTCTTAATGGTGCTATTTTTGGATGACGTGCAGCTTTCCAATCAATTTTGCCTTCAATTGCTTGCTCGATTAGCGAAATAGCACTTTCTTTTAAATTTTCTAGAGGGACAATTGCTTGGATTAATCCATTTTTAAGTGCAGTTTGGGCATCAACATCTTTACCAGCAGTAATAATTTCTAATGCGTTATCGACACCAATCAAACGAGGAAGGCGTACTGAACCGCCAAAGCCCGGCATGATCCCAAGTTTTGTTTCTGGTAAACCGATACGTAAATCAGGAGAAGCAATACGAAAATCAGTAGCAAGTACGCACTCGCAACCACCGCCAAGGGCATAGCCATTGATAGCAGAAACGGTAGGAACAGGTAGGTCTTCAAGTCGACTAAAAATCTGATTAGAGAAGTGTAGCCACTGAGTTAATTCTTCTTCAGGGGCATCAAAAAGGGATAAAAACTCGGTAATATCAGCACCGACAATAAAAGCCGGTTTTTCGGAACGCAAGATAACACCTTTCAGGCCTGGTGTTGCTTCTAATACGGTTAAAGCTTCACTTAGCATTGCAACCGTTTTGGTATCTAATTTGTTAATAGAACCTTTGGCGTTAAAAATGAGTTCAACAATACCTTGTTTCACCCAACCGGCTTGAATATTTTCGCTTTGATAGAGCATTTGTATTCTCCCTAAATGTATAGACTGGTATGACCAGATAATAAGAGTGTGAATACTATGTTAAATAAATGCAAATATTTGATTAAAAAACTGCAAGGGTGATCACAGTGAAATTATTCAACTTATTGAATTCTATGTTGTTGCTCAGTTTGATAAAACGAGGGGAGATAAATCGGTAATAATCTATTTTTGTTATGGGGTTAGCCACTCAAAGAGTTGGCGTGTTAAGCTGAATCATTAACAATGAATAAGATAAGGTAATTAATAATGGAAAAATTGCTCTCTCTGTACCAAGAACATATCAAAACTCTACAAAATCGTACTCGTGATGCTTTATCCAGACACCATCTTGATTCGGTATTAATTCATTCTGGTGAACCTATCCGTGTTTTCCTTGATGACAGTGATTACCCTTTTAAAGTGAATGCTCATTTTAAAGCATGGGTGCCTGTAACAGATGTACCACATTGTTGGTTATTAGCGGATGGTGTTAATAAACCTAAATTATGGTTCTATTCCCCAGTTGACTATTGGCACAGTGTTGAAGCTTTACCAAGTAGCTATTGGACTCATGAAGTTGAGTTAATTCATCTTAAAAATGTTGATGATATTCAGAAAGAGCTAGCACCTTATATTAATAAAAATACCGCTTATATTGGTCCAAATATACAGCGAGCAGAATCATTAGGTGTGAGTATTGATAATATCAACAATCAATCTCTTCTTAATTATTATCATTATTACCGCGCCTATAAAACAGGTTATGAATTAGCTTGTATGCGTGAAGCACAAAAAATGGCCGTCAACGGACATATTGCCGCTCATGAAGCTTTTCAAGCTGGATTAAGTGAGTTTGATATTAATATGGCGTATTTAATGGCTACGGGTCATCGTGATACCGATGTTCCTTACGGCAATATTGTCGCATTAAATGAACACGCCGCTGTTTTGCACTACACCAAATTAGATCATGAATCACCAGATGAATATCGTAGTTTCCTTATTGATGCAGGTGCAGAGTATAATGGCTACGCAGCAGATATCACTCGTACTTATAGCACAAAAGAAAATCATGAATTTACTTCATTAGTTAAAGATATGAATGATGCGCAACAAGCGCTGATTGCAACGATGAAAGCGGGTGTGCGTTATACTGAATACCATGTTCAAATGCATCGACGTATTGCTGGGCTACTTAATAAATACGGTATTGTTAAAGGTGTGAGTGAAGAAGAGATGGTGAGTGCTGGATTAACTACACCATTTTTACCTCATGGCTTAGGGCATGCTTTAGGTCTGCAAGTTCATGATGCAGCTGGATTTATGCAAGATGATAAAGGAACCCACTTAGCGGCTCCTGCAATGTATCCATTCTTACGTTGCACACGTATTGTTGAACCAGGCATGGTATTAACAATTGAACCTGGATTTTACTTTATCGACTCTCTGCTAGAGCCTTGGAAAGAAGGAAAATACAGTACTCATTTCAATTGGAAGCTTATTGAGCATTTCAAACCATTTGGTGGTATTCGTATTGAAGATAATATTATTATCCACGATAACAAAATTGAAAATATGACCAGAGATTTACACTTAGCCTGATGAAAGCGTATTTGATCCCCGCTGAAACCGTAGAATTCAGTGAAGAAATAAAGAAGAGTCGTTTTATTACATTTATTGCTCACACTGAAGGTATTGATGCAGCAAAAGCGTATATCCAGTCTATCAAAGAACAATTTCCTGATGCCCGGCACCACTGTTGGGCTTTTGTTGCAGGAAGACCCGATGACTCACAACAATTAGGTTTTTCTGATGATGGTGAGCCAACAGGTACTGCGGGAAAACCTATTCTTGCACCTCTTTTAGGGAGTGGAATGGGAGAAGTTACCGCAGTGGTTGTTCGGTATTTCGGTGGGATCAAATTAGGAACTGGTGGGTTAGTTAGAGCTTATGGCAGTGGTGTTCAACAAGCATTAAAGCTTTTGCCAACAAAAACGAAAGTGCCACAGTTGCGTTTTAGTGTAGCGTGTGAATATTCACTGGTTTCATTACTTGAACAAGTTGTTGAACAATATCAGGGGCAAGTACTTTCAAGTGAATATACTGATAAAGTCACTTTTATACTTTCATTGCCTGCCGTGCATAGCGGTGAAGTTGAAGTTAAACTACGTGATATAAGTCGTGGCAGTATGCAATTAATCCCGTTAGATAAAAATGAATAATCTTTGCTACCAAGGAAATCGCTAAATGCATTTTCGTTCAATAACCCGTATTGTCGGACTGCTTGTTATCTTATTTTCTGTCACGATGATCATTCCTGGTATTGTTGCATTAATATATCGAGATGGTGCAGGGCGTGCATTTAGCCAAACATTTATTGTAGCCTTGATCATTGGGTTAATGCTGTGGATCCCCAATCGACATAAAAAAAGTGAGCTTAAGCCTAAAGAAGGCTTTCTTATTGTTGTCTTATTTTGGACGGTACTGGGTAGTGTAGGGGCATTGCCGTTTATCTTTTCTGAGCAACCTCATCTTTCTATTACTGATGCCTTTTTTGAATCTTTCTCTGGACTGACTACAACAGGAGCCACAACGCTTGTAGGGCTAGATTCATTACCTAAAGCTATTCTGTTTTATCGCCAAATGCTCCAATGGTTAGGAGGAATGGGGATCATCGTATTAGCTGTCGCTATTCTCCCTCTTTTAGGTGTTGGGGGAATGCAGTTATATCGCGCAGAAATGCCAGGTCCATTGAAAGATAACAAAATGCGACCTCGAATTGCAGAAACAGCGAAAGCACTTTGGCTTATCTATGTCTTATTAACGATCATTTGTGCCTTAGCATTATGGATTGCGGGCATGGATGTGTTTGATGCTATTTCTCATAGCTTTTCAACTATTGCAATTGGTGGGTTTTCTACTCACGATGCCAGTATTGGTTATTTTAATAGCCCAACCATTAACATCATTATTGGTGTATTTCTTCTGATTTCTGGTTGTAACTTTGGTTTGCACTTTGCCGTACTAACGGGAAGAAGCTTAAATATTTATTGGCGTGATCCTGAATTTCGTATGTTTATCTCAATTCAATTGGGATTAGTCATTATCTGTAGCGGTATTCTATGGCTTTATTCTGTATACGACACAGGATGGATAACCATAAACCAGGCTTTTTTCCAAGTTGTCTCTATGGCGACAACTGCGGGATTTGCCACGGATAGCTTTGCACAATGGCCTGCATTTTTGCCTCTTCTATTATTATGCTCGGCGTTTATTGGTGGCTGTGCAGGATCAACGGGTGGGGGATTGAAAGTCATTCGTATCTTGCTTTTATTCCTACAAGGGAATCGTGAATTAAAACGTCTTGTTCACCCAAATGCGGTTTATACCATCAAACTTGGTCACCGAGCATTACCCGAACGTATTATTGAAGCTGTGTGGGGATTTTTCTCCGCTTATGCGCTGGTCTTTATTATTAGCTTAATGTTGTTGATAGCAACAGGCGTTGATGAATTTTCTGCATTTTCTGCTATTGCCACTACATTAAATAATCTTGGTCCTGGATTAGGGATTGTCGCCGATAACTTCACGACAATGAATCCAGCTGCAAAATGGATATTGGTCGTGACAATGTTATTTGGGCGACTAGAAGTTTTCACTCTATTGGTTTTATTTACCCCAACGTTTTGGCGTGATTAACCTAATACAAGGAGTAATGTATGAGCGCGCTATTGTTGTATTGTAGTACTGATGGTCAAACTAAAAAAATAATGACACAAATCGCGAATGAATTAAGACAACACGGTCATGAATGTGATGTGAGAGATTTAACCTCTGTTCAGCAGAGTTTAAATTTATCTGCTTATAATAAAGTCTTAGTGGGCGCTTCGATTCGTTATGGTTACTTTAATAAAGCGCTCGATAAATTTATCACTCGTCATCTTGCACAATTGAATAGTATGCCGTCCGCATTCTTTGGCGTTAATCTTACGGCAAGAAAAGCAGAAAAGAATACACCCGAGACGAATGCTTATATGCGTAAGTTTTTAGATAAGACTCCATGGAAACCAACGTTAACGGGTGTCTTTGCTGGCGCACTTTTTTATCCTCGTTATAAATGGATTGATAGAGTTATGATCCAATTAATTATGAAGATGACTAAAGGTGAAACGGATCCTACAAAAGAAATTGAATATACTGATTGGAATAAAGTAAGCGAATTTGCGGCGCATTTTGCTAAAATTGAGTGATATTTAATCTTTACTGTGGGGTTTTTATACGTCTTGTTGGAGTTTTGAACGAACAGTAAATTATTTTAAAAAAACACTTGCGCTAATCCGAGATCTCCCTATAATGCGCATCC